>NZ_JBLYYF010000036.1:0-10925 GCF_048550555.1 Qipengyuania sp. | reverse complement strand
CACCGAACCGACGCCGGCAAGCACGCCCTCGGTGAGGAAATCGCGGACGATGCCGGGTGGCAGGGTGTCCGTCACGAGGCTCGAGATCGCGCCGACTCCGGCCTCGAGCGCATCGGCGAAGGGTGTCGCCCAGGCGAATACGGCCTGGAAGATCACGAACAGCAGGCCGAACAGGATCACCGGCCCGATCCACGGATTGAGCAGCACCCGGTCGACCCCGTTCTCTATCGTGTGGCGGGTCGATTTGGAGAGGATCGCGCCGCGCGCCATCATCTTGGCCGACAGCCGCCGCTCGGGCAGCGTCAGGTGCCAGCGCTTGTGTGCTTCCTCGTCGGCATGGCTCTCGGCCTCGGCAATCGCGGCGGACAGCTCGGCAAGCCCCTTGCGACGGACCGCAACGGTCGGGACCACGGGCACGCCGAGCGCCTCGGACAGCGCGGCTGGGTCGAGCACGAGCCCGTCGCGCTCGGCGAGGTCGATCATGTTGAGCGCGACCACGGTCGGGCGGCCCAGTTCGAGCACTTCCTGCGCGAACACGAGATGCTGTTCGAGATTGGCCGCGTCGAGCACGAGGATGATCACCTCGGGCAGGGGTTCGCCTTCGAACTCGCCATGGACGACCTGGCGCGTCACCTCCTCGTCGGGGCTCGCGGCATCGAAACTGTAGGAACCCGGCAAGTCGATCAGCTCGACCGGCTCGCCGCTCGGCAGCACCAGCCGCCCGGCCTTCCGCTCGACCGTGACGCCGGGGTAGTTGGCGATCTTCTGGCGCGCGCCGGTGAGCGCGTTGAACAGCGCCGACTTGCCCGAATTGGGATTGCCGACCAGCGCAGCGGTGCGTTTGCGGCTCATGCGGGCTCGACCTCGATGGCAAGCGCGTGCGACCGGCGCAGCGCGATCGTCATGCGCCCGATTCGGATCGCGAGCGGGTCGCGCGTGCCGAAGATGCCGCGATGGATCACCGCGACTTCGGCGCCCTCGTCCACGCCCAGCGCCTTGAGGCGCTTGCCTTCGTCCTCGGCCAATACGGCCCAGTCCACCGCCACGATCCTGGCGGCCTTCTCATGTTCGAACCCGTCGAGCGTCATGCCGCCGCCCTGTCAGATGTGCGCGCTTGTTGCAACTGGTTATCAATAGCGCGCTAACGCGCCGGGTACCGCAGACGTCCGAGAAAGCGCGCCACGCTGAAATGCTCGCGCTCGGGATTGAGCCATTTGGCCTTGACCCGCTCGAAGGTCATGACGCCTTCGATGCGGCGGTCGAGGAATGCCCTCGTCTCCGCCTTGTCCTCGCTTTCGTCGGCAACGAAGACCGACAGCGTCGCGCCGTAGATCGACGCGAGGATCGCGCGCTTGGTGTAGTGATTGTAATCGGTCGCCGTATCGCCCGCGAGCCGCCACATGACATCGGCGCTGTTCCAGCCGGTCTTGAGCGCACGCGCGGCGTTCTGCGGCATGGCCATTATCGCGAGCGCGCGGCGCAGCGCCTCTTCCTGGCCCGCGACGGCATCGAGGCGATACTGGACGAGGCTGCGAATCCGCTCGCGGATCTTCATCGTCGCGAGCGTCTCGGGCGGGAGGTCGAGGATCATCTGCCGGTCGATCGTCTCGATCCAGGCGCAGATCATCCCCATCGCGCCATCGTCCTTGAACGCCAGCCGGGCGACATCGCGATCGGCGCCGAGCTGGTCGGCGGCCATGTCGAGCGCTGCCTCGCTCCAGCCGTCGAACACCGCCGCCTGGGCTATGCCGGGTGCGAGCGCGAGGCGCAGTTCGTCGAGCGTGAGATCGGCTACGTCCATCGCTCAGTTCGGCCCGTAGGCCTCGGCCTTTTCGCCGCGCTCGGCTTCGGCCCTTTCGATTTCCTCGAGCATATCCGAGCGCGCGCCCATCAATCGGGCATAGTCGCGCGCGGTGCGGCCCGAATTGTCCGCCCGGTCGGCGCTCGCGCCTTTCGAGATGAGCAGGCGGACGAGGCCGCTGTCGCGCCGGTGGACCGCCGAGATGAGCGGCGTCTCGCCCGTGCTGTTGGGAACGTCCACCGCGGCCCCGCGTTCGGCGAGGATTTCGACGCCCTCGGTAAAACCGAGCTGCGCGGCAAGCTGCAAGGGGGTGGTGCCGTTCTTGTCGGCGATATTCGGATTGGCGCCCTTCGAGAGGAGGAAGTTCAGCCAGACGGCATCGCGTCGCTGGGTGACGATGTGCAGCGCGGTTTCCCCGCTGGTCACGTCACGGGTATTGACCAGGGTGCTGCCCGGCTCTTCGATCATCTGGGTGACGTCGTCGCCCTGGTGCTTCTTGACCGCCTCGAGGAACTTGTACCCCTCACGCTGCATCTGGGCCTGCGCCGGGGGGGCGAGCAGCGCCCCCGCAATTGCTGCCAGAAGGAAGTTTTTCGCGAACCGCTTCACCGTATGAAAGCCCCTGTTATCCTCAATCGAATGGCTGACTCGCCCTTGAAGATGGGCGGTTAGCAGACCATGAACCGACAGACCATGCTGCGCAACCTTACCCCGCTCTTCGCCGCCCTGCTTGTCCTTACCGCCTGCAACGATTCCGCGCCTGCGGAACCGCCGCTGGCCGGCGCCGCGATCGGCGGCGATTTCACGTTGACGGGCGAGGATGGCCAAAAGGTCAGCTGGAACGACTTCAAGGGCAAGTACCGCACGGTCTATTTCGGCTATACTTATTGCCCCGACGTCTGCCCGGTCGACAACCAGCGGGCGATGGCTGGGGTGAAAGCCTTCGAGAAGAACCATCCCAAGCTCGGTGCCAAGATCCAGCCGCTCTTCATCAGCGTCGATCCGGGGCGCGACACGCCTGCGGTGCTCGAGGAATTCACCGCCAATTTCCATCCCCGCCTCCTCGGCCTGACGGGCACCAAGGAGCAGATCGACGCGATTACCGGGGCGTTCGCCGCGACCTATTCGATCGGCGAAAAGCAGGATGGCGGCGGCTATCTGGTCGGTCATACCAACATCACCTATCTGTTCGGTCCGGAGGGCGAGCCGCTGGCGATCCTGCCGACCGACGAGGGCCCCGAAGCAGTGGCCGCGGAACTGGAAAAATGGGTGCATTGAGGGACCGTTTCTGGGAGCGGCCGCTGGCCGATCTCAGCGCCGAGGAATGGGAGGCGCTGTGCGACGGTTGCGGGCGCTGCTGCCTGCACAAGGTCGAGTATGAGGAAACGGGCGAGATCGAGCACACCAATGTCGCGTGCAGATTGCTCGACACGCAGACCGCGCGCTGCACCGACTACAAGCACCGCAAGGCCTTCGTGCCCGACTGCCTGCGGCTGACGCTGAAGATCGTCGACGACGTCTCGTGGCTGCCGCCCACCTGCGCCTACCGTCGCCGCGCCGACGGGGATCCGCTGCCGCGCTGGCACTATCTGCTCACCGGCGATCGCGAGGACGTGGTTCGCGCCGGGGTCTCGGTCGCCGGCCGGGTGGTGAGCGAGAACGAGGCAGGCCCGCTCGAACACCATATCGTCGAGTGGGACGACGAGGATTTCGACGAGGGAGAGGCGGCGTGATCGACTGGCTCCGCCGCGAAGCGCTGGAGCCGGTGATCGAACTGGGCACGCGCACGCTGCCGATCGAGATCACCCGCAATCGCCGCGCCAAGCGGCTGACGCTGCGGCTCGCGCCCGATGGCAGCGCGGTGCGCATCACCCTGCCCCACTGGTGCCGCAGCGCCGAGGCCATCGCCTTCGCCCATGCCCGGCGCGACTGGCTCGCCGCCCAGCTCGCCAAGGTGCCCGACAGGCGTGATCCGGCGCGCGAGGGGGCCCTGCTCTACCGCGGCAGCGAGATTGCGCTCGACTGGCGCGAGGATGCTCCCCGCAAGCCAACCTTGTCGGAGGACAGGCTCAGCCTCGGTGGCCCGCAGGATACGCTCGCAAAGCGTTTGCAGCGCTGGCTCGAGGGCGAGGCGCTGCGCCTCTTCGCCGAGGATGCGGCTGACTATTGCATGCGCGCCGAACTTCCCCCTTCCGAGGTCAAGCTCACGCGCGCGCGGCGGCGCTGGGGCAGCTGCTCGTCGGAAGGCACGCTCCGTCTCAACTGGCGCCTCGTCCAGGCACCCGATACCGTCCGCCGCTCGGTCGTCGCGCACGAAGTCGCGCATCTGGTCCATTTCGACCATTCGCCCACTTTCCACGCGCTGCTCGACCGCCTGTACGAAGACGATATCAACGAGGCCAACCGCTGGCTCAGCCGGCATGGCCGCACGCTCTACGCGGCGTTCGGCTAAGCTTGACTGGCGCCCCCGGGCGAAAGCTCCTATCTTGGCGGTCATGCGCCTCAAGACACGCTTCGATGCCAAGGCCGGCCTTGCCGACCTGTGGGATTATATCCGCGAACCGCGGCCCTACCGGTGGCCGCTGCTGGCGCTGTCCTTCGCCATTCCGCTGAGCGGGCTGGCGATGCTGACGCGCGAATCGCACTTCCGGCCGCCCGATGTCCCCAAAGTGACCTTCATCTCGACGCTCGCCGAAGGCCGCAGCGACGAGGAAATCCGTCGCTCGAACCTGGAAAACCAGAAACGCAAGGAGGCCCGCGAGGCGGAACTTGCCGAACTGCGCGAAAAGAAGGTCGAGGCCTACAAGACGCTCGGCCGCGCGACCGGGCTCGACGTCGACAAGATGGAACGCGAGGCGGAGATCGAAAACGCGCGCGAAAAGGCCGCAGCGGAAGCCCGTCAGCGCGAGCTCTATCAGGCAGGTTCGGGCGGTTGAGCGCAGCGACGAGTGACGCGCGCTGGCTTTCCGCTGCCGCGCGGCTCGCCAGCCGTGCGCGCCCGGCGAGCTATCCCAATCCGGGCGTCGGCTGCATCCTTGTCAAACACGGCATGATCGTCGGCCGAGGATGGACCGCGCCTGGCGGACGCCCGCATGCCGAAGCCGCCGCACTGGCGCAGGCCGGCGAAAACGCGCGCGACGCAACCGCCTATGTCACTCTCGAGCCCTGCGCCCACCGCTCCGAACGCGGTTCGGCGTGCAGTGACCTGCTGATCAAGGCGGGCGTGGCGCGCGTGGTCGCCGGTGTCGAGGATCCGGATCCGCGCACGGCCGGAGACGGTTTCTCGCGCCTCCGCAAGGCGGGGATCGAGGCCGAGCTGCTGGCCTCCCCCGATGCCGCGGCGAGCCTCGCGGGCTATCTCACCCGCGCCCACAGCGCCCGCCCGCACGTAACGCTCAAACTCGCCATGTCGCTCGACGGCTGCATCGCCATGGCCGACGGCACGAGCCAGTGGATCACCGGCGAGACGGCACGCGCGCATGTTCATGCACAGCGCGCGCGCGCCGATGCGATCCTGGTCGGCGGCGGCACCTGGCGCGCGGACAAGCCTCGGCTCGACGTCCGGCTTCCGGGCCTCGAGGATCGCAACCCGCGGCGCGTCGTGCTGACCCGCGGGGTCGCGCCCGATGGGGTCAAGGTCATCAACCGCCCCGAACAGATCGCCTCGCTCGAGGCGCTCTATCTCTATGTCGAGGCTGGCGCGGACATCGCCGCAAGCCTGCTCGGTGCCGACCTCGTCGACCGGCTCGAACTCTACCGCGCGCCGATAGTGATCGGCGGCGGACGCGGCGCAGTCGGCGAGCTCGGCCTCGCCAGCCTCACCGACGCGCATGGCCGCTGGGCGCTCGCCGAGCGCCGCCAGCTTGGCAGCGACAGCTTCGAAGCCTACAGCCGCCTGCGGTAATCAGGAGCACGCATGTTCACCGGGATCGTCACCGCCATCGGCATCATCACGAGCATCGAGGACCGGGGCGACCTGCGCGTCGTCATCGCCTGCCCCTGGGACCCGGCGGGCATTGATATCGGTGCGTCGATCGCCTGTTCGGGCGTCTGCCTGACGGTGGTCGACAGGGGGGGCACGGCAGGCGACGCCTGGTTCGCGGTCGACGTTTCGGGAGAGACGACCAGCCGCACCGCGCAGGACCAGTGGCGCCCGGATCGCCGGCTCAATCTCGAACCCGCGCTGCGGCTGGGCGACGAACTGGGCGGGCATCTCGTGACCGGCCATGTCGATGCGGTCGGCCGCGTGGCGCTGGCGGAGGACATCGGCGGCTCGACCCGGCTCGAGATCCTCGCGAATGAGGACATTGCGCCCTATGTCGCCGAGAAGGGCTCGATCACCGTGGATGGCGTCTCGCTGACGGTGAACGAGGTCGAGGACGAGGAGAACGGGGACGTCCGCTTCGCGCTCAACATCATCCCGCACACTGCCGAAGTGACCACGCTCGGCGATCTGTCGGAAGGCGATGCGGTCAATCTCGAGATCGACGTGCTGGCGCGCTATTTGCGCAGAATGGAGAGCCTTCGCGCTCAATAAAGCTGGTTACGTTCGTCTAGCTGACGTCGATATTGCCATCCAAGGCCTTTCCACGATAGTAATGCCCCGTCGGGACGCATGACGACGGGGGAACTATGCGAAACAAGCTATTGGCGTTGTTTGGCCTGTCGTGTCTGGCCACCCCGCTCCATGCGCAGGAAGTGTCAGAATTCGATGCGCTGGTCGAAGTAATGCGCGACCCGATAGCCGAGCAATTCGGCACGATCTCCTTCAAGACCGAACCTGCTCGCATTTACGACAAGCCCTATCTGGCCGACGATACCGCGTGGGAACGCACTGCCCGCACAGACTGGTATGCGGCGCAACTGCCCGCGAATTTCTCGTTCTCGGGGAATGTCTCGGTGCTTTATCTCGAACGTTGCGAGCCCAAGGTCCCGTGGGATGATGTCTTTCGGGATGCGGAGCGCGATGACGATTTCTATCGTGCGGCCGACCGCGTCGTCATCCTCGCAAGCCTGGCCGCAAACGGGATTGGCGGAGTTGATCTCTCGCCTCTCGAGGCAAGGGCGAGCTGGGGTCGCACCGAGCCGCTGGCCGGGATCCGCACGGTGAATGCGGAACTTCAGCGGATGTTCCAAAATGGCAAAACTGAGAAGCGGACGGCGATCTTCGAACCCTTCTGCCCACACTCCCAAAGGGGCAGCTACGAACAGTGGGTCGAAAATGGACGGAAGGGGCCACCGCCACCTCCACCGCCGGCTCCCGCACCTCCACCGCCCCCACCGCCACCCGACCCGATCGACTTCATCCTTCCTGCCGGGGCAAAGGTGTGGGTGACAAGCGAACTCAAGTCGCGGATCTGCAAGGTCAGAACCGGCTCCTATTATACCCCATCCTGCGCCTGGACCGAGATGCTCGGCTCGTCACTTGTCCTCCCCGGTCGATACTACCGCTTCAGGATCACCCAACCGGGCGGCGCGGTCCGCACGGGTCAGCTGGATCTCAACAGCCAGCCGGATCCGATCGATCTGACACGTTAGGAACCCCTCGATGTCGATGCTGGATGATTTCAAGAAGACCGTCGAGGATTTCGGCTGGATCGGCGGGTTGGTAATCTCGGGATCGGTCTTTGCTCCGCTGATTGCAGCCGGCTCGGGCCTGGCTCCGCCGTGGCCCGAAAACCTCGAATTCGTGGGAATGGTCGCGATCCTCGTATCGCTGATCCTGGTCTTTCAGTTCCTGCCCCGCAGGAAAGGGAGGTACCGCCTGTTCCTGGCGCTGTCGGCGATCGGACTCGTCCTCTCGATGGCCACCCAGTTCGTCCTGCATTTGCGTTTCGTAAAGGCGCTTCCCGGGACCGACACCGACGCCATTCTCGGTTGCGGCTGGACCGGCGAACTGCAGGCAGTCGCGCGCGTCGATCCTACGATCGATGCGTCAGCGCAATGCCCCGGCGAATATCACAAGCTGCTCGAGATGGCCGAGAACGATCCGCTACAGGTCTGGACCTCCTCCAGCATCGACAACATCGCGCTCCTGCTCTCCGCGAGCTGGGTGCTGATGTTTGCCCTGTTTACCGTGGTACTCGCCGCCTTCGTGATCTTCAATTCGCGGCAGAAATCGCAGCGAGCCAACCGGCAGGTCGCTCCTCAAGCGGCCGAATAGCGCCCAGGCAGTCAGCTCAACGGGCCGGTGGCGAAGCTTTCGCGGGTCATCTCGTATACGAGGTGCACCACGCGCTTGCCCTGGTACTTCTCCAGTTCGTAGCGATCGGTGCGCACCGCGCCGATCGCTTCCAGCGCATTGCGCGAGCGGTAGTTGGTGTCGCCGACGCGGAACTCGACCAGCGCGACATGGGCGAAGGCATGTGCCAGCATCGCGCGCTTCATCTCGTGATTGATGCCCTTGCCCCAGTAGCGCGGAGCGAGGTAGGTCCAGCCGATCTCGACCACGCCGCCTTCCTCGGGGTCGTATTTGTCGTAGCGCGTCGAACCGAGGACGGCGCCGGTGGCCTTGTCGGTCACTGCCAAGGCACCGCTGCTTCCCAGCCCCTGGTCGAAGAAGGCGTCGAACACATCGCGCCGCCAGCGGTCGTGGATCGGGTGCTGCTCCCACACGGCGGGATCGCCCGCCACCGCATAGAGCGGCTCGCGGTCGGCTTCGGCAAGCGGACGGAGGACCAGCCGCTCGGTTTCGAGGGTCGGCTGGCGATCCATCCGTGCCTAGCCCTTGGTGACGTCCGCCAGCGCGGCGATGAACTTGTCGGTATTACCGGCATGCAGGCCGGCCACGTTGATCCGGCCGGATCCGGCCATGTAGATGCCGTGATCCTCGCGCAGGCTCGCGATCTGGTCCTTGCTCAAAGGCAGGATGGCAAAGAGACCGTTCTGGTCGCCCAGCGCGGCCAGGTTGAGGCCCGGCGCCTCGTTGTCGGCCGCTGCCAGACGCGCGCGAACGCGGCGCATGCGCGCCCGCATTTCGTCGAGTTCGTCGAGCCACTGCTTGGTCAGGTCCCCGTCGCGCAGCACGGTGCGCACCGCCGCGCCGCCGTGATCGGGCGGCATCGACCAGTTGGCCCGCGCCAGCGCATTGGCGTTGGAGGTGATCGCGGGAAGGTCCGATGGCTGCTTCGCGATCATGTAGAAGGCGCCGACACGATCGCGGTAGAGGCCGAAGTTCTTGTCGCAGCTATAGGCCACCAGCGCCTCGGGCACCTTGGCGAGGACCTTGCGTACGCCCGCGACGTCATCTTCCAGGCCCCGGCCGAGGCCGTGATAGGCAACGTCGAGGATGGGGAGGACGCCCTTGGCGGCGAAGGCGTCGGCGATCTGCGCCCACTGCTCGTCGGTGTAATCGACACCGGTCGGGTTGTGGCAACAGCCGTGCAGCAACACGGCGTCGGTCGGTTCCGCTTTGTCGATCGTTTCGAGCAACGCCTCGATGTCGGCCGTGCCGTCTGCCTTGGCATGGTGGAAGGTGCTGGTCTCGACACCGACGTCCCGCAGGATCTGGGCATGGTTGGGCCAGCTCGGCACGCCGAGGTGAACGCGCCTGACCCCTGCCGCCTTGGCAAGCGCCACCGCGAGACGCACCGCGCCCGTGCCGCCCGGCGTCTGCATGCCTTCGAGCCTGCCGCCCATCGAGGCATCCTTGCCGAAGACATAGGGCTTGAGTGCATCGACGAAGCCGGTGTCGCCCTCGGGCCCGAGGTAGCTCTTCGAATCCTGCGTATCGACCAGCCGCTGTTCTGCCGCCTTGATCGAGCGGAAGACCGGTGTCGCGCCGTCATTGGTGCGATAGACGCCCACACCGAGGTCGATCTTGTCCTCGCGCGGATCCTCCGCGTGCATCTTGATGAGCGCGAGCAGCGCGTCGGGGGCCTGGGCTTCGAGTTGGTCAAGCATGGGGGCCTCATCGCCGGATATGGAAAGGGCCGCAACAGGAAATCCTGCCGCGGCCCCGGAGCCATCCGGATTTATGGTTGGGCGACCCGAAGGGCTCCTTTTCCCAGACCGTCAGAATGGCAGCCAGCGGTGCTTTTTCGAGAACTTCATGTAGCCGGCGTTGATGCCCAGCCTCAGCCCCGCCCCCATGCGGATCGGGATCAGCACGACGTCGCCCTTGCGCAAATAACTGGCGGTGAGGCCGCCAATCACATAGGCCTGCCCCTCGCCTGCCGGATAGCGCTCGTAGAGTTCCTCGCTGTCGTAGAGATTGTAGACCAGCACGAAAGTGCTGCCGGCATTGGCGCCGGCATCAAAACCGATCGAGGGGCCGGTCCAGTAGACCGGGAGTTCGCCCTCGACCTTGTGGTAGAGCGTGCCCGATCCATAGCGCGCGCCGACGATGAAAGCGCCGCTTGCCTCGCGCCCGACGATGTAGGCATTGGGTTCGCCCTGGTCCTTGAGCAGCTTGCGGATCATCTTGGCGACACCTTCCGCGCCCTTGCCGAAGACGCCTTCGGCCGCACCGATCAGATCGTCCTCGCGGTAGGTGGTGGACGGGTCGTCGACTGCGGCGGTATCGACCGCATCGCTCGCGGCCGCCTCGGCGGCCTGTTCCGACCATTGCGGCTGTTCGGTCGCGGTTTCGGTCTCGACCGGCGCGGTGGCCTCGGTCTCGGGCGCATAAGTCGGCACGGCGTCGGGTTCGCCGTAGACCGGCTGGTCGCCCGGCTGCTCGACGAGGTCGCCGTCGATCGCGGAGTCCGGGTCGATCGTCTCGACCTGCGCCGCGAGCGGGGCCGTGGCCATGCCGAAAGCGGCGAGTGCCAGGCCGAGCCGTGGCAAGATATGTCTGAATTTGGTCATCGATCCCTCCGTGTCGGCGGCATAGGCGCAGACAGCTGCGCGGTGAGAAGAATCCCCTTTGAGCGGTGCGGCAATGAAACGGCGATGAACCGAATCCAAAATGCGGCGAAGCGAGTCGCGGCGGGGGTCGAGAGGTTGGTGCGCAAGAAGCGCAAAAC
The DNA here is from genome assembly GCF_048550555.1 of Qipengyuania sp. Classification (GTDB taxonomy): domain Bacteria; phylum Pseudomonadota; class Alphaproteobacteria; order Sphingomonadales; family Sphingomonadaceae; genus Qipengyuania. Next base: position 158 of record NZ_JBLYYF010000036.1, on the reverse strand, counting down.
TCCCCTTGATGGTACGCAGGGGCGTGGCTATAGCGCGCCCCTCGCAACCGGCCCGCCGGCGCTGCGACATGCGGAGACGTGGGTGAGTGGCTGAAACCAGCTCCCTGCTAAGGAGCCATACCTGGTAACGGGTATCGAGGGTTCGAATCCCTCCGTCT
>NZ_JBLYYF010000035.1:0-4776 GCF_048550555.1 Qipengyuania sp. | reverse complement strand
TTTAACACCGGGGGACCGGCTATCCATCTCTATCTGGCGACCATCGCAGCAGGCAGTCGAAACCGTCAGCGCCGCGTCGGTGAGGGCCATCTAGGCGTGACCCTCCCAACCGTCAATGGCTTTTTGCAGGATATTTCCATGGAGGGCAAAAAACCCCGGAATTCCGCCATTTTCGACCCGCAGCCTCGGCAGCCACCCTGCCCAGCCTGCGGTAGGCCACCACCGCGAAGCCTGCTCGAGCGGAGAATCGCGGCTGCGAACGAGCGGGATTCGGGAATGATTCCCCTTCGAGAATCGGATCCCGTCCGGCGCGGCCGTCGCGCGTAAGGGCCTTCCTTCAATCCGACGCGGGATCGATAAGGGGGTTTATGTCAAATCGGTGCGCGAGGCATGGGCGCTGCGCACCCGAGTGCCCTCCCCCCACCCTAGGTTTCCGTCGTGCGGAACCTGCGAAAACGCCGAGCCTGGGGAGCAGCGTCCGCTACCGGCGTCATGCAAGGAATTCGCGAATGCAGTCGATCGCCCGCCGCCAGGCCGGCTCGTTTTCGAGCACCCTATGGTTGCGGCTTTCGAGCGGTACGAATTGCGCGCCGGAGATGGTTGCGGCGAGTTCGCGCCCCAGGGCGAAGGGGACCACGCAGTCATCGCGTGGGTGCAGCAGCAGAGTGAGCACCACGACCTTGGCGAGCATGTCGCGCACGTCGATCTCGGCAAAGGCCCGTTGCAGCCGCACCGCATTCTCCGGTGAGGTCGATAGCCGCTGCAGCTCGTTGAACCAGTCGATTTCCTCGGCGGTCGCATCGGGCAGAAACAGCGTGGTGAACATCTGCCGAAAGCGGGATTGTTCTGCCCCCAACCGCTTCTGGTCAGCGTCAACATCGCTTCGCGACGTTCGATCTCACCGCGCCTGGCGCGCTTGCCCCAACCCAGCGCATATCCGCCGTAGAGTACCAGGCGCCGCACACGCCCAGGGTGGCGCAATGCGTAAGCGATCGACACGCTTGCGCCTTGCGACATGCCGAGCAAATCGAACTCCCCGATGCCGGTCGCTTCGACGACGCTCTCGAGGTCGTCGACGAAGGATTCGAAGGAGATATCGGGGGTGTCCCAGTCGGACAGGCCGTTGCCACGCTCGTCATAGCGGATCAGCAAGCGGAATTGGGTGAACTCCCGAATCCAGTGCCGCCAGAGCGGACTGTCCCAGTCGTGATCGAGATGATTCAACCAGTTCCCGTCTTGACCAGTGGAGGCCTCTCGCCTGCAAGCGAATAGGCCAGACCGGTTCCATCGGACGCGAAACGGAAGCGCGTGGGCTGGGCCGGGAGCAGCACCCCGGACTGAAATGTCATGGCCGGTGCGTCGCCTTGCGCTTGAACCGGCGCCGCGCTTTCGCGCCGCGCTGCCGCCTCCTGCGAGCGGCCGGTTTTCTCCAAGAGCTCGGTAACAGCGGAGCGGGCGAGCGCGTCTGCGGGATCGAGCTGTGCCCATTGCCGTGCGTAGGCAAGGGCAGATTCCGGGCCCACGACGCGCTGCACCAGCTCGCGCAGTATCGCGAAGCGCCACAGGCTGGTGTCCTCGCGCATCGCGACCAGCCACGCGTTGAATCCGTCGCAATTGCAAGATCGAAGCCTTCGAGGAATTCGCCCTCTCCACCTGCTAACTCTTCGAGAAGGTGGGTGTCCGCCTCGGCGATATCGCCTTTCGCCACTCCCCGAAGTGCGCGCCAGTCGACCCAGCATCGGGCACCGTCGAAGCGCACCGTCTCGCGGTCGGCGATCAGCCGCGGGCGATCGTCGTCGTCGACCACCGTACGCAGCTTGGACAGGCTCCATCGCAGCGCCCCGCGAGGATCGTCCGGCAGCTCCCACAGCAAGGTGCACAAGCGCTCGCGCCGGACCGGGCGGTCGAGCGTCGCGAGATAGCCGAGGAGCGCGCGAGTCTTCTTCGATGCAGGCAGCGCGACGACGTCGCCATGCCGCTCGATCACAAGGGGGTCCCAACAAACGGAGGACCAGCTCTTCCGGTCCGTTTCCGCACACCGTGGAAATTTACCACCGAGCCGCTCCCACGGCAAATACCACGCTGGCTTCCACCACCAATCACACGTGGGCGCTCCAGAGAAGGGACGTAGCGGCAATCGCCGCGAACGCAATCGGAGCACGATCATGAAGAGCAACCACACTCGTTTTTCGCGGATCGGGTCGGTCCTCCTGCTCGCCTGCCTCAGCAGCAGCGCAGTGATGGCCTTCGCCATCGCGCCTGTCGTCTGAGCCGCCATGACCAGAGACACGGATCTCGACCGCACCGGCAACCAAGACGATGACGCTGTCAACGGCTTCGACCGGACTGCCTTCGAGGAACTGGTCGAAGCCATTTCACCCGACGCAGGCCAGGAGCGTCTCAAGTTCCGCGTGACCACGCACTGGACCGGTCGCACCCGCTCCGAAACGGTAATCGACCACTACGAGATCGGCGGCAAGCGCATCGACCGGAGATTCAAGGTGGTTGCGGACGAGCCCCATGCGCTGGGCGGCCTCGACAGCGGCCCCAACCCCCAGGAACTGCTGATGAGCGGGCTGAACGCCTGCATGCTGATCGGCTATGTCACCAATGCCGCGCTCAAAGGCATAAGCCTGCACACGCTCGATATCGAGACGACCGGCCAACTCGACATGCGCGGTTTCCTCGGCGTGTCTCCCGACGTCCGTCCCGGCACCCAGCGCATCGACTACACCGTGCGCATCGGCGGCACCGGTACCGACGACCAGTTCTGCGCGATCCATCAGGCCGTGATGGCGCGCTCACCCAACTATTTCGACCTCAGTCAGCCGATCCGCATGACCGGTCGGCTCGAGATCGTCTCGCGACCGGAATGAAACCCGGCATCTCCCTCCAACCGAAACGCCAAATCTCTGAGAGGAAAACATCATGGCTACACTTCGCATGACCACCCCGCGCCTCGACCCGCACCTGCGCCGGAAGGCGATCGTCCGCGGCGACCCCGGCTATGACGAGGCGCGCGCGCTCTACAACGCTATGCTCGATCGCAAGCCCGAATGGATCGTCGCCTGCGAGAGCTCGGACGACATCGCCGCCGGGATCGCTTTCGCCCGCGACAACGACCTCCTGCTTGCAATTCGCGGAGGCGGGCACAACGGCGCCGGCCTCGGCAGCTGCGACGGCGGGCTGGTGCTCGATCTGTCGCCGATGAAACGCATTTCCTACGACGCCGGGACCGGACTCGTCTCGGTCCAGGCAGGCTGCTCGCAAGGCGAGGTCGATCGCGCGCTCGCCGAACATGGACGCGCGGTGCCCGCGGGCATCGTTTCGAGCACCGGAATCACCGGCCTCACCCTGGGCGGCGGTCACGGCCACCTCACCCGGGAATACGGGCTGACGATCGACAACCTCGTTTCCACCGACATGGTGCTCGCCGACGGCAGCTGCGTGACCGCCAGCGCCGATGAACATCCGGACCTGTTCTGGGCGATCCGCGGCGGCGGCGGCAATTTCGGCGTCGTCACGCAATTCACCTACCGCACCTGGCCGGTCGACCAGGTGGTCGCCGGCCCGATCTTCTTCGATGTGGCGCACACCGAGGAGGTGATGCGATGGTATCGCGACTTCATCCCCACCGCGCCCCGCAAGCTGTCTATCGCCTTCGGACTGAAGCGCATGCCCGCCGCGGATCCGTTTCCGCGGGAGCTGTGGAACCGCCCCGTCTGCGCGCTGATCTGCTGCTACAACGGAAGCGAGGAAGACGCCGCCGAGGCGATGCGGGAGGTGCGCGAGAACCTTCCCGAGCCACTGCTCGACGCCATGGCGCCGGTTCCCTTCGCCGACTGGCAGGCGGCCTTCGACGGCCTGCTTCCCAAGGGCCTGCAATGGTACTGGAAGGGCGACTATGTCGACGAGCTCACCGACGAGGCGATCGCCGAGCACGTCGCGCACGGTGGTAATACGCCGAGCAATTTGTCGCTCATGCACCTCTACCCGATCGATGGCGCGGTGCACGACGTCGCCCCCGAAGACACCGCCTGGGGCGCACGCCGCGCGCGCTGGTCCATGGTCATCGCCGGCATCGATCCCGATCCGGCCAAGGCCGCCGAATTGCGCGAATGGGCGAGCGACTACTGGCAGGCGGTGCACCGGCACAATCCGCACGGGGGCGCCTATGTCAATTTCATGCAGGCCGACGAGGGACAGGATCGCGTTCGCGCGGCCTATGGTGACAATTACGACCGCCTCGTCGAGGTCAAGCGCCGGTACGACCCCGAAAACCTTTTCCGCGTAAACCAGAACATCCGGCCCTAGCTGACAGCCCCGTCAGCTAGCAGGCGACCCGCAGCTCTCCCGTCCGTCCCGCTGCGGGTCGCCTGCATTACCGGAAGAGGCAAGGCGCCCTCGGCTCCGAAGGACATTGGGTCACACAGGTCCCGGCCTTGGATCCGCGGCCCAAGATCTGCGTGTGCCGGAACGCAAGAAGCCGCCCCTGCGGGCGGCTTTGGTGTGTGTGTTTTGGGTTGTAATGGTGGTTGCGGGGGTTGGATTTGAACCAACGACCTTCAGGTTATGAGCCTGACGAGCTACCGGACTGCTCCACCCCGCGGTACCTATATGTCTGCCTCGAGCGGGATCGAGCGGATCCCTGGGGCACCTTGCCTCGAGGCGCGTGGCCTGGAGACGCAAAAGCCGCCGCTCGGTTTTCACCGGCAGCGGCCTTTGAGACAAGTGAATGGGTTTATAGGGGTACCCATCGAAGCGGTGCTTCGACGG
>NZ_JBLYYF010000034.1:0-148082 GCF_048550555.1 Qipengyuania sp. | reverse complement strand
GTTCTTCATCACCGCGCCGTTCATGATCGTCGGCTCGCGTCCGCAGGCGTGGAGGATCCAGCCGAGCATGCCGGTGACAGTCGACTTGCCGCTGGTCCCCGCCACTGCCAGGCCCGCGCCGCCGGTGTTGAACAGGATCGAATTGAGCTCCGCCCGCGTCATCCGCAGGCAATCGAGTTCCCTGGCGCGCTGGACCTCGGGCACACTGTCCTCGATCGCCGCGCTGGCCACGAGGATCTGCTCCGCCGAAACGATCCCGCTGCCGTCCTGCGGGTGAAGCGCGAAGCCCTGACGCTCGAGCGCGGCGAATTTTTGGGGAGTCCTGCCCTGGTCGTTGCTCCGGTCGGACCCTTCGACCGTGCAGCCGCGCCCCTTGAGGATCTGCGCCAGCGGCAGCATTCCCGATCCGCCGATGCCGCAGAAGAAAAACGGGCGGGCGAACAATTCGTCAGGGGTGGGCATATCGCTCATGCGCGTGCAGCTATTGAGTTGTGCCGTGCGATACAAGCGCGCTAGCAGGGCGCATGGTCAGAATTGCGATCTGCGCCCCCGGAAAACCGTTGAAGCGCGAACGGGCCGATGCCGTCGAGGCGCTGGTCGCAGGGCGCGACGACGTGTCGCTCCAGTTCCACGATCAATGCTTCGTCCACGCCGGGCATTTCGCCGGCAGCGACGATGTGCGGCTCGCCGCCCTGCTCGAATGCGCCAACGATCCGGGTTTCGACGCGGTGTGGTTCGCGATGGGCGGCTACGGCTCGAATCGCATTGCGGCGCGGGCGGTGGCGCGGATGGACGCGGCGGCGCGTGGCAAATCCTACCTCGGCTATTCGGACACGGGCTTCCTGCTCGCCGCGCTGTACAGGCACGGCATCGGCCGCGTGGCGCATGGTCCGCTGGCGGGGGATATAAGACGCGAGGGCGGGACGGAAACGATCGAGCGCGCGCTCGACTGGCTGAAGGGCGGGGAGGCGGGGCTCGAACCGCATCTCGACAATCATCCCGCCGTCGCCTTCAACCTGACCACGCTCGCGATGCTGGTGGGCACCGAACTCGCGCCAGACCTCACCGGCCATGTCGTGATGGTGGAGGAGGTGGCCGAGCATCTCTATGCCATCGACAGGCTGTTCTTCCACCTGACGCAGCATCTGAAGGGGATTGCCGGCCTGCGGCTCGGCCGTATCAGCGACGTGCCCGAGAACGACCGTCCGTTCGGGTCCGACGCCGAGGAAATCGCCGAGGACTGGTGCGCGCGCAGCGGCATTCCCTATCTCGGGCGCGCCGATATCGGCCACGATGCTGCCAACAAGATTGTCCCCTTCGGGCTTGAGGCGCGCGGCGCACGGGCCTAGGCGGCGCGCAAGGAGACAATAATGACTGCATTCATCTTCCCCGGGCAGGGCAGCCAGAAGGTCGGCATGGGTGTCGAACTCGTCGAGGCCAGCGCGCATGCGCGCGAGGTCTTCCAGGAAGTCGACGAGGCGCTGAAACAGAACCTTTCGGGGCTGATGAAGGACGGACCCGAGAGCGAACTGACGCTGACCTCCAACGCGCAGACCGCGATCATGGCCAATTCGGTCGCCACCGCGCGCGTGCTGGAAAAGGAATTCGGCGTGGCGCTGGCCGATGCGGCGCAATGCGTCGCGGGGCATTCGCTGGGCGAATACAGCGCGCTGTGCGCTGCGGGCGCCTTTTCTCTGACCGATGCCGCCAAGTTGCTGCGCCTGCGCGGCATCGCCATGCAGGACGCCGTGCCGATCGGTGTCGGCGCGATGGCCGCGCTGCTCGGCGCCGATATCGACAAGGCGACCGCGCTGGCCGAGGCCGCCGCGCAGGGCCAGGTCTGCGAAGTCGCCAATGACAACGACCCGACGCAGGTGGTGATCTCGGGCCATGCCGAGGCGATCGATCGCGCGATCGAGATGGCCAAGGATCACGGCATCAAGCGCGGCATCAAGCTGCCCGTCTCGGCGCCGTTCCACTGCTCGTTGATGGGGCCGGCGGCACTGCGGATGAAGAACGCGCTGGCAGACACGCCGCCGCAGGCCTTCACCGTGCCGCTGTTCGCCAATGTCACCGCCGCGCGCGTGACCGATCCGGCGGAAGAGCAGGCGCTGCTGGTCGATCAGGTTACCGGCCGCGTCCGCTGGCGCGAGAGCGTCCTCGCGATGCGTGAGGCGGGTATCGAGCGGTTCGTCGAACTGGGCGGCAAGGTGCTCGGCCCGATGGTCGGGCGGATCGACAAGGACGCCACGACGATCAGCCTAGTGACGATGGAAGATCTCGAGAATTTCGCGAAGGAGAACGCGTGATGTTCAGCCTCGAAGGAAAGACCGCGCTCGTGACCGGCGCCAGTGGCGGGATCGGCTCCTCGATCGCCTATGCGCTGGCGAAGCAGGGCGCGCGGCTCGCGCTGTCGGGCTCGAACGCGGGCAAGCTGCGCGCCTTTCGCGAGCAGCTCAACGACGAGTTCGGCCACGACCATGTCGAGATCACCTGCGACCTGTCGAACACTACGCAGGTGGAGGAGCTGATCCCGGCCACGGTCGACACGCTCGGGCGGATGGACATTCTCGTCAACAATGCCGGGATCACGCGCGACAATCTCGCGATGCGGATGAAGGACGAGGAATGGGACGATGTCATCCGTATCAACCTCGAGGCGAGCTTCCGCCTGATGCGCGCCAGTGCGCGGCCGATGATGAAGGCTAAGGGCGGGCGGATCATCTCGATCACGAGCGTGGTCGGCCACACGGGCAATCCGGGCCAGATGAACTACACTGCGGCCAAGGGCGGGCTGACCGCCATGTCGAAGAGCCTCGCGCAGGAGCTCGCCAGCCGCAACATCACCGTCAACTGCGTCGCCCCGGGCTTCATCCGCACCGCGATGACCGATGCGCTGACCGACGACCAGAAATCCGCGATCAATGCGCGCATCCCGATGGGGCGCATGGGCGAGGGCGACGAGATCGGAGCCGCCGTGGCCTATCTCGCAAGCGACGAGGCCGCCTATGTCACCGGCCAGACGCTGCACGTGAACGGCGGCATGGCGATGATGGGCTGATTTTCCCAGTTTTCCCCAAAGGAAATAGGGGGCGGGGCGCTTGCGGCTTGCCCCCCATGGCCGCCCCGCTAGGGTGACAATCCGTATTCCGGCGCTTCAGGGGCGATTCCGGCCCTGCATGCGCCCAAGAGGGACGAAAGTAGGACCATGAAGGCCACCATCGAACGCGCGACGCTGCTGCGTTGTCTCAGCCACGTCCAGTCGGTCGTAGAGCGCCGCAACACCATCCCCATTCTCTCGAACGTGCTGATCGAGGCGGAAGGCGACAATTCGCTCAAGGTGATGGCGACCGACCTCGATCTGCAGGTGGTCGAGCACATGGGTGCGAGCGTCGACAGCCCGGGGGCGATCACGGTTTCCGCGCACCTCCTGTTCGACATCGCGCGCAAGCTCCCCGAAGGCTCGCAGGTCAGCCTCGAGGCGGCGGAAAACCGCCTCGCGATCAAGGCCGGGCGCAGCCGCTTCTCGCTGCCCACTCTGCCGCGCGACGACTTCCCGGTGATCGTCGAAGGCGACCTGCCGACCAGCTTCGAACTGCCCGCCAAGACGCTGGCCGAGCTGATCGACCGGACGCGCTTCGCGATCTCGACCGAGGAAACGCGCTACTATCTCAACGGCATTTTCTTCCACGTCTCTGACGATGCCGAGCCGGTGCTCAGGGCGGCCGCAACCGACGGCCACCGCCTGGCGCGTTTCACCCTGACGCGGCCCGACGGCGCCGAGGGCATGCCCGATGTGATCGTGCCGCGGAAGGCCGTGGCCGAACTGCGCAAGCTGCTCGAGGAATCGATGGACGGCAACGTCCAGATCGACCTCTCGGCGAGCAAGGTTCGCTTCACCTTCGGCGGCGAGGGCGGGGTGGTTCTGACCAGCAAGCTCATCGACGGCACCTTCCCCGATTATTCGCGCGTCATTCCGACAGGTAACGACAAACTCCTGAGGCTCGACCCGAAGAGCTTCCACGAGGGCGTCGACCGCGTCGCGACCATCGCCACCGAGAAGACCCGCGCGGTCAAGATGGGGCTCGACAGGGACAAGGTGACGCTCACCGTCACCAGTCCCGACAACGGCACCGCGACCGAAGAGGTACCCGCCGAATATTCGGCGGACGGCTTCGAGATCGGCTTCAACGCCGGCTATCTCAAGGACATCCTCAACCAGATCGATTCCGACACGGTCGAGATTCACCTTGCCGATGCCGGCGCGCCGACGCTGATCCGCAAGGACGAGAACGCGCCCGCGCTCTATGTCCTGATGCCGATGCGGGTCTAACCCCTCGCATCGCTCGCGTCCTGCCGCTAGCCTCTCCCGCGAAGGAGAGAGTCGAATGCAGCAGGTACATGTCCGCAAGGATTCGATCGGCGAGGCCGAACTCGTGGAGCGCGAGACCGGCGAGCTCGGCGAGGGTGCGGTGCGGCTTGCGGTGGAGAGCTTTTCGGTCACCTCCAACAACGTGACCTATGCCGTCGTCGGCGACGGCTTCGGTTACTGGAACTTCTTCCCCGCGCCCGAAGGCAAGGGCATCGTGCCCATGTGGGGGCATGCGCGGGTCACCGAGAGCAACCATCCGGACATCGCCGAGGGCGAGCGGGTCTATGGCTATCTGCCGATGGCGACGCACCTCGATGTGATGCCGGGCAAGGTCTCCGCCTCGGGCTTTGTCGATATGGCCGAACATCGCCAGCCGATGAGCCCGATCTACAACCAGTATGCGCGCCTCGCCGCCGATCCGGAGCATGACCCGGCGCGCGAGGGAGAGCGGATGATCTTCGGCCCGCTGTTCAAGACCGGCTTCCTGATCGAATACTTCATGCGCTCCGAAGACTGGTTCGGAGCTACACAACTGATCCTTACCAGCGCCTCGTCCAAGACCGCGATGGGCCTCGCGAGCGTGGCGCGGCATCGCTCGCAGCAAGTGACGCGGATCGGTCTCACTTCCGCAGGCAATGTCGATTTCGTGAAGGCGAGCGGCCTTTACGACCAGGTTCTGGCCTATGACGAGGTCGGTAGCATTCCCACCGAGCCTAGCGTCTCGGTCGACTTCGCCGGGAACGGAAAGCTGCTCGGCGCGATCCACGCGCATCTGGGCGACGCGCTCAAATATTCCTGCCTCGTCGGCGTCACGCATATCGACGAGCGGGGCGGGGATGCATCGCAGCTTCCCGGCCCGACGCCGACGCTGTTCTTCGCGCCCGACCATGCCGTGGCACTGTTCAAGAGCGTCGGTCCCGAGGAAGCGGGCAGGCAGATGGCCGAGAGCTGGCATGCCTTCCTGGCCGACGCGGGCGACAGCGTGACGATCGAGCGCCACAAGGGGCTCGCCGCCGCGCGCGATGTCTTCGTCGAGATGGCAGGCGGCAGCGTCGATCCCGCCAAGGGGATCGTGATCGAGCCCTAGATCTCGACCGCGATCTTGCCGAAGTGGCCGCCGCTCTCCTGGTGGCGGAAGGCGTCGGCGAGGTTCTGCAGCGCGAATGTATCGCTGATCACCGGCTTGATACCGTTCGCCTCGATCGCGGCGATCATGTCCCGTTGCATCGCGCGGCTGCCGACTGTCAGGCCCTGGACCGTGAGGTTCTTGGAGAACAGCAGTGCGGTCTGTACCGGGCCGGCGAAGCCCGCGAGAACACCGATCAGCGCGATGTGCCCGCCCACGCGCGTCGCCAGCATCGACTGGTCGAGCGTACCTGCGCCGCCGATCTCGACCACGCAATCGACCCCGCGCCCGCCGGTCAGTTCGAGCGCCTTGGGACCCCAGGCCTGGACTTCCTTGTAGTTGATCAGGTGATCGGCGCCCATGTCCTTCACGCGTTCGAGCTTTTCGTCCGAAGAGCTGGTGGCGATGACCGTCGCGCCCGCGGCCTTGGCGAATTGCAGCGCGAAGATGGACACGCCGCCGGTTCCCTGCACCAGCACGGTGTCGCCGGGCTTGAGCGCGTAGTCGACGAACAGCGCGCGCCAGGCGGTCAGCCCGGCGCAGGTCAGCGTCGCCGCCTCGGCATGGCTGAAGCTCCTGGGCGCGCGGGTGAACCAGTGCGTTGGCGCGGTCACCGCCTCGCGCGCATAGCCGTCGATCCCGTCGCCCGGCACGCGGGTAAAGGCGCTGGCAGGCGGGGCACCGTCGAGCCAGTCGGGAAAGAAGGTGCTGACGACATGGTCGCCTACCGCGAATTCGCTCACGCCGTCGCCCACCGCGGTGACGACGCCGGCACCGTCGGACATGGGGATGCGGCCCTGGGCAGCGGGGATCATCCCCTTGACCACGGCATAGTCGTGATAGTTGAGCGAGCTCGCCTTCAGGTCCACGGTGATCTCGCCCGGTCCGGGCGCGGGCGCATCGTCGACATCGCAATATTCGAGTGCTTCGAGGTTCGAAGGCGTGGCGCCGGTGCGAATCGCCTTCATTCGGCGGCCTCGAGCAGTTCGACGCGCTGCGGGCCGCGGATCAGCCCGCCGGGCGTTTCGCCGGTCCACTCGCCCTCGCGGAAGGTGACCTTGCCGTTCTTGATCGTGGCGACATAGCCCTCGGCCTTCTGCAGCAGGCGCTTGCCGCCCGCGGGGAGGTCGAAGGCGAGCCAGGGCTTGCCGAGCTTCAGCCGGTCCATGTCGATGATGTTGAGATCGGCGAGATAACCGGGCGCGAGCACGCCGCGATCCTCGAGGCCGTACAGCCGCGCGGTGTCGGCGCATTGGCGCTTGATTGCGTTCTCGAGCGTGATCGTGCCGCGCGAACGGTCGCGCACCCAGTGCTGCAGCATGAAGGTGGGCGATGCGGCATCGCAGATCGTCCCGCAATGCGCGCCGCCGTCGGAAAGCGAGTTCACCGTGTCGTCCGATTGCTGGAGGTCCATCAGGAAGTCGAGATTGCCGTCGGCATAGTTGAGGATCGGCAGGTAGATGAAGCCCTTGCCGTCGTCGCGGCAGAGCAGGTCGTAGGCATATTCGTCGCCCGACACGCCCGCCGCCTTGGCCCGTTCGAGGATGCTCTCGGCCGCGGTCGGTTCGTAGTTGAAGTCGGGATCCATCTCGAACTGCATGTTCCAGCCGCCGCAGACGACCATGATCAGGCCGATGATGTCCTGGTTGACCTCGGAGAAGTCATGTTGCTCGGCGAGCAGCCGCGCCTTGAATTCGGGATCGAACAGTCTGGCCTTCTGCTCTTCCCACGGCAGGTCCTCGATTTCCTTCCAGCTCGGCTTGAGGCGGAAGGGGTGGACGGTGCCTTGCCAGGCCATGACGATGCCGTTGCCGCGCAACGCGATCTGGGCGACGATATTGGCGCCGTTGTCGTTCTCGGCGCGCATGCTTTCGATCTGCTCTTCGAGCGGCAGCTCCTTGGCGATCGACTGCAGCGCGGCGAAGGTGACGGGGAGGCCGGTCTCGCGGCTCATCTTGCCCATCCAGCCGAACTCGTCCCATTCGCGCATCATGTCGCTGGCCATTTCGAACACGCCATGACCTGCGCGGCCCATGGCGCGGCCGATCTCGACCAGCTCCTCTGCCGTGGCGGTAGTGCCCGGGACGACCTCGCCGTCGATATCGCGGTGAAGCACGGTGCGCGAGGTCGAGAAACCGAGCGCGCCCGCGCGCACGCCTTCCTCGACGATACGGCTCATCTCGGCGATGTCGTCCTCGGTCGGAACGGCGCCGGGGCGCTCGCGATCACCGAGCACGTAGGCGCGGACGGAGCCATGCGGGACATGCGTGCCGACATCGACCGTGCGCGGCAACTTCTCGAGCGCGTCGAGATATTCGGGGAAGGTCTCCCAGTCCCAGCTCATCCCTTCGGCGAGCGCGGTTCCGGGAATGTCCTCGACGCCTTCCATCAGGCCGATCAGCCATTCGTGCTTGTCGGGTTTGGCCGGGGCGAAGCCGACCCCGCAATTGCCCATCACCACCGTGGTCACACCGTGCCAGCTGCTCGGGGCCATTTCCTGGTCCCAGGTCGCCTGGCCGTCGTAATGCGTGTGGATGTCGACGAATCCGGGGGTGACGAGCTGCCCGCCCGCATCGATTTCCTCCGCAGCATCGCCGCTGACCCGGCCCACCTGGGCGATCAGTCCGTCCTTGATAGCGATGTCGCCGGTGAAGCGGTCCTGTCCGGTGCCATCGACGATGGTCCCATTGCGAATGATCAGGTCGTATGCGGGCATGGCTGTGTGCTCCTCTCTCCATGGAGGAAGGTTCCACATTGCAACCGATGAGTCCAGCGGTGTTTAGGTAGTGCGTTCGGGCATTCGGACGGTCAGCAGGACACCGAGACCGATGAAGAAGAGCAGATTGATCGAGACCATGCCGACACGCTGATCGCCCGACCACAGGGTGAACTGCTCGACCAGCAACGGTCCCATCCATACGGTGACGGTCCCCGCGATGGCGTAGAGCCCGAAGAACTCCCCGCTGCGCCCGGGTGGCGCGAGCGTCACCAGCATCGTCCTCCCCGATGAAATGCTCGCTGTCGCGGTAACCGCGACCACGCTGATGAGGCTGAGATACACGATGTCGGAAAGCGTCGGGAAGACCGGCCCGGCCCAGACCTCGCGGTTCTCGACGAGGCCAAGGAAGAGGCTCTCCTGCGTGATGCTCAGCTGGACGAGCCCGGTCGCAACCATCGCCAGGATCTCGACCACAAGGGCGCGCTTGACCCCGATCCGGTCCTCCAGCCAGCCGCCGAAAATGCCGCCCGCAAAGGCGCATGCGCTGGCGAAGATCGCGTAGCAGAGCATTTCGAGGAAGTCCCAGCCGAGGAAGAGCGCGACATAGACCGCGCCCAGCGCCAGCAGCGCCGCCATCGCGTCGGCATAGAACATGCGCGCGACGAGGAACTTCATCAGCTGGCGGTATTGCGACGCCGCCCGCAGCGTGCGCCAGACGCTGGCGGCACCCTCGCGGAAGGCTTTGGGCCAGCTCGCACCAGGAACCCCGGGATCGCGCGCATTGAGGAAGAACGGGATCGAGAACAGTGCCAGCCAGGCCGCGCAGATCGGGCCCGCGAGGCGGGCGTGCTCGAACTTGGCGAGGTCGACGCCGAATTGCGGCGTGGCGAAGGGCCAACCGGTGGTCGCCGGCAGGACGAAGAGCAGGGCGATTGCGAGGAAGATCAGCGTCGCCGCGCCATTGCCGAGCCCGAGGCCGAGCCCGGAGATCATCGCCAGCCGCCTGGGTTCGCCAGCGACGCTCAGCATCGCATTGTGGGTCACCTCCGAGTATGTGTAGCTGACGTAGGCGATCACCAGCAGCGCCATGACGGTCCCGACGCCGAGGCCTTGCCCGCCGGGCATCGCGAACCACAGCATGGCCGAACAGATTACGATCGAGGCGAGAAACAGGCCGAGGATTGGCTTGAGGCGGCCGCCCCGGTCGAGCGCCGCGCCGAGGAAGGGGGCGGTCAGGGCGGCGATGAAGCCGGCCCATTTGGTCACCGAGGCGATCGTGGCCTGGCCCTGCGCATTTGCGACGGCGACCGCCTTGTCGGGCGGCAGGTCGTCGAGCGCACCGCTGGCGAGCAGGTCGGCCCCGATGATGTCGCGCGCGAAATAGGGCGCGAAAATGTAGATGACGATGAGGATGTAATAGGGATTGCGCGCCCATTCGAAGACCGCCCAGGCGAAGCCGGTCTTGTCCAGCGCTCCGCCTTCGCCGGTGCTCGCGCGGATCGGCTGGTTGGCGAGGGGGTTCGCGGCAAGTGCAGGATCGGCGGCCATCGTCGCTTTCCTCCCGGTCCCGTGCCCCGTGCCGCTCAGGCGGCGCGGTCGAGCTCCGCCGGTGTCGCCGGGGCGTCGAGGAAGGCGCGCAGCCTCGCGACGCTTTCGTCGGCGTGGGTCAGCAGGAACAGGTGTCCGCCGCCCTCGACCACTTCGAGCTGCGCATTGGGGATCGCCCCTGCGAGGATGCGCCCGTTGACGAGCGGGACGATCTGGTCGTCGTCACCCATCATCACCAGTACCTCCTTGCTCAGGAAGGGTAGCGCGGGGAGGCTGGTCCAGCCGAGCATGGCGATGAGCTGATAGAGGTATCCGCGCGGGCTGGGCGGCTTGAGCCTGCCGATATGGCCGTCCTTCTGATGCGCCTGACCGTCGCGATCGGCCCCGCCGTAGAGCGTCTGGAAGTGTTCGTTCATGAAGTTCGGATCGATGTAGCGGCGCGGATTGGCCATCTTGGTCAGCGCCGCGGGATTGCCCGGCACCATCAGCATGCCCGCCGTGGTCGCTGCGAGGACGAGGCGGCGGGTTCGTTTGGGATATTGCAGCGCGAAATGCTGCGCCATGGCGCCGCCCCAGGACACGCCCATCACGTCGACTTCATCCACCCCGAGCTGGTCGAGGATCAGCCGCGCGGTCCAGCTCATGGTGAAGGGGTTGTAGGGCAGCGTCGGATCGGGGCTTTCGCCCGTGCCCGGCATGTCGAACATCACGAAGGCGCGTTCGGTGAGCATTTCGGCCAGCGGGGCAACCGCCTCGATATTGGCGCCGATGCCGTTGAAGAACAGGATCGGCGGGTGGTCGAGCGGTTCGTCGAGCCGCCAGTGCGCCACGCGCAGGCTCCGTCCGCCAGCCTCCATCATGCGGATGGTCGCGGTCGGGGTCTGGTGTTTCGATGCGGTCAAGCTGGGGTCCTTTGCGCTGCTGTTCAGCAGGGTTCCATAACGTAGAGACCCGGCGCGGGGTCCAGCGGCTTGTATGCGGCATTGCCGAGCTTCGCCGGTGCCCTGGTCATGTCACC
Organism: Qipengyuania sp.; assembly: GCF_048550555.1. Taxonomy (GTDB): domain Bacteria; phylum Pseudomonadota; class Alphaproteobacteria; order Sphingomonadales; family Sphingomonadaceae; genus Qipengyuania. Next base: position 137,299 of record NZ_JBLYYF010000034.1, on the reverse strand, counting down.
GCTGCGGTTCTGCAGCCATTCCAGCCAGAAAGGCCACCAACTGCCGGCGACTTCCTCGGTGCCCTTGAGCCATTGGTCGGCGGTGTCGGGCAGCGGCTTCGTCGCGTCCTTCTGGACGTAATATTTGGCCTTGGGATTGCCCGGCGGGTTGAGGATCGCCTGCATATGGCCCGACTGGCTGAGCACGTAGGTGACGTCCTTCGAGCCGAACAGCTGCGTCGAGCGATAGGTCGCCTTCCACGGGGTGATATGGTCGGTCACCCCGCCGAGGATGAACAGGTCGCCGGTCACCTTCGACAGGTCGATCCTGTGGTCGACCATTTCGACCTCGCCCTTCTTGGTGAAGGCCAGCGTTTCGAAGATGGTCAGGAAATCGCCCATCAGGCTCGCCGAGAGATTGGTCGCGTCGGCATTCCAGAACAGGACGTCGAAGGCGGGCGGGTCCTGTCCAAGCAGGTAGTTGTTGATGACATAGTTCCAGATCAGGTCGTTGGGGCGCAGCCAGGCGAAGCCGCGCGCCAGGTCGTCGCCCTTGATGACGCCTTTCTTGGAAGCACGCTGCCGGGCGAGTTCGAGGCCGTTCTTGCTGACCAGCGACCCTGCCTCGATATCGTTCTGCTTGGGGTGGAGCACGCAGACCATCAGCGTCAGCGCGCCGAGCAGGTCGTCGCCGTCGGCGGCGAGCTTGCTCGCCAGCATGGTCGCGGTCTGGCCGCCCGAACAGCCGGCCGAGACATTGACCTTCCTGCTGCCGGTGATCTTCGACACCGCCTCCATCGCCTCGCGGCAGGAGTTGACGTAGTCGGCCATGTCCCAGTGGCCCTGGTCCTTCGACGGGTTCTTCCAGCTGATCACGAAGGTCTGGATGCCGTTGTCGACCTGGTACTTCACCACCGACTTCTCGGGGCTGAGGTCGTTGATGTACATCTTGTTGATCTGCGGCGGGATCGTCAGCTGCGGGATCGCATAGACCTCGTCGGTGGTCGGGGCGTAATGGACCAGCTCCATCATTTCGGTGCGCAGCACCACCGAGCCCTTGGAGGTCGCGACGTTCTCGCCCAGCTTGAACGGCTTCTTATCGACCTGGCTGACCATGCCCTTGTTGTGGACCATGTCGTCATAGGCGTTCTTGAGTCCCTTGATCAGGCTCAGCCCACCACTGGTGATCGCCATCTTCTGCGCGCTGGGATTGCCCGCCAGCGTGTTCGTCGGCGCGAGCGAGTCGATGATGATGTTCGAGATGAAGCGCGCGCGATCCTTCTCCAGATCGTCGAGCTCGAGGTCTTCGAGCCAATGCGCGGCGCCTTTCTGGACGGCGAGGTAATACTGCATGCCGGCGCGCATGAAGGGATTGTACTGCCACGCAGGGTCCTGAAAGCGCTTGTCCTTGGGGTGGGGGGCCAGGTCGCTCTTCCCGGTCATGATCTTGATCATGTCCTCGCCCATCGACTGGCTGTGCTTGAGCAGTCGCTGCGGGTCGGACGCGGTCTCTCGAAGCAGCACCGCGACCGCCCCGAAAATGTCCTCGCGTGTCAGCCCGACGAGCGGACCCAGCGCGCTGGTGTGCTGGGCGGCTTCATCCTCGAGTTGGGTCATCTCTGTCGCTGTCTCCGGTCTGGTCCGGCCCTTCTGGCGAGGCCGGTTGCATGGTCATGCTTTGCTCACGGGACGATTGCAAGCGCGCCCTAGGCGCCGCGCGCGGCGATCATGCTCTCGATGTCGACGAATTTCTCGCGCGGGGCGCCCTCGCGGGCGGCGGCGATCTCCGCCTCCTCAATTTTCTGCCAGTCGCGGAAGGTGACCACGTCGAGCCCGCGCTCGCCGACGAGTTCGTCGAACCCCTCGCGTCCGCGCTTGCGCGCGCCGACGCCGATATCCTCGTCGACAAGGTCGATCACCGCGTAACCGTCGGGGCGGTTGGTCCCGATTGTGCCGCTGGGCCCGCGCTTGGCCCAACCGACGCAATAGAGCCCCGGCAGGATGCGGCCGCCGTCATTCGCGAACCGCCCCGCGCGCTGGTCGAAGGGAACGCCCTCGATCGGCGAGGTCTGATAGCCGATGCAACTGACGAGCAGGTCCCCCGGCAGGCGGTAGGTCTCGCCCGTGCCCACCGCACGGCCGACCTCGACCTTCGTGCGTTCGACCTCGATCGCGGTGATCCTGCCGTTTTCGCCAATGATCGTGCGGGGGTTGGCGAAGAAATCGAAGGCGATCGTGATCGGCTTTTCGTCCCTGGAGCTGGCGGGAAGCGCGGCGAAATCGCGCAGCAGGGTGACCGACTTGCGCAGCCCCGGCTCGAGGATCGCGTCGTCGCCGGCAGGAGGGAGGTCGGCGGCATCGACCTCCGGCGTGGCGCGCTCGAGATGCAGCAGCTCGCCCAGTTCCTTGGGCGTCATCATGATCTGGTGCGGCCCGCGACGCCCGAGAATCGTGATCGTCTCGATCCGGCTGTCGCGCAGCGCCGAGAGCGCATGCGAGACGATGTCGGAACCGGCGAACTCTCCTTCGGTCTTGGCCAGAATGCGGGCGACGTCGAGCGCGACATTGCCCATGCCGATCACGACGGCATGCCTGCCCGACAAATCGGGTGCCAGCGCGGCAAAATCGGGATGGCCGTTGTACCAGCCGACGAAGGCCGCGCTGCCCAGGACATTCGCCATGTCGGCGCCCTCGATGGTGAGCGCGCGGTCCTTGGGAGCGCCGGTCGCGAGAATGACCGCGTCATAGAGCGAGCCGAGTTCCGCGATGGAAACATCGGTGCCGATATCGACATTGCCGACGAAGCGGACGGTTTCGCCGACGGCGGTCTTTTCATAGCGCCGCGAAACCGCCTTGATCGACTGGTGATCGGGGGCGACGCCGGTGCGGATCAGCCCGAAAGGAACCGGCAGACGGTCGATCACGTCGATCCGGGCTTCCTCGCCCCATTTCTTCACCGCCGCTTCCGCGGTGTAGTAACCGGCCGGACCCGAGCCGACGATCGCGATGTGCCGCATGTCCCTCTCCAACAAGACAGCTCGGTCATGCACGCACGCCGAACGGCTGGCAAGCTGGGCGAAGAGAGCGAGTGCCCTTGCGAACATGGTTATGCGTTTGGAAAGGAATTTTCCCTATCACCGAGACTGTCGCGTGGCATCGAGCTATCAGCAATTGGTCAACATTCGGGAGCGAAGGCGAAAATGGCAGGGTTTTTCTCGCGCTCGGCGCGGGCCAAGGCTGAGGATGATACTGCACTCGATTCCGCTCCGCTCCGGCCCATTGAAGCTACCGATGCGGCGCGGCGCGTCGAGCTGCTCGACAGCTTCGAGGCTGCGGGACTCGGCTGGTTCTGGGCGACCGATGCCCAGGGACGCCTCATCTATCTGTCGCAAGGCGCCGCGCGGAAGCTCGGCTGGAGTGAGAACGAGGCGATCGGCAAATCGCTAGGCGAGCTGTTCATTCCCGAAAAGGCGGGCGATCCCGACAAGCCCGAACGACCCCTGGCCTTCCTGCTGAGGGCGCACAATTCGATCAGCCAGCTCAATGTGCGGTTGGCAATCGAAGACAAGGAAATCTGGTGGGAGATCGCCGGCAAGCCGCAGTTCGACGCGCAGGATCGCTTCACGGGATATCGCGGCAGCGCCAAGGACATCACCGCCACCCGTGAACAGCAACGCGCCGCGCAACGCATGGCGCAGTACGATCCCGTGACCGGGCTCGCCAATCGCCAGCGCATGGGTCAGCGCCTGACCGAAATGCTCAAGGCCTACCGCAATTCCAAGCGGGCTTGTGCGCTCATGATCATCGATCTCGACCGCTTTCAGCATGTCAATGATTCACTCGGCCGTGCAGCCGGCGACGAACTTCTCAAGCAGGTTGCCACCCGTGTGGGACGGATCGTCGGCCCGAAGGGTGAAGTCGGTCGCATGAGCGGTGACGCGTTTCAGGTCGTACTGCCCGACATCGACGATCGCGGCGCACTCGGCGATCTGGGCCAGCGGCTCATCCAGATGGTTTCGCAGCCTTACAACCTCAGCGGCTCGCGAGCGATCATCGGTGCATCGATCGGGGTGGCGATCGCGCCCTACGACGGTCTCGATACCGAGGAACTTACAACCGCTGCGGACCTTGCGCTGCATGCGGCGAAGACCGGCGGGCGCGGCCAGTATCGCTTCTATTCGAGCGACCTCAAGGACGGGGCGGCCAATCGCCGCCAGATCGAGGAGGACCTGCGCGACGCGATCGACAACCGTCAGCTCTCTATGCACTACCAGCCGCTGGTCTGTTCCAAGACCCACATGGTGAAGGGGTGCGAAGCCCTGATGCGCTGGACGCATCCCGACCGCGGCGAGATCTCGCCTTCCGACTTCATCCCGGTCGCCGAGGAGATCGGCTTCATCCGGCAGATGGGCGAATGGGCGCTCAACGAAGTTTGCCGCCAGGCCATGAGCTGGCCGGTCGAACTGCGCGTGGCAGTCAATGTTTCCGCCATGCAGTTCAACCAGGAGGACTTCCCGAGCGTCGTCAAGAACGCCTTGGCGGAAAGCGGTCTCACGCCCCACCGGCTCGAGCTGGAAATCACCGAAAGCGTATTTCTCGGCGACAGCGGTCGAACCCAGCGCATGTTCGGCGAACTCAAGGCGATCGGCGTCAAGCTGGCGCTCGATGATTTCGGTACCGGCTACAGCTCGCTGAGCTATCTGCGCAACGCGCCTTTCGACAAGATCAAGATCGATCAGAGCTTCGTCCGCGGTGCGACCGAGGAGGGCAACAACAACGCCGCCATCCTCAGCGCGATCGTCAGCCTGGCGGCTGCGCTGGACATGGAAACGGTGGCCGAGGGGGTCGAGGCAAAGGACGAGCTCAACCTCCTCACCGAACGCGGCGCAACCTTGATCCAGGGTCACATCTTCTCCCGCGCCATTCCGAGCGACGAATTCCTCGATCGCCTGAAGGAAGGAAAGCTGAAATACGAGCCGCTCGGCCCGTCCAAGTATCGCGCGGCACGCAAGACCGTGTTCCGCCGCATCGGCCTGATTCACGAGGACAGCCGCTACAAGGTCGTGATGCGCAACCTGTCGAAGACCGGAGCCATGATTGAAGGTCTTCTCGATGTCCCGCTCGGCACCCAGGTGGTGCTCGATCTCGGTGGCGGCCAGCTCGCGGTGGCGACCGTGCGCCGCTCCAAGGGGGCGATGCAGGGCGTCGAGTTCGAAATGCCGCTGATCAGCGATGGCGCCGACGGGCTCTGTACGCGACACCGCGTGTCGCCCTATCAGATCGAAGCTGCAGGCCGTCCGCTCGCCGCCCTGCCGCAGGATCCCTACTCCCTGATCATGGCCGAACACCTCGGATCGAGCTCGCGCAAGAAATTCGTCGAAGTCGAGGTGGGCTCGCCCAAGACGGGATCCGGTTACTGATCGTTAGCCCTGCCCGTTAGGGCAAAACTAACCATTGTAGCCTAATCGGCAAGGACCGGTTTCAACCCTCTTGCAAGGCAGGAAAACGATGGGGGCTCTGCCCTTCACCGAATATTTCAGAAGCGGCAGGAGCGAAGTGGACACTCCGGTCGAAGGTCCTCCGTCACAGCCTGTCGATCCCCTCGAACCAGCGGGTAAGCTGGCGGTCGTCGACGAGATCGAGCGCAGCGGTGCGCTGGCCTTCTGGGCGACCGATGCCGAAGGACGCACCGTCTACCTCAGCCCCTCGATTTGCGAGCGGTTGGGCCGGATGCCCGAGAACCTGGCGGGCGAGAGGCTACAGCGTCTGGTGGTGCCGGTCGAAGGCGATGGGGAAGGGCGCTCGCTCGGCCTCAAGCTCAACACGCGCAAGCGATTCGCCAACCTGACCGTTCGCGCCGCGGACGAGCAGCACGATGTGGTCTTGAAGCTCTCGGGCGGTCCGCTGCGCGACGACGCCGGCGAATTTCTCGGCTTTCGCGGGAGCGCTCTCGACATCACCGAGGAATTCCGCAGCGAGGAACAGGCCAATCGTCTGGCCAAGTTCGACTCGCTGACCGGTCTCGCCAACCGGCACCGGATGGAGCAGCGGATCGACTCGACGTTGCACGCCTTCAGGGCGGCCAAGCGCAGCGCCGCCTTGATGATGCTCGACCTCGACAAGTTCAAGCAGGTCAACGACACGCTGGGCCATCCGGCGGGAGACCAGTTGCTGCAACAGGTCGCCGAGCGGCTGCGCGGTGTGATCGGCGGGCGCGGCGAGATCGGGCGTCTGGGCGGCGACGAATTCCAGATCCTCGTTCCCGACATGGACGACCGCGGCGAACTGGGCGCGATCGCCAAGAAGATCATCCAGATCCTCTCGCAGCCCTATCCCGTCGAGGAAGGGCGCGCGATCATCGGCTGTTCGGTCGGCATCGCCATCGCGCCCTATGACGGTGTCGGACGCGACGAACTGACGCGCGCGGCCGACCTGGCGCTCTATGCCTCCAAGAACGGCGGTCGCGGCCAGTTCCGCTTCTATGCCGCCGACCTCGAACACGAGGCCAACCTGCGCAAGCGCATGGAAGAGGACCTCGCCGAAGCGATCGAGGCCGGCCATTTCGCGCTCGAATACCAGCCCGTCGTCACACCGGCGGACGATCGCGTCGTCGCGCTCGAAGCCCAGTATTGCTGGGTCGACGAGGAACGCGGCCGGGTCGCGCCCGAGACCTTCCTGCCGGTGGCGGAGGGCAGCCGCCTGATCGTGCCGATCGGCGAATGGGCGATCCGCCGGGCCTGCGAGGATGCGCTCGGCTGGCCCGGAAGCCTGTCCATCTCCTTCCCCGTCAGCCGGGTCCAGTTCGAGGCGACCGGCTTCGTTTCGGGGATCGAGAAGATCCTCGCGGAAACCGGCTTCGATCCGGCGCGGCTCGAATTGCGCCTGCCCGAAAGCGTTTTGCTCGGCGAGGCGGCCAAGGTCGACCAGGCGCTCGCCGCCTTGTTCAAGCTCGGCATCCGGCTGGTGCTCGACCAGTTCGGCTCGGGGCTGTCATCGCTCTCCTACCTCCGCCGCGCGCCGCTCGGCGCGCTTCGCATCGGCGGCGAATTCTTCGAGCCGGTCATGGGCAACGATCTCGGAGACATGGAACTGGTCCGCGCGGTGGTTGCCCTTGGCGGCGCCATGGGCATGGAAACTGTCGTTTCGGGAGTGCACGCGCTCGAGCTGATGGACGAGCTCAGGCGGCTCGGCATCGACCGGGTGAGCGGCTTCGTCTATTCGGAAGCGCTGACGGCCGAGCAGGTCGGCGAGGACATCGCCAAGGGCGAATGGACCCTCGCGCCGACCGACAGCGGGACGCAGCGCGCCTCGCGCCGCACGGTCCTGCGCAAGATCGGGTTGATCCACGAGGATCACTATTATGACGTGACCCTGCGCAACCTCTCGCGGTCCGGGGCGATGATCCAGGGGCTCGAGGGCGTGCCGGTCGGCACCCTCTTCGTGCTCGATTTCGGCCAGGGCCAGCTTGCCGTCTGCTCGGTCAAGCGTACGATGGGCGATACGCAGGGGCTCGAGTTCGAGCAGGAGCTGGTCGACGACGGGGCAGGGGGGCTGTGCACGCGCCACCGCGTCAGCCCCTACGAACTCGCCGCAGCCGGGGCGCCTCTGACCGCCTTGCCCCCGGGCAAATACGCGATGGCGCCCGAGAATGCCGCTGGCAGCAGTTTCGCCCAGTTTGCGCTTTCGCCCAATGCGCCGCGTCAGACGGGCAGGAAAGACGCCGCCTGACGCGTGCGCTTTGCCTGCTGACAGCGGGATGTCGCGCGGCTAATGGGGCGGCGCAATGACTGACCTTTCCAAGATCCGCAACTTTTCGATCATCGCCCATATCGACCATGGCAAATCGACCCTCGCCGACCGGCTGATCCAGCACTGCGGCGGGCTGACCGAGCGCGAGATGTCCGAGCAAGTGCTTGATAACATGGACATCGAGAAGGAGCGCGGAATCACCATCAAGGCCCAGACCGTGCGCCTGAACTACACCGCGCGCGACGGCGAGACCTATGAGCTCAACCTCATGGACACGCCCGGCCATGTCGACTTCGCCTACGAGGTCAGCCGCTCGCTCGCCGCCTGCGAAGGCGCGCTGCTGGTCGTCGACGCCGCGCAGGGGGTCGAGGCGCAGACGCTCGCCAATGTCTACCAGTCGATCGAGCACGACCACGAGATCGTCCCGGTAATCAACAAGATCGACCTCCCCGCCGCCGAACCCGAGCGGGTCGCGGAGGAGATCGAGGAGATCGTCGGCATCGAGGCGACCGGCCCGTGGGAAGAGGGCGGCGCCGTCCTCACCAGTGCCAAGTCGGGCATCGGCATCGAGGAGACGCTCGAGGCGCTGGTCAAGCGCATTCCCGCTCCCACCGGCGACCGCGACGCACCATTGAAGGCCATGCTCGTCGACTCCTGGTACGACCCCTATCTCGGCGTCGTCATCCTCGTGCGCGTGATGGACGGCGTCATCAAGAAGGGCCTCCAGGTCAAATTCATGCAGGGCGGCACGCAGCATCTGATCGACCGCGTCGGCTGCTTCACCCCCAAGCGCACCGACCTGCCCGAGCTCGGCCCGGGCGAGATCGGCTTCATCACCGCGCAGATCAAGGAAGTCGAACAGGCCCGCGTCGGCGACACCATCACCACGGTCAAGAACGGCGCGCCCGCCCCGCTGAAGGGCTACAAGGAAGTCCAGCCGGTGGTGTTCTGCGGCCTGTTCCCGGTCGACGCGGCCGATTTCGAGAAGCTGCGCGAGAGCATCGGCAAGCTGCGCCTCAACGACGCCAGCTTCAGCTACGAGATGGAGAGCAGCGCCGCGCTGGGCTTCGGCTTCCGCGCCGGCTTCCTCGGCCTGCTGCACCTGGAAATCATTCAGGAACGCCTCAGCCGCGAATACGATCTCGACCTCATCACCACCGCCCCCAGCGTGGTCTACCGCGTCCACCTCGGCCATTCGAAGACCGAGGACGCCAAGACGATCGACATCCACAACCCCGCCGACTGGCCCGACGTCAACCGCATCGAGACGATCGAGGAGCCGTGGATCAAGGCGGTGATCTACACGCCCGACGAATATCTCGGCGCGATCCTCAAGCTGTGCCAGGACCGCCGCGGCATCCAGACCAACCTCACCTATGTCGGCGGCCGCGCGCAGGTGAGCTACGAGCTGCCGCTGAACGAGGTGGTGTTCGATTTCTACGATCGCCTGAAGTCGATCTCGCGAGGCTATGCCTCCTTCGATTACGAGCAGATCGGCCTGCGCGAGGGCGACCTCGTCAAGATGAACATCCTCGTCAATGCCGAGCCGGTCGACGCGCTATCGCTGATCGTCCACCGCAGCGTGGCCGAGGAACGCGGCCGCGGCATGTGCGAGCGATTGAAGGACCTTATCCCGCGGCACCTATTCAAGATCCCGATCCAGGCCGCGATCGGCGGCAAGGTGATCGCCCGCGAAACCATCGCCGCGCTGCGCAAGGACGTGACCGCCAAGTGCTATGGCGGCGACATCACGCGCAAGAAGAAGCTGCTCGAGAAGCAGAAGAAGGGGAAGGCGAGAATGCGGGAATATGGTAACGTGAGCATTCCGCAGGAGGCGTTTATTGCGGCGCTGCGGATGGGGGAGGAGTGAGCGAAGGCGCCTAACGCAGGCGCTTGGCTCGCCAAGCGACAAGTTAGAAGCCGGTGCGCGTCAGCGCATCGCGAACCTCGGCCGACCGCGATGCGCAGCATCGAGGATCGACGTCACGTGGTGCATGGAGCGATTGCGCCAGCAATCGCGGAACGGCGCGTGGCGGTGAGCGACCAATCTGGTTTTCGCGGTAAGACGCAAAGACGCCACGGATGCGGGAGCGCCATTAAGCGGCCTTTTCCCGCGTAGACGGGGAGGAATGTGAGCGTTCTGTAGGAGGCGTTTATTGCTGCGCTGCGGATGGGAGAGGAATAGCCTTCTTTCTCAAAAAAGAGTACGGAACGGAATGAGGGGCAAGGGGAAAGTAAGTATTCCCTGAAACCTTCCTTGCTGGGTAGCGGATGGTGGAGGAGTAGGGGTGCAGGGCGATCGTCCCCTAGGATCTGGTAGTGACGATAAGCTAGGATTTAGGGAGGTTGCCTCCCAGATTTCCTTATCTCTCATCGATCACGCGTCAGACCAAGGGTTCGTGATCGGTATTGAGGGAGCTTGGGGGTCCGGCAAATCGAGCCTTTTGTACTTGATCGAAGACGAACTGTCCAAACTTCCGAAGCCCGAACGCCCTTCCCTTATCAACTTTCGACCTTGGCTTGTTGGCAACCGCGACGCATTGTTGTCCAATCTGTTTTCTGCGCTATCCAAGGAAATCAACTTGGTGGCGTTCGAAGCTGGTGATGCCACTGGAATATCAAAGGAAAAAGCAAAGGTTGCGGGGGAAGCTCTGCGCAAGTTTGCTGCTGGCCTTGGTCGTGCTGGCGCCGCGATTGAATTGACTGGCGATGCCATAGCTTTTGCCCCATTGAAGTGGTTTGGCAAAGGCGCGAGCGCGGTTGGAAAAACGCTTGGAAAGAAATCGTCAAATAAACCTTTAGAAGTCCTCAAGGAGCGCCTCGTCAGATCGTTGGACGATCTGGGGCACAGATTCATTATCACGATTGACGATGTTGATCGTCTCGAGCCTGCCGAGATAGTCGAAGTTCTTCGCTTGGCTCGTTCAGTTGCCGATCTCCCCAATGTGATTTACTTGCTTTGCTATGATAGCGACATTCTCGCCCACAGCATTGAACAGGCTTCTGGAGTTGAAAATGGCCGAGCCTATCTAGAAAAGATCGTCCAGCTAACAGTTATGGTGCCAAAGCCCGAACCGTTTCGCCTTCGGCAATGGTTCGGTGACGAACTCCGTCAATTAAGCCCCACTATCTCGGATGAGCAGTTGTCTCGCCTCCGGACGGTAATCGACTATGAAGGAGGTCGACAACTCAAGACGCCGCGGGCGGTCATCCGAGCGCTTGATGCGATCCGACTTTTTTGGCCTCCGGTGCGTGCAGTTAATGGTGACCTTGCCGACCTCGTGTGGATTCAGCTGATTAAGAATGGAAATCCGCCTCTATATCGGTGGATCGAAGAGTACTGCGCAACTGCGGCCCTATTCAGCATTGGCACGGTGCGGGTCGACGATGCGGAACGCCAGGCCCAATTGGAAACTCTACAAAATTCGGTAGAGCCGAACCACTTCGCTGATCACATGTATCGCTACTATTTTGCCGAACCTCTGCCAGGCGTCGATGTGAGTTTCGCTCAGGACGGACAGGGCTTTGACATTTTCCAGCGTGTCCCAGATGGCGTGCGAGATGCGGCAATTAGTGCAGGGCGGCTTGCCAGCCCAGACCACTACCGAATCTATTTTGCGCTATCGGGACCCTCGCACGCACTCACTCAAAGCGATTTTGACGCGTTCTGGAACGCTGCCGATAGTGGTTCGGATGAGGTTGAAACGGCCCTGCTGCAATTACATCAAGTTGAATTGACAGGCACTTTCGGCAAGGCCGATTTGCTTCTGGAAAGGCTGAAGGGTGCAGATGATGCAGTCCTCACCTCGGATCGTTGCAGAAACATACTGCTCGCGATGGCCAACGCGATGGATACACTCTATCGTTTGCGTCCATTTGACATTGATTGGGTCACCTCTTTGTGGGACCGAGCGACCTTGCTAATGCCGCGACTACTTGCTCGGTTGGAAGGTGACACACGAAGGGAGACGATCGAGCAGATGTTTGGTCAAGGCCATGCGATTGGTTGGCTGACCAAATTAATGCGCAAGGAAACGTTTGCGCATGGCCGTTACGGAAGCCGCGAAAAGCCAGAACAAGAATGGTTGTTAACCGATGAAGAGCTTGATCGGGTCTTTGAAATAATGCTGGCAAGATTTCGCCGTATGGTCGTTGGTGACCTCCTTGAGGCGATACATCCACTTGATATTCTGTTTGCATGGCGACAAGCTGGCGACGAGGCCGGTCCCCGCGACTTTGTTGAAAAGCACGTTCAAACCGATGGAGGTTTGGTTGAAATGCTTGAAAAACTGACAACAATTCACAGCAGTAGCGAACGTGGTAGCTATTCTGTGCTTACGCGTGAAAATGTCAGCCCATTTCTTGATTTTGATGCATCCCGTGAGCGCATTAATGCAGCGGCAATTGCAGACGAAGGTTTGTCCGAACGGGCAGCAGTATTGGGGCGAGCATTTGGTGACGATGATTGATAGCTTAACAGTAGCATATCAATCATGACCTTCGGCGTCTTCATGCACAAGGATGGGTCGATCTACGACGACATCCCCGAGGTGCATTACCAGTTTCCGAAAATCTATCTCAGCCGCGCCAAGCAGATGGTCGGCGACTGGATTGTCTATCGCGAGCCTGTGAAGCTGCCGCAGTCAAAGGGTTTCTTTGCCGTCGCCAAAGTCGAGCGGATCATTCCCGATCCCGATGTGTCGGATCGCTATCGCGCGATCATCGAGGAGGGCAGCTATTTGCCCTTCGAGCCAACTGTGCCGCACAAACTCGATGGCCGGCCGGTCGAGCGCGATCTGGCCAATGCGCAGGCGGCGGTGCGGCCGCTCTCGCCTTCCGATTTCGCGCGCATCATCGCACTGGGGTTGCCCGAGGATGAGACGCTGCCGCGGGTTGGCGAGCTGGAACCGCGAGTCACCGAGAACGAATGGCGGTTGCAGGAACCGCATGTGCCTTTCGATATCGAGCGACCCATCGTCCAGACGCTGCTCAACCGGCCCTTCCGCGACCGCGCGTTCCGCCGCGCGGTGCTGCATGCCTATGACGGGCGCTGCGCGGTAACGGGGTGGAGACTGGTCAATGGCGGCGGGCGGCTGGAGGCCGAGGCGGCGCATATCAAGCCGGTGGCTGAAGGCGGGCCCGACAGCCTGCGCAATGGGCTGGCGCTATCGGGCACGGCGCACTGGATGTTCGACCGGGGGCTGATCGGGCTGTCCGACGACCTCGACATCATGGTCTCGCGGCAGGTCAATGATCCGGCGAGCATCACCGCGATGATCAATCCCACGCGCAAGGCGCTAGTGCCGGGGCGCGAGGCAGAGCGGCCGCATCCGCAATTCCTCGCCTGGCATCGCGAGAATTGTTTCAAGCACTGAGTCCCTCTCCCCTCGCGGGAGAGGGTTGGGGAGAGGGGGCCGCCGCGTTGCGGCGGTCTCATGCTGGCCCCTCTCCTTCCGCTCCTGCGGCGCTCCCCCCTTACCGCTTGCGGGAGGGGTTGGGGGTGGATGAAGTGTGCGCTGTGCCGCGCCCACCCCGCTGCGACTAGGCGCGCCTTCGGCTCGCCAAGTCTCGCTGCCCCTCCCGCTTGCGGGAGGGGGCTCTATCGCCACCCATCGTCCTTGAGCGACCGCAAGCGCGGGGCCGCGTCCTCGGGCGGCGCCTCCATCTCCGTCTCCTCCTCGCCCCGCTCGGGCGGCAGCAGCACCGCTCGCTCGCGCACCTCCGCGCGCGTCCCGTACCCGCGCTCCTCCTCGCGCCACTCCTCGGGCGCGTCCCACCAGTTTTCGCGGGGGGCGTCGCCCTCCGCCTCCTGCAGCGAATGGGGAATCTCCACCTCGCAGTCGAGGTCGCGGGCGCGGAGCCGCGCATAGGCGACGAAGGCGTCGCGGGCCTCCTGGCTGAGGCGGGCCCATTCGCGCCGCTCGCGGGTGCGGAGCGTGTCGCGGAACTCTTCCACCTTGTGCTCGATGCTTTCGCGGATGTCCGCGACCGAGACCGAACTGCGCTCCTCCTCCCACTCGGCGCGCCATTGCTTCCTCAGCCGCTCGAGCTCCATCCTGCCCACCGCGTCGGGGCCCTTGGCGCCGTGTTCGCCGAAGCGGCCGGCGGCGCGGTTGCGCAGGATGAACATCACCAGCCGCTCGTTGTAGCGGCGGCGGGTGGCGACATGCTCGCCGTGGTAGTGGATCGTCTCCTCGGTGCCGTTGAGCGCGCGGTCCATCGCCGCGTCCTCGATCCGCTGGACGCCGAGGTCGAGCGCGGCCTCCCAGGCGGCGCGGAAGCTGTCGGCGCCGGGCTGGCGGCGCAGGTGATAGGCGCCGACCGTGCTCATGTTGACCGTGCGGCAGGCGGATTCGACGCTGCCGCTGTCGGCCAGCGCCTCGATGAAGCGGCGCTGGCGGGTGGCGGTCCAGCCGTCGTGGCGCGCGCATCTGCGCGGCACGGGGTCGAAGGGGGGCAGCTCGCCCCGGGGGACGGGCAGGCGGGTCTCGCGCGGGTCGGCCTTGCGGGTCATTGCTTTAGCTCCGCAAGCGCGTCCGCGCTCGCGATATCCTCGCTCACGCGCCCTGCGGGCGCATCGCTGCGGGCGGCCGTGCAGGTGGCCTTTGGCCAGCTGCGGCTTTCGCCTTGCTTCCGGCCTTGCCTCCCTGCGGTCGGATGTTCGTAACAGTGCTCCATCGGACAGCTTGGATCAGAAAATGACCGTGTAGGAAAGCACCGCTTCTAACCAATTCTTAACCCCGCGGGGATAGCGGGGGAATGGGGTTTTGCGTCGTGGATCGGGGCGGGGCCCCGCTGGTATCGAGATTGGGGACCGATGGCATTTTTCCGACGTCTGCTTGCGAGCCTGTCGCACGACAACAGGGGCAACGTGCTGGCGATCGTCGGCGCGGCGCTGGTGCCGCTCACGATCATGATCGGCAGCGGGATCGACCTCAGCCGCGCCTATATGGCCAAGAGCAAGATGCAGAGCGCCTGCGACTCCGCCTCGCTGGCCGCGCGCCGCGTGCTCTTGAACGATACGCTGACCACCAGCGTGCAGAACACCGGCAAGGAGTTCTTCGGCTTCAACTTCCCGCAGGGGCTCTACGGCACGGCGGCCTTCACCCCGGCGGTGACCAAGCCTTCGGCGGGCGTGATCCGCGTCGCCGCCAACACCACCATCCCGACGGTGGTGATGAAGCTGTTCGGCTTCGGCTCGCTGCCCGTCGCGGTGACCTGCGACGCCTCGCTCAATTTCGTCAACACCGACATCGTGCTGGTGCTCGACGTCACCGGATCGATGGCCGACGACCTCAACGGCTCGCCCAAGATCGAAGCGCTGCAGGATGCGGTGCTGGCGCTCTACGACGAGCTCAAGCCGGTGCAGACCCAGCTCGAATCGCAGGGGCTGCGGCTGCGCTACGGCATCGTGCCCTATTCGAGCACGGTCAATGTCGGCCGGCTGCTCTACGCCAAGGATCCGAACTACATCCGCTCGAGCGTGACCGTCCCCTCGCGCGTCGCGAACTTCAACGCCGCCGTCTATACGCCGCAGACGCCGACCTCGAACGGCTCGTGGGAATATGCCAGCGGCAGCTACACCAGCAGCAGCTGCGAGAACTGGGTCGAATCCTCGAGCACTACCGGCGGCGGGCCCGCGCCGACGGCGACCACGGTGACGAGCTACCGCGGGAGCTCGTCGAGCAGCAGCTACGTCCAGTCGCAGGACTGGGGCTGGTCGGGCGCTTCTGACACTTCGGGTAGCTATCGCAGCTGCCGCCGGTGGAAGGTCGTCGAGACCACCACCTATAGCTCGGGCAGCCAGAAGGCCTTCAGCAGCTGGACCTACCAGCAGACGACCTACGACCTGTCGAACTACATCACGCCGACCGGCTCGATGACCTATGCCACCAGCGGCGCGGGCACCGTTCCCGCGCCCGGCGGGACCTACAACCTCAAGCAGCTCGCCGCGAGCGGGACCGGGACGAGCACCACCACCGCCACCTGGAACGGCTGCATCGAGGAACGCGACACCACCACCGCGATCGACGGCGGCACCAGCCTGACGATTCCGTCGGACGCCAAGGATCTCGACATCAACCTGATCCCGACGAGCGATGCGACGCGCTGGCGACCGATGGTGCCCGACCTGATCTACACCCGCTCCGGCGGCACGACCTCGCAGACCAGCTACAGCTCGACCACCACCAGCGGGTGGATCCTGAACTACGGCTACAGCCAGGGCTACTGGGCCTGCCCGACCGAATCGCGCCGCCTGGCAGTGTGGGACCGGACCTCGCTCGACACCTATCTCACCGGGCTGCAGACCGTCGGCGGGACCTATCACGACATCGGGATGATCTGGGGTGCCCGGCTGGTTTCGACCGGCGGGGCCTTCGGCGACGCCTGCACCTATTACAACTCGATGCCCTGCAACCGCCACGTGATCTTCATGACCGACGGCCAGCAGACCTCCTATTGCAACGTCTACACCGCCTATGGCGTCGAGCAGAACGACATGCGGGTGACCGGTTCGGGCAGCTGTACCGACCAGCTGATCCGGCACGAGCAGCGCTTCCGCATGGCCTGCAATGCGGCCAAGAATCTCGGCGCCTCGGTCTGGGTGATCGGCTTCGACACCGCACTCAACAGCAATCTCAGCGGCTGCGCGAGCAGTTCGGAGCAGGCCGATACGGCCAGCAACCGCGACGCGCTGATCGCCAAGTTCCAGCAGATCGGCAACCAGATCGGCGCGCTGAGGCTGACGCAATGATGCGGCTCGCCCGGAATCTGCGGCGCGACGAGCGCGGGGCGGCGATCGTCGAATTCGCACTCGTGCTGGTGCCGATGCTGCTGTTCATCCTCGGCGGCTTCGACCTCGGCTACCAGGCCTATCTGCGCTCGGTGGTACAGGGGGCGCTGAACGACGTGTCGCGCACCGGCTCGCTCGAAGGCCCGCAGCTCAACTGCACCGGCGCCACGGTGGAGCTCCAGATCGAATGCGCGATCAAGGCGCGGTCCAATCTGGTCGCGCGCAATGCGACCTACGATATCAAGACGAAGAACTTCTACGACTTCTCGACCGTCAACCGCAGCGAGAAGCTGGTGACCGACTACAATTCCAATGGCCAGTACGACACGGGCGACTGCTTCGTCGACCTGAACGGCAACGGGTCCTACGACACCAGCGCGGGACGCACGGGCGTGGGCGGGGCCGACGATGTCGTGTTCTACACGGTCAAGGTCAGCATGCCGCGGCTGTTCCCGATCCACAAGTTCATCAGCACGACGCCCAATTACCAGATCAACGCCACCGCCGCGGTCCGCAACCAGCCCTACACCACGCAGAACACGCCGCCGACGGTATGCGTATGATCCCGTCCCCGACCATCGGCGCCCGTGGCCTGCTGCGCCGCCTCCGGCGTTCGCAACGCGGCATCGCGCTGACCGAATTCGCCTTCGCCCTGCCGATCTTCGTCACCCTGCTGTTCGGCGGGCTCGAGGTCATCAATCTGGTGATGGCGCATATGCGCGTCAGCCAGATCGCCATTTCGGTGGCCGACAATGCCGGACGCGTGCGGCAGAGTATCGACGAATCCGACATCTACGAGATCTTCGCCGGCGCCGACCTGGTCGCGGGGTCGACGGATTTCGCGCAGAACGGCAAGATCGTCCTGTCGTCGCTCGAACCCAACACCATGCCGCCCCAGAGCGGCAAGCAGGGCCAGATGATCGGCTGGCAGAGATGCCACGGCTCGCTCGCCGTCGAGCCGAGATACGGGAAAGAGACCAAGGGCAACAACGACTATTCGCTGATCGACGGGATGGGGTCGACCGGCAACAAGATCAAGGCCGCGGACGGGACCGCGGTGATGTTCGTCGAGGTCTCCTATCGCTACACGCCGCAGATCCTGCCGAGCATCGTCACCGGCGGGCTGGACCTGCGATACGAAAGCGCGTTCAACGTGCGCGAGCGGACCAACCAGTCCCTTTCCAACACGCAGAACCTCACCGTCAATTCCTGCTAGGCGAGCGGGTACTGCGGGCGCCGGAGGTATCGGACAATGAACATGAAAACCGCGCTGGCCATCGTTGCCACCGTCCTGCTGCTCGTGGCGCTCACCATGGGCGAGGGCGGCACGGTGTCGCGGTTGGCGCAAGGCCCCGTGCGGACCGACGCTGCAGGGGCGGCGCAGGACGAAGGGGCACCGGCACCCGCGCCGCGCGGCACGAGCGCACAGGCGAGCGCCGAGTGGTTCGCCCCGGCACCGGCCGGACCGCAACCGGCCATCCCGGTCTACGAATACAAGGAAGTGCACATCCCCGTGCCGCAGGCAGTGGTCGACCCGAAGGTCGCGGCGGCCAGCGAGATCCAGTAGCATAAGGTATTCGGCCCCCGGCCATGACCGGTTTTTCGCCGACCCCAGGTCGCTCTCGCGCAATGCGCTTTGCACTTCGGCCCGCGCGCCATAGGATCGCCGCCGGGGAGGGCCCGCCATGTTCCACCGCTTTCGCGGCCTGCGCGACGCACCCGCGATCGTCGCCGGGCTGGTCGCGCTCGCGCTGGTGGTCGTGCTGCAACTTGCCCAGCCTGGATCGCTCGGCCGCGTCGGGCTGGCGGTGTTCGACGCCTATCAGCGCGCCGCGCCGCGCCAGGTCGATGACTCCGCACACGTCGCGGTGGTCGACATCGACGAGGTCTCGATCGAGCGTCTCGGCCAATGGCCCTGGCCGCGCACCGAACTGGCCGAGCTGACCGACCGGCTGGCGGCCGCAGGCGCGGCGGCGGTGGTGTTCGATATCGTTCTTTCGGAACCCGACCGCACCTCGCCCGCCGAAGTCGCCGCGCTCCAGCGGCGGCTGGGGACCGAGGCGGCACTTACCGAGGCTTTCGCGCAATTGCCGAGCCATGACGCGCTGCTGGCGCGCAGTTTTGCCCGCGCGCCCGTGGTCGCGGCCTATTTCCTCGATCGCGGCGGCCATGGCGGGGCCATCGAACCCAAGGCCTCCTTCACGCTGCACGGGTCGCTGCCCTCGCGTGAGGTGCGGCATTACGACGGCGCGATCCCGCCGCTGCCCGTGCTCGAGGCGGCGGCGCGGGGCAGTGGCTTCGTCAGCCTCGAAAGCGATGCCGACGGGATCGTCCGCCGCGCGCCGCTGGTGGCGATCCATCGCGGCGTGCTCGTGCCTTCGCTCAGCCTGGAGGCCTTGCGCGTGGCGGAGGGCGCGGGATCGCCCGATCTGCTCGCCAGCGACGGCAGCGGCGAGACGCCGGGGGCGGGCGGGGCGGCGGTCGCGGTGCGGCTGGCGGGGCGCACGATCCCGGTCAACGGGGCGGGCGAGATGTGGGTTCATTTCCCGGCCACTGCGCGCATGGTCCTGCCCGCCTGGCAGGTCATCGACGGGGCGCTCGACGATGATGCGCTGGCGCGCGCGGTGCGCGGAAGGATCGTCTTCATCGGCGGCAGTGCGGCGGGCCTGCAGGATCTCGTCTCCACGCCGCTGGCCGAGCGGGTCGGCGGCGTCACCGTCCATGCCGCGGCGACCGAGCAGATGCTGGCGGGCGATTTCCTCGAACGGCCCGACTGGGCCTTCGGGCTCGAACTGGTGCTGGTGCTGCTGCTCGGCGGCGGGCTGGCGCTGTTGCTGCCACGGCTCGGCGCCGCACTGGGGGCGGTC
Source organism: Qipengyuania sp. (assembly GCF_048550555.1). Taxonomy (GTDB): domain Bacteria; phylum Pseudomonadota; class Alphaproteobacteria; order Sphingomonadales; family Sphingomonadaceae; genus Qipengyuania. Next base: position 117,910 of record NZ_JBLYYF010000034.1, on the reverse strand, counting down.
GCGGCGCTCGGCGGGATCGCGCTGGTCGGCGGGGGCAGCTGGCTCGCCTTCACCCGCGCGAACTATCTGCTCGACCCGACCTGGCCGGTGCTCGCGCTGCTCGCGGTCTATGCGGTGCAGACGGTCGCCGTCTTCTACCGCGAGGAGCGGCGGCGCGCTTATATCCACTCGGCCTTCGACCGCTATCTCTCGCCCGAGATGGTCCGCCGCATCGCCGAGGATCCCGACCAGCTCGAACTGGGCGGCGAGGAGCGCGAGATGAGCGTGCTGATGTGCGACATCCGCGGCTTCAGCCGCATGTCGGAGCGCTACAGCCCGCGCGAGGTGATCCATTTCCTGATCGAGTTCCTGACCCCGATGAGCGACATATTGCTCGCCCGCCAGGCGACGCTCGACAAATATATCGGCGATGCCATCCTCGCCTTCTGGAACGCGCCGCTCGACGATCCCGACCACCCGCGCAATGCCGCGCGCGCCGCGCTGGACATGGTCGCCGCGACCGCCGATCTCAACCGCACCATGCCCGGGCGCAGGGACGTCGTCTGGCCGGGCGAGGTGAGCATCGGCATCGGGATCAACGCGGGGCTGTGCTGCGTCGGCAATATGGGTTCGCGCCAGCGGCTGTCCTATTCGCTGATCGGGGACACGGTGAACATGGCCTCGCGGCTCGAGGGGCTGACCAAGCAGTATCATGTGCCGATCGTGGTCGGCAGCGCGCTGGCGGACGAACTGCCCGGCTTCGCGCTGATCGAACTCGACCGCGTGCGCGTGGTCGGCCGCGATGCGCCGGAGACGATCTTCGCGCTGCTCGGCGACGAGACGCTGGCGGCGGATGCTGGTTTCGCGCGCCTCGCGGAAACGCATGCGGCACTGCTGGCGGCCTATCGCGCGCAGGAGTGGGACCGGGCGCAGGCGGTGCTCGATCAGGGGGAGGAGGGCTACGCGGAGGTCGGCGTAGCCGGGCTCGCCGCACTCATGCACGAGCGGATCGCCAGCCTGCGGGGCGCTCCGCCCGGAGGGGGGTGGGACGGGGTCTATCAGGCGGTGAGCAAGTAGCCTGCGCGCTCAGGGCTGGTCCTGGCGGTCGTTCGGCCTGCGGGTTTGCGGTTCGGCCTGGTTGTCGCTGGTGCTGCGGCCGCCGCTGAGCAAGGAGCCCACCGCGATCGCGCCGGCCAGCGGCAGCAGCGCGCGGAGCAGGCCGCCGCCGCCGCTTCCCTGCGCGGCGCGCGCGACTTCGGGCTGGAGCTGATCCTGCAGCTCGGCGAGGCCGGGGTTCGAGAGGAAGAACGGCCCGATCGGCGGCGCGCCATTGCGCGGGATGTAGGCGGCGAGGCCGGGCTGGTCGAGCACCACGGTCTTGCCCGCGGCGCTGACCTCCGCCCGCCCCGGCACGAGCCCGCCGGCGGTGCCCGCGCCGGGGCCGCGCAGCACGACCAGCGTCGCCTCGTCCTCGTCGCTGTCGACATTGCCGACGAAGTCCTCGTTCTCGGCGATCGTCTCGGCCTCCTCGCCGACGAGCAGGTCGAGCGCGGTGCCGCGGATGCCGATGCGGCCCGAGGGGGTCTGGATCTCCCCGCTGTTTTCCCCGTCCTCGCGGCCCGAGAAGAAGCGCAGCGCGCCCTTGACCATGGTCGCGAAGAAGCTGCGCCCGGCCTCGGGGTCGTAGACGAAGCGATCGATCCGCACGCGCGAGGAGGCGCCGATGCCGAAGCTCGAGCGGTCGAGCAGGAGGATCTGCAGCTGCGATTTCTTCGCCGTGTCGATCAGATCGCCCCAGGCCACGCGCTGCTTGCGCGCGATCTTCTTCGGCTTGCGGATCTGGGCATTGCTCATCCGCACGTCGCCGACGACGGTCGCGGCATTGCCGACTTCGACCCTCTGCTGCGCGGCGAGCGGGCTGGCGAGCAAGCCGGTGGCGAGGAACGCGGCAACGATGGGGGAGGGTCGGCGCATCACGGCGTCTCTCCGCCGGCGGCACAGGCGGCGCGGGCATCGGCGAGCGTCTGGCTGCCGAATTCGCTGTCCTTGAGCTTGCCGATCTCGACCTGACCGCCGCGCTGGTCGTCGACGCGGCACAAATAGAGCGCGTGCAGCAGTCGGCCTTCGGGTGATCTCGGATGAACCGCGAGCATGCGCTCGAGCGTCGCCAGCGCCTCGAGATAGGCGCCATCCGCGGCGAGGTCCTGCGCCGCCGCGATTGCGCCGCCTTCGTCCTGCGCGGAGTCGGACAGGGCATCGAGTTCGGCCAGCGTTTCGGCATGCAGCGCGCCTGTTGGCAGCAAGAACGCCGCCAACACTGCGGCTCGTGCCCACAGCTTGAGTGCCATAACGCAATCCTCCCCGGAAACGCGCGATGCGACCGGGGAGGATGATAGGGCAGTTGCCCCGATTTCTCCAGCCGCTCGCGGCGGACGGGTTATGGCCGCGTCTGGCCGTCGCCGTGGACGAGGTATTTGAAGCTGCACAGCTGCTCGAGCCCCACGGGCCCGCGCGCATGCATCTTGCCGGTCGCGATACCGATTTCCGCCCCCATGCCGAATTCGCCGCCGTCGGCGAACTGGGTGCTGGCATTGTGCATCACGATGGCGCTGTCGATCGCGGTCATGAACCGGCGCGCGGCCTCGTCGTCCTCGGTGATGATCGCATCGGTATGGTGGCTCGAATGCTCATCGACCCAGGCGATGCCCTGTTCGAGCCCGTCGACCACCTTCACGCTGGCGATGGGATCGAGATATTCGGTGCTCCAGTCCTCCTCGCTGGCCGGCTTGAGCCGATCGTCGATCGCCACCGCTTCGGCGTCGCCGCGCAATTCGCAGTCGCTGCCCATCGTGTCGGCGAACCGCGGGATGAAGGCTTCGGCGACCGCGCGGTCGACGACCACGCTCTCGGTCGCGCCGCAGACGCCGGTGCGGCGCAGCTTGGCGTTGCGGATCACCCGCACCGCCTTGTCGATGTCGGCGGCCTCGTGGACGTAGCTGTGGCAGTTGCCGTCGAGGTGGAGGAGGGTGGGCACGCTCGCCTGGTCGCGCACCAGCTCGACCAGTCCGCGCCCGCCGCGCGGGATCACGAGGTCGACGAACTCGTCGGCCTTGAGCAGCGCGGCGACGGCGTTGCGGTCGGTTGTGCCGACGGTCTGCACCGCATCCTCGGGCAGGCCCGCGGCCTTGAGCCCGGCGCGCATGCATTCGACGATCACGCGGGTCGAATGGCGGCTTTCGCTGCCGCCGCGCAGGATCACCGCATTGCCCGACTTGAGGCACAGGGCGCTGGCGTCGGCGCCGACATTGGGGCGCGATTCGTAGATCATGCCGATCACGCCGATGGGCACCGCTACGCGTTCGATGGTAAGGCCGTTGGGGCGCTCGAAAGTGGCGAGCTGGCGGCCGACCGGGTCGGGCAGCTCGGCGATTTCCTCGAGCGCGCCGGCCATCGCCTCGACCCGGTCCTCGGTCAGGCGGAGGCGGTCGATGAAGCTCTCGGGCTTCTTGTCCGCCACGCTCTCGACGTCCCGGGCATTGGCCTCGAGCAGTTCGCCCATGCGGCTGCGGAGCGCCTTGGCGGCTTCGCGCAGGGCGGCGTTCTTCGCCTCGGTGCCGGCCGACAGCAGCCTGCGCGCGGCCTTGCGGGCGCGCTGGCCGAGGTCGTGGATATGGATCTGCGGATCGGGTGTCTGGTCGTTCATGTGCTCTCTCGTCTTGGTTCGTCGGGGGCGGGAGGCGCGGTGGTCAGCGCAGCTCGACCGCCCGTTCGTAGGCTGCCTGCAATGTATCATGCAGGCGGGTGGTAAGGCCACCGTCGCCGTTAAGCGCGGCGAGGCCGGCGGCGGTGGTGCCGCCCTTGCTGGTGACCGAATTGCGAAGCTCCTCGAGGCTCGGCGCGCCGGGCTCGCCGGCCATGGCGATCGCACCGCCGATGGTGCCGAGCACCATGTCGCGCGCCTCGTCTTCGTCGAAGCCCTGCGCCATCGCCGCCTCGGCATAGGTGCGGGCGATCTCGAAGACGTAGCCCGGACCCGAGCCGGCGACCGCGGTGACCCGGTCGAGCTTCTCCTCGCTGTCGACGGTGATCGTCGTCCCCGCGCGGCGCATGAAGTCCTCGGCATGCGCGACATGGGCGGCGGTTGCGTGCGGGCCGGGGCAGATGCCGCTGACGCCGCGGCCGATCGCCGCGGGCAGGTTCGGCATGGTGCGGATGACCGGCGCATCGCCCATGACCTTCGACAGGCGGTTCGCCGAATAGCCCGCGGCGATCGAGAGGACATAGCCCCCCGGCGCGAGATGGTCGGCATAGTCGGACATGACCCCGTCGATCAGCTGCGGCTTGACCGCGGTGACGATGAGATCGAAGGTCTGGCCGGCAATTTCCGTGCGGTCGGTCACCAGCGTCACGCCATCGGGCACCGCACTGCCCGCGGGATCGACCACGGTGATCGCCTCGGGCCCCTCGACCCACTGCGAAAGCAAAGCGGAGCCCATTTTTCCGCATCCGACAATACAGACAGTTTTGGTAATGACTAAAATCCGTTTCCGAGCCTCGCGGCCCTTTTTAATTCTTATACTTACTTGCCAATAGAATATCCGACCGCTGCAAACTGCATTATGACTTTGACAGTAGTCATGTTTTTCGCGCTGGCCCGATATTCATAAAATGTGGTTGTGCGCTGCACAATCACTATCTATATTGCCGATCAGAAATTTCAAGCCTACGCAACTTTGGGATAGTATGACCAAGAAGCGAAACATCGTCGTCAAAATCGGTTCGGCCCTCCTTGCCAACCTTGAACTCCTCACCCCGCGCTATGGTTTCCTCCAGCGCCTGCTCGAAGATGTCGCGCAACTCCGCTCGGAGGGCTCGAATGTCATCCTGTGCTCGTCCGGCTCGGTGGCCCTGGGCCTGCGCATCATAGGGGAAACGCCCGACAGCGCCGGGGTTTCCGACAAACAGGCGGCGGCCGCCTGCGGGATGCCGTTGCTGCTCAATGCCTACAAGCAGGTCGGCCACGAATTCGGCTTCGAGATCGCGCAGGTGCTGCTCACGCTCGGCGATTTCGAGGACCACCGGCGCTTCCTCAACACGCGCAACACGGTGCACCGCCTGCTCGAAGCGGGGGTGATGCCGATCGTCAACGAGAACGACACGATCACCACCGAGGAGATCCGCGTCGGCGACAACGACCGGCTCGCGGCCAAGGTGGCCCAGATGGTCGGGGCGGACGACTTCATCATCCTGACCGGGGTCGACGGCCTCTACGACCGCAATCCCGACGAACCGGGGGCACAGTTCATTCCCGAGGTGGAAGACGTCGCACCCTATATGGCAGCGACCCGCGGCAAGAGCACGCTGGGGACCGGGGGGATGGAGACCAAGCTGCTCGCCGCCAACATGGCGCAGGAAGCCGGCGTCACCACCTGGATCGCGCAGGGCGATGCCGATCGACCCGTGTCGAGCGTGCTGTCGGGCGCGCGTCGCGCGACCAAGATTCTGCCGCATCCCAACCCTTTGTCGGGCTGGGACAGCTGGATCGCCAACCGCCTGCAGATGGCCGGCAGCATCGTGATTTCCGATTCGATCGCGGCCGGACTGGGCGGGGACCGACCGATCCGGCGCGAGGATGTCGTCTCGATGACCGGCGATTTCACGCGCGGCGACGTGCTGCACATCTACGACAGCAAGGGCATCGAGCGCGCCCGCGGCCTGAGCGATTTCAGTTCGGAAGAATTGCGCGTGCTGACGAACAACCCCGATACCGGGGCTGAACGGCTGCTCGGCTACCGCACCAAGGGCGAGGTCATCCGCAGCGCGAATCTGGTCATGCTGGAGACGCGCCACCTTCTGTGGGACGCGCCCGAGGAAATCGCCGGGCCGAACTGACGGCCCGGCACTTCCGCGCGGGGATCAGACGTTACCCGAGCTCATCGTGGTCGAGACCTTGTTGAAGGTCGTCGACAGCTGGCCGCCGAGCGACTGCAGCGCGGTGATGGCCGCCACAGCGATGAGCGCTGCGATCAGGCCGTATTCGATTGCGGTCGCACCGCGTTCGTCGTTCCAGAATTTCTTCAGATGTTTCATGTCGATCCCCAAAGGTTGTGTCTGCCTTACTCGAGCAGGACTATCGCACCGCCACGGTTAAGGCCGAACGCAAGGTCACGGTTAATTTCGATTTAAAGGCGCGTTCGGTCGGCGATGCCGGGGACAGGCGGGCGAACTTCACTTGGCGTTCATCGGGTCGCTGGTTATAGGCTGCTTCCCATGACGACCCAGACCCGTACCAGCACCAAGCTGTTCTTCGGCGCCGCGCTTGCCGGTGCGAGCCTCCTCACCGCCGCCTGCGCCGGTCGCGACAGCGGGCCCAAGGACACCGCCTATGTCGCGCGCGACGTGGAAACGCTCTATTGGGAGGCGAAGCGGCGGCTCGACAACGGCCAGGCCGATCTGGCCGCGGCGCTGTTCGACGAGGTCGAGCGGCAGCACCCCTATTCGCCCTGGGCCCGCCGCGCGCAGCTGATGAGCTCGTTCAGCTATTACGTCGGCAAGGATTACAACAAGGCGATCCAGTCCGCCCAGCGCTTCCTGCAGATCCATCCGGGCAACAAGGACGCGCCTTACGCCTTCTACCTGATCGCCCTGAGCTATTACGAGCAGATCAGCGACGTCCAGCGCGACCAGAAGATCACCGACCAGGCGCTCACCGCGCTGCAGGAGATCAACCGCCGCTATCCCAATACCGACTATGCTGCCGACGCGCGGCTCAAGATCGACCTCGTCCGCGATCACCTCGCCGGCAAGGAAATGGAAATCGGCCGCCATTACGAACGCTCGGGCAAGTGGATCGCGGCGCAGATCCGCTTCCAGAACGTGGTCGACACCTACCAGACCACGAGCCACGCGCCCGAAGCGCTCTACCGCCTGACCGAAACCAGCCTCGCGCTCGGGATTCCCGACGAAGCGGTCAAATATGCCTCGGTGCTCGGCGCCAACTATCCGGGCAGCGAATGGTACGAGAAGGCCTATGAGCTGGTGCAGGACCACGCCGCCGGGGTCCAGCCGAGCTGATCGGGCGAGCGCGCGTCAGGCCCGCAGGGCCTGCGGTTCAGTCTGGAATCGGTCCGGATCAGCGCCCGACTGGTGCGTCATGACCCGGTTGCGTCCGTCGTTCTTGGCGCGATAGAGCGCCCGGTCGGCCTGCGCATAGAGCGGGTTCCAGTCCTCCGGGCTCGATACGACGGCATCGGCCACACCGATGCTGACGGTAATCGTTTCACCATGCGGCATGCGGGCGCAGCCGATCTCGCGCAGCAATTGCAGCGCGATGGCCGGATCGAGCGCTTCGGCGCTGCCGAGCAGGCCGAATTCCTCGCCGCCGAGCCGCGCGGCGCAGATCTCGCCACGCGCGTGGCTGGCCAGCAGCGTGGCGAGCGTGCGCAGGACCCGGTCGCCCATGTCGTGGCCGAAGCGGTCGTTAATCGTCTTGAAGCGGTCGATGTCGACCACCATCAGACGCACTGCCCCGGACCTCTCGGCGAAGGCCTCGAAGCGCTCGATCAGCGCCCGCCGGTTGGCGAGGCCGGTCAGCGGATCGCGCCGAGCGAGTTCGGCCGACCGGTGACGCTCCTCGACGAGGCTCAGCAGCAGGCGCTGGTGGCGCACCATCATGGTCAGCTGGAACCCGACGCCGATCGCCATGGCGATCGCAAGGACCAGATCCATGACCATGCCGGTGCTCGCCAGGACCGCGATCGTCGGCCCCATGGTGACGACGACCACCGTCATGCCCACGCTGCGTTCGGCCATCAGGCAATAGCCGAGCACGAGCCCGCCGATCGACATGATCGCGGGATAGTAGATGCGCGTCTCGAGCGGTGCGCTGGCCCAGCTGGCGATGCACCAGATACTGCCCACCGCGGCGGTCAGCAGACACAGTTTCCAGACCGTGTCGATGATCCGGCGCGCGTCGCCGAAATCCCCCTCGGCGCGAGGGCGCGAAAGGAGGACCAGGCCGGTGGCCGAGAGCAGCAGGATGATCAGCGGCAGCCCGTAGGCGACCAGCGCGCCGGCCCCGGCGCTGGCACCGTAGACCACCATCGGCAGGCTGAGGATGAAGCCGACGAACAGCAGGCGTGCCTGGCCGCGCATGTGCTCCGCGGTCAGCAGGGTGAAGTCCTCGCGCAGATGCGCGGGAACGTCCGGTCCCGACAGGGCTCCGAGGAAGCGTCGCGAAGTCACCATCCGGTCCTAGGCGCGCAATTGCTAAGGCGGCGTTTACGCATGCGCTCGACAGCGGCGCGGCGTGCTTGTCGATAGGATTTGCCGGCCTGCTGACTTGGGTGCCGGCTTTGGCTAGGAAGCAGGAGCATGCTGACCCGGCTTTCCATCCGCAACATCGTGCTGATCGAGTCGCTCGACCTCGCCTTCGGGCGCGGACTCGGCGTGCTCACCGGCGAAACCGGGGCGGGCAAGTCGATCCTGCTCGACGCGCTCGGCCTCGTGCTGGGCAACCGCGCCGACAGCGCGCTGGTGCGCGGGGGCGAGGACAAGGCGAGCGTGACGGCGACTTTCGAATTCGCCGTCCTGCCCGCCGGACTCGCCGCGGTGCTCGACGATGCCGATCTCGAGATCGAGGAGGGCGAGCCGCTGATCCTGCGCCGCCAGCTGAAGGCGGACGGCAAGAGCAAGGCCTTCGTCAACGACCAGCCGGTGAGCGTCGGCCTGCTGCGCGAGATGGCGGGATTCCTGGTCGAACTGCACGGCCAGCACGACGACCGCGGGCTGGTCAATCCGCGCGGCCACCGTGCCCTGCTCGACCGCTTTGCCGGGGGCGAGACCGGTCGTGTGGCGAAGAACTGGACGAGATGGCGCAGCGCCGAGGAGGCGCTGGCGGAGGCGCGCGAAGCGGTCGAGAACGCCAAGGCCGACCAGGATCTGCTGCTCGCGCATCTCGCCGAGCTGACCGCGCTCGAGCCGCAGGCGGGCGAGGAGGCCCGGCTCGCCGAGACGCGCGCGAGCATGCAGAAGGGCGAGAAGCTGTCGGGCGACCTCGAGGAACTGCGGCACCTGTGGGAGGGTTCCGATTCGCCGCTCGCGGCGTTTCGGGTGGCCGCGCGGCGGCTCGACCGGATCGCGCCCGAACATCCCTTGCTCGCCGATGCGCTCGCCGCGCTCGATCGCGCGGTGATCGAGGCGGGCGAGGCCGAGGACAAGCTCCAGGCCGCGGCCGAGGCGCTCGAGCACGATCCCGCCGCGCTCGACGCCGCCGAGACGCGGCTGTTCGAATTGCGCGCACTCGCCCGCAAGCATCGCTGCGAGGTCGACGAACTGCCGCGGATCATGCGCGAGATGCGCGCCGCGCTCGATTCGATCGAGGGTGGCGAGGCGCAGCTCGACGCGCTCGAAGCGGCGGCGAAGGATGCCGGCCAGCGCTATCGCGCCGAGGCCGAGGCGCTCCATGCGACGCGGGTAGCGGCGGCGATGCGGCTCGACGAGGCGGTAGCGCGCGAACTCGCGCCCCTGAAGCTCGATGCCGCGCGTTTCCACACCGCGGTGAGCGAACTGCCCGAGGAGAAATGGGGTGCGAGCGGCATGGACAGCGTCGAATTCCTCATCGCCACCAATCCCGGCGCCGATTTCGCGCCGCTCGCCAAGATCGCCTCGGGCGGCGAGCTGTCGCGCTTCATCCTCGCGCTCAAGGTCGCGCTGGCCGAGCAGGGCGGAGCGGCGACGGTGATCTTCGACGAGATCGACCGCGGCGTCGGCGGCGCGGTTGCTTCCGCCATCGGCGAACGGCTCGCGCGGCTTTCGGCCGACGGGCAGTTGCTCGCGGTGACGCACAGCCCGCAGGTCGCCGCGCGCGGGCGGACGCACTACATGATCGCCAAGTCGAGCGACGGCACCGTCACCAAGACCGGCGTGGTGCTGCTTGACGAGGCCGGCCGCCAGGAAGAGATCGCGCGGATGCTCAGCGGCGCCGAAGTGACGCCCGAAGCGCGGGCGCAGGCGGATCGGCTGCTGGAGGGGGTGTGATGGCAACGCCACATGCGGCGGCGACCGATCTCACCGAGGCCGATGCCGCCAATGAATTGATGCGCCTGGCGAAGCAGATCGCGCATCACGACCGGCTCTATCACGCCGAGGACGCGCCCGAGATCAGCGACCAGGAATACGACGCGCTGGTGCGGCGCAATGCCGAACTCGAGGCGGCGTTTCCGCAGCTGGTGCGCGCGGATTCGCCGAGCCGAAAGGTCGGGCATACCGCGTCCTCCTCGCCGCTGAGCAAAGTGAGGCACGAGGTGCGCATGATGAGCCTCGACAACGCCTTCTCGGCGGAGGAGGTCGAGGAATGGGTCGCGCGCGTGCGGCGCTTCCTTGCGCTCGACGAGAAGGCGCCGCTGGCCTTCACCGCCGAAGACAAGATCGACGGATTGTCCTGCTCGCTGCGCTACGAAAAGGGCGCGCTGGTGCGCGCGGCGACGCGCGGCGACGGGCAGGTGGGCGAGGACGTCACCGCCAATGTCGCGCATATCGCCGATATCCCGCAGCAGCTCGGCGGCGATGCGCCCGAAGTGTTCGAGATTCGCGGCGAGGTCTATATGGCGCGCGCCGATTTCGAGGCGCTCAATACGCGGCTGATGGAGGAGGCGCGCGACGCGGCAAAGGAGAAGGGCGAGGAATTCGACGCGGCCAAGGTCCGCCAGTTCGCCAATCCGCGCAACGCGGCCGCCGGATCGCTGCGGCAGAAGGATGCCGACGTCACCGCGCAGCGGCCGCTCAAATTCTGGGCGCATGGCTGGGGCGCGGCGTCGGAGGTGCCGGGAAAGACGCAGACCGAGGTGGTGCGCCGGATCGAGGCCTGGGGTGTGCCCGTCTCGCCGCTGTTCGCGCGGTTCGAGAGCGCTTCGGAGATCCTCGAGCATTACGCGAAGATTGCGGAACAACGCGCTGACCTACCGTATGAAATCGACGGCGTGGTCTACAAGGTCGATAGTCTCGACTACCAGCAGCGGCTCGGCTTCGTCGCCAAGGCGCCGCGCTGGGCGCTGGCACACAAGTTCCCGGCCGAACGGGCCGAGACCACGCTCGAGGCGATCGACATCCAGGTCGGGCGCACGGGCAAGCTGACCCCGGTCGGCCGGCTCGCCCCGGTGCTGGTGGGCGGGGTGACGGTGACCAATGTCACGCTCCACAATCGCGACGAGATCGCGCGGCTCGGCGTGCGCCCCGGCGACCGCGTCGTGGTCCAGCGCGCGGGCGACGTCATTCCACAGCTTGTGGAAAACCTCACCCGCGATGCGGATCGCCAGCCGTGGCATTTCCCCGACCACTGCCCCGAATGCGGCAGCGAAGCGGTGGCCGAGGAGGGCGAGGTCGATGTGCGCTGCACAGGCGGTCTCATCTGTCCGGCGCAACGCACGGAAAGACTGAAACATTTCGTCAGCCGCGGCGCGCTCGACATCGACGGTCTGGGCGAGAAGACGATCGACCAGTTCTTCGCCCTCGGCTGGCTCGAAAGCCCCGCCGACATCTTCCGTCTGAAGCATCGGCGCGGGGAGATTCTCGCGCTCGAAGGGTGGCAGGAGCGGTCTGTGGATAACCTGTTGGCAAGCATCGAGGCGCGGCGCGAGCCCGATGCGGCACGGCTGCTGTTCGGGCTCGGTATTCGCCATGTCGGCGCGGTCACCGCGCGCGACCTGATGAATGGGCTGGGCGATATCCGCCTGCTGCCCGAAAAGGCCGCGGAGTTCGCCGCCTATCGCGACGACAATCCGCGCGGCGAGGACGAGAAGGAAAGCCCGTTCAACACCCGCATGGTCGAGGCGGTGAAGCGTATCTTCGAGGTCCGCACCGGCGGCATCGGGACAGCGGTCGGCCATTCGCTGGCGGATTTCTTTCACGAGGACCACAACCGGGCGGTGTGGAACGACCTGATCGGCGCCGAACCCGGCGCGGGCGTCGTCGATCCGCCGCGTTACGAGGTCGAGACGCGCGCTAGCCGCGTCAGCGGCAAGACCGTCGTCTTCACCGGCAAGCTCGAGACGATGAGCCGCGACGAGGCCAAGGCGCAGGCCGAACGGCTCGGCGCCAAGGCCAGCGGCTCGGTCAGCGCCAAGACCGACCTGCTCGTCGCCGGGCCGGGCGCGGGGAGCAAGCTCAAGAAGGCCGCCGAACTCGGGATCGAGGTCATCGACGAGGCAGGCTGGGCCGAAATCGTGAAGGCGGCGGGCTAGCATGCTCGGCGCAATGCACCCGCAGGCGCTGCGCATCGCCGCACTGCTGCGCGAACGCGGCGAAAAGCTCGCGGTGGCGGACGGGGCGACCGGCGGGATGATAGCCGCCTCGCTGCTCACCGTGCCGGGGGCGCTCGATTTCTTCGTCGGGGGCGGGGTGGTCTATTCCTTCCGCGCGCGCGACGTGCTGTTCGCGCTTCCCCGCGATGCCTACGAGGGGATGCGCGGGGCGAGCACGGACTATGCGCTGCTCCAGGCCCAGGCGATCCGCGACAATTTCGGCGCCGACTGGGGCCTCGCGGAGAGCGGCTCGGTCGGCGGATCGACCCACCCGGGCGGCGCGCCCGCGGGGCGCAGCTGCGCCGCGGTGGTCGGCCCCGACGGATTCGCATTCACCCGGCTCACCGAGACCGGCCGCGACGACCGCATCGCCAATATGGAAGCCTTCACCCGCGCCGCGCTGCAGGCGCTGGAGGAGGCGCTGTCGCGCTGATCAGTCGTTGGGCATGATGTGGATCTCGCGCACCGCCGAAGTCTTCGGCTGCGCGAGCGCGAAGACCACCGCATCGGCGACATCCCCGGGCTGGATCTTGTCGCGCTTGGGCTCGTCGAAGAAGGGCGTGTCGACCATGCCCGGCGTGATCACCGTGCAGCGCCCGCCCCATTCGCGCATTTCCTCCGCGAGATTGCCCGCCAGACCCTGCACGAACCATTTGGTCGCGCCATAGACCGAGCCCTTGAGATGGTCGCGCCCGGCCTTCGACCCGGTGACGACGAAATGCCCCCGGGTCTTGCGCAGGTGCGGCAGGGTCGCATGCGCCGTTGTCAGCACGGCGAGCACGTTCAGATGGATCATTGCGTGCCACTCGTCGGGATCGCCCGTCTCGATACCCGGGCTGGAAACCCCCGTTCCGGCATTGGCGAAGACCGCATCGAGCCCGCCGAAGCGCGCCACCGCCCGCTCGACCGCGCGCTCGAGTTCGTCGCGCTGCGTGATGTCGCAGGGCAGCGCCAGCGCGCTCGCGCCGATCTCGCCGGCGAGATTCTCGAGCCTGTCCTTCGAGCGCGCGAGCAGCGCGAGGTTCCAGCCTTCGGCAGCGGCGGCGCGCGCGGTGGCGGCGCCGATGCCGCTCGACGCGCCGGTGATGAGCAGGGTTCTGGGCATGGGGTCTCCTTGGCGTTTTCGCTTCGCTGGAAGAGCGTCCCCGCCATGCGGAAGTTCCCTCGCGGGACATGTCGTTCCTGTCCTCGCATCGCCGCGCGGAAATGGTTATGACGCGCGTACAGGGACTTGGCAGGGGGGACGCCATGATCGCAGTCTATCGACGTACCATGCGAAAACGCGCCGATGCGCGCGCCGTGGGGACCGAAGGCAAACGTTGGGTTCGCTCGTGGATCAATGTCTATCGCACCGAAACCGAAGCGCGCGTGCCCGCCGACGAGGCGCGCCTCGGCAGCCTGATCGGCGAGGGACTCTACAGCTGCGTCGGCAAGTCGCACAGCTACAACGGCGTGCAGGTGGTGCCCGGCGTCACCGCGATGATGATGCGGGAGGGCGGGCTCAAGACGCTCGCCTACGATCCGGCGACCGGCAGGGTGCGGGTCGGTGCCTCGGTCTCGGTGCGCGAGCTCAAGACCTTTCTGCGCGACGAGCATGGCCGTGGCCTGCTCAATTCGGGCAATTACATGGAGCAGTCGGTGATCGGCGCGCTGGCCACGGGCACGCACGGTTTCGGCCCTCGCGCGGTGATGGCCGACAGCATCGTCGAGCTGACCTTCCTCGATGGCGCGGGCAGGCGCGTGACGCTGAAGCGCGGCGATCCCGATTTTCGCTATGTCGCGCTGTCCTTCGGCACGATCGCGCCGATCATCGAGCTGGTGCTCGAGACCAAGCCGCTCGAACCCTATGTCTCGGTCAGCTCGATGAGCCGCATGTCCAAGCTGGACGAGCTCAAGCAGGGCTCGATCGCCGCCAATTGGGCGGTCATGCCCTATACCGATCCCGAGGATCCGGTGGTGATGCTCCACGCGCTCGCCGAGTGCCACGAGGCGGAAAATCTCCAGGCGCATCCGGAACCCAAGGGCGGGAAGGGCAAGTTCGCCGCCTGGGTGCTCAAGCGCTACTACGCCCTGGACCGTTTCCTGCCCGCCTTGCGCCGCCCGATGCAGCGCTTCATCGACTGGCTCGACCTCAAGCAGAGCGAGCGGGTGATCACCGACCCGGGCGACCTCGATTTCCTCTACGACCCCAAGCCGGGGCTCAAGGAGAACCGCGCGCCGAGCATCACCCGGGGGCTCTTCTCGACCACCTACACCGGCTACAATCTCGCCTTCTTCGTCCCGCTCGAAAAGGCGCCGGCGGTGGTCAAGTTCATCATCCGCGAGGCCGACGCGCTGCGCGACCTCGGCTTCTACCTCAAGGGCATCATCTCGGTGCGAGAACTGCCGGGCACGGCGGGGCCGGTTTTCGCTGCCAACGCCCACCGGCCGGTGGCTGCGATCGACCTCTTCGCCGACCCCCGCGACTATGCCTGGCTCGAGCGGCTGCAGCGGCTGGTGATGCATTACGAGCCGGAGACGCGCCCGCATTTCGGCAAGAGCGCGCTGGGGCCCGATTTCTGCTCCGCACTCGACGACAATCATCTCGCCGAGCTGATGCGCATCCACCGGCAACATTATCCGCAAGGGCGGCTGATGTTCTCCGAACGCGTGCGGACGATGCTCGGCGTCGGGCGTCCGCTGCCCGGAGAATCGGCGGCGGATGCGGGCTTCGCCTGAGCGGCGCCAGCGTCAGGAAGTGAGGGGTTCGGCCGGCGCGGGGTCGGGTGCGAGCGCGACCGGGGTGGCGGCGACGAGGCCATACCCGATATGCGCCCAGGCGCGCTCGTGGAAGAAATAGAGCACCAGCTTGGTCGCCACCTCCAGCCCGCCGATCGAGGCGGCGGTGGCGACGTTGCCGGTGAAGAGCCAGGCGAGCAGCGTGGTGTCGAGCGAGGCCAATATGCGCCAGGTCGCGGTCTTGGTGGTGCTGCGACTATAGCTTTCGCGGCGCCGGTTGCCGGTGTGGCTGGTCCCCCAGCTGGTCCATTCCCAGAACCGTTCGTGCAGATAGTAGAGCACCATCTTGGTCGCGACTTCGGTCAGCGCGATCATGCTGGCCGCGCCGAGCGCCTGGCGCGAAGTGTGCTCGAGCCCGACCAGCGGTCCGAGATAGGTGATCAGCAGATAGGACAGCAGCAGCGTGTCGAGCGAGCCCACGGCGCGCCACGACACTGCCTTGGCCAGCGACCTGCGACGCGTGGCCTGATGCTGTACCGGGAGCGCGGCCGGCGTGTCGGATCCGGTCATCGGAGGCTCGGCGGCGGTGCGCATCACCTTGGTTTAACCGTCAACCCGGCGGTTTGTCGAGCGTTTGCGTGCGCAGGGCCGCGAGGGCGCAGGACTAGCGCACGCGGCTCCTGCGCAGCCACAGCACCGACCAGTCGCCCTTGACCAGCCGGCGCGCGAGACGGAAGCCGCGCGCGCGATAGGCGCGGCGCACGCGCGCTTCCTGCGTTTCGAGCAGGCCGGCCAGCAGCAGATTGCCGCCCGCGGGGATCGCCGCGGCGAAGGACGGGGCGAGTTCGACCAGCGGGCCGGCAAGGATATTGGCGATGAACAGGTCGTAAGGGCCGCGCAGCTCGAGCAGGGGATCGTCCATCCCGTCGGCGATCACCATGGTCAGTTCGCCTGCGCCGTCGCCTTCGGTCACGCGGTTGAGGGCCATGTTGTCGCGGACCACGCCGGCGCAGACCGGGTCGATGTCCGATGCGGTCGCCTGCGCGCGCGGCCACAGGTGCATCGCGGCGAAGGCGAGCAGGCCCGTCCCGGTGCCGATATCCGCGATCCTGCGCGCGACGATCCCCTCGCGCTTCATCAGGTCGAGCATGGCAAGGCAGCCGGCGGTGGTCTGGTGCTGGCCGGTGCCGAAGGCCTGGCTGGCGGGGATGACGAAGTCGACCATCGCCGGATCGGCCCGGTGTTCGGGGGTATGGACGTGAAATCGCCCCGCGCGGATCGGCTCAACCCCCTTCTGGCTTTCGGTCACCCAGTCGGTTTCGGGCAGCTTCTCGACCGCGAATCCGGGCGGCTCGTCCGCGAACAGCCTGCCGACGCGCTCGAGGTCGAAGGAGGTCGGTTCCCGGTCGAGATAGACTTCGAAGACCCATTCCTCGGGCAGGTGGTCGGCCACTTCCATGCCGGTCACGACCCATGTGTCGGGCCAGTCGACCGCGTCCTCATGAGCGACGAGTGCCGCCCGCGCGACGGTCTTGGACACCTCGGCGGAGATCTTCCAAGCGTCAGTCATCGCCGCGCTCCCTGGCGAGGCGCCGGTCGAGCCGCTCGGCGACGGCGGCGGCATAGGCGCGGCAGCCGCCGCGATCGACCAGCGGCGCTTCGCCCAGCAGCCGGTCGCGCATCTTCGCTGCGCTGGGGTGCGGGGCCAGGACGATGTCGCAATCGAGCGCGGCGATGTCGGCAATCCCCTTGCGGAATGCCGCGAGGAGTGCGGGATGGTCGGAGAAGCGATAGGTGTCGTCGCTGATCGGGTTCATGCTGTCGACATAGACGATGCGCTTGCACTCACCGCCTTCGCACTCCTGCCAGGTCCAGCTCGTCGCGCCGAGCGTATGCCCCGGAGACGCGATCGGCTTGAACTCGTGCCCGGCCGCGGTGATTGCGCGCCATTCGGGGTCGAGCACCTCAAGCGCGTCGTCCTCGACCGGCGAAAACGGCGGATGGCCGCTGCCCGCCTGCGGGTCATCGGTCGAGACGTGTCCCGTGCGCAGCACCGCGGCCGCCGGGGCGCTGGCGGTAACGGTCGCGCCGGTCGCCGCCAGAAACCGCGCCATGCCGCCGACGTGATCGAAATGCTCATGGCTCATGAACACGCGGCGCACATTGCGCGGGTCGAAGCCGAGGGTGCGGATATTGGCGAGGACGATTTCCGCTCCGTTTTCGGTGCCGGTATCGATCACCACATCGCCCTCGGCTCTGCCGACCACGAGGATCGCGGCGATCCCGCAGGTCCCGACGTAATAGGTATCGCCGTAGATCCGGAAGGGCGGCCCGGGCTTGTCCCATTCGTCGAAATCGGTGCAGCGTTCCGCCCACGCGCGGCGTGCAGCAGCATCCACCGCATTGTCCGGCGACGCGGCCATCTCCGCGGTCTCGGTGGTGGTGCATGCGGCCGCCATCAGCGCGAGCGCAAGCCCGGACATCCTAGCGGACATAGCTGGCCCCGTTCGCGTCGAGCGTCGCGCCGGTCAGGCTGGGCGGGGCGTCGAGCGCGCAGAACTCGATGAGCTTGGCGATCTCCTCGGGCTCGGCGACGCGGCCGAGCGGGATGTCGGCGAGCAGGCCGGGTCCGCCGCGGCTCGCCAGATAATCGCCCGCCATCGCGGTATCGGTGAAGCCGGGGGTGATGGCGAAGCTGAGGATGCCTTCGCCGGCATAGGCGCGGGCGATGCTCTTGTGCATCGCCAGCATCCCGCCCTTGCTCGCGGCATAGTGCCAATGCGCCGGCGAATCGCCGCGATGCCCGGCGCGGCTGGCGACATGGACGATGCGTCCGGGAATCCCGCGTTCCTGCCAGTGCTTCACGGCGAAGCGGCTGAGCTGGGCCGATGCGGTGAGGTTGATCCGCATCGTGTCTTCCCAGGCATCGAGCCATTCGATGTCCGACCGGTCGATCGGATTGGGATCGAACAGGCCGGCATTGTTGACCAGCACGTCGATCTGCCCGCCCGCGCGGGCGAGCGCGGCGAGCCACAGTTCCTGCGGCGCGGTGGGCTCGGTGAAATCGGCGGGGACGGTGTCGACCGAGGAGCTGTGCGTCGCCTGGCCGACGACCCGCGCGCCGCGCGCCTCGAGCGCGGCCTTGGCCGCCGCGCCGATCCCGCGGCTCGAGCCGGTGAGAAGAATGCATGTCATGCGAAGCCTCTTCGAAAAATTTGCGCAACTTGTCGAGGCCGCGCGCCTTGTCACGCACGTTCACATCGCTAAGGGAGGCACACCAATTCGTTTGAACCGGAAGATGACCATGGCCAATCGCCCGATGGCGCCGCACCTGCAAATCTGGAAATGGGGGCCGCACATGGCGGTCTCGATCCTCCACCGCATCACCGGCGACGGGCTCGCGCTGGTCGGCCTCGGCGTGCTGCTGTGGTGGCTCGGTGCGATGGCGGCGGGGGCCGAGGCCTATGCCGTCTTCGCCGAGGCGATGGGATCGCCGCTCGGCCTGGTCGTGCTGGTCGGCCTGTCCTGGGCCTTCTTCAGCCATATGATGAGCGGCCTCAGGCACTTCGTGCTCGATATTGGCGCGGGCTACGAACTCGACACCAACAAGACCTGGTCGATCCTCGCGCCGCTGCTCGGCATCCTTCTAACCGCGGGCTTCTGGGCCCTCATCCTGCTTCGCTAAAGGCAAGACCCATGGCTAACGGAACCCCCATTGGACGCGTGCGCGGGCTCGGCTCGGCGCATGAGGGCGCGCATCACTGGCTGCTGCAGCGCTTCACCGCGATCGGCAATCTGGTGCTGATGCTGTTCCTCGCGATCAGCCTCGCGCTGCTGCCCAACTACAGCTTCGGCACCGTCACCGGCTGGGCCGGGCAGACGCTGCCCGCGACCGCACTGGCGCTGCTGATCGTCTCGGTCTTCTGGCACGCACGGCTCGGCCTGCAGGTGCTGATCGAGGACTATGTCCACGACGCCGGAACCAAGTTCGGCGTCCTTGCCCTTCTCAATCTTGCAACCATTGGCGGCGGCGCCTTCGGCCTCGTCTCGATCGCCCGCATCGCCCTTGGAGGAGCCGCCTGATGGCCCGGAACGAAACCTTCAGCATCAACGGTCGCGAATATCCGATCACCGACCATACCTATGACGTGGTGGTCGTCGGCGCGGGCGGTTCGGGCCTGCGCGCCACCATGGGCGCGGCCGAGAGCGGCCTCAAGACCGCCAACATCACCAAGGTCTTCCCGACCCGCAGCCACACCGTCGCGGCGCAGGGCGGCATCGCCGCCAGCCTCGGCAACAACACGCCCGACCACTGGCAGTGGCACATGTACGACACCGTCAAGGGCTCCGACTGGCTCGGCGACCAGGACGCGATCGAATACATGGTGCGCGAGGCGCCGCAGGCGGTCTACGAGCTCGAGCACGCCGGCGTGCCCTTCAGCCGCAACGACGACGGGACGATCTACCAGCGCCCGTTCGGCGGTCACATGCAGAACATGGGCGAGGGCCCGCCGGTGCAGCGTACCTGCGCCGCCGCCGACCGTACCGGCCACGCCATGCTCCACGCACTCTACCAGCAGAGCCTGAAGTACGACGCCGACTTCTTCATCGAATATTTCGCGCTCGACCTGATCATGAAGGAAGGCGCCAACGGCGAGAAGGAATGCGTCGGCGTCATCGCCATGTGCCTCGACGACGGCACCATCCATCGCTTCCGTTCGAAGGCGGTGGTGCTGGCGACCGGCGGCTACGGCCGCTGCTATTTCACCGCGACGAGCGCGCATACCTGCACTGGCGACGGCGGCGGCATGGTGCTGCGCGCCGGCCTGCCGCTGCAGGACATGGAGTTCGTGCAGTTCCACCCGACCGGCATCTACGGCGCGGGCGTGCTCATCACCGAGGGTGCGCGCGGCGAGGGCGGTTACCTGACCAATTCCGAAGGCGAGCGCTTCATGGAGCGCTATGCACCGAGCGCGAAGGACCTCGCCAGCCGCGACGTCGTCAGCCGCTCGATGGCGCTCGAAATGCGCGAAGGCCGCGGCGTGGGCCCCGAAAAGGACCACATCTACCTCCATCTCGACCACATCGACCCCGCGGTGCTCGCGCAACGCCTGCCCGGCATCACCGAGAGCGGCAAGATCTTCGCCGGGGTCGACCTGACCCGCGAACCGCTGCCGGTTACGCCGACGGTCCATTACAACATGGGGGGCATCCCCTGTAACTATCACGGCGAAGTGATGGCAGGCGATACCAGCGATCCCGAAAAGATCGTCCCCGGCCTGTTCGCGGTGGGCGAGGCGGCCTGCGTTTCGGTCCACGGCGCGAACCGCCTCGGCTCGAACTCGCTGATCGACCTCGTGGTCTTCGGCCGCGCGACCGGCCATCGCCTCAAGGAGCTGATCACCCCGGGCACGAGCTTCGACGAGCTCCCCGCCGACAGCGCCGAGCTGGCGCTGACCCGGCTCGACCACTTCCGCTATGCCGACGGCGGCACCTCGACCGCGGCACTGCGCGCCGACATGCAGAAGTCGATGACCCGCCACGCCGCGGTGTTCCGCGACAGCAAGCTGCTTGCCGAAGGCGTCGACCAGCTCAAGGAGATCAACAAGCGGATGACGGACATCAAGGTCCACGACCGCTCGCTGATCTGGAACAGCGATTTGATCGAGACGCTCGAACTCGACAACCTCATGGCGCAGGCCAATGTCACCATGGCTTCGGCCGAAAACCGCAAGGAAAGCCGCGGCGCCCACGCGCACGAGGACTTCCCCGACCGCAACGATGCCGAGTGGATGAAGCACACCATCGCCTGGTTCGAAGGCTGGGGCGGCAAGGGCGGCGGCGTAAAGATCGACTACCGCCCGGTCCACGAATATACGTTGACCGACGACGTGACCTACATCCAGCCGAAGAAGCGGGTTTATTGATCCCGACGAGGCGCCGCTGCGCTATGCGGCGGTGCCTCGGGACCTGCGTCAGAGCTGGTCGCTCGGGTCCATCCGGCTGTGCAGCACGCGGACGACGAGAATAGTGTTACCCTCTAGTCGGTAGTAGATTCGGTGGTCACCGCTTGGCGCCCGGTGGAAGGGGCCGAAGGCGCTGTCATAGCGCGGGTGCCGCTGCGGGAAATCGCCTAGGTCATCCATCACCGCCCTCAGCGAGGCGAGATACTGGCGCGCCTGATCGCGACCCCATTGCTGCTTGGTATAGGTGGCAATTGCGTCGAGGTCGGCCTCAGCCGAAGGCAGGACCACGACATCAGGCATCGGTGTCGCTACCGAAGTGGCGCTCCATGAAGCTGTCCCAGTCGAACGGGCGCGCGGGGCCGCTGTCGAGGCCTTCCTTGAGCGCGCGGTCGAGTGCCTCGCGCCTGGCGTCCTGCGCCATATAGTGCCGCATCGCCTCGCGCACTACCTCGCTGGTGGTCGCGAATTCACCGCTCTCGACCTTCTTGCGCGCGAAGTCGGTATAGGGTTTGCCGAGGGCGATCGAAGTGTTCTTGCTGGCCATCGCTCGAGGATACCAAAAATTGGTAAAGCCGGCAATCGCGTTGACTTGAGGCAGGGCGCCGGGCCAGTTTGTGGCATGCGCAAAATCCTCCCCGTGCTGGCCATGGTGGCCAGCTTCGCCTCGCCCCTCGCCGCCCAGCTTTCGCAGCCCGAACACGCTATCGTCGCTTCGGTCGAGGATGGCTACGAAACCGATGTCGCGCTGCTCGAAAAGATCACGCTGATCAATTCGGGCTCGCACAACCATGCGGGCGTGAAGGCCGTGGCCGATGCGCTGGTGCCCGAATTCGAGGCGCTGGGCTTCACTACCGAATGGATCGACCAGTCGGCCGCAGGTCGGGCAGGGCACCTCTTCGCGCGGCACGAGGGCGCGCCGGGTAGCACCAAGATGCTGCTGATCGGCCATCTCGACACCGTCTTCGAGCCCGATTCTCCCTTCACCGGTTTCGTCCGCGACGGAGACACGGCGGTCGGCCCCGGAATCCTCGACGACAAGGGCGGGGTGATCGTTATCCTTTCCGCATTGCGCGCGATGCAGGCGGCGGGCACGCTCGACGATGCGAATATCGTCGTCGCGCTAACCGGCGACGAGGAGGATGCGGGCGACCCGCTCGAACTTGCGCGCAAGGATCTGATCGAGGCGGGGCAATGGGCCGATGTCGCGCTCGGGTTCGAGGCGTTGTCGATCCTCGATGGCAAGGATACGGGCGTCGTCGCGCGGCGCTCCTCGGGCAGCTGGACGCTCACCACCAGCGCGAAGAGCGGGCACAGCTCGGGCATTTTCGCCGAGGGCGTGGGCTATGGCGCGATCTACGAGATGGCTCGCATTCTCGATGCCTTCCGGCGCGAGCTGCCGGAAGAGAACCTTACCTACAACGTCGGCTTCATGGCGGGCGGAACGCCAGCGGAAATCGGCGCGGACGGCCTCTCCGCCACCACCACGGGCAAGACCAACATCATACCCTCGACCGCGGTCGCGCGCGGCGACCTGCGCGCGCTGACGCAGGAGCAGAACGAGCGCACGGCGGAAAAGATGAGGGCGATCGTCGCCGAGCACCTGCCCGGGACCGAGGCCGAAATCGCCATCGAGTTCCGCTATCCGCCAATGGCCCCGACCGCGGGCAATGACGCGCTGCTCGCCCGGCTCAACGCGATCAATGCCGATCTCGGGCTGGAGGCGATGGCGCCCTATCCGCCCTCGCGCCGCGGCGCCGCCGATATCAGCTTCGTCGCGCCTTATGTCGACGGGCTGGCGGGCATGGGCCCCTCGGGCAGCGGCAGCCATGCCGCGGGCGAATCGATCGACCTGCGCTCGATGGTGCGCCAGGCGCAGCGCGCCGCGATCCTAATGAGCCGGCTGGCGCAGGAGAGTCCGGCGCGATAGCCGCCCCACCGCTCGCGCGCGGCTTCAGCTTTCGATCCAGCGATCGTCGAGCGGCTTCGCACCGGCCGCAGCGTTGACGTCGGTCACTTTGACATGGACCTTCGTGTAGGTGATGCCATCGTAGCTTCCGTTCACGTCGAAGACGAGTTCGGATCCGTCGGTCGTCACGACCTTGACCTGTGCATTGTAGGGCAGGGAGATGTCGGCGCGGCCGATCGTCATTGTCGCATCGACCGTGGTCTTGGCCGGCACCTTGATCGGAAACTTCCAGGTCTCGGTCTTTTCCTCGGTGTTTTCCTGGCCGTAGGTGCCCGAAACGCTGACCTTGAAAGAGAATCCGGTCTCGGTCTGGGCGACGATCGGGATGCCTGCGGTGACCTTGTAGGACAGGGCGAATTCCATTCCCGCGGTGATCGACCAGGCTTCCTTGCGGGTCAGCTTCTTGCTCGCCTCGAACGTGTATTCCTGCGGCTCGTCGAGCTCGTTCTCATAGGTCGTCGACGCGATCGAATCAGGGCGGACATTGGGTGTTTCCAGGCCGATGGTCGGATAATTCATGTTGAGCATGACCGATTCCCGGATCGGTTTGACGAACACGAAGCCCATGCTGTCGACATCGCTCCCGGCGCGCCCCATCACGCCCACGCAAAGCCCCGAGCCGACATCGATCGGATATTCCTGCTTGAGGCCCCACTTGTTCATCTTGGCAAAGAATTCGCGGTTGCGATTGGTCTTGAACTTGATCGCGCCCAATCGCGTACCGGCGCCATTGCCCCATAGCGACATGCTGGTGATGAGTTCGCCCTTCTCGAAGGCGAATTCCTGATAGGGGCCCGAGCCGTTGCCGAATTGCTCGACCCTCCCGTTCGTCAGCCAGACCTTGACCGCCTTGATCTGCCAGCCGCCGATCCAGACGCCGATCTTTTCGATCATCGCGCCATCGGAACCGCCATAGAAGGAGAATGCCGTCCCGCCCCCTCCGCCGATGATCAGGACCCTGACATAGGGCGTTGTGGCGGAGACATCCGCAGCGAGTTTTTCGACCGCATCGTCGCGCTGCTCGTCTTCGGACGGCGCCGCCGGTGTGTGATCTGTCCACATGATCGAAATCCCCTCTGCTTATTGAAAATCAAGGAAAATGAATACCAAATTATCATCCCTAAGTAATCGAGTCGCTACTGGACTTTACACCAACACCAAGGAGTCAAAAAGTGCTTTCGCAAAATTCTATTGAGAATGTGGGATTGTAATATTCCCGTCATCGATTTCGAGGGGTTGATAGAGTCGGGAGTATTTCTTGCGGACGCTGGACTGCCGCGACGGCAGGTGTTTGCCATCGGGCTCCACTCATCTGGCGCCGCACGCGCCGGCATGACACGATGAACGTGGCGAGCCGGTCGGTATCGCGGTCTCTGAATCGACCTATCTCTCGGCGCGCGACGCGATCGCCCTTCCCGGCACCGAAGTGCACGTCTTGAGGTGCGTCGACGAGGTGAAGATCCTCAGCGTCGATACGGTGACGGTCTCTGAGCAGGGCGGCGCATTGCCGACCTGGCCGGGGCGGGTTACTCGGACGAGGACTCTTCGGGGACCGCCTCCACCCGGCGCATGTCGAGGATCTCGACCGGCTCGGCGAGCAATTGCCCCTTCATCCAGCCTTCGCCCTTGTCGGGATCGGGCGGCATGGCGTGGATCGCGTGGACCACGTCCATCCCCGCGACGACATGGCCGAACACGGCGAAACCGGCCTGCAGGCTCGGATCGGACGAGCCGGGGGTGGCGTCGAGCCCCGTCTGATCCTTGATCATGATCGAGAAGTCTCCGGTCGCACTGCCCGGATCGTAGCGCGCCATCGACAACGCCCCGTCGGTATGACTGAGCCCTGTCTCGGTGGTCGGTTCATGCGCGATCGGCGGCAGCACGCGTTCGGGGTCCATCTGCGTCCCGCCCTGCAGCAGGCCGTTGGGTGGCTCGCCCCAGTCGAGGTGCATCGCGCGGTAGAAATGCGTGCCGTCGAAGCGGTCCTCGTCGACATAGCGCAGGAAATTGGCCGCGGTGATCGGCGCGCGCTCGGTCTCGATCGCCACGGTGATGTCGCCCTTGGTGGTCTCGATCACCACCAGCTGCGTTGCGAACTCCTCCGGCGCGGCGGGTGCCTCGTCCTGCGCGAGCAGCGGCGAGGCGAGGAGCGCGAGGGGGGCGAGCAGGGCGAATGCGCGTGTCATTCATCCACCCTGATAGGGCGTTGGTCGAGAAGCAAGCGCGTTTCGCGCCCGTTCAGCCAGGCTACAGGTTTACAGGCGTAGTCGTTGCGGCTACAGGCGTAATCGAAAAATTACCCTTACGGAGTGGAAAATGGCCAAGCGCAAGGATGCACCGGGAGAACGGATCAGCGAGGCCGAACACGCGGTAATGGAAGTGCTGTGGGACCAGAATCCCATCTCCGCTTCCGAAGTCTGCGACGCGATCTGCGCCCAGCGCGACTGGTCGATCCCCACCGTCAAGACGCTGCTCAGCCGCCTCGTCCAGAAGGAAGTTGTCGGCACCGAACCCGAGGGTCGCAAATTCCTCTATCGTCCACTGATCGAACGCTCCGACTATGTCGGGGGTGAGAGCCGTCGCCTGGTCGACCGGCTGTTCGGCGGGCGCGCAGCACCGCTCTTCGCGCAGCTCGCCGAGAGCGAGGCGCTGAGCGACGAGGATCTCGCCGAAATCGAGGCGCTCTTGAGGGAGATGCGCAAATGACCGAGCTACTCCGCGACTATTGGGACTGGTTCCTGTTCGATACCTTGCTGTGGACCGGCGTGCTGATCGGCTTCGCCCTGCTGCTGCGCCGCCCCGTCGGGCGCCACCTCGGTGCCGGCGCCGCCTATGCGCTGTGGTTCCTGCCGCTCGCCCGGCTGCTGTTCCCGCCGGTCCAGCTACCGGCCTGGATGCAGCCCTCCTTCCTGCAGGCCGAGACCGCCTTCGAACCGGCCATGGCCGAGTTCGATCCCGCGATGGCCGATTTCGCCGCCGCCGTGCCCGCTGCTGACGCCGGGCTGTCGCAGGCGTCCTTCGTTGCCCCGGTCACGCCGGCGCCGCTCGAATCGCCGATCGACTTCGTCACGCCGCTGGTGATCCTGTGGCTGCTGGGCGCCGCGATCTTCCTGACCCGCCGCTTCTGGCTCTATGGCGAGCTGCGCCGCGAGCTGCTCGACGACGCGCGGTCGGTGGGCGAGGTGGGACGCATCCGCCTCGTCGAGACGACCGCGATCTCGGGTCCGATGGCCTTCGGCGTCTTCGACAAGGTCATCGCGCTGCCCGACGGCTTCATGGCCACCCGCCCGCGCCAGGTCCGCGACCTCGCCATCGCGCACGAGCTGGCGCATCACCGCGGCCACGATATCCTGGTCAACGTGCTGATACAGCCGCTCTTCGCGGTGCACTGGTTCAACCCGCTCGGCTGGATGGGCTGGACCGCGATGCGCCGCGACCAGGAGGCCGCCTGCGACGCCCGCGTCGTCGCCAGCCGCAGCCGCGACGAGCGTGCCGCCTATGCCGCGGTGATCGCCGATTTCGCGCGCCGCCCGCAGATATGCCCCCGGCCCGCGCTGGCCGCGCCGATGGCCTGCCCGGTGCTGGGCGACAAGTCGATCATCCACCGCCTGCGCAACTTGCCCATGACCGACGATTCGCGCCGTCGCCGCATCGCGGCGCGCGGGGCGGTGGGCGCCGCGCTGCTGGCGCTGCCGATGACCGCCAGCATCTGCTACGTCGGCGCAGCGCCCGCGCTGGCGCATGAGACGCCTCCGGAAATGACCGAAGTGGTGGCACCGGTGGCGCCGGTGGCACCGCCGGCCGCTCCCGCGCCGCCGGCGATGGTCCATCACGCCGCGCTGACCTATCTGGACGGCGAGGCTATGGCCGAGCACCTGCGCGAGCGGGTCGAGGCCGGCCGCGAACGGGCCGAGCTGGCCCGCGAGAAGTCCGAGCTGGCGCGCGAACGGGCCGGGGAGGCGCGCGACCGTGCCGCAGAGCTGCGTGAGCGCCACGACGAAAGCTATGCCGAGGGCCGTCGGGACTGGGCCCAAGGGCGCATCGAGTATGCGCGCGGCCGCCAGGACTGGGCTGCGGGACGCATCGAGTGGGCGGCGGGACGCGTCGCCCATGCCGAGGCCCGGGCCGAACGCGCCGAGGCGCGTGCCTATGCCGACTCCGGAAGCTGGGGCGAAGACATGGGCAAGGCGATCGCCCAATCGGTGACGGTGGCGGTGAGCAACGTGCCCGAAGTGGTCGAGAGCTGCCGCTATCCCGACAGCCCGGTGACCTCGAAGCAGAAGAACGGCCGGACCGTGATGTATGTCTGCGACACCGCTGGCGACCGCATCGCGCTCAAGGCGCTCGAGCAGACGCGCCGCGGGATCGAAAGCAACGACCGCCTGTCCGACGAGATCCGCCGCGACATCCTGCGCGATCTCGACGAGGAGATCGGCGAACTGCGGCGCTCGACCCGCAGCTGACGCTGAGGACCAAGTTTCGCGCCGACCCTGCGGCGCCATCGAAGAGGACGCGGTCGCCACGGCCGCGTCCTTTCGCTTGTTTGCCGGGGTTCAGCCGATCGCGGTGATGCGGTCGCAGGCGCGGTCGTCGCCCTGGAGGCCGAGCCGCAGGGCATCGCTGCGCTGCTTGCTGGTCCCGTGGGTGAAGTTCTCGCTCGAGACGCGGCCTCCGGTCAGGCGGTCGTCGCCGATCGCTGCGGCGGCCTGCATGCCTTCCTCGATATCGCCCGGTTCGATGAGGTTGCGGTTCTTGCCCGCCCATACGCCGGCATAGCAATCGGCCTGCAGTTCCATCAGCACCTGCAGTTGGTTCGCGCGGCGCGGGTTCTGTTCCTGCGCGCTGCGGATCTGGTTGGAAACCCCGGTGAGCGTCTGGACGTGGTGGCCGTATTCATGCGCGAGTACGTAATAGCGCGCGAAATCGCCGCCCGCGCCGAGCTGGCTCTCCAGCGTGTCGTAGAAGCTGGTGTCGATATAGATCGTCTGGTCGCCGGGGCAGTAGAAGGGACCCATCGCCGAACTGGCATTGCCGCAGGCGGTGCGCACCCCGCCGCCGCCGTAGAGATCGAGCGTCGGCTGCTTGAACTGGTCGCCATAGCCCTGCGCCGAGAAGGTCTGCGACCAGGTCTCGTTGAGCGACTGGAGCCCGTTGCAGGCCTCGCGCGAATAGGGGCTGCTGGTGCAGATCGCCTGTTCGTCGGTATTGGCGGGTCCGGCCTGCTGCTGGCCCTGCTGGACGCTTTCGACCATTCCCGCAGTCTGCATCGGGTCCAGGCCGAAGACGAAATAGCCGAGAGCGGCGATCACGATCGTGCCGCAGCCGATCCCGCCGGCCTTGCCCCCGGGCATGCCGCCGCCGCTCGAACGCACGTCGATATTCCCGGTATTGAACGGATTGAGCCGCATGCACTCCCCCTTTGGCCTGGCCGCTTTACAGCGCACCCCATGTGCGCGATGTCGGCCTTCGATTATCGACATAACGCCTGGAGCCCCGAATGTTTCTCGAAGGAAAACGCGCACTCGTCACCGGATCGACCAGCGGCATCGGCCTCGCCATCGCGCGGGCGCTGGCGGGCGAGGGGGCCAGGGTCGTGCTCAACGGTTTCGGCGACGAAGGCGAGATCGCGAAACTGTGCGAGGAACTTGGCGCCACGCATTCGGGCGCCGACCTGACCGACGTCGCGCAGATCGAAACGATGATGGAGCAGGCGGGGGAGATCGACATCCTCGTCAACAATGCCGGGATGCAGCACGTCGCCCCGGTCGAGGAGTTTCCGGTCGACAAGTGGAACCTCATCCTCGCGCTCAATCTCAGCGCCGCCTTTCACACCACCCGGCTCGCCGTCCCGGCAATGAAAGCCAAGGGGTGGGGGCGGATCATCAACACGGCGAGCGCGCACTCGAAGGTCGCGAGCCCGTTCAAGGGCGCCTACAACGCCGCCAAGCACGGGCTCGACGGCTTTACCAAGACCATCGCGCTCGAACTCGCCGAGCACGGCGTGACGGCGAACTGCATCAGCCCCGGCTATGTCTGGACGCCGCTGGTCGAGAACCAGATCCCGGACACGATGAAGGCGCGCGGGATGACCCGCGACGAAGTGATCAACGACGTGCTGCTGGTGAAGCAGGCGACCAAGAAATTCGTCCAGCCCGAGGAAATCGGCGCGCTCGCCGTGTTCCTTTGCCGCGACGAGATGCAGAACGTCACCGGCGCCAACTGGAGCATCGACGGCGGCTGGACCGCGGAATAACGCTCCATGACTACGGTCGAGATCGCCTTCCTCGCCGCCATGGCGGGCAGCCTGCTCGTCAGTCTTGCCGCGATGGTGCTGGCGCTGCGCGAACCGGGCCTGCCGCGCAAGCCGCTCTGGGCCCTGCTTGCGCTGGTCGGCGTCGGGGGCGGGGCTCTGGTGCTGGCGCGTCCCGACCGAGTCTACTGGTTCCTGGGGATCGCCTGGCCAACGGCATCCTTCACCGGTCGCGGCGCTGGCTGGCAACCGCAGGTGCTGCAGTTCCTGTTTCCCGTCGGGGCGCTGCTCGTCTTCCTCCGCCTGTATCGCCACCGCGCCGGCGGCAAGGAAGTCGGGAGAGGCACTAGCTAGTTTCCCATTCCGTCGTTACATGGGCCGCCACATTTCCCCCGGCAGGCGATTCTCCACGTGGCACATCTCGACATCCCCCTCGGTCTCACTTTCGACGACGTTCTTCTCGTTCCGGCCGAGAGCGATATCCTCCCCTCGATGGCCAATACCGCCACGCGGCTGACGCGCGAGATCGCGCTCAACATCCCGGTCGTCTCGAGTGCGATGGACACGGTGACCGAGGCCGACATGGCGATTGCCATGGCGCAGCTCGGCGGGATCGGCGTGCTACACCGCAATCTCGAAGTCGACGAACAGGCCGCCGCGGTCCGCGCGGTCAAGCGCTACGAGAGCGGCATGGTGGTCAACCCGATCACCATCCATCCCGACGCCATGCTGGGCGAGGCGCAGGAAATCATGGCCAAGAACCGCATCAGCGGTATCCCCGTGACCGATCGCGGCGGCAAGCTGGTCGGCATCCTCACCAATCGCGACGTCCGCTTTGCCGACAATCCGCGCCAGCCGGTGAGCGAGCTGATGACCACCGAGAACCTCGCCACCGTGCCGCTCGGCACCAGCCAGGAGGAAGCGCGCAAGCTGCTCCACCAGCGGCGGATCGAGAAGCTGCTGGTGGTCGACGACAGCGGCCGCTGCGTCGGGCTCATCACGGTCAAGGATATCGAGAAGGCAGTCGCCTATCCCCATGCCACCAAGGATGCGACCGGTCGCCTGCGCGTGGCCGCGGCGACGACCGTGGGCGACAAGGGGTTCGAACGGACCGAAGCGCTGATCGATGCGGAGGTCGATGTGGTGGTGATCGACACCGCTCACGGCCACAACAAGGACGTCGCGCGCTCGGTCGAGCGGGTGAAGAAGCTCTCGAACAGCGTGCAGGTCATCGCCGGCAACATCGCCACCGGCGAAGCGGCCAGGGTGCTCGCGGGCGCGGGCGCCGATGCGGTCAAGGTCGGTATCGGCCCGGGCTCGATCTGCACCACGCGCGTGGTCGCCGGAGTCGGCGTGCCGCAGCTCACCGCGATCATGGACTGCGTCGAGGAAGCGGAGAAGCTGGGGGTGCCCGCGATCGCCGATGGCGGCCTGCGCACCAGCGGCGATGCGGCCAAGGCGCTCGCTGCCGGGGCCTCGTCGATCATGGTCGGCTCGATGCTCGCGGGAACCGAGGAAGCGCCGGGCGAGACCTTCATCTACCAGGGCCGCAGCTACAAGGCCTATCGCGGCATGGGCAGCGTCGGCGCGATGGCGCGCGGCAGTGCAGACCGCTATTTCCAGGCCGATGTCAGCCA
This sequence comes from Qipengyuania sp., assembly GCF_048550555.1. Lineage (GTDB taxonomy): Bacteria > Pseudomonadota > Alphaproteobacteria > Sphingomonadales > Sphingomonadaceae > Qipengyuania. The sequence goes on along the minus strand of NZ_JBLYYF010000034.1, from coordinate 87,095 downwards.
GCAGAAGCTGGTCCCCGAGGGGATCGAGGGCCAGGTGCCCTACAAGGGGCCCGCCAGCGCGGTGGTCCACCAGCTGGTCGGCGGGATCAAGGCGGCGATGGGCTATACCGGCAGCGCCACGATCGAGGATCTGCGCAAGAATGCCAATTTCGTGCGCATCACCAATGCGGGCCTGACCGAGAGCCACGTCCACGATGTGGCGATCACGCGCGAGGCGCCGAACTATCCGACGCGCTGAACCTCCCCGACACGGGGAGGGGAACCATGCGCAGCATGGTGGAGGGGCACCCTATGCTTGATCAAGACCTGCAGGTTCGGAGCCTCGGCTCTTGCCACTCCACCCCGAGGCCTGCGGCCTCGCGGTCCCCCTCTCCCCGGGGGAGAGGAGCATGACCCCCGCTGCCAGGGTCCAGACCGCGATCGAGCTGCTCGACGCGATCATCGCGGCGGCGCGCGCCAAGGCCGCGCCTGCCGACCGCATCCTTGCCGACTGGTTCCGCAACAACCGCTTCGCCGGATCGAAGGACCGCCGCGCGATCCGCGAACTGGTCTTCGCCGCGATCCGCGCCTGCGGGCCGGTGCCCGAGACGGGGCGGGCGGCGATGTTGCGGCTGGCCGAAACGGATGACAGCCTGGTTCCGCTGTTCGACGGCTCGAATTACGGCCCGGCGCCGCTGGGCGAGGGCGAGCAGGCGGCCCAGGGCGGCGTCGCGCCTGCCTGGCTCACCGAACGGCTGGCTGCTGCCGATATTGCCGGGCCCGAGGCCGAGGCCCTGCTCGAGCGCGCGCCGCTCGACCTGCGCGTCAACACGCTCAAGGCCGAGCGGGCGACGCTGGCGCTTCCGGCCGATGCGGTCCCCACCGATGCGCCGCAAGGGCTGCGGCTCGAACCCGGAACGCCGGTCGAGCAGTGGGTGGAATTTCGCGAGGGGAAAGTCGAGGTGCAGGACACGGGTTCGCAGCTCGCCTGCCTCGCGGTCGGTGCACAGCCGGGCGAGACGGTGATCGACCTGTGTGCGGGTGGCGGGGGCAAGACGCTCGCGCTCGCGGCGGCGATGGACAATCTCGGCCGGTTGATCGCCTCCGACACCGACCGTGGCCGCCTCTCGCGCCTCGCCCCGCGAGCCGAGCGGGCGGGGGCATCCAATATCGCGACCGTGTTGCTCGACCCGCAGCAGGAACTCGACGCGCTCGCCAGTGTGGCGGGTCGGGCCGATGCGGTCCTGATCGATGCGCCGTGCTCGGGCACCGGCACCTGGCGGCGCAATCCCGAGGCGCGCTGGCGGCTCGACGAAAAGGAACTGGCGCGGCTGACGGCGATCCAGGCGCATCTGCTCGACGTCGCCGCGAAGCTGGTGAAGCCGGGCGGCCGGATCGTCTATGTCACTTGCTCTCTGCTCGACGAGGAGGGTGCGGACCAGTTCGACGCCTTCCTCGCGCGCCATCCGAACGTCGCGGGCCGGGCGCCCGATGTCCCGCTGGGCAGGCCGCGCGGGAAGGGAATGCGCCTGACGCCGTTCCATGACGGCACCGACGGATTTTTCATCGCCTGTGCAGGGTGAACATGTTAGCCATGCCGATTATGGCTGACACGCCTATCCCTGGACGGACTTCCCTTTTGGAGACGATCATGCGTTTCGCACCCGCCGCCGCCGCCCTTTCGCTGGCGCTTGCCATGACTTCCAGCATGAGCTGGGCAGGGCAACGCGAGCCTGCGCCGCGGGCTGCCGTGCTGATCACCGAGGGCCAGGCGGCGCTCAGCCAGGGCGACACGCAGGGTGCGATCGATGCCTATGAGGCGGCGCTGGCGATCGACCCGGGCTATACGCCGATCTTCCTGCGCCTTGCCGAGGCCGCGCGCGCCGAGCGGCTGCAGGGCAAGGCGATCCGCTATTATCGCGAAGCGCTCGTGCGCGACCCGCGCAATCTCGCCGCGATCGCGGGCGAGGGCGAGGCGCTGGTCGAAAAGGGCGCGGTCGAGAAGGCCAAGGGCAATCTCGCCAAACTCGAATCGCTGTGCGGGTCGAGCTGCGCCGAAACGCGCACGCTCTCGGCGCGGATTGCCGCCGGCCCGCCGCCGCGCGTCCAGACCGCCGAAGCGGTCCTGCCCGACGCGACGACGCCGCAGGCGAACTGACCCGGGGCGAACCCCGGGTGCTCCTCCGCTAGCTGCTAGATGAGGTCGCGGAAGGCCTCGACCACCGCGCGATAGACGCGCTTCTTGAACGGGACGATCAGCTCGGGCAGCTGCTCGGGCTCGGCCCATTTCCAGTCGCAGAATTCCGGCGGATCATGCGCCTCGAGATCGATATCGGCATCGCCGCCGGTGAAGCGCGCGAGATACCAGACCTGCTCCTGCCCGCGATATTTGCCGCCCCACAGTCTGCCGATCAGCTCCTCGGGCAGGTCGTAGCGCAGCGGCTCGTCCATCGCCTTGAGGATGGTCACATGTTCGGGCCGCGCGCCGGTTTCCTCGGCGAGTTCGCGCAGCGCGGCGTCCCTGAGGTCCTCGCCCTCGTCGACACCGCCCTGCGGCATCTGCCACCAGTCGCCTTCCTTGTTGTCGATGCGGCGGCCGACGAAGACCTTGCCGTCGCCATTCACCAGCATCACGCCCACGCAGGGGCGGTAACCGAGATTCTCGTTCACCTGTATCGTTCCACCATCAGTTTCGTTGCGTCGAGGAAGGCCTCGAGATCTGTCTGGCCGCTCGGTATCGCTTTTCGCAGTGTCGTAAACCCGTGAATGATGCCGGGAAACTCGAGATAGACCACTTCCGTGCCGAGCTGCACCAGATGTGCGGCGTATTCCCGGCCCGAATCGCGCAATGGGTCGAGCCCGGCGGTGCAGACGACCGTCGGCGGAGTGTTCGAACAATCGCCCACCATCGGCGTGTGGCGCGGGTCGCCGGCATCGCCGCCATACTGGTCGGTGAACCACGCCATCGCCGCGCCGGTCAGCAGGAAGCCTTCGGCGAACATGGCGAGGCTCGAATGCTGGCTGACATCCGAGGCGACCGGGTAGATCGGCGCCTGGACGATCACCGGCACTGCGGCCGGATCGTTCATCAGCTGGTTGGTGGTGACGATGGTCAGATTGCCGCCGGCGCTGTCGCCGGTGATGACGAGGCCGGTGATTTCGCGGCCCAGCTCGGCGGGCGAGGAGGCGACCCAGCGCGCCGCCGCCTCGCAATCGTCGGGCGCGGCGGGGAAGGGGTGCTCGGGCGCGAGGCGGTAGTCGACCGAGACCACCGGCAGGTCGAGATGGTGCGAAATCTCGGTGCACAGCGCGTTGTAGACCTCGAGGTCGCCGATCACGAAGCCGCCGCCGTGGATGAACAGCACGCAGGGGCCCGGATCGCGCCCGGCCTTCACATCGTAGAAGCGCACCGGGATCGGGCCCGCAGGTCCGGGGCAGGTCAGATCCTTCTGCACCGCCATCGCACGCGGCTCGGCCTCGGCCACCGCGCCCAGCGCGCGCATCTGCTGGCGGCCTTCCTCCGCACCGACCTCTTCGACGCCCTTGCCGCCCATCGCCTCGAGCATGTCGAGGAAGCCGCGCACGTCGTCGCGGACATAGTGTTCGGTATCGGCCATTTCGCTCTCTCTCCCAATTGCGTTTCTTTTCGGGACTTAGCGCGTTCGCGGAGCTTTTCCACGCGCCTTTTTTGGCCTAGCAGAGAAACTTCATTGCGAGAGGGTGGGGCGCGGCCTAGGTGGCGCGTCCCTGAGAGAAACGGCGCCGCGAGAGGTGGCGCAGACAAGGATCTACCGGATGGCTTCTGCCGCCAAGACGCCGCAGGACGGCTCCTCCTCCACTCCCGAAGCCGTGGTCGTGCGGTTCGCCGGCGACTCGGGTGACGGGATGCAGCTGACCGGGGGCCAGTTCACGCTGTCGACCGCGCTCGCAGGCAACGACCTCGCCACCTTCCCCGACTTCCCCGCAGAAATCCGCGCGCCGCAGGGCACCCTGTTCGGCGTCTCGGCCTTCCAGATCAACTTCGGTTCGACCGACGTCGATACCGCGGGCGACGCGCCCGACGTGCTGGTGGCGATGAACCCGGCGGCGCTGAAGACCAACCTCCCGGCGCTCAAGCCCGGCGGCCTCGTGATCGTCGACGAGGGCGAGTTCGGGAAGCGCAATCTCGACAAGGCGAAGTACGACGCCAACCCGCTCGAGGACGACACGCTCGCCAAATACGACGTCCTCAAGCTCGACATTTCGGCGCGCACGATCGAGGCGGTGAAGCCCTTCGGCCTAGGTAACAAGGATGCGCTGCGCTCGAAGAACATGTGGACGCTCGGCCTCGCGCTGTGGATGTTCGACCGCGACCGCAAGCCAATCCACGACTGGCTAAAGGCCAAGTTCAAGAACAAGCCCGAGATCGCCGAGGCGAATATCGCCGCGCTCGATGCGGGCCATGCCTATGGCGAAACGGCGGAACTCGCCGGGCCGCTGCGGCAGGTCCATGTCGATCCCGTGCCGACCGCGCCGGGCCTCTATCGCACGCTGACAGGCGCGGAGGGCATTGCGCTCGGCCTCGTCGCGGGTGCCCGCCTGCTGCGCCTGCCGATGTTCTTCGGCGGCTATCCGATCACCCCGGCCTCGGCGATCCTTCACCACCTCGTGCGGATGAAGGAATTCAACGTCACCACCTTTCAGGCGGAAGACGAGATCGCCGCGATCTGCGCCGCCATCGGGGCGAGCTATGCCGGCAGCCTGGGCGTCACCTCCTCCTCCGGTCCGGGCATTGCCCTGAAGACCGAAGCGATCGGTCTCGGCATCATGACCGAACTGCCGCTGGTGATCGTCAATTCGCAGCGCGGCGGCCCCTCGACCGGCCTGCCGACCAAGACCGAGCAGAGCGACCTCTACCAGGCGGTCTATGGCCGCAACGGCGATGCGCCGATGCCGGTGATCGCGGCAAGGAGTCCTGCCGACGCCTTCGAATGCGCGATCGAGGCCTGCCGCATCGCGGTCCAGTATATGACCCCCGTCATGCTGCTGACCGACGGCTACATCGCCAATGCCGCCGAGCCGTGGAAGGTGCCCGATCCAGAGGGGTTCGAGCGGATGCCCGCCGAGTTTCTCACCGAGAAGAACGGCCCGGACGATACGCTGCTGCCCTACAAGCGCGACGAGAAGGGCGCGCGGCCGTGGATCAAGCCCGGCACGCCCGGGCTGACGCATCGCATCGGCGGGATCGAGAAGGCGGTCGACACCGGCCACATCGACTATTCGCCCGGCAACCACCAGGCGATGACCGATGCGCGCAAGGACAAGATCGAAGGTATCCGCGTGCGCGACCAGCAGGTCAGCGTGGGCACCAGGGGCGGCAAGCTCGCCGTGGTCGGCTGGGGCAGCACCTACGGCCCGATCCACCAGGCGGTGAACCGCGCGCGGCGCAAGGGGCTCGACGTCAGCCACATCCACCTTCGCCACATCTGGCCGCTGCCCGCCAATCTCGAGGACCTGCTCAAGAGCTACGACAAGGTGCTGGTGCCCGAAATGAACACCGGCCAGCTCAAGACGCTGCTGCGCGACCAGTATCTGATCGACGCGCAGCCGCTGACCAAGACCAGCGGCCAGCCGTTCCAGATCGCGGAGTTGGAAGAGGCGATCGCGACCTATTTCGACGGCATTCCCGGCAATGCGGGCGGCGAGGAAGTTGCGCCCAACGACGAACAGCTTCCGAGCGTGAAGGCGGTGAACCCATGAACGAGATGACCAAGATCGAGACCACGCTCAAAGACTGGGAAACCGACCAGGAGGTCCGCTGGTGCCCGGGTTGCGGCGACTATGCGATCCTGAAAGCCGTGCAGCGAACGCTGCCCAAGCTCGGCGCGGACCCGTCGAATACCGTGTTCATCAGTGGCATCGGCTGTTCGAGCCGCTTTCCCTATTACGTCGAGAGCTACGGCTTCCACACGATCCACGGCCGCGCGCCGGCGATCGCGACGGGGGTGAAGCTCGCCAATCCCGACCTCGATGTGTGGATCGTGACCGGCGACGGCGACGGAATGAGCATCGGCGGCAACCACACGATGCACATCCTGCGGCGGAACCTGAACTGCCAGATCCTGCTGTTCAATAACGAGATCTACGGCCTGACCAAGGGCCAGGCCTCGCCCACCAGCCGGCTCGGCACACGTTCGCCGACGACCCCCGCGGGCAGTTACGATCGCCCGGCCAAGGCCTGCGCCTTCGCCATCGGCGCGGGTGCGCGTTTCGTCGCGCGCGGTTTCGACGTGTCGAAGAAGCTGCCGGAAGTGCTCGAAGCGGCCTATCGCCACAAGGGCGCGGCCTTCGTCGAAATCTACCAGAACTGCATCGTCTACAACAAGGACGTGTTCGACGGGTTTGCCGCGCCGAAGGGCGCGGAGGACCACCAGCTCTGGCTCGAGGACGGCGAACCCATGCTGTTCGCCAACGGCACCAAGGGCATCACGCTCGACCGCGAAACGCTGCAGTTGGCGATCGTCGATGTGGTCGATGGCGACTGGCAGTCGGCGGGCGTGATCGTCCACAATGTGAAGAACCGCTCGATCGCGCACATGCTGGTCGAGATCCCGTTCCCCGAATTCCCCAAGGCGCTGGGCGTGCTCTACGACGACCCGCGCCCGAGCTTCGAGGGCGAGGTCGCCGACGAAAAGGCACGCCTGTCCGAAGGCAAGGAGCCCAACCTCGCCGCGCTGCTCGGCAAGGGCCAGAGCTGGACCGTCGACGAGGAAGAGGGGCACCCGGCCTGAGCTGGGCCTGACCGGGGCCTGACCGCTGTCAGGCGGGGCTTTCGCCCGGCTGTTCCATCTTGCGGTCTTCCTGCAGGCGGGTGGCGATGAGGCCCATGGCGAGCGCCCAGGTGGCGCCGACGATCCATCCGCCGAGGACGTCGGTCGGGTAGTGGACCCCGAGATAGATGCGGGTGAAGCCGATCGTCAGCACCAGCAGCGCGGCGACGCCGATCACGAAGATGCGCGCGCGCCGCTCCTCGAAGCTGCGCGAGATCATTACCGCCAGCGTCAGGTAGATGATCGCGCTGTTCATCGAATGGCCGCTGGGAAAACTGAGCGAGGTGACTTCGACCAGATGCGGCACGACCGCCGGCCGGGGCCGGGCGAAGAGGCTCTTGAGCAGCGTACCCGCCAGTGCCCCGCCGCCGGCGGCAAGCGCGGTATAAAGCGCCTGCCGGCCCCGGCTGCGGGTCAGCAGGAAGGCCACCGCCAGTGCCGAGACCAGCGTCAATACGGTGACACCGCCGAGCGCAGTCATGTCGCGCATCGCGGACAGCAGCCACCGAGGTCCGATCGGCGTGGCGAGATCCTCTGGCATCCGCAGCGATCTGAGGAAGGCGACATCGAAGGTCTTGGTTTCGCCCTCGGCCATTTCGCCTGCCAGCTTGATGAAGCCGGTCGCCAGTGCGGCACCGACGAGCAGGCCGATCAGCAGCCGCTGTTCGCGATGGACATAGGTCTTGATGTGGGCCAGCGGCACGGTAATTTCCCCAGAAGGACGCATTCGCAACGCGCGGAAGCGTGAATATTTCCGCGGGAGGGTTCGCTGGACAATCTGACGCATTCGTTGGTCGGCGCGCTGATCGGGCAAGCCGGGCTCAAGAAGAAGACCGGGCTCGCCATGCCCGCGCTGATCATCGGGGCGAACCTGCCCGATGTCGATGCGGCATGTTTCTTCTGGCTCGACGGCGTCGAGCATCTCGGCTTTCGCCGGGGGATCACGCATGGGCCGCCCGCGCTGGTGCTGTTGCCGCTGGTGCTGGCGGGGCTGCTCTACGGCTTCGACCGCTGGCAGGCGCGGCGCGGCACGCGGCCGCAGGGGCGGTTGCCGGTGCGGTTCGGCTGGCTCTATGCGCTGGCCTTCATCGCCTGCCTGACCCACCCGGCGCTTGACTGGCTCAATGTCTACGGCATCCGCCTGCTCGAGCCCTTTTCGCACCGCTGGTTCTACGGCGACACGCTGTTCATCATCGATGTCTGGCTGTGGGCGCTGATGGGCTTCGCGACATGGTTCTCGCTGCGGCGCGAGAAACGCGGCGGGGAGTGGCGGCGGCCCGCGCGGATAGCGATCGCCTTGGCACTGGCTTATATCGGGATGAATGCCGCGATCACCGCGGCGAACGAAGGTGCCGCTGGCGATAGTCCGACCGGCAGCGAGATCGTGATTGCCAGCCCAAAACCCTTCGATCCGTTCGAGCGCGAAATGATCCGCGGTGGAAATGGGCTCTACACGCTCGACGAGGATCGGACGTTGCCGGGTGTGCCGCTCGAGCACTGCAGTCTCGCCGCGGCGCGCGCTGGAGACCCCGGCGTCGACGCCTTTCTTTTCTGGGCGCGCACGCCTCTGATCGAACCGCGTGAGGACGGCTCGTTGTGGCTGCGCGATGCACGGTTCTACGATCCCCGGGTCCGCGACCGCTTTGCTGTGAAACTGCCGGAGGGAACCTGCCCCGGCCTCCGTACGGAACCTGCGGGTGGCGAGGGCGGTTAGGTCGGCATGAGTTCACCCCAGATCGTCTGGCTGCGGCGCGACCTGCGCCTGGCCGACCAGCCCGCCTTCCATGCCGCCGCCAAGCTTGGCCCGGTGATCTCGGTCTATGTGCTCGACGGCGCGCGAGCGGGCGACCACGCCTATGGCGGCGCCTCGCGCGTGTGGCTGCATCATTCGCTCGAGAGCCTCGGCAAGACGCTCGGCAGTCGCCGCTCGCGCATCGTGCTGCGCCAGGGCGATGCGCCGCAGGTGCTCGCCGCGCTGGCGGACGAGGTGGGCGCGGGCTGCATCCATGCGCTGCGCCACTACGAGCCATGGTGGAAGGAGGCCGAGGACGAGCTTCGCGACGCGCTCGGGGATGCGTGCAAGCTCTGCCTCTACGACGGCAACTACCTGCTCCCGCCGGGCAGCGTGACCACCGGATCGGGCGATCCCTACAAGATCTACACGCCCTTCTCGAAGGCGATGCTCGACTGCATGCCGCCGCGCGACCCATTGCCCGAGCCGGATACGATCCATTCGCCCGCAAGCTGGCCCGAGAACGACACGCTCGAGGAGTGGGACCTGCTCCCGACGAAGCCCGACTGGGCGGGCGGGATCCGCGACTTCTGGAGTTTCGGCGAAGCCTCCGCGCACGAGCGGCTCGACTGGTGGGTGGACGAAGTCGCCGGCTATGACGAGGGCCGCAACCTGCCATCGCAGGACATCACCTCGCGCCTTTCGCCGCATCTTCACTGGGGCGAGATCAGCCCCGCACAGGTGTGGCACAAGCTGAAGGACAAGCGCAGCGACGGCTGGCGCACCTTCGCCAGGGAGCTCATCTGGCGCGATTATGCGCAGAATGTGATCGACCAGTTCCCCGACTATTCGCGCGAATCCTATCGCGACTACGACGAGCGCAAGCTGTGGCGCAATCCCTATGCCGGGCACCTGATCCGCGCTGACCTCGAGTGCTGGCAGAAGGGCATGACCGGCTATCCGATCGTCGATGCCGGGATGCGCCAGTTGTGGCAGACCGGCTGGATGCACAACCGCGTGCGGATGATCGCGGCGAGTTTCCTCGTGAAGCACCTGCTGATCGACTGGCGCCATGGCGAGCAATGGTACTGGGACACGCTGGTCGACGCCGATTACGGCAACAACGGCGTCAACTGGCAGTGGATCAGCGGCACCGGGGTCGACAGCAACATGTTCGTGCGCATCATGGCGCCGCTCACGCAGAGCGAGAAGTTCGATGCGGCGGGCTATATCCGCACCTATGTGCCCGAGCTTGCCGATCTGTCCGATGCCGAGATCCACGACCCGCCCGATGCGAAGCGCGGTACCTATCCGCTCAAGATGATCGGCCACAGGGAGGCCCGCGAACGCGCGCTCGAGGCCTACCGGTCGGCGAAGTGATGGCGAGCTAGGCGCTTGAGCGCAGCGCCGGGTCGAGTCATACCCACGCCGATGGATATGCCGACCTCTTCGCGCGGTGGCGAACTGCTCGCCGGGGCACAGCGCTTCGCCCGCAAGCCGGGCCTGCTCGCGCGCCTGGTAGCGCCCGGTTTCGCCAAGATCCTCGCCCGCATCGATGCCGCGCTGGTCCGCGGGACGATCCATGCGCGGCTGCCCGACGGGACCGCGCAAACGCTCGGCGGACGCGCGCCGGGTTTCGAATGCACGGTCGACCTGCGCAGCTGGACCGCGCTGCTGCGGCTCGCGACGAATGGCTCGATCGGCTGGTACCAGGCATGGGAAGCGGGCGAATGGGCCAGTCCCGACCCGGTGCCGCTGTTCGCGCTGTTCATGGCCAATGGCGAGGAACTGGGGGATACCGGTCGTGCGCGCGGGCCTTTTCGCCTCGCCGCGCGCTTCGCCCACTGGCTCAACCGCAACACGCCCGCGGGGGCGCAGAAGAACATCGCCGCGCATTACGACCTCGGCAATGATTTCTACGCCGCCTGGCTCGACCCGACGATGAGCTATTCCTCGGGGCTGGAGTTGGGCGAAGACGGGCTCGAAGCGGCGCAACGGCGCAAGTGGGCGGCGCTGGCCGGGCGGATCGATGGCGCCGCCGAGGTGCTCGAGATCGGCTGCGGCTGGGGCGGGCTGGCGGGCGATCTCGCCGCGCGCGGCAGCCGGGTCACCGCGATCAGCCTGTCCGATGCGCAGCTGGCCTGGGCGCGCGAGCGACACGGCGCCGGGGTGGAGTTCCGCAAGCAGGACTATCGCGATTGCTCGGGCCAGTACGATGCCATCGTCAGCGTCGAGATGGTCGAGGCGCTGGGGCGCGAATACTGGCCGACCTTCATGGACTGCATCGCGCGCAATCTGAAGCCGGGCGGGCACGCGGCGATCCAGTATATCTCGATGCGCGACGAACTGTTCGACGCCTATGCGCAGAGCGCCGATTTCATCCAGGCCTATGTCTTCCCCGGCGGCTTGCTCATCCGCACAAGCGAATTCCGGCGGCTGGCGGAGGAGCGCGGGCTCGCCTGGCACGACCAGCGCGATTTCGGGCTCGACTATGCCGGAACGCTCGAGGCTTGGCGGAAGCGCTTCGATGCGGCAGAGGCTGCAGGCCGCCTGCCGGCGGGTTTCGACCAGCGCTTCTGCAATCTGTGGCGCTATTATCTGATGTATTGCGAAGGCGGGTTCCGCGGCGGCGGGATCGACGTCCACCAGGTCACGCTGGTGAAACAGGGAGAATGAGGATGCGCGGGCTTTGGATTTCGACGGCGGCGCTGGCGCTCGCCGGCTGTGCGAGCACCTACGACACGGTGGAGACCGCGCCGGTCGCGCCTGCCGCCACCCCTGCGGTGACCCAGTCCATGCCCGCACAGATGGCGAGCATGGATCCTGGCGATTCGATCCTGTTCTGGAACGACGCGCGCCGCTCGGCAGCCTTCCGCGACATGGAAGGCCTGTTCCCGGGGTTCGAGGTCGCCCCGGCCGGTCGCGTCCGCGAACTGCCGCGCAGCGCAGAGACGCTGCCTGCCGATCTGCAGGCCGCGATGCGCGCATACATGGCCGAAACGCATGCCGCGGGGCTGATGGTGCTGAAGGATGGCAAGGTGGTGTTCGAGGACTACGGCCTCGGCCTCAGACCGACCGACCGCTGGACCAGCTTCTCGGTCGCCAAGAGCTTCACCTCGACGCTGCTCGGCGCGGCGATCGCCGATGGCAAGATAGCCAGCGTCGACACGCCGGTGACCGAGATCGTCCCGGCGCTCGCGGGCACCGCCTATGACGGCGTCACCGTCGGCCAGGTCGCCACCATGACCTCGGGCGTGGCGTGGAATGAGGACTATACCGACCCCGACAGCGACGTTGCCAAGATGCTCGCGATCGCGCCGGTCGCGGGTGAATCGCAGGCGGTGACCTATGCCCGCACTCTGAAGCGAGAGGCGCCCGCGGGCACGAAATGGGTCTACAAGACGCTCGAGACCAACCTCCTCGGTCTGATTGTCGAGCAGGCGGTGGGCAAGTCGCTCGCCGCCTATGCGGCGGAAAAGATCGTCGGACCCGCCGGATTCGAAGGCGGACTGTTCTGGATGCAGGACCTGACGGGCGGCAATATCGGCGGCTGCTGCCTCTCGCTGCGGCTTTCCGACTATGCGCGGATGGGCCAGTTCGCGCTGGAAGGCGGCAAGGGCGTGGTGCCAGACGGCTGGTTCGCCACCGCCGGTTCCCCGCTGGTGGACTTCGCCCCCGAAGCGCCGGGCTTCGGCTATGGCTACCAGTGGTGGACCTATCCCGGCGCCAGCTACGGTGCGCAGGGCATCTTCGGCCAGGCGATCACCATCGTGCCCGAGGACCGGCTGGTTGTCGCGGTGGTCAGCAATTGGGAAACCGCCACCAGCCGTGCCAACCGCGACGGATTCCGCACGCTGGTCGGCAAACTCGTGACCGCGCTCGACGATTGAATCGAGGGGAGGGGGCATCCCCCTCCGCCTCCGGCCCGCCTCAGTAGGGGCGGGCGAGGTCCGCGCTGCCATAGCGCGACAGGATGGACTCGTGGACGATGGGGCTCAGCAACTCGCTGAAGGCGCAGCCGACGAGGCATTCCTCCCACCACACCACCTGCGCCTGGAGCGATTCGAGCCCCGGCAGGGTCAGCCAGCACAGCTGGCCTTCGTGCATGCGGTTGATCGCGGCGGCCGAAAAGCCCGAGATCGAGAGGTCGTGAACCACCGTCTGGAAGGCGCGTCCGCCGCTGGCGCGCAGCTGCGCGGGAATGGTCAGCTTGGTCCGCGGCGCGCAGCGATCTTCCTGCGCGGCGAGCGTGTAACGGTCGTGCGGCTGGTGGATCATCTCACCACCCCTCCTCGGTAAAATCGGTGCGACTTGCCCGCGCAAGGCACGCGGGCACGGCGGAATTATCGCGCCGAGTGGTTTCGCAGGAATGGAGGGCTGTGGTTAATTCACGCCTCGATGCGCTCTCGGTGAAAGCCGTCGAAATCGTTAACCAGCAGTTCGAGCAAGCGGCTGGCGACGTCTTCGGGCGGCTTGACCGTTGCCGGGTCCTCGCCGGGATAGGCCTTGGCGCGCATCGCGGTGCGGGTTGCACCCGGATCGACGAGGGCGACGCGGACCTTGGAAATCTTCTCGACTTCCTGGGCGTAGCTTTCGAGCAGGTTGTCGAACGCCGCCTTGGTCGCGCCATAGGCCGACCAGTAGGCGCGCGGCGTGCCGCCGACGCTGCTGGTGAGGCCGATCACGCGGCCCGCATCGGCGCGCTTGAGCAGCGGGTCGAAATTGGCCAGCAGTGCCTGCGTGGCGAGGAAGTTGACCGTCAGCGCCTGGCTGAGCTGTTTGCCGTCGATCTGCGTAACCGGTGTGAGCATCGGCAGGTAGGCCGCGGAAATGACGAGGTAATCGAGCTTGTCCCAGCGACCGCCGATCGCCGCCGCGAGCCGTGCGATGCCATCGCTTTCGGAAAGGTCGACCGGGGCGATGGTCGAAGCGCCGCCGGCATCGTGGATCGTGTCCTCGACCGCCTCGAGCGCGCGCACGTCGCGCCCCGTCAGCACCACATGCGCGCCCGCCGCAGCGAGCGCCTTGGCGGTGGCGGCACCGATCCCCTGGCTCGCCCCGGTAACGAGGGCAAGGCGGCTGTCGAGCGGTTGTGTCATCAGGCGACCTGTTCGGAAGGGAAGGCGAGCTGTTCCTGCTTGTCGTCGCGCCGTCCCAGATCGGTCAGCGGGGTGGGGTAGTCCCCGGTGAAGCAGGCGTCGCAGAATTGCGGGCAGGCCGAATTGCGGGGCTTTTCGCCGACCGCGCGATAGAGCCCGTCGATCGAGACGAAGGCGAGGCTGTCGGCCTTGATGAATTCGCGCATCGGTTCCACGTCCATCCGCGCGGCGAGGAGCTTGCTGCGCTCGGGCGTGTCGACGCCGTAGAAGCAGCTGTGCGCGGTCGGCGGGCTGGCGACGCGGAAATGGACCTCGGTCGCACCCGCGTCGCGCATCATCTCGACGATCTGCATGCTGGTGGTACCGCGCACGATGCTGTCGTCGATGAGGACGATACGCTTGCCCTCGACCAGCGCGCGGTTGGCGTTGTGCTTGCGCTTGACGCCGGCATGGCGGGCACCGTCGCTGGGCTGGATGAAGGTGCGCCCGACATAGTGCGAGCGGATGATGCCGAGCTCGAACGGGATACCCGATTCCTGCGCATAGCCGATCGCCGCGGGGACGCCGCTGTCGGGCACGGGAATGACGAGGTCGGCCTCGACCGGCTTCTCGCGCGCGAGTTCGGCGCCGATCGCCTTGCGCGCTTCGTAGATGCTGCGCCCGTCGAAGACCGAGTCGGGACGGCTGAAATAGACGTGCTCGAAGATGCAGGGACGCGGCGCGTGGTCGCCGAAGGGGTGGAGCGAATCGACATTGCCGTCGAAATCGACCTTGATCACCTCGCCCGGCTCGACCTGGCGGACGAATTGCGCACCGACAACGTCGAAGGCGACGGTTTCGGAGGCGAACACCGTGGCATCGCCGATGCGGCCCATCTGCAGCGGGCGGATGCCCATCGGGTCGCGGCAGGCGATCATCCCTTCGGGCGTCATCACGATCAGCGCATAGGCACCCTCGAGCAGGCGCAGCGCGTCGATCAGGCGGTCCATGATCGTGGGATAGCGGCTGGTCGCGACGAGGTGGATGATGACCTCGGTGTCGCTGGTCGACTGGAAGATCGAGCCGCGCCGCACGAGATCCTCGCGCAGCATGCCGGCATTGGAGATATTGCCGTTGTGCGCGACCGCGAAGCCGCCGCTGGCGAGGTCGGCATAGAGCGGCTGGACGTTGCGCAGGCCCGATCCGCCGGTGGTCGAATAGCGCACATGGCCCGCGGCCATCGTGCCCGGCAGTTCGGCGATCGCTTCCTGCGACGAGAAATTCTCCGCCACATGGCCGAGCCCGCGGCGAGTGAAGAATTCTGCGCCGTCGAAGCTGGTGATGCCGGCCGCTTCCTGTCCGCGATGCTGGAGCGCGTGGAGGCCGAGAGCGGTCACTGCCGCGGCATCGGATGCGTTGATCGCGCCGAACACGCCGCACTCTTCGCGCAGCTTGTCGCCATCCTCGTCGAGAAACGGGTGGGTGAAGTTCATCGAAAGGCCTGTCCGCCGCGGCTGATCGGGATGCGCGCCCCAATGGCGATGTTACGGCCCGATTACAAGGGTAGTGAGACGGACCGACCCCGCGTAAACACGATTTCATTGCGCGGCAGGCGCTAGCTGCCTACACGCGCATCCCAGCTATAGTCACAGACAAGGGCCGCCTTGATCCTTTCCCCCTTCGAATGGACGATTGCCAAACGCTACCTGCTTCCGGGCAAGGGCGAGGCCTTCATCGCGCTCGTCGCGAGCATCTCGATCGGCGTGGTGATGCTCTCCGTCGCCATGCTGGTGGTGGTGATGAGCGTCATGAACGGCTTTCGCGCCGAACTGCTCGACAAGATCGTCGGCCTCAACGGCCACGCCATCGTCCAGGCCTATGGCGGGCGGATGGACGATTGGGAGAATATCCTCGAGGAAGTGCGCACGACGCCGGGCGTGGTACGCGCCACCCCGCTGATCGAACAGCCGCTGCTGACCAGCTTCAACGGTCGCGTCGAGGCGATCCTCGTCCGCGGCAACACCGCGGAGGATCTGCAGGAGCTGTCGAAGAAAGCGGTTGCCGGCAATTTCGCCGCGCTCCAGCCCGGAGCGAACAAGGTCGCCATCGGCGTCCGCCTGGCGGAGAACATCGGCGCGCGCGTGGGCGACACGATCACCGTCATCAATCCGCAGGGCCGTTCGACGCCTTTCGGCACCGTCCCGCGCCAGATCGGCTACGAGGTCGCGGCCATCTTCGAGGTCGGGATCTACGACTACGACGGGGCCTATGTCGTCATGCCGATGAAGGACGCCCAGCAGCTGATGATGATCGGCGATTCCGTGGGCATGATCGAAGTCACCGTCGAGGACCCCGACGAGGTCGGCGAGATTCTCGCCCCGGTCCAGCGCGCGGTCGAGGGCCGGGCGGTGGTGTCCGACTGGAAGACGATCAACGCGACGCTGTTCGAGGCGCTGCAGGTCGAGCGTGCGGCGATGGCCTTCGCGCTCAGCTTCATGGTGCTGGTCGCCGCCTTCAACATCCTTTCGAGCCTGGTGATGCTGGTGCGCGCCAAGACGCGCGACATCGCGATCATGCGCACTATGGGTGCGACGCGGCAGAGCCTGATGAAGATCTTCGTTACCACCGGCTTCACCATCGGTGCGATCGGCACCGCGGTGGGGCTCGCGCTCGGCTTCCTCATCCTCGCCGGGCGCCAGCAGATCGTCGAGCTGATCGGCGCGGTCACGGGCCAGAATCTGTGGGACCCGCAATACCGCTTCCTCACCACCATCCCGTCGAAGATCGACGCGGGCGAGGTCTCGCTGATCGCACTGCTCGCCCTGGGGCTCAGCTTCCTCGCCACGCTCTACCCGGCGTGGAAGGCGGCGAGCACCGATCCGGTCCAGGTGCTGCGTTATGAATAGCTCGGGCGTGAAACCGGTGGTCGAATTGAAGGGCCTGACGCGCAGTTTCGAGCAGGGTGGCGAGCGCATCGACGTGCTGCGCGGGGTCGACCTCGCGATCCGCCCGGGCGAAATCGTCGCGCTGCTCGGCCCCTCGGGCTCGGGCAAGTCGACGCTGCTGCAGGCGGTCGGCCTGCTCGAGGGCGGCTTCGGCGGCGAGATCGTCATCGCCGGCCACTCGGCGGAGAAATCGGATTCGCGCGCACGCACCGTGCTGCGCCGCGAGCATCTCGGCTTCGTCTACCAGTTCCACCACCTGCTGCCCGATTTCGACGCGCGCGAGAACGTCGTCCTGCCGCAGCTGGTGGCCGGCAGGCCGCGCGCGGAGGCCGAGCGACGCGCGGAAGACCTGCTGGTCGCGCTGGGGCTGTCGCATCGCCTGACCCATCGCCCGAGCCAGCTTTCGGGAGGCGAGCAGCAGCGTGTGGCGGTTGCCCGCGGGCTCGCCAACAAGCCCGATCTGGTGCTCGCCGACGAGCCCACCGGCAATCTCGACGAGGCGACCTCGGACAAGGTCCTGGCCGAATTCCTCGCGCTGGTCCGCGGCGAGGGCAGTGCGGCGCTGATCGCGACGCATAACGAGCGGTTGGCGCAGAAGATGGACCGGGTGGTCCGGCTGCACGAGGGCGTACTCGAATAGCGGACCCGGAGCGCGTTTCGGACGTTGGTCTGGCAAAGGAGAATTTTTGCATGACCGACCACCCCAGCACCTTCAAGGGCGAAGGCACGAACCCCACCGGCGTCGACTGGGACGACCGGGCCGAAATCCACTCTGCGGACGACGGCCAGGGGATTTTCGACGGCGGCAAGGGCGTCCGCGGCGGCACGCTGGCCGAAATGGTTGCGCAGATCATGGCCTACCCGCCCGCCGAGCGCGATCGCTTCGTCATCCAGAAGGCAGGGGACCACCGGCTCGAGAGGGCCGAGATCGAGGCGCTTGCCGCGCGCGCGGATTTCCCCGGTTCGTAGGCAGGCATCGGTTCTCCGTCGATAGCCGCTGGCGCGCGGGTCCCGCGCGGCGCAGCGTGGCGGCATCGGGGGAGAACCGCACATGATTACTGCCGCATTCGCGCTCGTCCTGGCGCAGGCCGCTACCGCTGCCGCGCCGCCTGCCGCCCCACCCAAATGCGAAGGCGAAAGCTTCGACGCCTTCGATTTCTGGGTCGGCGAATGGGAGGTGTTTCCCAGGGGTGGCGAGCAGAAGGTCGCCGAGAGCCGCATCGAGAAGGTCAGCGCGGGTTGCGCCATCCGCGAGACCTGGATGCCGCTGCAGGGCCGCGAGGGATCGAGCCTGAGCACTTACGATCCCGCCGACGCCGCGTGGCACCAGCTATGGGTCGGCGGCGTGCCGGGCCGCGTGTTCTTCGACGGCGGCCCGGTCGATGGCGCGATGGTGCTGACCGGCTATTGGGGCAGGGACACGCAAGGAAGACCCTCGCTCGTGCGAATGACCTATACGCTTGAAGCCGACGGCAGCGTGCGCCAGTACGGTCAGGCGAGTTCGGACCATGGCCGCAACTGGTCCGACAGCTTCGACCTGATCTATCGCCGCAAGGACTAGCCCCGCCATGACGACCATCGCCGATTTCTCCGTCGCCACCAACAAGGGCGAGCAGCTCGACCTGTCGGACAAGCTGGGCACCGTGCTGCTGGTGGTCAACACCGCGAGCAAATGCGGCTTCACCCCGCAATACGACGGGCTCGAAGAACTCTACCAGAGCTACAGGGACCGGGGTTTCGCAGTGCTGGCCTTCCCGTGCAACCAGTTCGGCGGGCAGGAGCCGGGCGATGCCGACGAGATCGCCGAGTTCTGCAAGGTCAATTTCGGCCTGACCTTCCCGCTGATGGCCAAGGTCGAGGTCAATGGCGACCACGCCAGCCCGCTGTTCGACTGGATGAAGGCGGAAAAGCCCGGGCTGATGGGCTCGAAGGCGATCAAGTGGAACTTCACCAAGTTCCTGATCGACCGCGAGGGCAATGTCGTGAAGCGCTATGGCCCGGCCGATGCGCCCAAGACGATCGCCAAGGACATCGAAAAGCTGCTTTGAGCCACCCACAGCCTGTGGAGAATTGAGAGCTCGCGCGACTGGTGAATCGCGCAGGCAATCCGCATATTGCCCCCATGTCCTTCAAGCCTTTCGTCCCCTTCCGCATCCTTTCGGCCTACACGATGCTCGAGGGTGCGATCGATCCCAAGGCGATGGCCAAGCTGGCGAAGGAACGCGGCTTTCCCGCGATCGCGATCGCCGACCGCAACGGGCTCTATGGCGCGGTGATGTTCGCCAATGCGTGCAAGGCCGAGGGCATCCAGCCGATCATCGGAACGCTGCTCGGCGTGGCGCGCGACAGCGAGGGCAAGCAGGTCGACTACCTGCCACTCTATGCGCAGGACGAGACGGGCTACGACAATCTCTGCCATCTCGTCAGCCGGGCGCATCTCGACCGCCCGCTCGAATTCGAACCGCATGTGGCGATGGCCGACTTCGCCGGTCGCACCGACGGGCTGATCGCCTTCACCGGCGCGAGCGAGGGCGGGGTGACACGGCTGCTCGCCGAGGGGCAGCAGGCGCATGCCGAGGCGCTGCTCGACCGGTTGCAGGCGCTGTTCCCGGAGCGGCTCTACGTGGAGCTCGCGCGGCGCGGGAACGAGGTCGAGGAGCGGGCCGAGGCGGCGCTGGTCGATCTCGCCTATGCGCGCGACCTGCCGCTGGTGGCGACCAACCCGGCCAATTTCGCCGAACCGCACATGCACAAGGCGCATGACGCCATGCTGTGCATCGCCCGATCGACGCATGTTGATGCCGAGGAGCGCGTGCGCTCCAATCCGGAAAGCTACGTCAAGACCTACCACATGATGGAGGAGGCCTTCGCCGACCTTCCGGAGGCGGTGCAGAACACGCTCGTCGTGGCACAGCGCTGTGCCTACGCGCCGCCCTATCGCAAGCCGATCCTGCCCAGCCTTGCGGGCGATCTCGAGGGCGAGGCGCGGATGCTGGCGGAGGATGCGCGCAAGGGGCTCGAAGCACGGCTCGAACCCTATGGAGAGATGAGCGCCGAGGAGCGCCAGGTCTATGACGACCGTCTCAAGTTCGAGGTCGACATCATCAACCAGATGGGCTTCCCCGGCTACTTCCTGATCGTTGCCGACTTCATCAAATGGGCCAAGGACCACGACATTCCCGTGGGGCCGGGGCGCGGTTCGGGCGCGGGCAGCCTCGTCGCCTGGGCGCTGACCATCACCGATCTCGACCCGATCAGGCTCGGCCTGCTGTTCGAACGCTTCCTCAACCCCGAACGTGTCTCGATGCCCGACTTCGACATCGACTTCTGCGAAACGCGGCGCGGGGAAGTGATCCGCTACGTCCAGCAGAAATACGGGCACGACCACGTCGCGCAGATCATCACCTTCGGCAAGCTGAAGGCGCGCGCGGTGCTGCGCGATACGGGCCGGATCCTGCAGATGAGCTACGGCCATGTCGATCGCCTGTGCAAGATGGTGCCCAATCACCCGACCGATCCGTGGACGCTCCCGCGCGCGCTCAACGGCGCGGCGGACTTCAAGCACGAATACGACAACGACAATGAGGTGAAGCGGCTCGTCGACTTGGCGATGCAATTGGAAGGCTTCCCGCGCAACAGCTCGACCCATGCCGCGGGCGTGGTGATCGGCGACCGGCCGTTGGCGCAGCTTGTCCCGCTCTATCGTGATCCGCGCTCGGACATGCCCGTGACGCAATACGACATGAAGAATGTCGAGAGCTCGGGTCTGGTCAAATTCGACTTCCTCGGCCTGAAGACCCTTTCGGTGCTCAAGAAGGCCGTCGATCTTCTCGCGCGGCGCGAGATTGCGATCGATTTGTCTCAACTGCCGCTCGACGATCCGAAGGTCTACGAGCTGATGAAGGCCGGCAACACGGTCGGCGTGTTCCAGCTCGAATCGGAAGGCATGCGGCGCACGCTGACCGCGGTGAAGCCGACAAATTTCGGCGATATCATCGCGCTCGTCTCGCTCTATCGCCCCGGTCCGATGGACAACATCCCGCTGTTCGGCAAGCGCAAGGCGGGCGAGGTGGCGATCGAATATCCGCACGCCAAGCTCGAGGGCATCCTCGCCGAGACCTATGGCATCTTCGTCTACCAGGAACAGGTCATGCAGGCGGCGCAGATCCTCGCCGGCTATTCGCTCGGCGATGCCGATCTGCTGCGCCGCGCGATGGGCAAGAAAGTCCAGGCCGAGATGGACGCGCAGCGCCAGCGCTTCGTCGACGGCTGCAAGGAGGTCAGCGGGATCGAGAAGGCCGAGGCCAACGCACTGTTCGACTTGATCGACAAGTTCGCGGGTTACGGTTTCAACAAGTCGCACGCCGCCGCCTATGCGCTGCTCGCCTACCAGACCGCTTGGCTCAAGGCGCATTACCCCGAGGAATTCTACGCCGCCTCGATGTGCTTCGACATGCACCAGTCGGAAAAGCTGGCGATCTTCGTCGACGATGCGCGTCGCAGCGGGATCAGGGTGCTGCCGCCCTCGCTCAACCATTCGGAAGCCGAATATGCGGTCGAGCAGACCGAGGAGGGCTATGCAGTGCGCTATGCGCTGGCCGGGATCCGCAATGTCGGCGAGCGGGCGATGGAAGCGATCGTCGCCGAGCGCGAAGCGGCGGGCCCCTTCCCTACTCTCAAGGACCTGTTCGAGCGCCTGCCCAAGGGTTCGATGAATTCGCGCCAGCTCGAGGCGCTGATCAGTGCCGGGGCGCTCGACGAGTTCGAGCCCCATCGCGCCAGGCTGATGGCCAATGCCGACATGCTGCTCGCCATTGCCGATGCCGCCGAGCGCGAGCGGTCGAGCGGGCAGGGCGGGCTGTTCGGAGGCGAGGACTCCGCGGTCGAGGACGGTTTCCGCCTCAAGGACGCCGATCCCTGGCCGCGCGCCGAGCAGATGGCGCGCGAAAAGGAGAACTTCGGCTTCTACTTTGCCGAGCACCCGGTCGAGGCATGGCGCCAGGTTGCCAGTGCGCAGGGCGCGCGGAGCTATGCCTCGTTGATGGCGGGCGGCGCGCCGCCGGGCGGGCGTGCGGGCGCGGTGATGGCGGCGATGGTCGAGAAAGTGAACAAGGGCACCACGCGGCGCGGCAAGCCCTTCGTCCGCGCCGATTTCTCCGACAGTTCGGGCCAGTTCAGCGCCGCCTGTTTCGAAGAGGGGCTGGTCGAAAAATTCCTCCAGTGGGCGCAGGACCAGACCTGCGTGAAGCTCGACGTCGAACTCGATAGCCCGAGCCCCGACGAACCGCCGCGGATCACCGTGCGCAATGCCGTCCCGCTGGCAGCAGTGAAGGGCAGCATGGCGATGCTGCTGACGCTCGAGGTCGAGAGCGTCGAGGCGCTGACCCAGCTCGCATTCGACCTGGGTGCGGGGGGCGAAGGCGGCGACGAGGTGGTCGCCACGCTGCTGACCGGGGACGCGACTCCGCCCGTGATGCGGCTGGGGCGCAGGTTTTCTATCGACGGAGAGCTTGCCGAACGCTTGGCAAGCGTGCCCGGCCTTGCCAAGGTGCAGCTGACCGCGCGGCGGGGGAAGGCGAATTTGCGCCTCGTCGCGTAAGGCATCGTCATTGCGAGCCCCGGGGCGAAGCAATCCGTCTCCTGCCGTCGTCGCCCCGAGCGGCCCCGGTACCGGATTGCTCCGCTGTTCCGGGCTGTTCGCAAGGTCTTTGAGGGAGAGAGAAAACCATGTCGCTTGGCGCGATGCAGGACTGGAGCATGCGGATCTCGCATGTGATCGACCACGCGGCCCGTGAGGCCCCCAACCGCGAGATCGTCACCCGCTGGGCCGACGGCAGCGAGACCCGCACCGACTGGGCGGGCGTCCATCGCGATGCGAGGAAGATGAGCCAGGCGCTGCTCGCGCTGGGCCTGAAGAAGGGCGACAAGGTCGCCAGTCTGGCCATGAACCACGCGCGCCACCTGGTCAGCTGGTTCGGCGTCGCCGGCATGGGCGGGGTGCTCCACACCTGCAACCCGCGCCTGTTCGAGGACCAGCTCGAATATATCGTCAACCACGCCGAAGACCGGGTCATGCTCTACGACGCGGCCTTCCAGCCGATCGTCGACCGGATGCGCGACAAATGGCCGACGGTGGAGCACTACATCTGCTTCGACTCGGGCGAGCATGCGCCCGCTTTCGAGGACTGGATCGGCGCGCAGGACGGCGATTTCGCATGGGTCGGCGGCGACGAGCGCGATCCTTGCATGATCTGCTACACCAGCGGGACCACGGGCAATCCCAAGGGCGTACAGTACGAGCATCGCTCGACCATCCTCCACGCGGTCTCCGGTCTCCAGCCGAGCACCTTCAACTTCAGCTCGTCCTCGGTGATGCTGCCGGTCGTGCCGATGTTCCACGCGGCGAGCTGGGGGCTGCCCTATTCCGGCGCCATGGCGGGGATCAAATTCGTCTTCTCGGCGGTCAACGATCCCGCCGTGCTGCACGAGCTGATGATCAAGGAAGGGGTCACCGACAGCGCCGGCGTGCCGACCGTCTGGCTCGCGCATTTCCAGTATTGCGACCGCGAGGGTATCGAGCTGCCGCCGCTGCGCGCCGCCACCATCGGCGGTTCGGCCGCGCCGCGCTTCATGATCGAGCGGTTGATGAAGAACGGCACGCGCGTCCAGCACGCCTGGGGCATGACCGAGACCAGCCCCATCGGCACCGTCGGCGGCCCGACCGCGGACTGGGACCAGCTCAGCTTCGAGGAGAAGGTCACCAAGACGATGAAACAGGGGCGCCCGATCTTCGGCGTCGAGCTGCGTACCGTCGATCTCGACGACCCGACCAAAGTCCTGCCGCGCGACGGCGAGACTTCGGGCGCGCTGCAGATCCGCGGGCCCTGGGTGGTCAAGCGCTACTTCAAGGCCGAGCACGACGCGGTGACCGAGGACGGCTGGTTCGACACGGGCGACGTCGGCATCATCCACCCCGACGGCACGCTGCAGCTGACCGACCGGACCAAGGACGTGATCAAGTCGGGCGGCGAATGGATCAGCTCGGTCGAGCTCGAGAATGCCGCTGTGGGCCATCCGGCGGTCGCCGAGGCTGCCTGTGTCGGCATGCCGCACCCCAAGTGGGACGAGCGCCCGGTGCTGTTCGTCGTGCGCAAGGAAGGCACCGACTGCAGCGGCGAGGAGATCACCGAATTCCTCACCGACAAGGTGGCCAAATGGTGGCTGCCCGATGCGGTCGAATTCGTCGACGACATCCCGCACACCGCCACCGGCAAGATCAGCAAGAAGGACCTGCGCGAGCGGTTCGCGGACTACACGCTTGGCTGACACCGTCGTCCGCACCGCGGGGGCCGAGGACGCGGCGGCGGTGCAGGCGATCTATGCCTTCCATGTCGAGCACGGCACCGCGACCTTCGACACCGTGCCGCCAGACGCCGGTTTCTGGCGTGACAAGATTGCGGCAGTGGCTGAGCGCGGCTGGCCCTTCCTGGTGATCGAGCAGGGCGGTGCGGTCGCGGGCTATGCTTATGCCACGCAGTTCCGCGACCGTGCGGCCTATGCGCGTACTTGCGAGAACAGCATCTATATCGTCGACGAGGCGCGTGGCGCGGGGCTGGGCACGCGGCTGCTCGCGGAACTGGTCAAGGCTGCGCGTGCCAGCGGGTTCGAGCAGATGATCGCGGTTATCGGGGGCGGCGAGCCGGCCTCGGTCGCGCTGCATGCCAAGCTCGGCTTCATCCATGCCGGGCGGATGCGCCGGGTGGGCTACAAGTTCGGCCGCAAACTCGATACCGTCTACATGCAACGCGATATGACCGAGGAGGGCGAGACCCCATGAGCGAAACCTATATCGACCCGAGCCGCGCCAATTTCGAGGCCTTCAAGGATCTGCCGCGCGACGAGCCGATCCACATGCTCAACCTGCTGCTCTACCGCGACGAGGCCGAGTATCCCGAGGGCCACGAGCATCACGGCAACGGCTGGAGCGGACGGCGCGCCTATGAGGAATATGGCAAGACGAGCGGCCCGATCTTCCGCCGCGTGGGCGGTTCGATCGTCTGGCGCGGCGCGTTCCAGTGCATGGTGACCGGCCCCGAGGCAATGCGCTGGGACGACGGTTTCGTCGCGCAATATCCCAACTCGGGCGCCTTCTTCGAGATGATCAAGGACCCCGACTACCAGAAGGCGGTGGTCAACCGCACCGCCGCGCTGGTCGATAGCAGGCTCGTGCGCTTCAAGCCGGGCGCTGCGGGGGAGGGATTCTAGCCTCCCGGGAACGGGAAGGGCGACCAGCGAAGCTGGTGGAGGGGCACCTTCAAAAGATCGAGAGATCAGCTGCCCGCGCGGTGCAAATCTAGACCAAACGAACGACCACCGCTTCGATGTTTTCCAGCACAGCCTTCGCCGGAATTTGCGTCGTGGCAATTCCTTGCGACCGCAGGAAAGCCGAGCGGTTCCGGTCCTTCGCGATCGTCTCGGCGCTGTCGTGCGCCCAGCCATCGACCTCGACCGCCAGACGCAGTTGCGCGCAGTAGAAATCCAGCACATAGACGCCCGCAGGGTGCTGACGGCGGAACTTGAACCCGCCCGGCCGCGCGCGAAGCTGCTACCACAGGAGCCGTTCGGGATCCGACATCTCGCTGCGCAATTGCCTTGCGCGTTTGACCGTTTCGCGTGGGCTTCTGATCATGGCACCTGCCCCTCGACCGCCTTCGGCGGTCCCCCTCCCCCTGTAGGGGAGGCTGTCATAGCAGGCGCATCTGCCCGCCCACCGCGGGCGGGCGGAACTGCGTGCAGTCGAGCTCGAATTTCTCCTTGCCGATCCCCGCGCGCTTGCAGGCGAGGCGGAAGCGTGCGCGGAAGAGGTCGGCCCAGACGCCCTCCGGTCTCATGCGGGTGAAGAAGTCGGGATCGTTGTCGCGGCCGCCCCGAATCGAGCGGACGATGCTCATCACCTTGTCGCCGCGCTCGGGGAAATGGACCGAGAGCCATTCGCGGAACAGCGGGGCGACCTCGTGCGGCAGGCGCAGCGGGATCCAGCCGACGCTGCCCACCCCGATCGCGGCGACGCGCTGGACGATCTCTTCCATGAACTCGTCGGTGATCGCCGGGATGATCGGCGAGACCGAGCAATGCACTGGAACACCCACCTCGACCAGTTTCTCAAGTGCGAGCAATCGCTTGGCCGGCGCAGCTGCGCGCGGTTCGAGCTTTCCCGAGAGCTTGGGGTCGAGGCTCGTGACCGAAATTGCCACCGCCACCAGCCGCCGTTCGGCCAGCGCCGCCAGCAGGTCGAGGTCGGCCAGCACGCGGTCGGATTTGGTGGTGATCGTCACCGGGTGGCGCGCGTCGAGGCAGACCTCGAGCACGCTGCGCGTGATGCGATAGCGCGCCTCGATCGGCTGGTAGGGGTCGGTATTGGTCCCCATCGAAATCGGCTTGGGGCGATATTTCGGCTTGGCCAGCGTCGCGCGCAGCACTTCCGCCGCATTGGGCTTGGCGAACAGCTTCGTTTCGAAGTCGAGGCCGGGCGAGAGGTCGTGATAGGCATGCGTCGGCCGCGCGAAGCAATAGACGCAGCCGTGCTCGCAGCCGCGATAGGCGTTGACGGAGCGATCGAAGGGCACGTCGGGCGACTGGTTGAAGCTGAGGATCGTCCTCGGGTGTTCCTCGGTCACCGTGGTGCGCAGCTTTACCGGGGGCTCACCTTCGAGATTGGCCAATTGCTCCATATAGTCGCGCCAGTCGCCATCGGTCTCGCGCGTCGCGAGTCCGAAGCGCGTAGGTACCTCGGCGCCTTGCGCGCCTCGACCGGCAATGGCGGGGGCGAGTCGGCGTTCCATGCACGAGAACATACACGGAACATGCGCTGTATTCCACCGGTCATTGCGAGGAGCGAAGCGACGCGGCAATCCATTTACGGAGGTTGCTCCAAGGCGTGACGGGGGGAGATGGATTGCGTCGCCTTCGGCTCGCAATGACGGGAATCGACCCTACCGCTCGCGCAGACGCGGCATCAGCTCGACGAAATTGCATGGTCGATGACGACTGTCGAGCTGGTGGACGAGGATCTGGTCCCAGCCATCCTTCACCGCGCCGTTCGAGCCGGGCAGGGCGAAGATGTAGGTCCCGCGCGCCAGCACCGCGCAGGCGCGGCTCTGGATCGTGCTGGTGCCGATGCTCGCCATGCTGATGTAGCGAAAATACTCGCCAAAGCCGGGGATGTCCTTGTCCTTGATCCGGTCCAGTGCCTCGGGGGTCACGTCACGCCCGGTGAGGCCGGTGCCGCCGGTGGTGATCACACAATCCACGTTCTCGTCATCGATCCAGCGGTGCAGATGCGCGGCGATCTCGTTGCGGTCGTCGCGGCTGATCTCGCGCGCCGCAAGCTCGTGCCCCGCCGCGGCCATCCGCATGGCCAGGATGTCGCCCGAACTGTCATCGGCGAGCGTCCGCGTGTCCGAGACGGTCAGCAGCGCGATGCGGACCGGCTTGAAGGGGAGGTTTTCGTCGAGGGCCATCAGATCGGCATGTTAGCGCACGCGGGGGAACATCGGCCAGTCGTTTTCGGCCAGCTCGACCCGGCTCGGGGCGGGGGCATCGGCCTGGCGCAGGTACATCCAGTAATTGCGCATCACGATGGCGACATAGCCGCGCGTTTCCCAGTAGGGGATCGACTCCATGTAGAGCAGCGGATCGTCCTGGTCGCGGACCTCGCTTTCCCAGCGGGAGACGGGGCTCGGCCCGGCATTGTAGGCGGCCATGACCTTGGGCAGCTTGCCCTGGGTGAAGGAGGAGCCGCCGAGCGATTCGAGCGTGCGCTGGCCGAAGGCGAGGTTCACCGCCGGGTCCCTGAGGTCGGCATTGGCGCTCATGTTGATTGAAGCGGCATATTCGCGCTGGGTGATCGGCATGATCTGCATCAGCCCGATCGCGCCTGCGGGGCTCACCACGCGTTCACGGAAGTTCGACTCCTGCAGCGCATGCGCGAAGGCCAGCGCCGGGTCGACGTGCCAGCCGCCCACCGGCGCGCGGAAGGTGACGGGGTAGCGCAGACTGGGATGCGCGGCCTCCCCGCGCGGCGCATTGTAGGCCATATAGGTCTGCGCCCCGGTCAGGCCGAGCGCGCGGGCGAGCCGCGCGAGCGCGGGGTAGTCGTCGCCATCGCCGGTCCGGACGAGCCAGGTGAGGTCGCCTTCGGCCTCCTCGCGCCGTCCCACCTCGGCGAGCATGACCGCCTGCCGCACCGCTTCGTTGTCGCGCAGCCGCCGCCAGTCGGCCTCGGTCAGGTCGGGCTGGGTATGCGTCGCGGGCAGGGTGCGTCCCATCTGCTCGTGTGCGAGCATGCCGTAGAGCGTCTCGGGAAAGCGCGCCGCGCCGCGCAATTGTTCGTCCGCCTGTTCGGGCTCGCGGCAGCGGATCAGCGCGCGGCTCGCCCAGTAATGCGCTGCGGAGGTGAGTTCGGGATTAGTCGAGCTCGCGGCCGAGCGGCGGAAGGCCTCGCCAGCCTTGTCGCAATCGCCCAGCCGCCAAGCGGCGAGGCCGGCCGCCCAGTCGCCCTCGGCCACCCAGGCGCCGCCGCCGCCATCGCGCACCGTTTCGGCGAGCGCCCAGGCCTGCGCGTCCTGGTTCTCGATGTAATAGCTCCAGGCGACGCGATAGCGCCATTCGGCGCGCGCCTCGCGGCTGAGCGTCGCGTCGACGCCGTCGAGCAGCAGCCGGGCACCGTCGGGATCGTCATTGGTGATCCGTTCGAGGATCGCCGACTTGACGCTTTCGGGCATGGTCCCGTCCTCGATCGCGCGCGGACGGATGCGCTTGGTCATCCCGGGCTGGCGGACCAGTTCGCGTTCGCGCGGCAGGTTCGGCGAATCCTCGAGCCCGCGCGTCTGCCCCAGGCGGACGATCGCCTCGGCCTCGGGCAGGCGGGCGTAGCGTTCGAGCCAGGCCTCGATACGCGGCAGCTCGATTCGCGGGCTTTCGGGATGGAGGTAGTAGGCGGCCAGCGCCGCGCCGTGCAGCGGGCCGTTCGTGCGGCTCGTCAGCAGTACCTCGACACGGTCCCAGTTCTTCGCGTCGATCGCCTCGAACAGCGAGCCGTAATAGGCCCGGTCCTCGGTCGACAGCAGTTGCGGGAGCGCCACCGAGTGCGAGCGCGTGAAATAGTCGACGCTGCTGTTTTGCGCGAGCGCGGGCGTCGCGGCCAGCGTGGTCGCGGCAAGGGCAAGGGCGGTCAGGGGGCGTGGGCTCATCGGGTCCAGTCCAGCCAGCGGTTCCAGAAATTCTCCCGCCGCACGGCGGAGCGCGCGAGATTGCGCAGGTCGGGTGCGGCGAGCAGCGCGAAGGAGGAGTCGCCATATTCGAGCGCCAGCGGTTCGCGGGCGCGTTCGGCAGGCACGTCGAACAGCGCCATTTGCGCGCGGCCGAACAGCAGCACGCGCTGCGGCTGCGCGAGCGCGATATGGTGGCGCGCCACGGTGCCGATCCCGCTAGCGGCGAGCTGGGCCCAATCCGGCATCGCCATCGGGGCGGGCAGCGCGCTCGCGACATAGGTCTCGTGCTCGGCCACCCCCATCGCGCGCAGCATGGCGGCGACGAAGGGAGCCGCGCCGCCGGTCAGCAGGCCGTCGGTGTCGTCCTCGAAGGGCTGCGGCAGCAACAGCATGAGCCGGGCCCCCGCGACCCCGCGCGGCGGCACGCGGCGATCGAGCGCACCTTCGCCGAGCGCAGGCTCGGTCATCCAGTATTCGCGAAAGTTTTCGAGGCTGTCGGGCAGGCCCCCGGCGGCGATCGCCGGTGCCGCCGTCTCGGGCTGTTCGAGCGCGCGTTCGAACGCGGTCTTGCGCGCAACCGGCGGCGGTGCGGGCGGCGGTGGAGCCGCTACGGCATTCTCGGGCTCGGGCTGAACCAGCCAGCCGCTCGCCTCGTCGAGGAAATCGGCATCGACGCCGGCCTCGCGCCACCAGTCGAGCGCGCCTTCGAGGCTTTCGAGCGCCGTGAACTCGCGCGTTTTCGGGGGATCGGCGTGCATCATTACTTGGGCGCAGGTCTTGACCTCTAAAGCGCCACCAATCAAGGCATCCGCAACAGATACGCGACGAAAAGAGAGAGACATGAGCGAACGCGAATCGATGCCCTGCGACGTCGTCATCATCGGCGGGGGTGTGGCCGGCCTCGCTGCGGCGATCCGGTTGAAGCAGATCAACGAGGACCTCGAGGTGGTGGTGCTCGAAAAGGGCAGCGAAATCGGCGCGCATATCCTCTCGGGGGCGGTGGTCGATCCCAAGGCGCTCAACGAGCTGTTCCCCGACTGGCGCGACATGGACTGCCCGATGGCGGAAACCCCGGTGACCGAGAACCACCACTGGGTGTTGTCCGAAGACGGCAAGTCGGACATGCCCGAATTCCTGCTGCCGCCCTTCATGGGCAATCACGGCAATTATACCGGCTCGCTGGGCAATCTCGCACGCTGGCTCGGCGAGCAGGCCGAGGGGTTGGGCGTGATGGTCTTCCCCGGCTTCCCCGCCGCCGAAGTGCTGTTCGACGAGGCGGGCGCGGTGACCGGCGTGGTGACGCAGGACATGGGCATCGCCGAGGACGGCAACCAGAAGCCGGATTACCAGCCGGGCATGGAGATCCACGCGAAATACACGCTCTTCGCCGAGGGCGCCCGCGGCAACCTCACCAAGCAGATGAAGGCGAAATACGACCTCGAGGCCGATTGCCAGCCGCAGGTCTACGGGCTCGGCATCAAGGAATTGTGGGACATCGATGCCGACAAGCACGAGCCCGGCCGCGTGATCCACACGCAGGGCTGGCCGCTCAGCGAGACCGGCACCTGGGGCGGCGGCTTCCTCTACCACCAGGCCAACGGCCAGGTGGCACTGGGCTTCGTTACCGCGCTCGACTACGCCAATCCCTACGTCTCGCCCTACCAGGAATTCCAGCGCTGGAAGCACCACCCGGCGATCGCCGCGATCCTCGAGGGCGGCAAGCGTGTGGCCTATGGCGCGCGTGTGATCAACGAGGGCGGCTGGCAGAGCGTGCCCAGGCTCGCCTTCCCCGGCGGGGCGCTGATCGGCTGCGCCGCGGGCTTCGTCAACGTGCCGCGGATCAAGGGCAGCCACACCGCGATGAAGAGCGGCATGCTCGCTGCCGAAAGCCTGGCCGCGGCGATTGCCGCGGGCCACGAGCACACCGAGCTGATGGATTACGACGCGGCGGTGCGCGACAGCTGGATCGCCAAGGAACTGAAGCTCGTCCAGAACGCGCAGCCCGCCGTCGCCAAATGGGGCGAGGACCTGGGTACCGTCATCGCGGGCATCGACATGTGGATGCGCACGCTCAAGATCGGCCTGCCGATTTCGATGAAGCACCATCGCGATTACGAGATGCTGCAGCGTGCCGACCTGTACCGGCCGATCGCCTATCCCAAGCCCGACGGCAAATTGAGCTTCGACAAGCTGACCAATGTCAGCTTCAGCTATACCAACCATGCCGAGGACCAGCCGGTCCACCTCAAGGTCAAGGACATGGAGCTGCAGAAGGTCAGCGAGCTGGGCGAATATGCCGGCCCGTCGAACCGCTATTGCCCCGCCGGGGTCTACGAATGGCTGGTCGACGAGGACAGCGGCGAGCCGAAGTTCCAGATCAATTCGCAGAACTGCGTCCACTGCAAGACCTGCGACATCAAGGACCCGAACCAGAACATCGAGTGGACCACGCCCGAAGGCGGCGGCGGGCCGAATTATCCGAATATGTGATCGCCGGCGTCGCTTGCCCTGTCATTGCGAGGAGCGAAGCGACGCGGCAATCCACGGAACCGCCCTGGATTGCTTCGCTTCGCTCGCAATGACGGGGGAGCCGATGGGTGGCCACTGAAACAGCCTACGCCAAGATCAACCTCGCGCTGCATGTCCGCAGGCGGCGCGAGGATGGCTATCACGAGCTCGAGACGCTGTTCGCCTTCGTCGATGCGGGCGATGTGCTGACGGCTAGCACTGCCGCGCAGGACAGCGTGCAGGTTCTTGGTGAATTTGCGGGCGGGCTCAACGATCCCTTCGACAATCTCGTCGCGAAAGCACTCGGCAAGCTGCCGCGTGCCGATGGCTTGGCGATTACGCTCGAGAAGAACCTGCCCGTCGCGGCGGGGCTGGGCGGGGGTTCCGCCGATGCGGGTGCGGTCTTCCGCATCGTCAAGGAACGCTTCGGCCTCCCCGAGGACTGGCACGCGCGCGCCACCGCGCTCGGCGCCGATGTCCCCGCCTGCGTCGAGAGCCGGACCTGCATCGGGCGCGGCACCGGGACCGAACTCGAAGAGGCCGACGACAGCCTTGCCGGAACGAGTGTGCTGCTGGTCAATCCGCGCGTCCCGCTCTCCACCGGTCCGGTATTCAAACACTGGGACGGCGAGGATCGCGGCGCGCTGCCGCAGGGCGATGCGCGCACCATCGCGCTCGAGGGGCGCAACGACCTCGAAGGTCCGGCGATCTCGCTGTGCCCCCAGATCGGGGGCGTGCTCGACGTGTTGCACGGAACTTCACCGTTTCTCGCCCGTATGTCCGGCTCGGGGGCGACGTGTTTCGCGCTCTACGACAGCACGTCCGCTCGTGACGTCGCTGCCCAGCAGATTGGCGAACGCCACCCCGGATGGTGGCAGATGAAAGGCTTCTTGCGATGATGATCGACAACCTCCCCTACCGCCAGGTCGGCACCGAAGACCTGCGTCCGGGGGGGCTGCTCTGCATCGCCGATCACGCCTCGAACTATGTGCCCGACGAGATCGAGCTGGGCATCGATCCCCGGCTGCTCAACGACCATATCGCGGTCGACATCGGTGTGGAAGGCATCGCCGACCGGCTCGCCCGCCGCCACGCCATCCCCGCGCATATCGCTTGCGTCAGCCGCCTCGTTTGCGACCTCCACCGCAAGGAGGACGAGGACGCCGTCGTGCCGACCGAAAGCGACGGCAAGCTTATCGCGGGCAATATCGGCGCCGATGTCGAGGCGCGGCTCGAGCGTTTCCACCGACCCTATCACAACGCGCTGGCCGACCTGATCGAGCGGGCGCAGCCCAAGATGCTGGTCGCGTTGCACAGTTTCACTCCGAGCCTCGACACCAGCGATGAGGACCGGCCGTGGGAAGTCGCGCTGCTCTACAACCACGACGACCGCGCGGCGCGCCACGCGATCCGCCTGTTCGGCGAGCAGGGGCTCACCGTGGGCGACAACCAGCCCTATTCGGGCAAGCAGCTCAATGCGACGATGGATCGCCACGCGGAGGCCAACGGCATCCCCTATTGCACCGTCGAGATCCGCCAGGACCAGATCGAGACCGAGGCCGGCCAGGCGCGATGGGCAATGATGCTGGCGGATGTGATGGGGCGCGTCGCGCTCGAGGTCTAAAGCCGAGCTTGGCCCGGCCGCGAGCAAACTTCCGTTAGCGTGAGCATCGGTCTCTGCTAGGCTTCGCCGGAAGCCAAGAGAGATCCATCATGCCTGCCTATCGTTCCCGCACCACCACCCATGGCCGCAACATGGCCGGCGCGCGCGGATTGTGGCGCGCGACGGGAATGAAGGACGGCGATTTCGGCAAGCCGATCATCGCGGTGGTCAACAGCTTCACCCAGTTCGTTCCGGGTCACGTCCACCTCAAGGATCTCGGCCAGCTGGTCGCGCGCGAGATCGAGGCGGCGGGCGGCGTGGCCAAGGAATTCAACACGATCGCGGTCGATGACGGGATCGCCATGGGGCATGACGGCATGCTCTATTCGCTGCCCAGCCGCGACCTCATCGCCGACAGTGTCGAATACATGGTCAACGCCCACTGCGCCGACGCGATGGTGTGCATCTCCAATTGCGACAAGATCACTCCGGGCATGTTGATGGCGGCATTGCGGCTCAACGTGCCCGCGGTCTTCGTCAGCGGCGGTCCGATGGAAGCCGGCAAGGTGGTGGTGAAGGGCAAGGAGGTCGCGCTCGACCTCGTCGATGCCATGGTCGCCGCGGCGGACGAGGCCTACACAGACGAGGAGGTCACCGCGATCGAGCAGAATGCCTGCCCCACCTGCGGCAGCTGCAGCGGCATGTTCACCGCCAATTCGATGAACTGCCTGACCGAGGCGCTGGGGCTCTCGCTCCCCGGAAATGGCTCGACGCTCGCCACCCATGCCGACCGCAAGGGCTTGTTCGAGCGCGCCGGGCGGCTCGTGGTCACTCTGGCCAAGCGCTATTACGAGGAGGACGACGAAAGCGTCCTGCCGCGCAGCATCGCCAGCTTCGAGGCTTTCGAGAATGCGATGAGCCTCGATATCGCCATGGGCGGCTCGACCAATACCGTGCTCCACCTGCTCGCCGCCGCGCATGAGGCGGGGGTCGATTTCACCATGGCGGACATCGACCGGCTCAGCCGGAAAGTGCCCTGCCTCAGCAAGGTCGCCCCGGCCAAGAGCGACGTTCACATGGAAGACGTCCACCGCGCGGGCGGGATCATGGCGATCCTCGGCGAGCTCGAGAAGGCTGGCCTGCTCCACACCGCGCTGCCCACCGTCCACAGCCCGACCATGGGCGATGCGCTGGACGACTGGGATATCGGCCGCACCGCGAACAACAAGGTGCGCGAATTCTTCGCCGCCGCGCCGGGCGGGGTGCCGACGCAGACCGCCTTCAGCCAGTCGCGCCGCTGGGAGGCTCTCGACCTCGACCGCGAGAACGGCGTGATCCGCAGCGCCGACCACGCCTTCAGCAAGGATGGCGGTCTCGCTGTGCTCTACGGCAATATCGCGCGCGACGGCTGCATCGTGAAGACCGCCGGCGTGGACGCGAGCATCCTGACCTTCTCGGGACAGGCCAAGGTCTACGAGAGCCAGGACGATGCGGTGACCGCGATCCTCACCGGGCAGGTGGTCGAGGGCGACGTGGTGGTGATCCGCTACGAAGGCCCGCGCGGCGGCCCGGGCATGCAGGAAATGCTCTATCCGACGAGCTACCTCAAGTCGAAGGGGCTGGGGGCGGCCTGCGCGCTGCTCACCGACGGGCGCTTCTCGGGCGGCACCTCGGGCCTTTCGATCGGCCACGTCTCGCCCGAGGCGGCCGAGGGCGGTGCGATCGGCCTGGTCGAGGACGGCGATCTCATCGAGATTTCCATTCCCGACCGCACGATCACATTGGCGGTAGCCGACGAGGTGCTCGCCGAGCGCCGCGCCGCGATGGAAGCACAGGGCTGGGCTCCCGCGAAGCCGCGGGAGCGCCGCGTCTCGCCCGCGCTCGAGGCCTATGCCGCCATGACCACCTCGGCCGCGCGCGGCGCGATCCGCGACGTCTCGCAGATCAAGCGCTGAGGCTTGCCCCCGCGCGTGGCGCGTGGCAGCGCGGGGCGATGGCAAAGGCGCGCATCCACTCGATTTCAACCATAGCCCTGCTGCTCGCGCTCGGGGCCTGCGGGCCTGCGCCCGAGCGCGACACAGGGCAGGCGGTCGCCTGCGCGCTCGACGGGGCCGAGGAATTCACCGGGCACTGCCGCCTGGTCGAGGTGGGCGAGGGCGAAGGCGCCTATTTCGTCATGCGTCATCCCGATGGCGGCTTCCGCAAGCTGGCGCCGGCCGACACGCCTTCGGGCTATGTCGAATTCGACGGTGCGCAAGAGGCGCGCAGCTGGCGCGAGGGCGACGATGTGGTGCTGGCGATCGGCCCGGATCGCTACCGCTGGGAGGAGCCGCGCGATGATTGACGCCGTCCTTACGGTCGAGCAGATGCGCGCGGCCGAGCGCGCGGCGATGGACGCCGGGGTCAGCGAATGGGAGCTGATGCAGCGCGCGGGCGAAGGGGCGGCGCAATGGATCATGCGCGTCGCCGCCGGGCGTCCGGTCGCGGTGCTCTGCGGCCCGGGCAACAATGGCGGCGACGGCTATGTCATCGCCGAGGCGCTAATCGGGGGAGGCTATGATGTGCAGGTCGTTGCGCCGGTCGAACCCCGGAGCGAGACCGCACGACGGGCGCGAAAACAATACTCCGGCGCGGTCTTCGCCGCGACCGCACTGCGCCAGCCGGTCGTGGTCGATTGCCTTTTCGGATACGGACTGGCACGCAGGGTCGAGGGTGATTTTGGTAAATTGCTCGAACAATTAGCGACAAACCATTGCTGTAAAATAGCAATTGATGTCCCCAGTGCGGTGGAGAGCGATACTGGAAGGGCGCTCGGCCCGCTGCCCGATTACGATCTCACCCTCGCGCTGGGCGCGTGGAAGCGGGCGCATGGGCTGATGCCCGCGATGGCGGCGATGGGGCAGCGGCGGCTGGTACCTATCGGGCTCGATCTCTCGGGCGCCACGGAAGAGCTATCCCGGCGGCCGCAACTGGCGCCACCCGCGCCCGATGCGCACAAATACCGGCGCGGACTGCTGGCGGTGGTCGCCGGCGCCATGCCCGGCGCGCCGTTGCTCGCCGCGGAGGCGGCAATGCGTGCCGGGGCGGGCTATGTGAAGCTGCTGAGCGACCATGAGCATATGGGCGCCCCGGCCGATCTGGTCATCGAGTGCGGCGATGTGGCGACCAAACTCGACGACGAGCGGATCGCGGCGGTGCTGGCGGGGCCGGGCCTCGGTCGCGACGAGTCCGCCCGAACACGCCTCGCTCACATACTCGCGTGCGGCAAGCCGGGCGTGCTCGACGCCGATGCGCTGCACCTGCTCGACCGGGAGCTTCTCGCGCAGGGCGACGCCGGCAAGCTGTGCGTGACCCCGCATGAGGGCGAACTTCAGAAACTGTGTGAAGTCTTCGGCGTCGGCGACGGAAGCAAGGCCGAGCGTGCGCGGCGACTTCATGACGTCACCGGCCTGACCGTTCTCGCCAAGGGCCCCGACACCGTGCTGGCAAGTGACGTCATGACGTCATTCTTCCCGCGCGGATCTAGCTGGCTTTCGGTGGCAGGAACCGGCGACGTGCTCGCCGGGATCGTCGCATCGCGGCTGGCGGTCCACGGCGATCCGCACCGCGCCTGCGAGGAAGGCGTGTGGCTCCACCACGAGGCCGCACGGCTGGCATCCCCCGCTTTTACCGCGGGCGGGCTTGCGCATGCGGTCGAACCGGCCATGGCGGCACTCTTGTGAGCGAAACCGAAACCGTCATCCGCATCGCCGCGCGCGGCGATGGCGTCACCCCGTCGGGGCGGCACGTCACGGGCGGCGTGCCGGGCGACACGGTCGACGCCGATGGTGCGCTGAGCCCGGGGCCGCACCATGCCACGCCGCCGTGCCCGCATTTCCCCACCTGCGGCGGATGCCAGCTGCAGCATGCCGACGAGGAGGCGCTGCGCGGCTTCGTGACCGATCGCGTGGCGCATGCCGCCGAGGGTCAGGGCCTGGCGATCGGCGAGCTGCTGCCGACGCATCTCTCGCCTCCTCACTCGCGCCGCCGCGCCACCCTGCACGCGTTGAAGGCGGGCAAGGGCGCCGTGGTGGGTTTTCGCGAAGGGGGCAGCCATCGCATCGTCGAGATGCGCGCCTGCCCCATCCTCGCGCCCGAGCTGTTCGCGCTGGTCGCGCCGCTGCGGGCGCTCGTCGCGGCCCATGGCGGACGCCAGGCGGTCGATATCGAGCTGACGCTGGCCGATCAGGGCGTCGACTGCATGCTCAAGGGCATCGCGGCGGAGGGGCTCGCGGCGACCGAAGCACTGCTCGATTTCGCGCGCGACCACGATCTCGCGCGGCTCTCGCTCGACCATGGCTACGGTCCCGAGACGGTGTGGGAACCGCAACCGCTGACGATCACGCTGGGCCAGATCCCCGTGCCTTTCCCGCACGGCAGCTTCCTCCAGCCGACGCGCGACGGCGAACAGGCCCTGGTTGCCGATGCCTGCGCCTATCTCGCGGGGGCGGCGACCGTGGCGGACCTCTTCTCGGGCCTCGGTACCTTCGCCTTCGCGCTGGCGGGTCCGCGCAAGGTGCTGGCGGTGGAGGCGGCACGCGATGCGCATCTCGCCTGCAAGGCGGTCGCCAACGCACGCGGCGTGCCGGTGCTGGCGATGCACCGGGATCTGTTCCGCAACCCGCTCCAGGCCGAGGAAGCGGCCCGTTTCGGCGCGCTGCTGCTCGATCCGCCGCGCGCCGGCGCCCGCGAGCAGGTGGCCCAGATCGCCAGGAGCGGGGCGGAGCGCGTCGCCTATGTCAGCTGCAATCCGGCGAGCTGGGCGCGCGATGCGAAGCTGCTGGTCGACTCGGGCTTCCGGCTCGAGAAACTGCGGCCTGTAGGCCAGTTCCGCTGGTCGACGCATGTCGAACTGACCAGCTATTTCACCCGCTAGGGGGCGAGCGCCTCGATCAGCCGGGCGTGCAGCCAGTCGCGCGCCTCGGGGCTCGAATAGGCGTGATCGGCGCCCGGGCAACGCGCGATCCGCGTGTCGCCCGCGTCCCACCTGTCGGCGAAGACCTGCGCGGTCCGGTCGCCCTCGGCGAGAAGGATCCGCGCCAGGCCGGGGAATTCGGCGAGGCCCTGTCGCATTTCTTCGGCAAGCGAAGAGGGGGCGCTGCGCGGCTGCGAGGCACGCAAGAGCCCGCGGGTCAGCTTCTTGAGATCGACGCCGCCTGAGACAAGGCGGATAACTTCCTTGGGATTCTTGAGTTTTTCGAGATAGCGCGCACGGATTGCCGCGGGCGGAGGCGTCGCGTCCTCGCTGTCTTCGATGGTCCAGGGATTGCTAAGGACCAGCGCGTCGCATCCCGCGCCTCCCGCCAGCATCAGCGCGCTTGCTGCGTCGCAATTGCCGAAACCGACGATGCGCTCGACCTGCGGCGCCATGGCCCGGAAGGCTAGCAGCGCAGCGGCGATGTCTTTGGTCGAGCGGCGGAAGCCGCGGTTCTCGCCCTCGCTGTCGCCGATCCCGCGACGGTCGAAGCGGAACACGGGGAAGCCCGCCGCCGCAATCTCCGCCGCCAGTCGCGCCTGCCCGTTGAAGGCACCCGCGCGGATCTCGTTGCCGCCGCTCACAAGGAGCAACCCGGTCTTGCCCGGCGCCGTGTCGAGCGTCGCGCCGCAGCGGGCGCCCTGGCATTCGAAAGTGAGCGGCAGGCGGCTCATGCGTCGGCCATTCCCGCTGCGACTAGTGCTGCCAGCGCGTCGGCCTGCGCAGGATCGACGTCGTTCTCGGCACGCAGCCACAGCGGCTTGCCCCCGACCTCGGCCTGTTCGATCGCCGTCAGTGCCTCGGGAAGCACGAAGGCGTTCTCCTCGAGTTCGCGCACCAGTTCCGCACCCAGCGGCCATCCGGCGAGTTCGAGGCCTCGCTCGCGCCCCTCGACCAGCAGCGCCTCCGCGCTCTCGCTCCGACCGGCCTCGCGCGCGGCCAGCGTGCGCGCGCGGAGCATGCCCCGCAGCACCTGGCCCGGCTTGGCCGGGGCATAGGCCCATCCGGCAGATCCCTCGGGTGCCAGCCATGCCCCCGATCGGATGGCGAGGACGCGCCCGGTGCGGAAATGCGTCGCGGCGGCCGCGACGGTCGCCCGCCAACGGGTGATGCTCTGTTCGCCGTGCGGCGCTAGGCTCTCGTTGCAGCCGGGCAGGTCAGGGACGAAACAGTCTATCCCCTGTGCATCAAGGCGACGCATGATTTCAAAGGTTTGATGGCGAAACTTGTTGGCTTCGTCGAACAGGGGCGCGATCACCAGCAGACGCTTCGACCGTGCATGATCGAAGCCCAGCACCATTTCCTCGCCCGGCGAGCCATCGGGCTGCGGGCAAGGCCAGGATGCGTACATCGCAGGGTTTATCCCTCGACGACCTTGGCTTCGGCGAAGGCGAGCAGGCCGCCATAGGTCTCGAGCATCTCGCCATCGACGTCCTCATCCTCGATCACGATGTCGAGCCGGTCCTCCATCTCGGTGAGCAGGCCGGCGACCGCCATGGAATCGAGTTCGGGGAGATGGCCGAACAGGCCGGTATCGCCGTCGAAGCCCTCGACCTGCTCCCGGTCGAGGCCGAGCACGTCGCACAGGATCGCGCGCAGCGTCTGGTCGATATCGCTGCGGCTTGGCCCGGTCGGCGCGGCATTTGCGGTTTCGGCGGTCATTCCTGAGGCTTCCCCTGCTTCGAAGGCGATGCCCTTAGCTGGGCCGTTTGTGCGGTGCAAGGTGGCGCAGGAGCGCCCTGGCGAGTGCCGGCCATGCGGTCGGTTGCCGCCAGTCGAGACAGGTGAGGCGATAGCGTGGACGGTTTACTTCCATCCAGTCTCGCTTGTAGGCATCGCTGCCGGTGCCGAAATCGACCAGCTCGACCCGGTCGGTATCGATGACATGCTCGAACAGCGCGGCGCTGAGCGTCGTCCCGGCCGAGAGCGGCTTGGCCGCTTCCGTGTGTGCCAGCTTGTGGATGTAGGCGGTGCGGTTTTCGACGGTCCAGAATTGCGCGGCCACGGGCACGCCTTCGGCGCGGGCGATGCCCAGGCGGATGCGCCCCGCATCGCCTTCGGCGCGGGCGAAGGCCTCGAGGATGTCGGCGCGCTCCTCCTCGGGTTTCCAGCTCTCGGCGTAGATCGCCTGATAGCCCTGCCACGCAGCCTCGTCGAAGCGAGTGAGTATTTCGACTTCGACCTTCTTCGCCTTGCGCTTGAGCGTGGTGCGCATCTTGCCGGGCCGCGTCGACCAATAGTCGGCGAAGCTGCGTCCCGACACGGGGAGCACGTGGTTCTCGTCGCAGGGCTCGCCGAAGACGACCCAGCCGGCGGCGCGGAAGGCGTCTTCGATCCGGGTGGCGCTGCCGTCCTCGCCGGGAAGCGGTGACAGCGTGATGCGGTGGGTGCGTTTGCGCAGATCGCCGGCGAGGGCAGTGAGCAGGCGGGGGTCCCGGCCCAAAGGCTGCCAGGTGAAGCTGAACCAGTTGGTCAGGCTGGCGAACCCGTCATCGGTACGGCGCAAGGCCAGCGCCACGCGGTCGCCGCCCCCTTCGGCCATCGCGATCAGCGGCTTGTCCAGCAGCGCGAACCAGTCGAGCCTGTCGAAAGGCCCGGCCGCGGGCCAATCCAGCGCTTGCAGTTTGGTAAGGCTGTCGTGATAGCTGACCGCGATGTCCACCCGGAATTCCTCGCTCAGGAGCGTTAATGCCTGATCCCACGCCCTATCCGCTCGATCAACTGGCCGAGCGCGGACGTGCACAGGCGCCTGCGCTGGTGCTGCGCGATCGCACGGTTAGCTTCGAGGAGTTGAGGAAACGTGTCGCCCTGCTCGCCGGGTGGCTGGAGACGAAAACCGGGAAGGGTGCCCGTGTGGCGAGCTGGGCGGCCAAGGGCGAGCTAACCTGCCTGCTGCCGCTCGCGGCGGCGCGGGCCGGGCTGGTCCATGTGCCGATCAACCCCCTGCTCAAGCGTACGCAGGTGGCGCATATCCTGTCCGACAGCGGCGCGGTGCTGCTGATGGGCACGAAGGCGCGGCTCGCGTCGCTCGAAGAGGGCGATGCGCCGGCGGACTGCCAGATCCTCGACGAAGGCGAAGTGCTGGCACAAGCGGAGGCCTGGGGCAGGGCGCTCGGCCCCTCGGACCATGATCCCGGCGCCCTGGCGGCGATCCTCTACACCAGCGGTTCGACCGGCAAGCCCAAGGGCGTCATGCTGAGTCATGCGAACATGTGGCTCGGCGCGGTCAGCGT
This sequence comes from Qipengyuania sp., assembly GCF_048550555.1. Classification (GTDB taxonomy): domain Bacteria; phylum Pseudomonadota; class Alphaproteobacteria; order Sphingomonadales; family Sphingomonadaceae; genus Qipengyuania. Next base: position 45,922 of record NZ_JBLYYF010000034.1, on the reverse strand, counting down.
GGCGCACTACCTCGGCCTCGAGGAAGACGACGTCACGCTAGCCGTGCTGCCGCTGAGCTTCGACTATGGTCAGAACCAGCTGCTTTCGACCTGGTATGCCGGAGGCAGCGTCGTCCCGCTCGACTTTCTCTTCCCGCGCGACGTGGCCAAGGCCTGCGCCAGCCATGGTGTGACCACGCTTGCGGCAGTGCCGCCGCTGTGGGTTCAGCTGACCGGGCTGGAATGGCCGGACCAAGCGGTCGCGAGCATGCGGCGGCTGACCAATTCGGGCGGAGCACTGACCGTCGATCTGGTGCGAGATCTGCGTACCAAGTTTCCGGAAACGAAGCTTTTTCCCATGTATGGCCTGACCGAAGCCTTCCGCTCGACCTTTCTCGACCCGGCGCTTGTCGATACGCACCCGACCTCGATGGGCAAGGCCATTCCCTTCGCCGAAATCCTCGTCATCGCCGACGATGGCACGCCCGCTGCGGCAGGGCAGGAGGGCGAGCTGGTCCATTGCGGGCCGCTGGTGGCGCAAGGATACTGGCAGGATGCCGAGCGCACCGCCGAGCGGTTCAAGCCTGCGCCGGCCATGTCCGAACACGGGGGCACGGCGGTCTGGTCGGGCGACCGGGTCAGGCGGGACGATGACGGCCTGCTCTATTTCGTCGGCCGCCGCGATGCGATGATCAAGAGCGCGGGCAACCGCATCAGCCCGCAGGAAATCGAGACTGCGGCGCTTGCTACCGGGCTGGTTGCCGAGGCCGTCGCGCTGGGGGTCAAGGACGAACGCCTCGGGCACGAGATCCATCTCGTGGTGCGTCCCGCAGCCGGTGCTGCCGATGCCGAGGCGGCGCTGCCCAGGGCCTTGCAGAAGGAGCTGCCCAATTTCATGCAACCGCATGTCATCCACTGGCGCGAAAGCCTGCCGCTCAATCCCAATGGCAAGCTCGACCGGACGGCGATCGCAGCGGAGATCGGCGCGTGAAGCCGCTCGGTCCCATTCCGCAGGGCTACGCAGCCATCGATGGCGAGCTGGCGATCGGCGGCAGGCCTGCGAGCCATTGGGTCGAGCAGGCAGGGCGGACCCCGCTGTTCGTCTATTCGCAGGATCTGATCGCGCGGCGCCTTGCCGCGCTGCGAGCGGCTATGCCAGATCGATTGAAGATCAATTACGCGATTAAAGCCAACAGCTTTGCCCCACTTTTGAAGTTCGTTTCCAACCTAGTTGATGGGCTCGATATCGCCTCGGGCGGTGAGTTGGAAATGGTCCGGGAGAGCGGTTTCGATCTGGCGCGCGTGAGCTTCGCAGGACCGGGCAAGCGCGAGGAGGAAATCGAGGCGGCGATCGCCGCCGGCGTCACCCTCAACCTCGAAAGCGAGACTGAAGCCGAGCGCGCATTCGCCATTGCCGAGCGTCTCGGGGCGCGGCCGCGCCTGGCGGTCCGGGTCAATCCGGATTTCGAACTCAAGGGTTCGGGCATGAAAATGGGCGGCGGTGCCAAGCCTTTCGGCGTCGACGCCGAGCGGGTCCCGGCGCTGATCCGGCGCATCGTCGAGGCGGGAGCCGAATTCCGCGGCCTGCATATCTTCACCGGCAGCCAGGCGCTCTCGGCCGAAGCGGTCATCGACATGCAGGCCAAGGTGCTCGACTGCGCCGATCGCCTGGCGAGCGAAGCGCAAGTGACCCTGCCCAAGCTCAACATGGGCGGGGGCTTCGGCATCCCTTATTTCCCCGGCGATGCCCCGCTCGATATCGCGGCGGTAGGCGCCGCGCTGGAGGATCGTTTCTCCGACCTGCCCGACACGCTCGCGGATGCCGAACTCTTTATCGAGCTTGGCCGCTATCTCGTTGGAGAAGCAGGGGTTTATCTCACCAGCATCATCGACCGGAAGGTCAGCTACGGCGAAACCTATCTCGTCACCGACGGCGGGCTGCACCACCAGCTCGCCGCCTCGGGCAATTTCGGCACCGTGGTGCGGCGCAACTACCCCGTCGCCATAGCCAGCCGTTTTGACGCCGAGGGGGAGGAAGAAGTCAATGTCGTCGGCTGCCTGTGCACACCGCTCGATCGCCTCGCCGACAAGGCGCTGCTCCCGCGTGCGGCGGTGGGCGATCTGGTCGCGGTCTTCTGTGCGGGGGCCTATGGCGCGAACGCGTCACCCAGTGCCTTTCTGGGACAGGGTCCTGCAGCCGAAATGCTTGTCTGAAACCTCTGTGATAAGGCGCGCAAAACGCGGGATTTCGGCGTGGTCGCTGTCCCATGGCTAACCGACTGTTCACCTTTTTCGGGCAATAGTCGGTTCAATCAGGCGATTATCGGGCGCAGCATGCGTCCGGATCGACCGCGGACGAGACCAGGGATACACATATGCGTTTCACCCGAACTGCCAGCCTGCTTGCCGGATGCGCCGCATCCACGCTCGTGCTGGGCGGCTGCGCCGCCGGGCCGGAGACCGAGCTGCCGCCGGCGACCTTCGTGGCCATGCAGGAAGGGCCCGGCGAGGAATATGTCATCGGCCCGCTCGACGAGCTGACCATCCATGTGTGGCGCAATCCCGAACTGGGCGCGGAGAAGATCCAGGTGCGCCCCGACGGACGCATCACCATCCCGCTGGTCAAGGACATGCCTGCTGTGGGCAAGACTCCCTCGATGCTCGAGGAGGACATCCGCCTCCAGCTGAGCCAGTATATCGAGGATCCGCTGGTTTCGGTGATCGTCAACGAATTCGCCGGCACCTTCAGCCAGCAGGTCCGCATCGTCGGTGCGACCGAAAAGCCGGCCTCGCTGCCTTATCGCGCGAACATGACCGTGCTCGACGCGATGATCGCGGTCGGCGGCCTGTCCGAATTCGCCGCCGGCAACCGCGCCAAGCTGATCCGTTTCGACAAGCAGCTCGGCCGCCAGCGCGAATATGCGCTGCGCCTGAGCGACCTGCTCAAACACGGCGACAGCAAGGCCAATGTCCTCCTCCAGCCGGGCGATGTGATCATCATCCCCGAAAGCACGTTCTAGAAGGGGCCGGGGGGCATGCAGGACGTTCTCGACGAACTTCGCAGCGCGCTGCATACGGTGTGGAACCGCCGCTGGGTCGCGCTCGCCGTGGCCTGGGTTGTCTGCATCCTCGGCTGGCTCGCGGTCGCCTTCATCCCCAACAGCTATGAAAGCCGCGCGCGGATCTATGTCGAGCTCGAGGACGTGCTGTCCGAGCAGCTCGATATTTCGGGCGACGGCAAGCAGGCGATCACCAAGGTCCGCCAGACGCTGGTCAGCGCGGTCAATCTCGAGCGCGTGATCCGCAGCACCAAGCTCGGCGAAAAGATCGCCACCGATGCCGAAATGCAGGGCGCGGTGCAGGATCTGACCAAGAACATCGTGGTCAAAAGCGAGGAGGACAACCTCTTCGAGATCACCGCAACGGTCGGCAAATCCAGCCTCAGCGACGCGGAAAACGCCGCGCTTGCCAAGGATGTGGTGCAGAGTCTGATCGACATCTTCCGCGAGTCCAACATCGCCGGCAATCGCGGCGAAGTCGCAGGAACCCTCGCCTTCCTCGACCAGCAGCTCGACGATCGCAAGCGTGAGCTCGAGGCGGCCGAACAGCGGCGCCTGGCCTTCGAGGCCGAACATCCCGACCTTATCGGGGGCACCGGCACGGTGTCGAGCCGCCTCCAGACCATGCGGACCGAAATGCGCGGGATCGATGCCGATATCGCTGCGGCGCAGAGCGCGCTGGCGGCGATCAACGGGCAGATTTCGAGCACGCCGCGCAGCATACTGACCTCCGAAAGCGGCGGCGCGCGGGGCGCGCTGCTGCAGGCGCAGGCACAGCTTGCCGCGATGCGCGCGAAGGGCCTGACCGACAGCCATCCCGACATTCAGGCGCAGAAGCGCCAGATCGACGCGCTGCGCGACCAGGCGGCCGGCGAGCCGGCCGGCTCGAGCGGATCGCCCAATCCGGCCTATACTTCGCTGGTGTCGATCCGCGCCGAACGCCAAGCCAATGTCCAGGCACTCGAGGCGCGCAAGGCCGCGCTCCAGTCGGACATCTCGGCGATGATCGCGACGCAGGCCGACGAGCCTGCAGTGGCGGCCGAAGCCAACCGCATCAGCCGCGACTACGAGGTGCTCAAGGGCAAGTATGACGAACTGCTCAAGAACCGCGAGGAAATGCGCCTGCGCGGGCAGGTGGAAACCGAGCGCAGCGCCTTCCAGTTCGAGGTGATCGATCCTCCGACCGCCCCGCGCAATCCCGCGGCACCCAACCGGCCCCTGCTTCTGCTCGGCGTGCTGGTCGTGGGTATCGCCGTGGGCAGCGGCGTGGCCTTCTTGATGGGTCAGATCAAGTCGAGCTTCACCACCGCCGAGAAGCTCGAGCGGACGCTCGACCTTCCGGTCATCGGGACGATCTCGCGCTCGATGACCGACGCTGCGAGGGTGCGCGAAAAGCTGCGCCTCAAGCAGTTTCTTGCCGGTGCCGGCGGTTTGGGAGCCGTGTGCTTCCTGCTGCTGGTGGTCGAAATGATCCAGGTCGGCTCGGTGGCCTGAGGGGGATACGTGTCAGTGAACAAGCCCACCAACATCGAGCCGCCCAAGGATGGTGCGAAGGACGAGAGCGCCAAGCCCAAGCGCGGCTCGCTGCTCGAACGCGCCAGCGGCACCTTCGGCTTCGACAAGCTCGCGCCCGCCGCGGTGCCGGACAAGCTGGATAGCGACAAGGCCAAGAAATTCGCCCCCAGGCGCACGACGGAAACGCCTGCGTCGGCCCCGACCTCCGCCGAGCCGCCCCGTCGCCGGGCCTCGGACTGGATCGGCGAGGCGACCGCGCCCGACGCCGCACCCACGGCAGCGACGCCTGCTGCGCCCGCCGAGCCCGATGGTCCCGCCGTTTCCTTCAGCGGAGCCAAGCGCGAAATCGTCCGCTCGCTGCTGCGCGAGCAGGGCCTGATCGATCCCGATGGCGGCGCCTCGATGCTGCTTGAGGAATTCCGCATCGTGAAGCGCCAGGTCCTCGCGTCCGCCAAGGCCGCCGGCACCCAGCATGCGCGCCGGGTGCTCGTCTGCTCGCCGCATCCCAACGAGGGCAAGACCTTCTGTGCGCTCAACCTGGCGATCGCGCTGGCTGGCGAGCGCGACATGGAAGTGCTGCTGATCGATGCCGATTTCGGCAAGCCCTCGATCATGGCCAAGCTCGGCCTCGATGCGGGCAAGGGCTTCATGGACGTGCTCGCCGACCCCTCGGCGCATGTCGAGGACTACGTCGTCGGGACCGACATTCCCGGCCTGTTCGTGCTGCCTGCGGGCCAGCGCACCGGACGCGACAGCGAATATCTCGCCAGCGAACGGACCTGGTCGGTCCTCAACCGCCTGACCCGCGGCGCGCCCAACCGGGTGATCGTGTTCGACAGCCCGCCCGCGCTCGCCGCGACCCCGGCCGCCGAGCTCGCCAAGCATGTCGGCCAGGCGCTGCTCGTCGCGCGCGCAGACATGACCGGTCGCGCCGCGCTCGAGGACGCGATCGATCTCCTGTCGGCCTGTCCAGACATCAAGCTGCTGCTCAATGATGCGACCTTCAGTCCGAGCGGCCGCAAGTTCGGCACCTATTACGGATATGGGGAGTAAACCCATGGCCCATTGCACGAAATTCGCGTTGTTTGCCGCCACCACGCTGGGCGCGGCGCTGCTCCACGGGGTGCCGCTGCACGCGCAGTCCTACGAGGGCGCCGATTCCGGCGACAGCGAGTCCGAACGCGTCGCCTATGGCGGCGGGCGGACCAGCATCGATCCCTATATCGAGGCCAACTCGCTCGCCAGTTGGCAGATTTCGCCGGGCAGCGATGTCGTCACCTACACCCAGCTCGCCGCCGGGGTGGATGCCTCGATCGTCGGTCGCAACAACGGCGGCAGCGTCTCGCTGCGCTACGAACGCAATTTCGCGCATCAGTCGGAAGGCGCCGATTCGGACACCATCACCGGGGTCGCGCGCGGCTACGCCTCGATCATCCCGCGCGTCCTGACTGTGGAAGCCGGTGCGCTCGCCAGCAGCACGCGTGTCGATGCGCAGGGCCGCTCGGTGATCAACCCGATCGTCGACGACAATCTCACCACCCAGACCTATTCGGCCTACGCCGGACCGACCCTGCAGACGCGTGCGGGCGACGTCGACGTCAGCGCGAACTATCGCATCGGTTACACGCGCGTCGACGGACCCGATTTCGTGACCACCACGGGGACCACGGCGGACCTGTTCGACGAGAGCATCACGCATAGCGCGAACCTGCGCGCGGGAACGCGCCCGGGCGAACCGCTGCCCGTCGGGATCGGCGTCGGCGCGGGCTATTACCAAGAGGATGTCTCCAACCTCGACCAGCGCGTGCGCGATGCCTACGTCCGCGGCGACGTGACCGTGCCGCTTTCGCCGACGCTGGCCGTCGTCGCCGGCGCGGGTGTCGAGGACGTCGAGGTTTCGAGCCGCGATGCGGTGCGCGACGCGGCGGGCAACCCGGTGATCGGCACCGACGGTCGCTATGTCACCGATCCGGCGAGCCCGCGCATCATCGCCTACGAGGCGAGCGGACTGATCTGGGACGTCGGCGTGGTCTGGTCGCCCAGCAGCCGTACCCAGCTCGAGGCGCATTTCGGACATCGCTACGACAGCGAGACCTTCTACGGCAATTTCAGCTGGAGGCCGAGCAGCCGCAGCAACCTCTCGATCGGCGTCTATGACGGGATCCAGGGCTTCGGCGGCCGCCTGAACAATGCGCTCGCCGCGCTGCCGACCGATTTCACCGTCACCCGCGACCCCGTCACGGGCGAGCTGACCGGATGCGTCAACACGCTCGACGGCAGTGGATGCCTAGACGGCCTGTTCGGCTCGGTGCGCTCCTCGGTCTTCCGCGGGCGCGGCGTGGTCGCCAGCTATTCGCGCCAGATCGGCCGCATGACCGCGCAGGTCGGCGCCGGATACGACCGGCGCAAGTTCATCGGCGCGCCGGGCACGGTGCTCGCACTCGCCGACGGCGTGGTCGACGAAAGCTACTATGTGGCGGCAGGGCTCGGCGGTCCGGTCGGCCCGCGCGGTTCCTTCTCGGTCAACACCTATGCCAGCTGGTTCGACAGCGGCACGGCCGGCGCCGGCGATGTCAGCGCGATCGGCGGTTCGGCGAGCTACAGCGAAGAGGTGTTCCGCAACCTTTCGGCCCGCGCTGCGGTGGCGATTTCGATGCTCGACAGCGATCTCGCACCGGATAACTTCACGACCGCATCGGCCCTCCTCGGCCTGCGCTACGATTTCTGATAGGACGCACCTGATGTACGAAGAATTCTACGGTTTCAGCGAGCGGCCTTTCCAGCTCACTCCCGATCCGGCGTTCTATTTCGAGAGCGTCACGCACAAGAAGGCGCTGAGCTATCTTGGCTATGGCCTCAACCAGGGCGAGGGCTTCATCGTCATCACCGGCGAGGTCGGCTCGGGCAAGTCGACGTTGGTCGCGCATCTCAAGCAGAAGCTCGACGACAAGCGCATGACCGTGGGCGAGGTCGTCACCAGCGCGCTCGACGGCGAGGAAATGATCCACGTCGCCGCGCGCAGCTTCGGTCTCGACGTCGAGGGCGGCGACAAGGCCGCCGCGCTCGCCTCGATCGAGCTCTTCCTGCACGAGGAAGCCCGCCACGGGCGGCGCTGCCTGCTGATCGTCGACGAGGCGCAGAACCTCTCGATCGGGGCGCTCGAAGAGCTGCGCATGCTGTCGAACTTCCAGCTCGGCTCGCATCCGCTGCTGCAGACGCTGTTGCTCGGCCAGCCTGAGTTCAAGCAGCTGCTGGCGCATTCGGACGAGCTTGAGCAGCTGCGCCAGCGCGTCATCGCCGCGCACCACCTGGAACCGATGCAGCCGGGCGAAATCGAACCCTACGTGATGCATCGCCTGCACCACGTCGGCTGGAACGGCACTCCGGAGATGGCCAGCGGCATCTGGGTCAAGCTGCACAAGGCCACCGGGGGCATCCCGCGCAAGGTCAACCAGGTCATGACCCGCCTGCTGCTGCTGGGTGCGGTCGAGGAACAGGCCGTTCTCGAACCCGACATGCTCGATGCGGTGGTCGAGGAGATGGCCGGCGACGCGGCACCCGAGGTGCCGGTTGCGGCGAAGCGGCGCCCGGATCGCGATCTTCCCGCAGCCGACGCGATTGCACGCGCGCGCGACGAGGACCGGCCGTCAGCGGCAGCTCCCGCCGCGGAGCCCGACCCGACGCGCGAGAAGGGTCTGCTCGATCATCAGATCGAAGCGATCGAGGCCGCCTTCGCCGAGCGCGACAAGCATCTCGCCTCGTTGCGCCGCGAAGTCGAAAGAATGGGTGAGAATCGCGCCTCGGGCGATATGTCCGAGGAAGTCGATCAGCGCCTGGCGGCGATCGAGGCGCGGCTCGACGAGCAGGAACGCTCGCTGCGCCATGTGCTGACCATGATGATCGACTATTTCGAAGCGCAAGGGTCGCGCGCGGCCGCATAGCTTTCGGGAGGGGGCGTGGACAACAGCACCATCGTCAACGGCCTGTCGGTCGATGTCGAGGACTGGTTCCAGGTCGGCGCGTTCGAGAACACCATCTCGCGCGGCGACTGGGACGGCCTCGAATTGCGCGTGGGCGACAATGTCGCGCGCATCCTCGACCTGTTCGACGGGGCCGGGGTCAAGGCTACCTTCTTCACGCTGGGCTGGGTTGCCGAGCGCAACAAGCCCGCCATGCGCGCCATCGTCGAGCGCGGCCACGAACTGGCCAGCCACGGCTACGACCATACCCGCGTGTTCACCTTCACGCGCGCGCAATTCGTCGACGACATCGCGCGGGCGCGGGCGATCCTCGAAGATGCAGGGGGGCAGAAGGTCACCGGCTATCGCGCGCCGAGCTTCTCGATCGATGCGCGCAATCGCTGGGCGCACGAGGTGCTGGCCGAGCACGGCTATGCCTATTCCTCCTCGGTCGCGCCGGTCGTGCACGACCATTACGGCTGGCGCGAAGCACCGCGCTTTGCCTTCAATCCCGTGTCGGGCAGCGACCTCGTCGAAATTCCGGTGACCACGGCACTCTTTCGCGGGCGTCGTCTCGCGGCGGGCGGCGGTGGCTTCTTTCGCGTGCTGCCCTATGGCTTCAGCCGCTGGGCGATCCGGCAGGTCAATAGCGAAGGGCGGCCGGCGGTGTTCTATTTCCATCCATGGGAAGTCGATCCCGGGCAGCCCCGGGTGGTGGAGGCGCCGCTGCGCTCGCGGCTGCGGCATTACACCAATCTCACCCGCATGGAGGGCAAGCTCGCCACCTTGCTCGGCGATTTCGCCTGGGGCCGCATGGATGCGCTCGCCGCGCGCGAGATACCGCGCAGCCTTGCCTGGGCCGCATGAGCAGCGCGTCGGGGCCCGGATTGCTCGTCCGCCAGGCGGACATTCGCGACGCGCAGGAACGAGCGCGGATCGAGGCCTTCGTCGCCGAGCACGGCGCGACGCCGTTCCACCGGCCCGCCTGGCTGCTGGCGATCGAGGAGGGCACCGGCCAGCGCGGCCTCGGGCTGGTGGCCGAGCGCGCGGGCGTTATCGCGGGCTGGCTGCCGCTGACCGAAGTGCGCTCGGCACTGTTTCCCCCGGCTCTCGTCTCCAGCGGTTTCGGGGTCGGTGGCGGGGTACTCGCCGAAACCGAGGACGCGGGTGCCATGCTGTGCCGTGCAGCACAGGAAATGGCACAACGCCTGTCGGTTTCCTCGGTCGAACTGCGGGGCGGTACGGCGGATGAGGGCTGGGAGCCGATCACCGGCAAGCACGCCAACTTCTCGCGTCCGCTGGCCGCGGACCACGAAGCCGAACTCGAGGCGATCCCGCGCAAGGCGCGTGCCGAAGTGCGCAAATGCCTCCGTTCACCGCTCGAGATCGTGGCGGGACACAGCGATCATCTCGACACATTCTATCGCTGCTATGCCGCCAGCGTGCACAATCTCGGTACGCCGGTCTTCCCGCGCAAGCTCTTCGCGGCGGTGCTCGATCATTTCGGCAAGGACGCCGATATCCTGACCGCGCTGCACGAAGGGCGCGCCGTGTCGAGCGTGCTGTCGCTCTATCACAATGGCGCGGTCATGCCTTTCTGGGGCGGGGGCGGAGTGGAAGCGCGCGCGCTCAAGTCGAACGAGCGCGTCTATTTCGAGCTGATGGATCACGGCCGCGCGCGCGGCTGCACACATTACGACTACGGTCGCTCGAAAGTTGGCAGCGGCCCCTACAACTTCAAGAAATGGCAGGGCTTCGAACCCGAGCCGCTGACCTATTGGAGCTGGACCGCCCCCGGCAGCACGGCGCGCAATGTCGACCCCACCGACCAGAGCTATTCGACGAGCATCGCTCTGTGGAAGAAGCTCCCACTGTCGGTGGCGACGCGGATCGGACCCTTCATCGCGCGCGGGCTGGGCTGACGTGAGCGAGATCCTGTTTCTCGCGCACCGTGTGCCCTTTCCCTCGGATCGCGGCGACAAGATCCGCTCGCATCATCTGCTCAAGGGACTGGCGAAGCTCGGCCCGGTGCATGTCGGCACCTTCGGCGAGACCGCGCTGGACATGGCGCAAAAGCCCACCCTGGCCGGGATCGCCAAGACGCATGCACTGATCCACCGCACCAAGCCGCTGCCGCTGGCGGGGGCGGAAGCGCTGTTGAGGGCGAGGCCGGTGAGCCTGACCGCGTTCGAGGATGCGGCGATGCACCGCTATGTCGCAAAGACGCTGACCAACCATCCGGTCGAGACGATCTTCGTCTTCTCCGGCCAGATGGGGCAGTACATTCCCGACGGCTATCGCGGGCGCGTGCTCTTCGACCTGTGCGATGTCGATAGCGCCAAGTTCGAAGCCTATGCCGATGCCGGGCAGCGCACGTGGATCAATCGCCGCGAGGGGCGGCTGCTCGCGCGCGAGGAGGAACGGCTGGCCCGCCGCGCGGAAGTCACCTTGCTGATCAGCGAGAACGAAGCCGAGCTGTTCCGCTCGCGGCTCGCCGATCCTGCCGCAGTGCGTTTGCGGGCGCTCGGCAACGGGATCGACGCCGAATTCTTCGACCCTTCGCCGGTGGCGCTGCAGCCGGACCTCGAGGAAGGCGAGGACCCGCAGCTCGTCTTTACCGGGCAGATGGACTACGCGCCCAATATCGCTGCCGCCGAATGGATGATCGAAGAGATCATGCCCGCGCTGCGCAAGACCCATGCGCGGGCCCGGTTCCACGTCGTCGGCCGCGCTCCGGTCAAGAGCCTGCGCGACCGCCATGGCGAAAACGGGACGCGTGTCTGGGGCGAAGTGCCCGATGTCCGTCCCTATCTCAAATCGGCCGATCTGGTCGTCGCGCCGCTGCTGATCGCGCGCGGCGTCCAGAACAAGGTGCTCGAGGCGATGGCGATGGCGCGTCCTGTGGTGCTGACGCCAGGCGCAGCCACGGGGATAGATGCCCATGACGGCGAGCATCTTGCCGTGGCTCGTGCGGAACCCGCCACCATGCTGGCGCGGATCGAGGCGCTGCTCGGCGAGCCCGAGCGCGCGCGGTCGATGGGGCTGGCGGCGCGCCGCTTCGTCGTCGACCGGATGAGCTGGGATGGTGTCGAGGCTGCGCTTGCCGAGCTGGTCGGCGAGGGGGCGTCGGCGCGCGATGCCGCGTGACCTCGCCTTGAACAGCTCTGCCACGGCTGCGCGGGTGCATCCAGGGTTGATGGTCCTGTGCGCAGGCATCGTGCTGATCGCGCTGACCTTTGCCGACTGGCGCGAAATGGCGCACCAGTGGTGGGACATCGACACCTATAGCCACATCCTGCTCGTCCCGCCGATCATCGCCTGGCTGGCATGGCTCCGCCGGGATGAACTGGCAAAGGTGCCGCTCGCCGGGTGGTGGCCGGGCCTGCTGTGGATGCTGTTCGGTCTGGCGACATGGCTGGCCGGTCGGAATCTGGGGATCAACACCATTGCGCAGGGTGGGGCGGTGCTGTCGCTGCAGGGGGCGGTGCTCGCGATCCTGGGTCTGCGCGCCGGGCTCATTCTGGCTTTCCCGCTCGCCTATGCTTTTTTGCTGGTTCCCTTCGGCGGCGAATTCATCCCGCCGCTGCAGATGATTACCGCAGAAATCGCCACCGCGCTGTCGCAGCTGAGCGGCATCGAGACCGTCGCGGACGGTATCCATATCGACACGCCGGCGGGCCTGTTCATCGTCGCGGAGGAATGCTCGGGGGTGAAATTCCTCATCGCCATGCTCGCGCTCGGCGTGCTCGTGGCGCATAGCTGCTTCACCAGCTGGTCGCGGCGCTTCCGGTTTATGCTCGCCTGCATCGTCGTTCCGATCGTCGCCAATGGGATTCGCGCCTGGGTCACGATCTACATCGCGCAGTTCGTCGGCGCCGAGGCGGCGGGAAGCTTCGATCACATCGTCTACGGCTGGGTCTTCTTCGGCGTGGTCATCGCGCTGGTGCTGGGCGTGGCCTGGCGCTGGTTCGAGCGCGAACCGGAAGAGGCGGGCTGGTCCGCCGACGAGGCCGGTGCGATGCCGCTCGTTCGCCGGCTCGAGGGTCGGAGCATCAGCCCGGCGCTGGCCTTCGGTGCGGTGCTGGCTGCCGCATTGGTCTTTGCCGTGCTCGCGCGGCTCGGCTAGGCACGCTCGCCTATGTGCGGGATCGCGGGACTCTTCCATTTCGAGACGGTCAAGCCGGTCGATCCCAGGCGGGTCGAGCGGATGACCGATGCGCTGGCCCATCGCGGCCCCGACGGCAGCGGCGTATGGACCGCGCCCGGAGTGGGGCTGGGGCATCGCCGCCTGTCGGTGATCGATCTCGAGGGTTCGCCGCAGCCGATGCATTCGACTGACGGCCGCACGGTGATCGTCTTCAATGGCGAGATCTACAATTACCGCGCGCTGCGCCGCGAGCTCGAACAGGGCGGAGCGGTTTTCCGCACCGACGGCGATACCGAAACCATCCTCGCCGCCTGGCAGAAATGGGGGCCCGATTGCCTTTCGCGCTTCGACGGGATGTTCGTTTTCGCGCTCTACGATCTCGACCGGCGGCAGCTGTTTCTCGCGCGCGACCGGCTTGGTGTGAAGCCGCTCTACCTCGCGCGGCTGGAGGGCGGGGCGCTCGCCTTCGCCAGCGAGATGAAGGGGCTGCTCGCCCACCCGCTGATGCGCCGGCAGATCGACCCGCTGGCGATCGAGGACTACATGACCTGGGGCTATGTCCCCGACCATCGCGCGATGCTCAAGGGAGTGGAGAAGCTTCCCGCGGGCCATTTTCTGCTGCTCGAACACGGGCGCGATCCCGGGCCGCCGCAGCAATGGTGGGATGTGAGTTTCGCCGAGCGCGAGAGAGGGCGGACCGAGGACCTTTCGGCGCAGTTGCTCCACCTGATGCGCGAAGGCGTCACCAGCCGCATGGTCGCCGACGTCCCGTTGGGCGCTTTCCTGTCGGGCGGGGTCGACAGCTCCTCGGTCGTCGCGCTGATGAGCGAGGCGAGCGCGACGCCGGTCACGAGCTGCTCGATCGGTTTCGACGTCGAGAGCGTCGACGAGACCCGCCATGCGCGGCAGGTGGCCGAGCTCTTCGGGACGGACCATCACGAGCGGATCGTCTCGGCCGACCAGTTCGGCGAGATCGACCGCATCGCCGCGATCTTCGACGAGCCCTTCGCCGATGCCAGCGCGCTGCCGACGCTGCGCGTGTGCGAGCTGGCGCGCGAACACGTCACCGTGGCGCTGTCGGGCGATGGCGCGGACGAGGCCTTTGCCGGCTATCGCCGCCAGCTGTTCCAGATGCGCGAGGAACAGGCGCGATCGATCCTGCCGCGCGCCTTGCGCCAGCCGCTGTTCGGGACGCTGGGGCGCGCGTGGCCGAAGGCCGACTGGGCGCCGCGTCCGCTCCGCGCGAGGACGACCTTGCTGTCGCTGGCCGCAAGCGGGGACGCTGGCTATGCGCGCGCGCTCGCCATCCTCGCCCCCGAACAGCGCGACCGGCTCTATGGCGAGGTGCTGCTCCGAGAGCGGGGAGCATACCGGGCAGAGCAACCGTTCGAGAAGCTGATGCGCGAGGCGCCCGCGCGGAGCGGGCTCGACCGCGCGCAATATGCCGATCTCAAGTTCTGGCTGCCGGGCGACATCCTCACCAAGACCGACCGCACGAGCATGGCGGTGGCGCTCGAGGCGCGCGAGCCGCTGCTCGACCACCGGCTGATCGAGTTCGCCGCGCGGCTGCCACACCGCCAGCGGCTGCGCGGCAACACCGGCAAGTGGCTGCTGAAGCACACGATGGAGCGCTACCTGCCCGAGGACATTCTGTACCGCCAGAAGCAGGGCTTCGTGACCCCGCTCGCGGAATGGTTCCGCGGGCCGCTTGCCGGCGCGACGCGGGCGGTCGCCTCGAGCGAGCTCCTCACCGGCAGCGGATGGTTCGCCCGCAAGGCGCTCTCACGCCTCGCGGACGACCATATCGCAGGCCGTTCGGATCACGGCCGGGTCCTGTGGCAGCTGCTGATGCTCGAGCGTTCGCTGCGGCACCTGCAGCCGAACGCCTAACGCGCGTCGACCAGTACCACCTCGGCGTCGTCGAGCGCCTCGACCACGATGGTGGTCTCGCCGGTCACGGCGATCCCGTCGCGCGGCTGCGCCTCGACGCCATTGACCTTCACCCGGCCCTTAGGGGCGACGAGATACTGGTGGCGCTCGCCCGCAGTCGTCCACGTCGCGCTCTGACCCGCCGCCAGCGTCGCCGCGGCGACCTTCGCATCGGTACGGATCGGCAGCGCGTCGTCGGCCTCGGGCGTTCCGCTCGCGAGCACCTCGAAGCCGCCCTCGCGGGTTGCCTTGGGGAACTCGCGCTGGCCCCAGCCGGGCTGTTCGCCCGCGCGATCGGGGATGATCCAGATCTGGAACAGCGTCGTGTCCTCGTCCTCTAGGTTCATCTCGGCATGGGTGATGCCCGTGCCCGCGCTCATCACCTGCACGTCGCCCGCCGCGGTACGGCCTTCGTTGCCGAGGCTGTCGCGGTGGCTGATCGCGCCTTTGCGGACGAAGGTGACGATTTCCATGTCGCGGTGCGGGTGCGGGGGAAAGCCGGACTGCGCAGCGATCGTGTCATCGTTCCACACGCGGATGCTGCCCCAGCCCATGCGCTCGGGATCGTGGTAGTTGGCGAAACTGAAGTGGTGCCGCGCATCGAGCCAGCCGTGGTTGGCATGTCCGAGCGAGGCGAAGGGACGGATATCGATCATTGGTTTTCTCACATCGGCGGGGTGTTGACGCCGGGATGCGTCCGATGTGGGCGCCGCTCCGGGGCCGTCAAGAAACACGGGTGTGACTACCCGGTTTCCGGCCTATGCGAGGCCGTGGCCCCGCGCCATGTAGTCGGCGCTCTGCATTTCCTTGAGGCGGCTCACCGTCCGCTCGAATTCGAAGGCGCCATCGCCTGCGGTATAGAGGTTCTCGGGTTCGGCGGCCGCGGTGACGAAGAGCTTGACGTTGTTCTCGTAGAGCGCGTCGACCAGCTTGGTGAAGCGGATCGCCTCGTTGCGATTGTCGGGCGACATCGCGGGAATGCCGACCACGATCACCGTGTGATAGGCATGCGCGATGGCGAGATAGTCCGCCGCGCCGCGGTTCTCGCCGCACAGCCGCTTGAAGCTGAAGACGCCGACGCCCTTGAGGCTCTTAGGCACATGCAGCGTCCGCCCGCCGCCGAGATCGAGTTCGCCCGACGGAACGTTGTCGGCATCCTCGGGCTTGTAGTCGGTCAGGCGGAAGAAGGCCTCGCGCACCTGCGCCGTCGCGGCCTCGCCGAGCGGGGCGTGCCAGGTCCCCATGTCGCCCAGCCGGTCGAGCCGGTAGTCGGTCGGCCCGTCGAGCGGGAGAACGTCGAGCTCTTCCTCGACCAGGTCGATGAAGGGGAGGAAGAGCGAACGGTTGAGCCCGTCCTTGTAGAGGTCCGCAGGTGGACGGTTGCTGGTGGTGACGACGGTCACGCCCTGGTCGCGGATCAGCGCGGTGAAGAGGCGCGCCATGATCGCCGCATCGGCAGTGTTGGTGACCACCATCTCGTCGAAGGCGAGGCAGCGCACGTCGGCGGCGATGTCGCGCGCGACCTTGCCCGTGGGGTCCCCCGGATCGCTGGTCCGCCGGTCGCGCATCCGCCGATCGACTTCGAGCATGAACTCGTGAAAGTGCGCGCGCCGCTTCTCCGCGATGCCTAGCGTGTCGACGAAGAGGTCCATCAGCATCGACTTGCCGCGCCCGACGCCGCCCCACATGTAGACACCCTGCGGTCGCGCCTTCTTCGGTCTGAACAGCTGCGAGAGCAGGCCGCCCGAAGTGTCGGCCTCGAGGTCCTTCTGCAGCCGGTCGAGCCGCTCGGCGGCGCGGCGCTGGTCGGCATCGGCCCTGAGTTCGCCCGCAGCGACGAGGCGCTCGTAGCGGGCGAGCATGCCGGTCACGGGGTGGCCCGGCGCTTCATCTTCTTCACGATGCCCGAGAAGCTGGCGACGATATGATCGTCCTGCTCGACCGCGCCGCGGACGAAGACCATGCTGCCCGTCTCGCGGACGATCTCGCAGACCGCGTCGAGCGGCCGGTCCACCTGGCCGGCGCCGACGAACTGGGTCGACAGTTCCAGCGTGACAGAGGGCCCGGCATTGCCCGATCCGATCGTGTGCATCGTGGTGAACAGGCTGATGTCGATCAACGAGAGCGTCACCGCGCCATGGACGATGCCCTGCAGGTTCTCGTGCCGCCGTTCGGGGAACATGCGCAGCCGCGCCTTCCCGTCGTCGTCGACGCGGGTGATGAGCTTGCCCATCACCGCGCCGTTGAACAGCGTCTGGTCCTTCAGGTTCCAGTGGCGCCAGCCCGGGTTCTCCGGATCGGGGCCGTGTTCGAAGATCTCGTCGGAGAGCCGCGCCATCAGATGGCGCGTTCGGCGATCATCTTCTTGGTTTCGGCGATCGCCTTGGCCGGGCTGAGGCCCTTGGGGCAGACGTTCGCGCAGTTCATGATCGTGTGGCAGCGATAGAGGCGGAAGGGGTCCTCGAGCGCATCGAGGCGTTCGCCGGTCATCTCGTCGCGGCTGTCGGCGAGCCAGCGATAGGCCTGCAGCAGGATCGCCGGGCCGAGGAACTTGTCGCTGTTCCACCAATAGCTGGGGCAGGCGGTCGAGCAGCAGGCGCAGAGGATGCATTCGTAGAGCCCGTCGAGCTTCTCGCGCTGTTCGGGCGACTGGAGGCGTTCCTTGCCTGAGGGCGTGGTCGAGACGGTCTGCAGCCAGGGGCGGATGCTGGCGTATTGCGCGTAGAAATGGGTGAAGTCGGGGACGAGGTCCTTGATCACATCCATGCTCGGCAGCGGGGTGATGCGGATTTCGCCCTTGAGGTCCTCGATCGCGGTGGTGCAGGCGAGGCCGTTCTTGCCGTTGAGGTTCATCGAGCAGGACCCGCAGATGCCTTCGCGGCACGAGCGGCGGAAGGTCAGCGTGGGGTCGATCTCGTTCTTGATCTTGAACAGCGCATCGAGGACCATCGGGCCGCACTCGTCGAGATCGAGCTCGAACGTGTCGTAGCGCGGGTTCTCGCCGCTGTCGGGATCGTAGCGGTAAATCTTGAACTTGCGGATGCGCGCGCCGCCCTCGGCCTTGTGGGTGCGGCTCTTGCCGGTGAGCTTCGAATTCTTGGGAAGGGTGAAGGTCGCCATTACGCTATCGGTCCTGTTGCTTTGCGAAACCCATCTAGCGGTTCGGGCGAGGGGTGCAAGGCCGAGTGTACCGCTAATCCTCGGCAGCGCATTCCTACGACATGGACCGGGTGTTACACGGTCCAGGGCCAAAATGCCTTCTTCCGCCAAATGCCCGGTAAACCGGGCGAATCCGGGGAACCGGCACATGCTGCGGGGGGTCTATGCCGGTAGGATGGATGTAGGAAAAACCTTTCGGCGCGCGGCAATCTTTGGCGCCAGCGGCGGTATCGGCGGGGCGCTGGCACGTGCGTTGGCCGACCGAGGCGTCGAGGTCTGGGCGGGGAGCCGCTCGGGCGAGACGTCCGATCCGCGCTTTCGGACCTTTCGGTTCGATCTCACTGACGAGAGCACGATCGCGGACGTGGCGAAGGCGATGGCAGAAGGCCCGCCCGATCTGGTGCTGGTGGCGAGCGGTGTGCTCACCTTGTCCAGTGGAACGGGGCCCGAGCGGAGCCTGCGCCACATCGACGCCGCGACGATGGAGGAGGCCTTTCGGCTCAACACGGTCGGACCGGCCCTGGTCGCCAAGCACATGCTCCCCCTGCTGCCGCGCGAGCGGCGGAGCGTCTTCGCGGCGCTCTCCGCGCGGGTCGGATCGATCGGCGACAACCGGCTGGGTGGCTGGCACAGCTATCGCGCGAGCAAGGCGGCGCTCAACATGCTGCTCCGGAATTTCGCCATCGAACTGGCACGCACGCATCCCCAGGCGGTGGTTTCCGGGTTGCACCCGGGCACGGTCGACACCGCGCTGTCGCAGCCCTTCCAGAGCAACCTGCCCGAAGGCCAGCTGACCGCACCGCAGGACGCGGCGCGCAATCTGCTGGCGGTGATCGAGCGGCTTACCCCCAGCGACAGTGGCAAGGTCTTAGACTGGAACGGCGTGGAAGTGCCCGCCTAACCCATCAGGCCATGGCGCCGTAGCGACTCCGCGAGGATCGTCTCGATCAGCTCTTCCTGTTTCCAGCCCGCCATCGCCGCGGCGCGATCCCAGCGGCGTGGCTATCCGGTCATCAACATGGCGACCTGCGTGTTTTGGTGTCGTTCACTGCGTGCGTTGTGCAGTGCCCGGTCAGGCGGTGGTTATTGCGCTACCAGTCCGTTGCGCCGCCAGCTTTCCGCGAGCAGCGTTTCGATCAGATCGGCATGGCTGAAGCCCGCATGGGCGGCCGCCTTGGCCATGACCTTTTCCGACCAGAGATTGCAGTTGAGATTGATCTCGATGAAATTGATGTCGCCGGTCTTGAGATCGAGCCGGAATTCGATGCGGCCATAGTCGAAAGGCAGGAATTCCTGCGCCACCTTCTTCGCCATGGCTTCGATCCTGGGGGCCAGCTCGGGATCCTCGAACCTCTTGAGCGCGGCCTTTTCCTTGTTCTCGACCAGGTCGCGCTTCTCGTAATAGGTCCACAGGCGCTGCGTATCCTCGCGTTCGTACCACAGCATCGGCAGCGCGACCGGCTCGTCGTCGATGGTGATGAAGGCGCACTGGATGTCGTATCCGTCGAGATAGGGTTCGACGATCGCGTCGTGGCCTTCGGAATGGATGCGCCAGACCGCATTGGCGACCTCGTTCCATTCGTGGGCATCGGTGATGCCCCAGCTGGCGGAGGAGGCATTGGGCTTGACCACCCAGCGGCCGGCATCCCGGGCGGGCAGGTTCGCTTCGAGGACCGGGGCGCCGCGGCGATAGCAGAACCACGGTGCGGTGGGCACGCCGGCATGGTCGCAGACCAGCTTCGACACCGACTTGTCGTCGCCCAGTCCGCGCAGGAAGGGCATGGCGCCGAGGTAGGGGATGCCGTGCTTGTTGCACAGGATCGGGATCAGCATCTCGCTGTTCACGAAACCGCCGCGATTGAGCAGGGGGAAGACGAAGTCGACGTCGGGCTTGGAATAGAGCACTTCGAACTGGTTGGCGAGCTGGAGATTGAGGCCGAGCCCCTCCAGCGTCGTGCGCACTTCGTGATGGTAGATGGCGTGATTGCCGTCCTCGGGATGCATGCCGCCGCCGAACAGGGCATGCTTGGCCATGAACAGCATGCGGAGGCGCTGCTTGGCTTCTTCGGGGATGCGAAGGGGTGCGATGGATTTGGTCATGTCGGCCCGTTGAACTGTTTGCGCGCCCCTTTAGTCGCGCTGGTGCCCCTCCACCAGAACTTTGTCACGCACCGGTTTCCGCTTGCGCCGAGGCGATTCCGCGATAGCCTCGGAATTGTCGCGCAATCGGAGGAGTTTGCGGCGTGGGTATGAAGGCCTGGTACGACCGACACATTATGCCGCGCTTGATCACCGCCGCCTGCGGGCAGGAAGGGATCGAGAATCGCCGCAAGCAAGTGGTGCCTCTGGCGCAGGGGCGGGTGTTCGAACTGGGTTGCGGGGGCGGGCTCAACCAGGCGCTCTACGATCCCGCCCGGATCACCTCTTTTTCGGGCATCGATCCGCACGAAAAGCTGCTCGACGGGGCGAGGGCGCGCGCCAGAGAGAAAGGCTGGGAGACCGACATCCGGCAGGGCGTGGGCGAGGATATTCCCTTTGCCAGCGGCTCCTTCGATACGGTGGTCTGTACCTACACGCTCTGTTCGGTCGAGGATCCGGGCGCGGTGCTGGCGGAAATGTGGCGCATTCTCGCGCCGGGCGGCAAGTTGCTGTTCCTCGAGCATGGGCGTGCGCCCGATGCCGGGGTGGCGCGGTGGCAGGAACGGGTCGAACCCGTGTGGAAGCCGCTCGCCGGCGGATGCCACCTGACCCGTCCGATCGGCGCATCGCTGCGCGGCGCGGGCTTTGCGGTCGAACCGCTCGGTCAGGCCTATCTCGACAAGACGCCCAAGGTTCTGGGCTGGATGGAATGGGGCGTGGCGCGCAAGGCTTGAGGGCCGGCGGGCAAGTGCCGCGCCGACCCTCTGCAATGCCTATTCGTCGCCGAAGGTGCGCTGCCACCAGCCGCGCTTGGGCTTGGCGGTCTCTTCGGGGTCGACGCTGTCGTGCGGCGCAGGTTCGGGAGCCGGTTCGGCACTAGCCTCGACCGGCGCCTCCGCGGGCTGTTCGGCCTCGGTCTTCTTCTTGCGCGGCGCACGCTTCTTGGGCGCGGGCTTGGCTTCGGTTTCGGCACCGGCGTCGGCCGCTTCCGGCGTCTCGCTCGGGGCCTCGGCGTCTGCCTTCTTCTTGCGCGGCGCACGCTTCTTGGGCGCGGGCTTGGCCTCGGCTTCGTCTTCCGCCTTTGCGGCAGCGTCGGTGTCGGCCTTCTTCTTGCGCGGCGCGCGCTTCCTGGGCTTGGGCTTCTCGTCGGCGTCCGCGTCGGCGGCAGCTTCTGCCGTTTCGGGCTCGCCTTCGGGCCCGGCGACCACTGCCATGTCCTCTTCGACGGCTTCGGAGACCTGCTCGAGCTGTTCGGCGTCCTCGGAAGTCACCTCGTCGGACTTGCGCCCGCGTCCGCGACCGCCCCTACGGCGTCCGCCGCGGCGACGGCGCTTCTTCGGACGGTCGTCGCCGTCCTCGCCTTCGTTCGCTTCCTCGGTGTCGTCGCCATCGTCGGCGTCGTTGCCAACATCGTCGGAATGGTCCTGATCGTCGTCGTCCCGCTGGCGGGTCTTGCTGCGCCCGCGTCCACCACGGCGGCGGCGGCGCTTGTTGCGCGGACGATCGTCGTCCTCGCCCTCGTCCTCGTCGGTCTCGTCGACGATGTCTTCGTCCTCGTCGCTATCATCGACGATCGGATCGAAGCGCGGCGCATCCTTGGGCTTGGGGCCGTGGCTCGAGACGCTCATCTTGGCGCCTTCGTCCTCGCCCTCGGGGACCACTTCGACGGTCACGTGATAGCGCTGTTCGATCTCCATCAGATCGGCGCGCTTTTCGTTGAGCAGGTAGATCGCCGCTTCGGTGCTGGCGGCGAGGCGGATGGTCGAACCCTTGCCCTTGGCGGCTTCGTCCTCGATCAGGCGCAGTGCCGAAAGGCCCGCGCTCGATGCCGTGCGGACGAGGCCGGTGCCGTCGCAATGCGGGCAGTCGCGCGTGGTCGCCTCGAGCACGCCGGTGCGCAGGCGCTGGCGGCTCATTTCCATCAGCCCGAAGCTGGAGATGCGGCCGACTTGGATGCGCGCGCGGTCGTTCTTGAGCGCTTCCTTCATCGCCTTCTCGACCTTGCGCGTGTTCGAGTGATGCTCCTGGTCGATGAAGTCGATGACGACGAGGCCGGCCATGTCGCGCAGGCGCAGCTGGCGGGCGATCTCGCGCGCGGCCTCGAGATTGGTGTGCAGCGCGGTCTGCTCGATATTGTGCTCCTTGGTGGAGCGGCCCGAGTTGATGTCGATCGAGACCAGCGCTTCGGTCGGGTTGATGACGAGGTAACCGCCGCTCTTCAGCTGAACGACCGGGTCGTACATCGCCTTGAGCTGGTCCTCGGCGCCGTAGCGCTGGAACAGCGGGACCGGGTCCGAATACTGCTTCACCCGCCGCGCATGGCTGGGCATCAGCAGCTTCATGAATTCCTTGGCCGACTTGTAGCCGGGCTCGCCCTCGACGACGACTTCCTCGATCTCGCGATTGTAGATGTCGCGGATGGCTCGCTTGATCAGGTCGCTGTCCGAATGGATCAGCGCGGGCGCGGAAGAGGACAGCGTGCGTTCGCGAATCTCGTCCCACAGGCGGGCGAGATAGTCGAAGTCGCGCTTGATCTCGGTCTTGGTGCGGCTGAGGCCCGCGGTGCGGACGATCAGGCCCATCGACTTGGGCAGGCTGAGGTCCGAGACGACCTGCTTCAGACGCTTGCGGTCCGACGCGCTCGAGATCTTGCGCGAGATGCCGCCGCCGTGGCTGCTGTTGGGCATCAGCACGGTGTAGCGCCCGGCAAGGCTGAGATAGGTGGTCAGCGCGGCGCCCTTGTTGCCGCGCTCTTCCTTGACGACCTGGACCAGCAGCACCTGGCGGCGCTGGATGACGTCCTGGATCTTGTAGCGGCGGCGCAGCGCCATGCGCTTGGCGCGCGCTTCGTCGACTTCCTTGGCGCGGGTGCGGCCACCCCCCTTGCCCTGGCGGCGGCCACGACCACGGCCGCGACCACGACCGCGCGAACGGTTGTCGTCCTCGTCCGATTCCTCGTCGGAATCGTCTTCGTCGTCCTCGTCGCCGTCGAGATGGCCTTCCTCGATTGTCGCGACCTCGTCCTTGTCGGAGGTGTCGACTTCCTCGAGGCCGTCTTCGGCGAGATCCTCGGCGAGCGCTTCGGAACTTTCGTCCTCGGCGTCGTATTCCTCGCCGGGCATTTCGCCGCGGTCTTCTTCCTCGTCGCGCAGGCGGGCTTCTTCCTCGGCCGCCTCGGCTTCGGCGGCGAGCAGCGCCTCGCGGTCTTCCTTGGGGATCTGGTAGTAGTCGGGGTGGATTTCGCTGAAGGCGAGGAAGCCGTGGCGATTGCCACCGAAATCGACGAAGGCCGCCTGCAGCGAGGGTTCGACCCGCGTAACCTTGGCTAGATAGATATTGCCCTTGATCTGCTTGTGATCGGCAGATTCGAAATCGAATTCCTCAATCCGGTTGCCCTTGAGCACCGCCACCCGGGTTTCTTCCTGGTGGCGCGCATCGATAAGCATGCGCGTTGCCATGTAGTAATCTCCAGCCGCGTGCGCGCAGGGCAGGCCCTGCCAGGCCGCGGCGTATCATGTTGGAAAATCCGCGGCCCGTCCTGGGCGACGCGGTGTTTGCGAACCGGCCGATGCCTGCATATGCGACGGGCCGGGTATTCGTGACTGCGGGACTGGTCCTGCGCTGCGATTGCGCTGTCCGGCCCGACGATGCGGCAAAGGCGGAAGCCTGTGCTGCGCTGGTCGGGGAAAAACGGGCCATGTCCGGCATCAACCTGTATTGCATTGGGTCGGAGCGGCGGCGCCGCTGCGTCCTGAAAAAGAACGGTTTTTTCCGATGACCCTCTTCGTCGCGTCGATATCGCGCCGATCGGAGGCACCGGGCAAACCGGTAATATCTCGCTAGCACCGTGGGTTTCGTACGGCAACCATATTGCGTCATTCGGCAACAAGGCCCTAACCAAGCGGAGTAATGTCGATCCGGGCCCAACTCATGCTGCTGGTCCTGCTGCCGCTCGCCCTCGTCGCGGCGCTGGTGGCAACCGCGCAGCGCATTCCGGTGCCGACGCTCGGACGCGCCTATGTCGTGCGCGTGACCCTGCCGAAGGCCGACGCGCCTGCTGCTCTGCCGCAGGTCGCGGGGCGGGCGGGGTTGCCGCTGGTCGTGATCGACGCCGGCCATGGCGGTCACGATCCGGGCGCCTCGGGGCAGGGCTATCGCGAGAAGGCGATCGTGCTCGGGCTGGCACGCGCTCTGCGCGACGAGCTCGAACGCGAGGGCAAGGTCCGCGTGGCGCTGACGCGCGACGACGATCGCTATCTCGTCCATGCCGAACGCGTGGACATCGCCCGGCGGCTCGACGCCGACCTGTTCCTCTCGATCCATGCCGACAGCGCGGGCGACGCGGAACAGGTGACCGGGGCGAGCACCTACACACTGTCGAGCAAGGCATCGAGCGAGGCGGCGGCGCGGTTCGCCGAGCGCGAGAATGCCGCCGACCGTCTCAACGGGATCGACATCGGCGGGCAGAGCGATGTGGTGAGCACGATCCTGGTCGAACTGTCGCAGCGACGCACGCAGGAACAATCGGCCGAATTCGCGCGACTCATCCGGCGCGAGGGCGAGGGCACCATCCGCTTCCACCCGCAGGCGGCGCGGTCGGCGGCGCTCAAGGTCCTGCGCGCGCCCGACGTCCCCTCGGTGCTGTTCGAAAGCGGCTACATCACCAACGAGGCCGACGCACAGCGGCTCGCCTCTCAAGAGGGCCGCGCCCGCTTCGCCAAGGTCATGGCGCGCGCCATCCGGATCTATTTCGCCCGCCAGCAGGCGGGCTGAGCGGGTCAAAATTCTCCAACGCATTCTTCGTTCTGGCGAATTGCAGAATGAGCGTGCTAGAGGCCCCATCCACATCATGTCAGACCAGCCCGCCCTCGACTATTACCGCTACCGCATCAGCCGCGATCCCAGGCGGTTGGTCGCTTGGTTCAACGACAATTGGGCGCACAACCGCAAGCTGCGCATCGCCTGCTATCTCGGCGGCATCGCGGTGGTCATGCTGGTGCTCGCCTGGGCGACCTTGGGGCGCAACCTGCCCGACGCCGAATCGCTGCTCGAATACGAAACTCCGCTGCCGACGGTGGTCCGCGGAATCGATGGCGAGATCGTCAACACCTATGCCCGCGAACGCCGGGTGCAGCTGCAGTACGGCGATTTCCCGCAGAAGCTGATCGAGGCCTATCTTTCGGCCGAGGACAAGACCTTCTTCAGCCACGGCGGGGTCGACATCACCGGCACGCTGGGGGCGGTCGTCGACTACGCGACCAAGTTCGGTTCCGGGGAACGCGCGGTCGGCGGATCGACCATCACCCAGCAGGTCGCCAAGAACCTGCTGCTGGGCGACGAATATTCGGTGACGCGCAAGCTCAAGGAGATGATCCTGGCCACGCGCATCGAGAGCGTGCTGACCAAGCAGGAGATCCTCGAGCTCTATCTCAACGAGATTCCGCTGGGGCGCCGCAGCTTCGGCGTTCAGGCGGCGGCGCGGGCCTATTTCGACAAGGACGTCGGTGATCTCGACCTTCACGAGATGGCCTTCCTCGCGATCCTCCCCAAGGCGCCCGAACGCTATGGCCGCGCCAAGTTCCACGACATGGCGATCGCGCGGCGCAATTTCGTGCTCGACCAGATGGTCGCCAACGATTTCATCACTGCCGAGGAAGGCGCCGCGGCCAAGAGCGAGGATCTCGGCCTCGTCCAGCAGCGCACCGAGCGCTCGGCCGATGCCGGCTATTTCCTCGAGGAAGTGCGCCGCCAGCTGATCGACAAGTTCGGCGAGACCGCCGAGGACGGGCGCAACAGCGTCTATTCGGGCGGATTGTGGGTGCGCACCTCGCTCGATACCGAACTGCAGGATGCGGCCCGCGACGCGCTGCGGGCGCAGTTGATCCTCTATCATGGCAATCGCGGCTTCACCAAGCCGATCGCCACGCTCAATCCCGACAATGGCAGCCTGACGTCGCAGCTGGCCTCATCGAACATCGCGATCAACTACAAGGACTGGCGCGTCGGCGTGGTCACCGCGCCGGGCCGCATCGGCTTCGGCGATGGCGAGGAATATCCGCTTTCGGGCGGGCCTTCGACGCTCAAGGCAGGCGACGTGGTCGCGGCCGCAAAATCGGGCGGCGGCTATGCCATCCGCGGGGTTCCCGAGGTGTCGGGTGCCTTCCTTGCCGAGGCGCCGCAGACCGGGCGCATCCTCGCCATGCAAGGCGGGTTCGACAGCCGCCTGGGCAGTTTCAATCGCGCGACGCAGGCGCTGCGCCAGCCGGGGTCGACGATCAAGCCTTTCGTCTATGCATCCGCGCTCGACCAGGGGATGACGCCGGCGACGCAGGTCCCCGACCAGACCTTCTGCGTGTGGCAGGGCGCCAATCTGGGCGAGAAATGCTTCCGCAACTTCGGCGGCGGGGGCGGGGGCGTGCACACCATGCGCTGGGGCCTCGAGCAGAGCCGCAACCTGATGACCATTCACATCGCCGACGACACCGGCATGGACAATGTCATCAAGACCTTCCAGCGCGTCGGCATCGGCAGCTACGACCCCTATTATTCCTTCGCGCTGGGGGCGGGCGACACCACCGTCGCGCGGATGGTCAACGCCTATGCGGCGCTTGCCAACTGGGGCCGCCAGAACGCCGGATCGGTGATCGATTACGTCCAGGATCGCGACGGGAAGGTCATCTTCCGCACCGACAAGCGCGATTGTTCGAGCTGCAACATGCCCGAATGGGACGGGCAGCCGATGCCGCGCTTCGACATATCGGGCAAGCAGGTGCTCGATCCCCGCACCGCCTTCCAGGTGGTCCACATGCTGCAGGGTGTGGTCACGCGCGGCACCGCGGTGCGGCTGCGCAGCCTCGAACTGCCGCTGTTCGGCAAGACCGGGACCACCAACGGCCCGACCAATGCCTGGTTCGTCGGCGGTTCGCCCGATATCATCGCCGGTATGTATGTCGGCTTCGACCAGCCGCGCAATCTCGGGGGCTGGGTACAGGGCGGCAATACGGCGGCCACGATCATGAAGCGCTTCATCGAAGCAACGCGCGAGCGCTGGCAGGCAGAGGATTTCGTCGCCCCGCCGGGTGTCCGCATGGTCAAGATCGACCGGCGCAGCGGCAAGCGCGTGTTCGAGGGCACGCCCTCCGACGAGCCGACCGCTTCGATCATCTGGGAGGCCTTCAAGCCCGATACCGAACCGCCGCGCGCGACGCGTTCGGACGCCATCGCCGCCAGGCGCAACGAAATCCTCGAGCTGATCCGTCGCGGACGCCAGGGAGCGCAGGCGGCCCGCGCCAGCGATAGCGGCGACAAGCCCAACGACTTCGTCGAGGACCAGGGCGGAATTTACTGATCGGCGCTTGGCAGGCGGACGTGGAGGGTTCATGATGCGGGGCATGAAGATTTTCCGCACCCTGCTGGCGGCCGCCGCGCTCGGCCTTGCTGCAACGCCTGTCCTTGCCGCTCTCACCACCGGCGATCAGGCACCCAAGTTCACCGCCCAAGGCGCTCTGGCCGGCAAGCCGATCCGCGTCGATCTCGCCACTTCGCTCAAGAAGGGGCCTGTGGTGCTGTACTTCTTCCCCGCGGCCTTCACCTCGGGTTGCAACCTCGAGGCACAGGCCTTCGCCGCGGCGATCGACGATTTCCGCGCCGCGGGGGCCACCGTCATCGGCATGACCGGAGGAAATACCAATCAGCTGCGCGATTTTTCGGCGAAGCATTGCGCCGGCCAGTTCCCTGTCGCCTCGGCCTCGAAGGAGCTGATCGCGCAATACGACGTCTCGCTGGGCCTCACGGACGACAAGGCAGGATGGAGCAACCGCACCACCTACGTCATCGACACCGACGGGACGGTGGCCTTCGTCTATTCGGACCTCAAGCCGAACGACCATATCGCCCGCAGTCTCGCCGCGGTGCGCTCGCTCGCGCGCAAGTAGGCAAGCCAACCCATCTTTCCCGCGCCGCGCGTCTGCGCTAGGCGGCGCGCCCGCTTACCTTTTTCCAGGAGAGTTCCATGCGTGCCGAAGGGCAGGCCCAAATCGACCGCATCGAAGCCGCATTGGCGCTGGTCCGGCAATCGCTCGACTGGGAGCGCGCCCTGCGCCGGCTCGACGAGCTCGACGCGCGCGTGCAGGACCCGACGCTGTGGGACGACCCCAAACAGGCGCAAGCGATCACGCAGGAGCAGAAACGGCTGGAGACCGCGATCAACACCGTGCGCGAGATCGAGAGCGAGATGGCCGACGCGATCGAATTCGTCGACATGGGCGAGGCCGAGGGCGATGCCGAGGTCGAACGCGAAGGGCTGGATACGCTCTCGCAGCTCGCCGAACGCGCCGATCGCGACAAGGTCCAGGCACTGCTTTCGGGCGAGGCCGACGGCAATGACACCTATCTCGAAATCCACGCCGGCGCGGGCGGTACCGAAAGCCAGGACTGGGCGGAAATGCTGCTTCGCATGTATGCCCGCTGGGCCGAACGCCGCGGCTTCAAGGTCGAGACGGTCGAATACCAGGCGGGCGACCAGGCCGGGATCAAGAGCGCCACGTTGTTGATCAAGGGCGAGAACGCCTATGGCTACGCCAAGACCGAAAGCGGCGTCCACCGCCTGGTGCGGATCAGCCCCTACGACAGCTCGGCGCGGCGCCACACCAGCTTCAGTTCGGTCTGGGTCTACCCGGTGATCGACGACGACATCGACATCGAGATCAACCCCGCCGACCTCAAGATCGACACCTACCGCGCTTCGGGCGCTGGGGGCCAGCACGTCAACACGACCGACTCGGCGGTGCGCATCACCCACCAGCCGACCGGGATCGTCGTCGCCAGCCAGAACGACCGCAGCCAACACAAGAACCGGGCCACCGCGATGAGCATGCTCAAGGCGCGCCTGTTCGAACGCGAGATGGCCGAGCGCGAGGCGGCGGCATCGGGCGAATATCAGGAAAAGAGCGACATCGGCTGGGGCCACCAGATCCGCTCCTATGTGCTCCAACCCTATCAGATGGTTAAGGATTTGCGCACCGGCGTGACCTCGCCTACACCCGACGACGTGCTCGACGGTGCGCTCGATCCGTTTATCTCGGCGGCGCTCGCCCAGCGCGTGACCGGGGAGACGGTCGAGGTGGAGGATACCGAATAGGATGAAAGCACAGTCTGTCATGGTCAGTCTCGCGGTACTGGCCGCGGCAGTTGCCACGCCCGCCCATGCCGATGTCGTGATCGGCCCGCGCGTGTCCTATTATTTCGACAATTCGAACCTGCGTACCTCGGGGCTCGACTCGGGTCTCGAGGAGGGCGAGGTGCTCGAGCCGGAGGATGCGGCGGTCCTGCGTGCCGCCTTCGGCCAAGAGCCGGCGTTCGCCACCCGTTCGGAATCCGAAGGTTTGCGGGCCGATCAGATCGGCTATCCGATGGTCGGCGCCATGGTCAATTTCGGCAATGATCGCGACCGGTTCACGCTGACCGCGATGTACGGGAGCGGGGAAGGCGATGTCGAACAGTCGGCGGCGTTCTCGCGGTCGCTGACGCTGGGGGATGTCCAGTTCGTCGATACCGTCAATTTCGCCGCGCGAGCGGTGAACAAGAGCCACCGGCTGGATCTCGAGATGACATGGCAGCGACGCGAGAGCGAGAGCGTCGCCTTCCTCGCGGGCGTACGGTACGAGCGGCTCGACAGCAGCTACGACGGATCGCTGCGGATCGTGCAGGGGAACTCCATTCCGACGCTGATCGCCCAGGCGGAAGCCATCGTCGGCGGCGATCCGATACCGCCCGGCTTTCCGGCCATTCCCGCGATCGAGGCAGGCGTCTTCCAGGAGGGCGTCATCCAGACCTACAGCGCCCGTGCCGGAGCCACCGCTTTCGTGCCGTTCAGCGAAACCGGCGTGGCCTTCTTCAACGGCATGCTGCAGGCGAGCTATCAGCCCGACTTCGACGTCTTGACCGTGATCGACGATCCCAGCGGCGCATTCAGCGGCACCGACGAAAGTCCCGAGGAAGGCGAATTCAGCATCGGTCCCGATTTCTCGGTGGGGGCGCAAATCATCCTGTCGCAGAACCTCGCGCTCGACCTGCGTTATCGTGCGGTGCTGTTCTTCCCGCTTTCGGGGGCCGCGAGCTTCAGCGATGCGCGGGTCAATCACGGCGTCAATCTGGGGCTGTCGCTGCGGCTGTGACCCTGTGGGGAGAGAGACGATGCTGGCTGTCCTGCGTATTTTCATGACCGCGGTTGCCGCGCTGGCGATGACCGCTCCGGCGCAGGCCGGGGTGAAGGCCCTGCTGTTCGCGAGCGACTACGTCGCTTCGCAGGACAAGCGACTGCAGCTCGACAATCCGGTCACCGATGCGCGGATGATCGCGGCGGCGTTGCGGCGCACGACGGTCGACGAGGTCGAACTGGTCGAGGAGCCCGATGCCGCCCGCTGGGAAGCGGCGTTCGAGAACTTCACCGCATCGCTCAGCGGTGACGACATCGCCCTGGTCTATTTCGCCGGGCACGGCTTCCAGATCGACGGCAGCAATTACCTGCTGGCGGCCGACGGGCGCTCGCTGGTCGGGCTCGACGCCATGCTGCGGCGGCTGACCGAGGCAGCGCACGGAGTGGTTTTCGTGGTCGATGCCTGTCGCAACAACCCGATGCTGGACGCCGACAGTTCGACGGCGCTGGAAATCGTCGAGGTCGAAGGAAACATGCGCGCGCTCGAGACGGTCACGCTCGACGACATCGTCTTTTCGAACAAGGGGCTGGCACAGGTCGGCAGCCTGCGTGGACTGTCGGCAGTGGTGTTCTTTTCGACCGAGCCGGGCAATGTCGCCGAGGATGGCGAGTCGGCGGGCAAGGGCAGCCCCTTCGCGATCGAGTTCGCGCGCGAGATCCGCCGCAGGCAGTCGCTCGATGAAACCTTCCGCAAGACCGCGGTCGCGGTAAACGAGCGCACGGGGGGACGCCAGTCGCCGTGGCGGCAGGGCGATCTTCCCTTCGATGTGTTCATCGGGGGGATGCGGGCATTGCCCATCCCCTGACTCGGCGGCATAGGCGCTGCATGACTCGGATTGCTGCCATCTGCCTGATCGCGCTCGCACTGGGCGCCTGCGACGCGCCTGCGGAGCAGGGCGACCGTTTTCCCGAGCCCGACCGGCCGGTTTCGGAGATCGGGTCGAACCAGTTCTCGACCGAGGATCAGCGCGACAGCCGGGGCGAGGCGCAGACGGTGATGGACCTGGCCCAGCTCGAACCGGGCATGACCGTGGCCGATATCGGCGCGGGCAACGGCTATTACACCGTCCGTCTGGCGGAGCGCGTGGGCGCCAAGGGGCGGGTGCTGGCGCAGGATATCGATCGCGATGCGCTCAGCCGGCTGGGTCGGCGGATCGAGCGCCAGCGGCTCGAAAACGTCTCGATCCGGCTCGGCGAGGTGGCCGATCCCCGGTTGCCGGCGAACAGTTTCGACCGCATCTTCATGGTCCACATGTACCATGAGATCGGGCAGCCCTACGAGTTCCTCTGGCGCATGTGGCCCTCACTGCGCCAGGGCGGCCAGGTGGTGGTGGTCGACATCGACCGGCCGACCGACCAGCACGGCATCGATCCGCTGCTGCTGAGCTGCGAATTCGAGGCGGTCGGCTACGAGCTGGTCGAATTCAAGGACGCGCCCCAATTGGCGGGGTACTATGCACAGTTCAAGGCAGCCGCTACGAGGCCCGCTCCCGGAGAGATAGAGCGCTGCCGCGGCGACCGTGCCGCGCTGCGCAACGGGGCCTCGCGCCCCGCGAAAAGAGAGAAAGCGTAAGCATATGAGTTTCAAGGGTCTCGAGCCGATCACCTATGGCGGCAAGGAAGTCTGGCCGCTGGTCGAAGGCGGCAAGGGCGTGTCCGCCACCAATCACATGAGCTCGGGTGCCTGGGCCGCCGCAGGCGGTATCGGCACGGTCAGCGCGGTCAATGCCGACAGCTACGATGTCGATGGCAATCCGATTCCCCAGGTCTATCCGCAGGCGACCCGCACCGAGCGCTTCGAGCAGCTCGTACGCTACGGCATCGAGGGTGGCACCGAGCAGGTCAAGCGCGCGCACGACATCGCCGGGGGCAAGGGCGCGATCAACATCAACGTACTGTGGGAAATGGGCGGTGCCCAGCAGGTCCTCGAAGGCATTCTGGAGAACTGCCCGGGCCTCGTCACCGGCGTCACCTGCGGCGCGGGCATGCCCTACAAGCTCGCCGAGATCGCGGCCAAGCACAATGTCCACTACCTGCCGATCGTCAGCTCGGCACGCGCCTTCCGCGCCCTGTGGAAGCGCAGCTATTCCAAGGTTCCGCACCTGTTGGCCGCGGTGGTCTACGAAGACCCCTGGCTCGCGGGCGGGCACAACGGCCTCTCCAACGCCGAGGATCCGACCAAGCCGGAAGATCCCTATCCGCGCGTCAAGGCGCTGCGCGATACCATGCGCGCCGAGGGCGTGTCCGAAGATACCGCCATCGTCATGGCCGGCGGCGTGTGGTTCCTGCGCGAGTGGGATGACTGGATCGACAATCCCGAACTGGGCAAGATCATGTTCCAGTTCGGCACGCGCCCGTTGCTGACGCATGAAAGCCCGATCCCGCAGGTGTGGAAGGACATGCTGCGCACGGTCGAGCCGGGCGACGTCCTGCTGCACAAGTTCAGCCCCACCGGCTTCTATTCCAGCGCGGTCAAGACACCCTTCCTCTATGACCTGATGCACCGCAGCGAGCGCCAGATCCCGATCTTCAAGCGCGACGAGGAAGAGGGCACGATTCCGCTCGCCGACCACGGCAAGGCCAAATATTTCTTCGTCCACCCCGGCGACCAGCGCAAGGCGCAGGCGTGGATGCACGAAGGCTTCACCGAGGCGCTCAAGACGCCCGATGACACGGTGGTCTTCACCACGCCCGAGAGTGCCGAGCAGATCCGTGCCGACCAGCAGGGCTGCATGGGCTGCCTGTCGCACTGCCAGTTCTCGAGCTGGAAGGATCACGACAACCACACCACCGGACGCCTGGCCGATCCGCGCAGCTTCTGCATCCAGAAGACGCTGCAGGACATCGCCCACGGCGGCGACCCGGACGAGAACCTCGCCTTCGCCGGCCACGCGGCCTACCGCTTCAAGCAGGACCCGTTCTATTCGAACAATTTCACCCCGACGGTGAAGGAACTGGTCGAGCGGATCCTGACGGGGGACTGATCGGGCCTTGGTCCTGGCGATTTCATTTGACCCGCCGTTGAATGACGAGTTCGACGACGACCGTTGCAAAGTCGTTGTCGACATCGGGACCTTTCGCGGCGAAACCCGCTATCGCAACGTATCTGCCACAGAGTTCGACAAGCTCGCCAAAGAGGTTGGGCAATTCCCTCTGCCTGGCAAGCTGGAATATGAATGGTTTGACGGCTTGTTGAAGCTGAGCATCGAACAGCGCGGCAGCCTAGGGCAGCTCAACCTGTCCCTCACTCTCGCCGAAGAGATCGATTTCAATAGTGTCGAGATCGAATCGACCATTACCTACTCTGAGTTGCAGCGCTTCTCTGAACAACTGAGGCTTTTGATCGCGCAAGATCAGGGTACGGCCTCGCTCTAAATCGAGGCGACACGCGCGCCTCCTTTTAGCCGAGGCCGGAAAGCACCTGATCCGGCGGCCGATGACCGTCGGCCCACATGCGGATGTTGGCGATGACCTTGAGGCCGCTCTCCTGGCGCCCTTCGCGCGTGGCGCTGCCGATATGGGGGAGGGTCATCACATTGCGATGGCGGATCAGGCGCGGATCGACATTGGGCTCGTCGGGATAGACGTCGAGCCCCGCACCCGCGAGCGTACCGTTTTCGAGCGCCGCGATCAGCGCCTCCTGGTCGACGAGGTCGCCGCGTGCGGTGTTGATGAGGCTCGCGCCGTCCTTCATCAGCGCGATCCGGCGCGCGTCGATCATGTGGTGCGTATCGGGCCCGGCGGGGCAGTGGAGCGTGAGGATGTCGGCCTCGGCCATGAGCGCGTCGAGGCTGTCGACCCAGCGCGCGTGGAACATGCGCTCGACCGCTTCGGGCAGGCGCTTGCGGTTGTGATAGGCGATTTCGAGCCCGAAGGCGCGCGCGCGGTGCGCCACGGCCTGGCCGATGCGGCCCATGCCGACGATGCCGAGCACCTTGCCGGCGAGCTTGGTGCCGAGCAGCGCGGTCGGGGTCCAGCCGCTCCACTTGCCGCTCCGAATGAGTTCGACGCCCTCGCGGATGCGGCGGGGCACTCCGATGATCCCGGCCATGGCGAGGTCGGCGGTGTCGTCGGTGAAGACCCCGGGCGTGTTGGTGACGAGAATGTGCCGCGCAGCTGCGGCCTCGAGATCGATATGCTCGGTCCCCGCGCCGAAATTGGCGATCAGGCCGAGATTGTCGCCGGCCTCGGCGATCATCGCGGAATCGATCCGGTCGGTGACGGTCGGGACCAGCACGTCGTATTCCTGCATCGCGGCGACGAGTTGCTCGCGCGTCAGCGGGACATCTTCGGTATTGAGACTTACCTCGAACAGTTGGCCCATACGCTCCTCGACGCCGGGCATCAGATGGCGCGTCACGAAGACGCGGGGCTTGCGATCGAGGCGTTTGGCGGGGCGGGAGTCGGTGCTGTCCATGTGCTGCCCAGCGCTAGGCCGCGCGGCGGGGAGCGGTCAAGGATTCGCACCCGGGCGATCCGCGAAGGGCGTTGACTGTCGGCGCGCATTGCCCGATTCAGCGCGCCATGTTCGCACGGCTTTTCATACCTTTCCTTCTGCTCGCCGGACTTGCGGCCCCTGCCGGGGCGCAGGACCGCGACCTCCCCTATTGGGCGACGATTCGCGCCAGCGTGCTCAACCTCCGCGTGGGGCCGAGCGCCGACTACATGATCGACTGGGTCTATCGTCGCCCCGGCCTGCCGGTGAAGGTGGTGCGGCTGATGGAAGGCTGGCGGCTGATCGAGGACCCCGACGGGGCGCGGGGCTGGGTGGTCGCCCGGCTGCTGAGCCCAGACCGCGGGGCGATCGTCATCGGCGAGGGGCTGGCGGCGATGCGGGCCGGTGCCAGCGCGGATGCCGCGCTCAAATGGAGGGTCGAGCCGGGCGTCGTCGGCGTGCTGGGCGACTGCGACGATGGCTGGTGCGAATTCGCGGTCGAAAATCGCCGCGGCTACGTGCTCGAATCGCGCCTTTGGGGTGTCGGCGAGCCCTGAGGCTCGGGGCCAACTAGCCCTCTGGTGCAGTCTCGGCGACGGGCTCGGGCTCGGTTTCCATCTTGCGAACCGAGGACTGGACCTTGCCATCCTCGCCGCGCATTTCGAAGGCGCCGTCCTCGCCCGGCGCACCGCCGGCGTAGCATTCTTCGGGATCGTCGCCTTCGGGGTCGAAGCACATCGTGCCTTCGTCGCCCGTGCGCCAGGTTCCGCCCCCGGTGCGCGTGCCGTCCGCCGTCGCTTCGACATAGGTGCCGTCGGCATTGATCGTCTGGATCGTGACGGTGCCGTCGGCCAGCTTCACTTCATAGGTGCCGGCAAGATCGCCGGTCGCGGTGCTCTCGAGCGTGGCGTCGGTTGGTACCACCGCCTCCGCGGGTTCGTCCTTGGAGCCGCAGGCGGCCAACGAAATGCCGGCCGCCGCGAGAAACAGCAATCGTTTCATCGCCAATCCCCCTTCGCTGTGGGTCGTGTCGTGACGCAGGGCGAGGGGAGTGGTCCGCGCCATCAGGCGAGCTCGACTGCCACCGCGGTGGCCTCGCCGCCGCCGATGCAGAGCGAGGCGACGCCGCGCGTCTTGCCCTGCCGCTTGAGCGCATTGAGCAGGGTGACGATGATACGCGTCCCGCTGGCGCCGATCGGATGACCGAGCGCGGTACCGCCGCCGTTGACGTTGATCTTGTCGTGCGGGATGCCGATGTCGCGCATGGCGAACATGGCGACGCAGGCGAAGGCCTCGTTGACTTCCCACAGGTCGACGTCCTCGGCCGACCAGCCCGCCTTTTCGAGCACCTTCTCGATCGCGCCGATGGGGGCGACGGTGAACTGCGACGGCTCCTGCGCATGCGCGGCCATGGCGACGATCTTCGCCACCGGCTCCTGGCCATTGGCCTTGGCCACGCTCTCGCGCGTCAGCACGACAGCTGCCGCGCCGTCGGAAATCGAGCTCGATGTCGCCGCGGTGATCGTGCCGTCCTTGGCGAAGGCCGGGCGCAGGGTCGGGATCTTGTCGGGCTTGCCCTTGCCGGGCTGTTCGTCGTGTTCGACCGTCTGTTCGCCCGCGCGGGTCGAGAAGGTCACCGGCACCACTTCGTCGGCGAAGGCGCCGCTCTCGATCGCGGCATTGGCGCGGCGCAGCGATTCGATCGAATAGGCGTCCATCTCCTCGCGGGTGAGCTGGTATTCGTTGGCGGTGTCCTGCGCGAAAGTGCCCATCGCGCGGCCTTCCTCATAGGCGTCTTCCAGCCCGTCGAGGAACATGTGGTCATAGGCGGTATCGTGGCCGAGCCGCGCGCCCGAGCGGTGCTTCTTGAGCAGGTAGGGCGCATTGGTCATGCTCTCCATCCCGCCCGCGACGACATAGTCGATGGTACCGCTGGCGAGCGCTTCGGCGCCCATGATCACCGTCTGCATGCCGCTTCCGCAGACCTTGTTGACCGTGGTCGCCTGGACCGACTTCGGCAGGCCGGCCTTGATCGAGGCCTGGCGGGCAGGGGCTTGGCCGAGTCCGGCAGGAAGGACGCAGCCCATGTAGGTGCGATCGAATTGGTCGGCCCCGACGCCCGAGCGCTCGACCGCCGCCTTGATTGCCGTCGCGCCGAGTTCGGTCGCGGAAACATCGGCGAGGGCACCCTGCATGCCGCCCATGGGGGTGCGGGCGTAGGACAGGATGACGACGGGATCGGACGCGCTGAACTGGGGCATGCTTGTGCTGTTCCTCTTGATCTGGAATATCGGTTGCCAAAGGCGACCTAAATGGTGGCCTGCAATCTAGTGCTGCGTTGCACCAATATCAAACGGAGAGAGCGATGGCGGATAATCGTAAGAGCGACATGGAAGCCGTTTTGCGCAAGCAGCGCGCCGCGCACCACCAGATGCGTCCCGAGCCGATGGCGCTGCGCAAGGACCGCATCCAGCGGGCGATGACGCTGCTCAAGAAGCACGGTGAGGACCTGTGCAAGGTGATGGCCGCCGACTTCGGCAATCGCTCGCCGCACCAGTCGATGATCACCGACATCGCCGGCACGGTCAATTTCGGCAAATATTGCCTCAAGAACATGGACAAGTGGGCGCGGGCGGAAAAACGCCACGTCCAGTTCCCGCTCGGCCTGCTGGGTGCCAAAGCCGAGGTGCGCTACGAACCCAAGGGCGTGATCGGCATCCTCAGCCCGTGGAACTTCCCGGTCAATCTCAGCTTCGGCCCGCTGATGCAGGTCTTCGCCGCGGGCAATCGCGCGATGATCAAGCCGAGCGAGTTCACCGAGAAGACCAGCCTGCTGACCAGGGAACTGGTGGAGGAATACTTCACCCCCGACGAATGCGCGGTGTTCACCGGCGGTCCCGAAGTGGCGCATGCCTTCAGCCAGCTGCCCTTCGATCACCTCGTCTTCACCGGCTCGACCGCCACCGGGCGCAAGGTGATGGAGGCTGCGGCGCAGAACCTCGTCCCGGTGACGCTCGAACTGGGCGGCAAGAGCCCCGTGTTCATGGGCGAGAGCGCCGATTTCGCCAAGGCGGGCGAACGCGTCGCGCTGGGCAAGATGATGAATGCGGGCCAGATCTGTCTCGCGCCCGACTATCTCTACGTGCCCGAGAGCAAGCAGGACGAGGCGATCCACGGCGTGTGGCAGGGGACGGCCAACATGTACCCGACGCTGCTCGAGAACGAGGACTATGCCAGCGTCGTCAGCGACCGGCACTTCGACCGGCTGCAGGATCTCGTCGCCGATGCGCGCGACAAGGGTGCCGAGGTGATCGAAGTCAATCCGGGCAACGAGGATTTCTCGAGCACCAACGCCCGCAAGATGCCGCTGACGATCCTCAAGAACGTGACCGAGGACATGAAGGCGATGCAGGAGGAGATCTTCGGCCCGGTGCTGCCGGTCAAGACCTACACCAGCATCGACGATGCGATCGACTATGTGAACGAGCACGACCGCCCGCTCGGCCTCTACTACTTCGGTCAGGACAGTGAGGAGCGCGAGAAGGTGCTGACCAGGACGATCAGCGGCGGGGTGACGGTCAACGACGTGATCTTCCACGTCTCGATGGAGGACCTGCCCTTCGGCGGGGTCGGGCCGAGCGGCATGGGCAGCTATCACGGGGTCGAGGGCTTCCGCGAATTCAGCCATGCGCGGAGCATCTACACCCAGCCCAAGATCGACGTCGCAAAGCTCGGCGGCTTCAAGCCCCCCTATGGCCCCGCGACCGAGAAAGCCGTGAAGACGATGATGAAATGAGGGCGCTGGGCGCAGCGCTGGCCATCGCGCTCGCCGGCTGCGCCAGCTACCCACACGCGCAGGAGGCGGCGCCCGCGCGTACTGCGCTCTGGCGCCCGGTAGATGCCGGGACCGGTGCGATCGCCGAGGTCGAGGCTCTCGAGGCGCTGGCCGCGGCCTATCCGGACAGCGGTTCGGTCCGCTTGCGCCTCCTCAACGCGCAGCTCGGGGCGGAGGATTACGACGCCTCGATCCCGACGCTCCGCTGGCTCGACGAGCGGGGCTATGTCTTCTCGGAGGCCGCGCGCCGCGAGCTGCCCGAGCTGGTCGGGGCCGAGCGTGCGGCCCAGGTCTCGGCTCTGATACGCGAGCCCGCCGAGCCGGTCGCCGCCAGTACGGTCTTTGCCACCGTCCCTTCGCAGGCCGGACTGGTCGAAAGTCTCGCGATCGATCCCGGCACCGGCTTGATGGCGGCAACATCGGTTTCGCGGCATAGCGTCTGGCTCGGCTCCGCTGACGGCGACTGGCGGGAGTTCGCGCCTCCCGGAGCGGGCAATCTCTCGGGTATATTCCTCGATCCTGGGCGCAAGACGCTGTGGGTGGCTGTGGGACATATCGACGGCGGACCGGAGGAGAGCGCGGGATTCGCCGGGCTGATCGCAATGTCGCCCGAAGGCGCGGAACAGCAGCGTATCGCGGCGCCCCCGGGCGCGAATCTTTCGGATATCCATCACGCCCCCGACGGCACCATCTTCGCCAGCGATCCGCGCGGTGGCGGTATCTACAGGCTCCGGCCCGGCAGCGATGCGCTCGAGACGCTCGTTTCTCCGGGCAGCTTCCGCTCGCCCCAAGGGCTCGCGACGAGTGCAGATGGCATGCGGCTCTACGTCAGCGACTACCGCTACGGGATCGTGGTTGTCCCACTCGACGGCCAGCCGATCGAGCGGCTGGCGACCGACCTTCCGATCCTGCTCGACGGGATCGACGGGCTCTGGCGCCACGGCAGCGAATTGATCGCGGTGCAGAACGGGACCAGCACGATGCGGATCGTGGCGCTGCGACTGTCCGAAGACGGGCGGCGGATCACCGGGCATCGGGTTCTCGAACAGGCCAATACGGACTGGACCGAACCGCTGTCTGGCTATCTTGGCCAGGATGCGCTCTACTACGTCGGCAATGGCCAGTGGGATCGCCTGGTGGAGGGGCGGCCGGACCCGTCCAGGCCCTTCGTCGAGACGCGGGTCCGCAAGCTCCCGCTCGATCGTTGATAGGCCTCGCCGGAAGCGCAACAGGAGATGAGGGAATTGCGCCATGCGCACCCTTGCACCAACTTCGCGACGGGCCTAGAGGCGGGCGCGAACCAAGCCCGACGCCTAGGAATCATTCGTGGTCGATCTCGAACAATACCTGCCCATCCTGATCTTCCTGTTCATCGCCGTCGGCCTGTCGGCCCTCTTCGTCTTCCTCCCCATGGGCGTTGCCCGGCTGACCGGCGCGCACAAGCCCGATGCGGAGAAGAACAGCGAGTATGAATGCGGTTTCCCTGCCTTCGAGGACCCGCGCAGCCAGTTCGATGTGCGCTTCTACCTGATCGCCATCCTGTTCATCATCTTCGACCTCGAAGCGGCCTTCCTGTTTCCCTGGGCGGTAAGCCTCGACCTGACCGGCTGGCCGGGCTGGATCACCATGATGGTGTTCCTCGGCGAACTCGCCGTCGGCCTCGCCTATGCGTGGAAGGTCGGCGCGCTGGAGTGGGAGTGATCGCATGACCCAGTCGACCATCATCACGCCGCCGAACGCGGTGCCCGCGGCGCAAGGCGGCGAAGTGCGCCAGCCCGACGCGGATTATTTCAACGCGCTCTCGACCGAGGTGAACGACAAGGGCTTCCTCGTCACCAGCACCGAGGACCTGTTCCAGTGGGCGCGTACCGGCAGCCTGTGGTGGATGACCTTCGGCCTCGCCTGCTGCGCGGTCGAGATGATCCACGTCAACATGCCGCGCTACGACATGGAGCGCTTCGGCGTCGCGCCGCGCGCCTCGCCGCGCCAGTCGGACGTGATGATCGTCGCCGGCACTCTGTGCAACAAAATGGCTCCGGCGCTGCGCAAGGTCTACGACCAGATGTCGGAGCCCAAATACGTCATTTCGATGGGTAGCTGCGCCAATGGCGGCGGCTACTATCACTACAGCTATTCGGTGGTGCGCGGCTGCGACCGGATCGTCCCGGTCGACATCTATGTCCCCGGTTGCCCGCCGACGGCCGAAGCGCTGCTCTATGGCGTGATGCAGCTGCAGCGCAAGATCCGCCGTTCGGGCACGATCGAGAGGTAAGGGCGTATCATGGCTACTCTCCATTCCGCGCCCCGCTTCACGCAGATCGACGGGCTCAAGGCCACCCTTTCGAGCGCGCTCGGCGAGCACCTGCTCGAGGCGCATGAAGAGCATGGCGAACTGCTGCTCACGGTGAAGCGCGACAGCGTCGAGGATGCGCTGCGCATCCTGCGCGACGACCACGCCTACCAGCAGCTAATGGAAATCGCCGGGGTCGACTATCCCTCGCGGTCCGAGCGCTTCGAAGTGGTCTACATGCTGCTCTCGCTGACCATCAACAGCCGCATCATCGTCAAGTGCTCGGCCTCCGAAGACACGCCGGTGCCGACGGTGACCACGCTGTGGCCCAATGCCGGCTGGCTCGAGCGCGAGGTGTTCGACCTCTACGGCGTCCTCTTCGCGGGCAATACCGACCTGCGCCGCATCCTCACCGACTACGGGTTCGAGGGGCATCCCTTCCGCAAGGACTTCCCGCTCACCGGTTATCAGGAACTGCGTTACTCCGAAGACGAGAAGCGCGTGGTCTACGAACCGGTCGAGCTCGCGCAGGACCTGCGCCAGTTCGACTTCATGAGCCCGTGGGAAGGCGCGGACTACGTCCTTCCGGGCGACGAAAAGGCGACCACGTCTCCGGTCGAGGAAGCCAAGACGACCGACAAGCCCTCCGATACCGGCGCCGGCAAGAAGGCCGACGACAAGGCTGCCGACGCGGTCAGCAAAGGTGCGCCCGCCGAGGAAGATGGCGGCAAGGACGCGCCCGCGCCGAAGCCGACCGAAGACCGCCCGACCCGCGCCAAGCGCCAGGGCAAGGCGAAGGATACGGCCAAGGCAACCGAGCCGAAGAAGGCTCCCGCCAAAAAGAAACCCGCTGCCAAGAAGGCTCCCGCCAAGCGCAAGCCTGCCGCCAGGAAGAAGGACGACAAGTGATGACCCGCCTGTTTCTTCCCCTTGCCGTGCTCGCGCTCGCCGCATGCTCGTCCGAGCCTGCCGAGCAGGACAGCGCGGATGATTTCGCCAACCGCATCGGCCAGAACGGCGAGGGCGCACAGCTCGATCCGTCGCAGCCCGATCCCAACGCGCCCAATACCGCGAACGCAGCGCCACCTGCCGGGGCCGATCTCACGCAGCTCGCCCAGCTGGGCGACATCGGCGGCGTGAACCTCGGCCCGCGCGACGGTGGCTGCACGCTGATGGTCGGAAACGAGGAAATGCTCATCGCCGCCGGAATGAAGGACAAGGCGCTGCCCGGCAAGGCGGTGGTCCGTGTTGGCGACAGCCTGACCATGGTCGACGCCGACGTCGGCGGGCTCGATGCGATCAAGCAGGGTACGACCTTCAACGGCGAAGGCTTCACCGTCACCGTCGCCCCCGAGGCCGGCGACCAGCAGAGCCGCCCGGCCAACGTCACCGTGCGCGACGCGGCGGGCAAGACCCAATCCTACAGCGGCAAGTGGATCTGCGCATGAGCCACGCCATGCATCTCGAAGAGTCGCCGACCACCGGCGACGAGGTCATCACCAACTACACGATCAACTTCGGGCCCCAGCACCCCGCGGCGCACGGCGTGCTGCGCATGGTGATGGAGCTCGACGGCGAGATCATCGAACGGATCGATCCGCATGTCGGCCTGCTCCACCGCGGCACCGAGAAGCTGATCGAGCACAAGACCTATCTCCAGGCGCTGCCCTATTTCGACCGGCTGGACTATTGCTCGCCGCTCTGCATGGAGCACAGCTACGTCCTCGCGATCGAGAAGCTGCTCAATGTCGAGGTGCCCGAGCGGGCGCAATATCTTCGCGTGCTGTTCGCCGAGCTGACGCGCATCTGCAACCACATGCTCAACATCGGCGCGCATGTCATGGACGTCGGCGCAATGACGCCCAACCTGTGGGTGTTCGAGCTGCGCGAAGATTGCATGAACTTCTTCGAGCGCGCGTCTGGCGCGCGCATGCACAGCGCCTGGTTCCGCCCCGGCGGCGTCCATCAGGACGTGCCCGAGAAGCTGCTGGTCGATATCGGCAACTGGGTCGACACGCGGCTGCCCCAATTGTTCGGCGATGCGATGAGCCTGGTGCTAGACAACCGCATCTTCAAGCAGCGCAATGTCGACATCGCCGTGGTGAGCAAGGACGATGCGGTCGCCTGGGGCTTCTCCGGCCCGATGATCCGTGCGGCGGGCATTCCCTGGGACCTGCGCAAGAGCCAGCCCTACGATGTCTACGACCGGATGGAGTTCGACATCCCCGTCGGCACTGCCTCGGACTGCTACGACCGCTTCATGGTCCGCGTGAAGGAAGTCTACGAGAGCGCCAGGATCATCAAGCAGTGCCTCGCGCAGATGCCGACCGGCCCGGTGTGCTCGGACGACCGCAAGGTCGCGCCGCCCAAGCGCGCCGAGATGAAGCAGTCAATGGAAGCGCTGATCCACCACTTCAAGCTCTACACCGAGGGCTTCCACGTGCCCGCGGGCGAGGTCTACGTCGCCACCGAAAGCCCCAAGGGCGAATTCGGCGTCTATCTCGTCAGCGACGGGTCGAACAAACCCTACCGCTGCAAGATCCGCCCGACCGCCTTCAGCCACCTTCAAGCAATGGATTTCATGAGCAAAGGCCACATGCTGCCCGATGCCACCGCCATCCTCGGCGCCATCGATGTCGTGTTCGGGGAGTGCGACCGCTAATGGCTGATCGTTCCCCCGCACCCGATACTCCCGAGCTGCGCGAGCGCTGGGGTGCTTTCGAATTCACCGAGAGCTACCGCGAGCGCGCGGACAAGGCGATTGCGCGTTATCCCGAGGGGCGCCAGCGCTCCGCGGTGATGCCGCTGCTCGACCTTGCCCAGCGCCAGGTCGGCGAAGAGACGAACACGCAGGGCTGGCTGCCGCTGCCGGTGATCGAATATGTCGCCGACTATCTCGACATGCCGGTCATCCGCGTGCTCGAGGTCGCCAGCTTCTACTTCATGTACAACATGGTGCCGGTGGGTAAGTACCACGTGCAGGTCTGTGGCACGACGCCCTGCATGCTACGCGGCTCCGACGGGCTGTTCGAGACCTGCAAGAAGCGCGGCATGAAGAAGGGCCATGTGTCCGAAGACGGGCTGTGGACGCTCACCGAAGTCGAATGCATGGGCAATTGCGCGACCGCGCCGATGGTCCAGATCAACGACGACAATTACGAGGATCTCACGCCGGAGAGCCTCGACGCCATTCTCGACGCACTGGCCAAGGGCGAGCAGCCCAAGACCGGCACGCAGATTCCCGGCA
This sequence comes from Qipengyuania sp., assembly GCF_048550555.1. Lineage (GTDB taxonomy): Bacteria > Pseudomonadota > Alphaproteobacteria > Sphingomonadales > Sphingomonadaceae > Qipengyuania. The sequence goes on along the minus strand of NZ_JBLYYF010000034.1, from coordinate 2,013 downwards.
AGCGCACCAGCGAACCCGAAGGCGGCCCGACCACGCTGAAGGAAATGGTCGACGCCAACCACGATTACCGGAAGGAATGGTGATGAGCATTGCCACCATCCTCATCGCGCTGGTCGTCTGTTTCATCGCCTGGAAGGTGCTGACCGGCATCATCAAGTTCGGGCTGATCGCCGTGGTCATCCTCGGCGCACTTTATTTCCTCTCGCAGGGAGGGGCCTTATGATGCTCGCCGACAAGGATCGCATCTTCACCAATCTCTACGGCTTCCAGGACTGGGGGCTGAAGGCGGCGCAGCAGCGCGGCGACTGGGACGATACCAAGTCGCTGATCGCGCGCGGGCACGACAATATCATCGAGGAGATGAAGGCCTCGGGCCTGCGCGGTCGCGGCGGCGCAGGCTTCCCGACCGGCCTCAAATGGTCGTTCATGCCGAAGGAATCGAAGGACGGCCGTCCGAGCTTCCTCGTCATCAATGCCGACGAATCCGAACCCGGTTCGTGCAAGGACCGCGAGATCATCCGCCACGATCCGCACAAGCTGATCGAAGGCGCACTGGTCGCGGGCTACGCCATGCGGGCGAGGGCGGCCTATATCTACATCCGCGGCGAATACATCCGCGAGGCCGAGACGCTGCAGGCGGCGATCGACGAGGCCTATGACGCCGGGCTGATCGGCAAGAACGCATCGAAGTCGGGCTACGATTTCGACGTCTTCCTGCATCGCGGCGCGGGCGCCTATATCTGCGGCGAAGAAACCGCGATGATCGAGAGCCTCGAAGGCAAGAAGGGTCAGCCGCGCCTCAAGCCGCCGTTCCCGGCGGGCGCGGGCCTCTACGGTTGCCCGACCACGGTCAACAATGTGGAATCCATCGCCGTCGTCCCGACCATCCTGCGCCGCGGCGCAAGCTGGTTCGCCAGCTTCGGACGCGAGAACAACAAGGGCACCAAGCTCTTCCAGGTCAGCGGCCATGTGAACAAGCCCTGTGTGGTCGAGGAAGCGCTCAGCATCCCCTTCAGCGAGCTGATCGAGAAGCATTGCGGCGGCATCGTGGGCGGCAAGGACAATCTCCTCGCCGTGATCCCCGGCGGTTCCTCGGTCCCGCTGGTCCCGGCAGAGCAGATCTGGGACGCGCCGATGGATTTCGACGGGCTCAAGGACTTGGGTTCCGGCCTCGGCACGGCAGGTGTCATCGTGATGGACAAGTCGACCGACATCGTCCGCGCGATTTCCCGCCTCAGCTACTTCTACAAGCACGAGAGCTGCGGGCAGTGCACCCCCTGCCGCGAAGGCACGGGCTGGATGTGGCGCATGATGGAACGCCTGCGCACCGGCGATGCGGCGATCGAGGAAATCGACATGCTGCAGCAGGTCACCAAGCAGGTCGAGGGCCACACCATCTGCGCACTCGGTGACGCGGCTGCGTGGCCGATCCAGGGCCTCATCCGCCACTTCCGCCCCGAGCTCGAGCGCCGGATCACCGAACACAATGCGAAATTCGCAGAGGCAGCCGAATAATGCCTAAAGTCACCGTAGACGGACAGGAAATCGAGGTTCCGGACGGCGCGACCGTCCTTCAGGCGTGCGAGCTCGCAGGCAAGGAAATCCCGCGCTTCTGCTATCACGAGCGGCTGTCGATCGCCGGCAACTGCCGCATGTGCCTGGTCGAGGTGAAGCCCGGGCCGCCCAAGCCGCAGGCTTCGTGCGCGCTGCCCGCCACCGAAGGCCAGGAAATCCGCACCGACACGCCGATGGTCAAGACCGCGCGCGAAGGGGTGATGGAGTTCCTCCTCATCAACCATCCCCTCGACTGTCCGATCTGCGACCAGGGTGGCGAATGCGACCTGCAGGACCAGTCGGTCGCCTACGGCCGCGGGGGCTCGCGCTATCACGAGAACAAGCGCGCGGTGACCGAGAAGTACATGGGCCCGCTGATCAAGACGGTCATGACCCGCTGCATCCACTGCACCCGCTGCGTGCGCTTCTCCGAAGAGATCGCCGGCGTGGACGAAATCG
>NZ_JBLYYF010000033.1:0-91842 GCF_048550555.1 Qipengyuania sp. | reverse complement strand
CTCGGCTAGAGGGACATGCACGATCACCTCGAGGCCTCGGTGCTGGCGGGGATCCCGCACGGCTTCTCGACCGAACGCGCACTCGACCTGGAGGCCATCCTGCCGGGCGCGGAGCTCGTGCGGGTGAAGCAGGTCCATGGCAACCGTGTGGTCGTGGCGAATGCCGAAACTTCGCTGGCGGTGGAGGCCGATGGCATCGTCTCCGACCGGCCCGGGCTGCTGTTGGGGATCGTGACCGCCGATTGCGCGCCGGTGCTGCTGGCCGATCCCGTCGCCCAGGTAATCGGGGTGGCGCATGCCGGGTGGCGCGGCGCGCTGGGGGGCGTGCTCGAGAACACGCTCGAGGCGATGATTGCGCTCGGTGCCCGTCTTGCGGACATTCGCGCGGCGATCGGCCCCACCATCGCGCAGCCCAGCTACGAGGTCGACGATGCCTTTCGTGCGGCCTTCACCGACGAAGACGAGCGCTTTTTCGCAGGCGGACGTCCGGGGCATTGGCAATTCGACCTGCCGGCCTATGTGGCGCGTCGACTGGGCACGGCCGGCGTGGAGCGGATCGAGGATTTGGCCCAGGACACCTATGCGCAGCCCGACAGGTTCCATTCCTACCGCCGCGCCACGCATCGCGGCGAAAAAACCGACGGTCGGCAGCTCAGCGTCATCGGCCTGCCCCGCTAAGCGCCGCCTTGCGGATCGCACGCGCACGCGCGCAAGTCGCCAAAATGGCGGTTGGCAACCTGTCGTATAGCGGCTAGAGGCGCGTCCAAACCGGGCGTACCGGGGGCTTTCGCGCACGCATAATCATTCGGGCGCACCGGCTATCCCTCAGACCGGTCTAAGGATTCATAGATCGCGCCAAATCCCGTCTGGGCGGCGGCGCTAGACCAAGGCAGGCAAGGCAAGGCGCTGATGGCAGACACCGCTGCAACCGCAACTCCCGAAACGGCAGGCGTGACCGATACCGGCATCCGTCGCCGCGACTTCCTCGACATCGCAGCTGTGAGCGCCGCCGGCATCGGCGGCCTCGCGGTTGTCTATCCGTTGGTCAGCCAGATGGCGCCGTCGAAGGACGTGCTCGCTGCAAGCTCGACCGAGGTCGACGTATCGTCGATCGAGGCCGGCATGGCGATCAAGGCGGTCTTCCGCAAGCAGCCGCTGTTCGTGCGCCGCCTGACGCCGCAAGAGATCAAGATGGCCGAAGACGTTCCCCTCGGTTCGCTGCGTGACCCGCAGACGCTCGAGGAGCGGACCAAGGAAGGCCACAAGGACATGCTCGTGACCATGGGTGTCTGCACCCATCTCGGCTGCGTCCCGCTGGGCGCTGCCGTAGGCGAGCCGCGCGGCGAGTTCGGTGGCTACTTCTGCCCCTGCCACGGCTCGCACTACGATACCGCCGCTCGCATCCGTAAGGGGCCTGCGCCGAAGAACCTCGAAGTGCCGGAATACGAGTTCACCTCGGACACCGTCATCCAGGTCGGCTGAGCTTAGAGAGAAGAGACGATACCATGAGCTTTCCCTGGGCCAAGGAATACACCCCGACCAATCCGGTCATGAAGTTCTTCGACGAGAAGCTGCCGCTGCCGCGCCTCGTCTACAACGCCATCGGTGCCGGCTACCCCGTGCCGCGCAATCTCAGCTATTTCTGGAATTTCGGCGTCCTCGCCGGTTTCTTCCTGGTGCTGCAGATCGTCACCGGCGTGATCCTGGCGATGCATTACGCCGCCAATGCGCAGGTTGCCTTCGCGACCACCGAGCACATTATGCGCGACGTCAACTGGGGCTGGATGATGCGCTATGCGCACGCCAACGGCGCGAGCTTCTTCTTCATTGTCGTCTACCTGCACATCTTCCGCGGCTTCTTCTATTCGTCGTACAAAGCCCCGCGCGAGATGATCTGGCTGCTCGGCGTCGTCATCTTCCTGCTCATGATGGCGACCGCCTTCATGGGTTACGTGCTTCCCTGGGGCCAGATGAGCTTCTGGGGCGCAAAGGTCATCACCGGCCTGTTCGGCGCGATCCCGCTGGTGGGCGAGCCGATCCAGGTGTGGCTGCTCGGCGGCTACGCGCCCGACAATGCCGCGCTGAACCGTTTCTTCAGCCTTCACTTCCTGCTGCCCTTCGTGATCGCGGGCGTCGTGATCCTGCACATCTGGGCGCTGCATATCCCGGGCTCGTCGAACCCGACCGGCGTCGAAGTGAAGCAGGAAAGCGATACGCTCCCCTTCCACCCGTATTACACGGCGAAGGACGGCTTCGGCCTCGGTGTCGCGCTGTTGCTCTATTTCGGCCTGGTGTTCTTCCTGCCGAACTATCTGGGGCACCCCGACAACTACATCGAGGCGAACCCGCTCTCGACCCCGGCGCACATCGTCCCCGAATGGTATTTCTGGCCGTTCTACGCGATCCTGCGCGCCTTCACCGCGGACTTCTTCTTCATTCCGGCGAAGCTGATGGGCGTGCTCGCCATGTTCAGCGCGATCCTGGTGTGGTTCTTCCTGCCCTGGCTCGACAAGTCGCCGGTGCGCAGCGGCCACTACCGTCCGCTGTTCCGCAAGTTCTTCTGGTTCGGCCTCATCCCGGCGATGGCGGTGCTGTTCTACTGCGGCGGCGCGCCGGCTGAAGAGCCCTTCGTCATGCTCAGCCAGATCGCGACGGCTTACTACTTCCTCCACTTCCTGGTGATCCTGCCGATCGTCAGCCAGATCGAGAAGCCCGAGCCGCTGCCCTATTCGATAACCGAAGCCGTTCTCGGCTCCGACGACAAAGCCGTCCTTGGCGAAAACGCCAAGCCGGCGGTCTGAGCGAGAAAGAGAGACTTGAGATAATGAGCAAACTTCTCAGCATCCGCTTGGTCGGCATTCTCGTCGGCGTGTTCTTCGTCCTAGCGGTCCTGTGGGCCTTCGTGAGCGGTGCCTTCGCGGTGATCCAGGAAGGCGAGCTCAAGCCGGCCACCGCCGAGCACGAGTTCCACGAGCATCCGAACCAGTATGCGTGGTCGTTCGACGGCCCCTTCGGCAAGTGGGACACGCAGCAGCTGCAGCGCGGCTTCAAGGTCTACAACGAGGTCTGCTCGGCCTGCCACAGCCTCAAATACGTCGCGTTCCGCGACCTCGAGGCGCTTGGCTACGACGAGAGCCAGGTCAAGGCCTTCGCCGCGTCGAAGCAGGTTCCCGGCGTCGATCCGCAGACCGGCGAAGCGACCACGCGCCCCGGCCTGCCGACCGACTATTTCCCCTCGCCCTATCCCAATGCGGTGGCGGCGGCGGCGGCCAACAACAATGCGATCCCGCCCGATCTTTCGCTGATCACCAAGGCGCGGCACGACGGCCCCAACTACGTGGCGTCGCTGCTGACCGGCTATCAGGAAATCCCGGCCGAGCTGAAGAAGGAATTTCCCGACTTCGCGCTTTCGCCGACCGGCCACTACAATCCCTATTTCGCCAATCTCGGCCTGGCGATGGCGCCGCCGCTTACCACCGCAGGTCAGGTTACCTTTGACGACGGCACCGAAGCCACTGTCGATCAGATGGCGAAGGACGTCGCGGCTTTCCTGACCTGGACCGCCGAACCGCAGCTGGTGAAGCGCAAGCAGACGGGTTGGCCGGTGCTGATCTTCCTGCTCTTCGCAACCGTTCTCGCCTATCTGTCGAAGAAGCAGATCTGGGCCGCCGCGAAGCGCAAGGACGACTGATCCGGCGCCTGGCAGAAATGACGAACGCCCCTTGCATCCGCGCGATGCGAGGGGCGTTTCGATTCCGGGGAGAGACTCGGTGACGCCCGACGAGCTCAAAGCGCTGATCCGGACGATTCCCGACTTCCCCAAGACGGGAATCCAGTTTCGCGACATCACCACGCTACTCGGCCACGGCCCCGGCTTTGCCGCCACGGTCGAATGGCTTGCAGGCGAGGTCGAGGGGGCCGAGGCGGTTGCCGGAATGGAAGCGCGCGGCTTTATCTTCGGCGCGGCGGTCGCGGCGCGCCTGTGCCTGCCGTTCCTGCCGATCCGCAAACCCGGCAAGTTGCCCTGCGCCGTCATCGGCGTGGACTACGAACTCGAATACGGGCTCGACCGTCTCGAGATGGATCCTGGGGCGATCTCCCCCGGACAGCGCGTGGCGATCGTCGACGATCTTCTCGCCACCGGGGGGACCGCACTCGCAGCGACCGAGCTGTTGCGCCTTGCCGGAGCGCAGGTCGAGCGCGCCGCCTTCGTCATCGACCTGCCGGACCTCGGCGGAAGCGGCCGGTTGGGCAGCGAGGCGGTCGATGTCCGCGCGCTGATGCAGTTCGAGGGCGACTGAAGTGCGCATCCGGACTGGATAAATAACCGGTCTCGGGCATTGATAGGTCTTGCGCCTTTGTCGGCGTAGCGACCCGCGGCCATCCGCGTAGTCAGAGAGGGGCATGGAACAGTCATTAGTCATCGCGATGGTCGGCATGCTGGGCATCGGCGCCCAGTGGCTGGCCTGGCGCACGGGCTGGCCGGCCATCGTGCTGATGCTCGCGGCCGGCTTCCTCGCCGGGCCGATCCTCGGCCTGTTCGATCCCGAACATGCCTTCGGCGAGCTGCTCGATCCGATGATCGCCATCGGGGTCGCGCTAATCCTGTTCGAAGGCGGGCTGAGCCTCGATCTGCGTGAACTGCGCCATGCGGGTAGCGGGGTGTTGCGACTGGTCCTGCTGGGCGGCCCGATCGCCTGGGTGCTGGGGGCCTTTGCCGCACATTCTATCGGCGGACTCGAATGGCCCGTCGCGATCCTGTTCGCGGGCATCCTGGTGGTCACCGGGCCGACCGTGGTGATGCCGTTGTTGCGGCAATCCTCGGTCCAAGCGCGCCCGGCCGCGATCCTCAAATGGGAAGCGATCGTCAACGACCCGATCGGCGCTATGTTCGCCGTGGTCGCCTATGAATATTTCCGCGCGGTCGCCGAATCGCCGGGCGCGAGCCTGTTCGAAGTGGTGCCGCCGCTGATCTTCGCGGCGATCATCGCGGGTCTGATCGGCTATGTCGCGGCGGCCGCGATCGCTTGGGCGTTCCCGCGTGGCACGATCCCCGAATTCCTCAAGGTCCCCGTCCTCCTGACCGCGGTTATCGTGGTGTTCGTTCTCTCGAACCAGATCGAGCACGAAGCCGGACTGGTCGCGGTCACGGTGATGGGTGTCGCGCTCGCCAACATGAACGTCTCCTCGCTGCGGAGCATCCATCCCTTCAAGCAGAACATCGCCGTGTTGCTGATCTCGGGGATATTCATCCTCCTTTCCGCCAGCCTCCAATTCGAAGAGCTGGCCTATCTCAACTGGAATTTCGCCCTCTTCCTGCTCGCGCTGCTGTTCCTGGTGCGACCTGCTACGATCCTGCTCAGCCTGCTGGGCAGCTCGGTGCCGTGGAACGAGCGGCTGTTCCTCGGCTGGATCGCTCCGCGCGGGATCGTGCTGGTGGCGATCTCGGGCCTGTTTGCCCTGCGGCTCGAAGATATCGGCTACGACGGAACCGCGCTGATCGGTCTCAGCTTTGCCGTCGTGGTGGCGACGATCGTCGCGCATGGTTTCACCATCGATCTCGTCGCCCGCCTGCTCAAGATCAAGGGCAGCAACCGGCCCGGAATCCTGATCGTCGGCAGCACGCCCTGGACCATCTCGCTCGCGCTGATGATGCAGGAGCTCAAGGCACCGGTGATGATAGTCGATTCGAGCTGGCAGCGCCTCGCGCTCGCGCGCCAGAAAGGGCTGCCCTTCTATCACGGAGAAATCCTCAACGAGGCGACCGAGCACAATCTCGATCTCGCGCCCTATGCCGTGCTGGTAGCGGCGACCGAGAACGAGGCCTACAATGCGCTCGTCTGCAACGAGTTCGCCTATGAAATCGGCCGCGACACGGTCTTCCAGCTGGGCGATGCGGTCGACGACGACGACCGTCACGCGCTCCCCAGCAGCATTCGCGGCCGCGCGCTGTTCGAATCGGGCTTTGGCGTGGAGGACGTCAACGAAAGACTCTCCCGCGGGTGGGTCTTCCGGAAGACCAAGCTCTCCGAAGAATTCGATTTCGAAGCTGCCCGGCAGCGACTGCCCGAGGGCGCCTCGCTGTTGCTGCTGCTCCGCGAGAACGGCACGATCCGCTTCTTCACCCATGCCGCGCGTCCCGAACCGCGGGCGGGGGACGTGATCGTCAGCTTCGCCCCGCCTCAGGAGCGGACGGCGCAGGAGGCTGCCGCGAAGCGCGAACGCAAGCGCACCAAGACCGCCGAACAGGGAGGATGACATGACGTACCGGCTCGCCCTTGTTCTCGTACCCGCCGTAGCCAGCCTGGCGCTGGCGGCGTGCAAGGATGACCGCGGCCCGCCGCCTTCGGAGGAGGACGCCGCCGAGAAACGCTCGATCTTCCGTCCGGAGTTTCAGGTCGAGCCGATCGAGGCGCTCGATCCACAGGGCTCGTTGGAAACACGCGTCCTGTTTCCCGAAGGAAGCGCACTGACCGAGGAGGCGCGTGCCGACCTGGCCACGGTCCTGGCTTCGCCGCAAATCGCCGAAGGCGGGGCGATCGTCCTGCGCGGCCACAGCGACAGCGGGGGCAGCGACGAGGTGAACATGCGGGTCTCGCAGGAGCGTGCCGAGGCGGTGCGCGACTGGCTGGTCGAAAACGGCGTGGCCGAAGACCGGATCACCGTCATCGCCTTCGGCGAACAGAACCCCGATCGGGCCAATGCATTGCCCGACGGCGCTCCCGACGAAGCCGGCAGGGCTGCGAACCGCCGGGTGGAAATCGAAATCCGAGGTAAGGGGGCCACCCCTCTGGAAAAGGAGCCGACGCTCGCCGAAAGCCTGGCGGAGGCCGCGGCGGAACGTGAAGCGGAGACCGAGGAACCCGCGCAATAGCGTGTTGACGCGGGCGCGGCTTCGGTGGCATTGGCGCCTCACCCGGGCGGGTATAGCATAGTGGTAATGCTCCAGCCTTCCAAGCTGGCTAGAGGGGTTCGATTCCCCTTACCCGCTCCACTTCCCCCATAGTGCAGACGATCGCTTGACCGGTACACGGCAGGCAGGAAATCTTTGCGTTTGAAGGGATGGCACGAAGTCGGGTGCACCGCGCAAACGGCGCCGTGCACCCGACCCTTGCGAACCGAAGGGCGGGTGCTGTTCTGCACCGTTCTCGACGGATCGCGGGAATAGCGGATGTGCAGTTTTTGTTACAGTCCCCCAAGCAGAGGACCTCGCGGCGGTTCAGCGAACCGGCATGTTGTCGATCAACCGCGTTCCGCCGATCCGCGCGGCAACGAACAGCCGTGTGCCCGGCCCGGCATCGCTGGCCGGCGCAAGGTCGCGGCCGTCGCGCAGCTCGGCATAGTCGACGCTGGCGAAGCCCGCTGCGGCCAGCGCATTCGCGAGTTCGGAAAGCACAGTGCCCGCCGTGTCGCCCGCCACCAAGCGCGCGATGGCGGCGCGCATCTCGCGGGGCAGCGCAGCTGCCGCCGCACGCTGGCCGGCGGAGAGGTAGGCATTGCGGCTCGACATGGCGAGACCGTCGGCCTCGCGTACGATCGCTACGCCGTGGATCGCCTCGACATGCGGCAGGGTCAGGTCGAGGTCGCGCGCCATCCGGCGGATCACGGCCAGCTGCTGCCAGTCCTTCTCGCCGAAAAAGGCCATGTCCGGCCGGACCTGGTTGAACAGCTTGCAGACCACCGTGGCCACGCCGTCGAAATGCCCCGGGCGGTCGGCGCCGCACAGGCCGTCGCTGACTCCCGCGACCGAGACGTTGGTGGCATACCCCTCGGGATAGACCTCCTCCGGAGAGGGTGCCCATAGCAGTGCGACACCCTCCGTCTCGAGCAGCGCGGAATCGCGCGCGAGCTGGCGCGGGTAGGCGTCGAGATCCTCATTGGCCCCGAATTGCCGCGGATTGACGAAGATCGACACCGCGACGTGCTCGGCGGCCTTCCGGGCCTCGCGTACCAGCGTCAGGTGGCCTTCGTGCAGCGCTCCCATCGTCGGGACGAGGGCGAGCCTTCCCTGGACGCGGAGCGCTTCGGTAGCGGGACGAAGATCGGCGAGGGTGGTGACGGTCTGCAGCGGTCCTGCTCCTGCAACGACAAAGGGCGGAGCGACCTCTGCCGCCCCGCCCCCCATGTTGCAAGCTCTGCCGGATCAGCGCGCCTCGGGGGCCGCTGCCGCCGCATCCTCGGGCAGGCCTCCGAGCTGGGTCACCAGATCGGTATAGGCGTTGAGATAGGCGAGCACGATGATCTGCCCGATGGCGGTGTTCTCGTAACTGCCGAAGCCGCCTGCGGCGCCCCCGCCGCCGCCGAACAGGCCGCCCCCGGCGGCCCAGCCGAGATCCTGCTTGCGGAAATAGCCTTCGACCAGCGCCTCCTCGACCGTGGTGCGGGCGTTGACGAGCGAGAGGACGACATTGGCCTCGCCCTTCTTGACGCGGATTCCGCCGGCCAGCGCCCCCGCGGTGCGACCGAACAGGCCGCCGACCACGCCGCCGAGGACGCCGCCGCCGCCGCCCGAATTGCTGTTGGCGCTGACGATGTCGGGCTGGAGGAAATAGTCGGCCGTCACGACCTGGCCGAGGCCGACGTTCTGGCCTTCCTGCAGCTCGCCCTGCTCCTGCAGCGCGCGTTCCATCGCCCTGTTGCGCATCGCGCCGCCGCGATTGACCATGGTGAAGCAGCCGGAGCGCTGGATGAAGACGCGGATGATCTGTTCCGGGCTGCCGAGGTTGAGTTCGCGCCACCATTTGTCGTCGGGTTCGACCACCGCGATCGTGCCCAGATTGCGCGCACAACGCGGAATTTCCATCGTCGCGCGATCCTGCGCCTTGCGGCCCGACGAGCGGCCCTGGGCGAGCACGGGTTCGGCGGCCATGCCGGTCATGGAAAGCGCGGCGAGCGCGGTGAAGAGCAGTTTTTTCATGTCCTGGGAATCCCTCCTATGGTTCGTCTCCGGCCGCCGGCTTCTTGCCGATCGACGCCGGTCGAATGCGACCCAGGCGGGGCGATCATATCAAATGATCAAGGGCAGGCTAGTACGCATCCGCCATTGTGGGTTATCCTGACCCGTCGGCCGAGCACGCGTTGCCGCCGCGCAGAGGGTTGGATAGGGACACCGCCAGCATGATATTGACGGCCCAATCCCGATGAGTTCGCACTCCCACCGTATCGTCTTTGCCAATGAAAAGGGCGGTACCGGCAAATCGACCACGGCCGTGCACGTCGCCGTCGCGCTCGCCTGCCGCGGTGCAGAGGTCGTCGCCTTCGATCTCGATCATCGCCAGCGTACCATGTGCCGCTATTTCGAGAACCGCGCCGAGACCATGCAGCGTCGCGGGATCGACCTGCCCACCGTCCGCTGCCACGTCGTCGAGGGCATGGACGGTGCCGCCATGGAAGCCTTCATCGCCAGCAAGGCGCAGGGTGCGGACTTCGTGGTCATCGACACGCCGGGCCGCGACGATCCGCTTGCCCGCCATTCGGCAACCACCGCCGACACGCTGGTCACGCCGATGAACGACAGTTTCGTCGATTTCGACCTCATCGGGCAGGTCGAAGGCGAAAATTTCAAGGTGAGGAAGCTGTCCTTCTATGCCGAACTGATCTGGGAAGCGCGGTTAAAGCGCAGCCGCACCTCGATCGAGCAGAATCGCGCGCAGATGGACTGGGTCGTGGTGCGCAACCGGACGGGCTTCACCGAGGCGCGCAACATGGCCCGTATCGAGCAGGCATTGATGGAAATGTCCAAGCGCGTCGGCTTTCGCGTGGCCAAGGGGCTCTCCGAACGCGTAATCTATCGCGAGCTCTTCCCCTCGGGGCTGACCCTTCTCGACAAGGGGCATCTCGGCGACCTCGGCACCAGCCATCTGGTCGCGCGGCAGGAGTTGCGCGGTCTGGTCGCCAGCCTCCGGCTCCCCGAGGCGGGCGCTGAGCAGGTCGCGGAAGCGGCCCAGTGATCCGCTTGCTCGCCCTTGCCGTGCTGGTCTCGGTCGCCTGCCGCTGGATCTTCGGCAAGTGGCCGTGGGAATATCTCACCGCGCAAAGCGCGGCGGACCGCGCGCTCGGCCGCGCACGCGCGATCCTCGATGTCCCGCGCACCGCCAGCGCCGAGGAGATCCGCGCCGCGCATCGTCGCATTGTTACAATAATTCACCCCGACAGAGGGGGTAGCGCCCATGCGCTGCAAGAGGCCAATGCCGCGCGCGACCTGTTGCTCGACCATATTTCCCGGACCCGGCTGGAGCGTTCCGAATGACTCACACTTTTGACCCCACCGTGCTGCGCGAATACGATATCCGCGGGATCATCGGCGAAACGCTGGGGCCGGATGATGCCCGGGCGATCGGCCGGTGCTTCGGCTCGATGCTGGCCGAAGCGGGCGGGAGCAAGGTTGCGGTCGGCTATGACGGCCGGGTTAGCTCGCCGCTGCTCGAACATGCGCTCGTCGAAGGGCTCACCGCATCGGGCATGGGCGTCGTCCGCGTGGGCATGGGGCCGACGCCGATGCTCTACTACGCCGAGGCGTCAGCCGCAGATGTGGATGGCGGCATCCAGATAACCGGCAGCCATAATCCCGCCAATTACAACGGCTTCAAGATGGTGTTCCAGGGACGCCCGTTCTTCGGGGCGGACATCCAGGAGCTCGGGCGCCGCAGTGCCGCGGGCGAATGGGTCGATGGCGCGGGTCAGGTCGAGGAGCGCGAGGTGCTCGAGGCCTATGTCGATCGCATGCTCGACGCCCTGGCGGGGATCGACGGGGCCGCTCTCGACGGTCTCCGGGTCGGCTGGGACGCGGGCAACGGCGCTGCGGGCCCCGCGCTCGAGAAGCTTGCCGCGCGCCTGCCCGGCGAACACCATCTGCTCTATACCGAAGTCGACGGCAATTTTCCCAATCATCATCCCGATCCCACGGTCGAGGCGAATCTCGCCGATCTGCGCGCGCTCGTCGCCGAAAAGTCGCTCGATTTCGGTATCGCTTTCGACGGCGATGGCGATCGCATCGGGGCGATCGACGGTGAGGGCCGGGTGATCTGGGGCGACCAGCTGCTGATGATCTATGCCGAGGACCTCCTCGCGCGGCGCGAAGGCGCGACGATCATCGCCGACGTCAAGGCCAGCCGCGCGCTGTTCGACCACGTCGCGGCGCATGGCGGCACGCCGCTGATGTGGAGGACCGGGCACTCGCTGATCAAGTCCAAAATGAAGGAAACGGGCTCGCCCCTGGCCGGCGAGATGAGCGGCCATGTCTTCTTCGCCGACGAATATTACGGCTATGATGACGCACTCTACGCCGGCGTCCGCCTGATCGCGGCGAGTGCCCGGCTCGGCAAGTCGGTCACCGAACTGCGCGGCGCGATGCGCCCGATGGTCAACACCCCCGAAATGCGCTTCCAGGTCGACGAAAGCCGCAAGTTCGCCGCGGTGGAGGAAATAGCTGCACGCGTGGCGGCCAGCGATGCCGTGGCCGATTCCACCGACGGCGTGCGCGTGACCACCGACGATGGCTGGTGGCTGTTGCGCGCCTCGAACACGCAGGACGTCCTCGTGGCCCGCGCCGAAAGCGACAGCCAGGACGGGCTGGACCGCCTCGTCGCACAGATCGACGAGCAGTTGGCGCTGAGCGGGCTCGAGCGCGGCGAGAGCGTGGGGCACTAGTCGACCCGGACCGGCGTTATCGAGGCTATGAGGCCCTGCGCAGTCCCGCCCGAAATCACCGCCTGGTTCGCCGGCCGCGGCTGGCGGATCCGGCGTCATCAGGCGGAGATGCTGGAGGCCAGCGATGCCGGGCGCCATGCCTTGCTCGTTGCCGATACGGGCGCGGGCAAGACGCTGGCCGGGTTCCTTCCCACGCTCGCCGACTTCGCACCCTCGCGGCTGGCGGGGGAAGGGCCGCCCGAGGGGCTGCATACGCTCTACGTCTCGCCTTTGAAGGCGCTGGCACATGACGTGCAGCGCAACCTGCTGACGCCGATCGAGGAAATCGGCCTCCCGATCCGCGTCGAGACGCGCAGCGGAGACACGCCCTCGGACCGCAAGAAGCGCCAGCGCACGCGCCCGCCGCACGTCCTGCTGACCACGCCCGAGAGCCTTTCGCTACTGCTGTCCTATCCCGACAGCTTCGAGCTGTTCCGGGGGCTCAAACGCGTGGTCATCGACGAGGTCCATGCCTTCGCAACGGGCAAGCGCGGCGATCTGCTTGCCCTCGCGCTGAGCCGGCTTCAGGCAATCGCGCCGGGCATGCAGCGCGCGGCTCTCTCGGCGACGCTCGCCAATCCCGAAGGCTTTCGCGAATGGCTGGCCCCATGGGGCGAGATCGATGCCGTCGAGTTGGTCGAGGGAGAGACCGGCGCACCGGCGGAAGTCGAAATCCTGTTGCCCGACGAAGAGCGCGTCCCTTGGGGTGGGCATGCGGCGACCTGGGCGATACCGCAGCTCTACGAGCAGATCCGCGCCAATCGCACCACGCTGATCTTCACCAACACCCGCTTCTTGGCCGAATATATCTTCCAGAACCTGTGGGACGTGAACGAAGAGAACCTGCCCATCGGGGTCCATCACGGAAGCCTGAGCAGGGAAGCGCGGCGCAAGGTCGAAGGCGCGATGGCGCGCGGGCAATTACGCGCGCTGGTGGCTACGGCGAGCCTCGACCTCGGGGTCGACTGGGGCGATATCGATCTCGTCGTGCAGATGGGGGCGCCCAAGGGCTCCAGCCGCCTGCTGCAACGTATCGGCCGCGCCAACCACCGGCTCGACCAGCCGAGCCGTGCGCTGCTGGTGCCGGGAAACCGCTTCGAATTCCTCGAAGCGACGGCAGCCAAGGAGGCGGTCGACGAGGGCCAGCGCGACGGTGAAGAGTTCCGCCCCGGGGGGCTCGACGTGCTGGCGCAGCATGTGATGGCCTGTGCCTGCGCTGCGCCGTTCCAGGAGGACGAATTGCTCGCCGAGGTTCGCTCCGGCCTGTCCTATGCCTGGGTCGACAAGGCAGCGTGGCAGCGTGTGCTCTCCTTCGTCGAAACGGGCGGATATGCGCTCAGGGCCTACGACAAGTTCAAACGGATCGTCCGCGACGAGAAAGGCATCTGGCGCCTGACCCACCCCGAGCAGGCGGCACGGCACCGGCTCAATGCGGGGATCATCATCGATTCCGAAATGCTCGAGGTGCGCATCAACGCCGGGCGGGGCCGGGGCGGGCGCAGTCTGGGCAAGGTGGAGGAGCGCTTCGCCGCTTCGCTCAGCCCCGGCGATACCTTCGCCTTCGCCGGGATGAGCCTCGAGGTGGTCAAGCTGCAGGACATGGAAGTGGTGGTGAAGGCGGCCAAGGCGAGCGCCATGATCCCAAGCTATGGCGGTGCGCGCATGCCGCTGACGACCCATCTGGCCGACCGCGTCCGGGCGATGCTGGTCGATCGCGCGGGCTGGGCGCGCTTCCCCGACGATGTCCGTGAATGGCTCGAAGTGCAGGACTGGCGCAGCCGGATGCCCGGACCGGGGCAATTGCTGGTCGAGAGCTTCCCCCATGCCAAGCGACACTACAGCGTCTATTACACCTTCGAAGGCTGGAACGCGAACCAGAGCCTCGGGATGCTGATCACGCGGCGGATGGAGGACCGCGGGCTGATGCCCGGCGGCTTCGTCGCCAACGACTATTCGCTCGCGGTATGGGGGCTGAAGCCGGTGACCGATCCCGCGCCCTTGCTGTCGCCCGATATCCTGCAGGACGAATTCATCGAATGGGTTCAGAATTCGCACCTCCTGCGCCGCGCCTTCCGCGAGGTGGCAGTGATCGGCGGACTGGTCGAGCGCCAGCATCCCGGTAAGCGCAAGACGGGCAAGCAGGTCACCTTCTCGACCGACCTGATCTACGACGTGCTGCGCAAATACGAGCCCGACCATGTCCTGCTCGAGGCGGCCTGGGCCGATGCGCGGACCCGGCTGACCGACGTCGGACGGCTCGGCGATCTCCTCGATCGGTCCGCGGAGCAACTTGTCCATGTCGAGCTCGATCGGGTCAGCCCGCTCGCGGTGCCGGTGATGGTCATGATCGGGCGCGAAGCGACGCCGCAGGGCGCGGTGGACGACGAATTGCTGCTCGAGGCGGAAAGCCTCGCCGGCGCGGCGATGCGGGTCGACGGGGCGTCGCCCGGGGAAGACTAGTCTGCGGGGAAGGTCCGGTATTTCTCATTGCCGACGAAGGCGAAGCGCTCGACCCCCGAATCCTTGATGAGAGCGATCGTCCTGGCCGAGGCATCGTAGCTGGCGTGCGCATCGGGCTCGAAGCGCAGGACCGATTGCGGCGCGGCCCTGACCGTTGCTGCAAGCTGGTTGAGCAGCGCCTGCCGGTCGAGTGGCTGGCCGTTCCAGTAGAGCCGGTCCGCCGCGTCCACATGAACCGTATTGACGCGCTCTATGGCAAAGCCCGGCGCGCCATTGGGAAGCGGCACCAGCAGGGTGTGGGTGGCGATGGGGATCACCATGATGAACATGATCAGCAGCACCAGCAGCACGTCGATCAAAGGCGTGATGTTCATGTCCGACATCGGACGCGGTGGCGGTGCATGGCGGTGGTGGCGGTATCCATAGGGCATGCAATCGCTCCTCATCTGTATTGTGATGAGATTACATCACAATACAGATGAAAGGCAAGTCTGCGGTGGACGTGGATGGCGGGCAAAAAGAAAGGGGCGGATCGCTCCGCCCCTTTCGCAATTCCTGGATGATTCGAGCAATTACTTGCCGAAGGTCCGATAGCGCTCGTTGCCGACGAAGCCGAACTTGGTCACGCCGCTGGCCTTGATGATCTGCAGCACCTTGGCCGAGAGGTCGTAGCTGGCGAGGGGTTCGGGCTCGAACTGGAGTTCGGGCTCGACCGCCATCTTGGTCGACTCGTCCAGCAGCGTGCGCAGCTGGCCCATGTTGATCGCATTGCCGTTCCACAGGATCTCGTTGTTGGCGGTAAGCACCAGCTTGTTCTTTTCCGGCTCGACGGTCACGTCGGGCGGGGTCTGGCTGGGTGCGGGCAGGTCGATATCGACCGAGTGCGTTGCCACCGGGATGGTGATGATGAACATGATGAGGAGCACGAGCAGGACGTCGATCAACGGCGTCATGTTCATTTCCATCATCGGCGCGCCATCATCCTTGCCGCCTGACATTGCCATAGTGGGTTACTCCCTAATCTGCTTTGCCGAACCGCGCGATCAACCGTTGGGGTCGACCGGGTTCGAGATGAAGCCGACGGTGGGATAGCCCGCCGCCTGGACGTTGTAGATCGCGCCGGCCACGCAGGACCACGGAGCGTTGACGTCGCCGCGAATGTGCACCTGCGGGATCTTCTCCGGGTCATCCATGATCGCTTCGGGACCGCCAGCGCGCTGGACGATCGCATCGAGGCGTTCGAATGCCTGGTCGTAGAGTTCTTCCGAGGTAACCGGCGTGGTATTGTTGAAATACACGCGGCACTCGCCATTGCGCGAGGCACCCTGGAAGCCCGGCTCACCGGCGCTGACGCCGTTTTCGTCGCTGGTGCTGACGGTCAGGAGGAGGTTCTCGACCTTATCCTTGGATTCAACCGATTCGAAAACCGGGATTTCCAGCTTTTCGATGGTCTGGATCGCGACCGGAACCGCGATGAGGAAGATGATCAGAAGCACCAACATCACGTCCACGAGCGGCGTGGTGTTGATGTCCGACATCGGAGTGCCTTCTCCTCCTCCTGTCGAAATCGCCATGGTTCAAATCCTATCGTACGAAAATTCTTGGGATCGAGGCGGCTGGGCGGGAGCTGCCGGAGCAGCCCCCGCCGACAGCTTCGATTACTTCTTGACCGTGGTGGTCGTGGTGGTCGTCGCAGCCGGAGCGGTGCGAGCAGCCTTGCCGGCCGCCTGGGTCGAGGTGGCGGTCAGGAAGGCCGGCTTCACGGTGCCGTTCGAGCTGATGTTGGCCAGCAGGTCGGTCGAGAATGCGTGCAGCATTTCCGAGATGCGGCGGTTGCGACCCTGCAGCCAGTTGTAGGCGAACACGGCCGGAACCGCGACCAGCAGGCCGATGGCGGTCATGATGAGCGCTTCACCGACCGGACCCGCGACCTTGTCGATCGAGGCCGAACCGGCGATGCCGATGTTGATCAGCGCGCGGTAGATGCCGATGACGGTACCGAGCAGGCCGACGAAGGGAGCGGTAGCACCGACCGTCGCGAGGAACGGCAGGCCGCCGGCGAGGCGCGCGTTGATCGTGTCTTCCGAACGCTGGAGCGAACCGTGCATCCAGTCGTGCGCTTCGAGCTTGTCGGTCATCTTGGTGTGCTGGTCTTCGGCGGTGATCGCGTCATCGACGAGCTGGCGCCATGCGCTGTTCTTGTCGAGCTTGGTGGCGCCTTCCTTGAGCGTGTTGGCCTTCCAGAACTGGGTCCGGACGTTCTTGTACTGGCTCATCACCTTGCGCTGTTCGAACAGCTTGGTGAAGAGGATGTAGAACGAGCCGACCGACATGATCACCAGCACGGTGAGGATCGACCAGGCGATGATCCCGCCCTGTTCCATGGCTTCGAGGAAGCCGAAGGAGTTCTGCGGGGCCGCCTCACCGGCAGCAGCAAGAAGTTCGAAGGTCATAACGAGTGGTCCTTTTGAAAATTCGTTGTCCGGTTAGAGCGGACGCGTCATTTAGTTGAGCTTGTATTGGATCGACTGCGCCAGGGTATCCGAAATCGGGTTGCCTGCAGCATCCAGTGCCGGGTTGTACCGCGCATAGCGCATCATGCCGTCGCATGCCGCACTATCTAGATCGCTTGATCCACTGGAGCGCGTCACGTTGCACGAAGACACACGGCCATCCGGACCAACCGTCACGCTCATTCCAACAACCCCTTCGATGCCTTCACGTTCGGCGCGGCGAGGGTAGTTGTTCTGGATACGCGAGGCCCAACCGTTCTGGCCCTTCGGCGAAGCGCCCTTTGCCTTCGACGGCGGCGGCGGCGGGGCCGGCGGCGCGGGCGGCGGAATCACCAGCCGCGGCGGGGCCGGCGGCGGGATCGTGACCTGCGTACGGATCGGCGGCGGGGCCGGCGCGATATTGATCGGGGGCGGCGGCGCGACCGGCGGCGGCGGGGTGTCGGGCACCTCTTCCGGCGGCGGCGGCGGCTCTTCCTCGGGCGGCGGGGGCTCCTCGATATCGATCGTCGTCACGCGCTCGACCACCTGCTGGACCGCATTGTATGCGAGACCGGTGATGAGAGCGTAACCGAGAGCAATATGGATGAGGGCAACAATGATGATCGCGACCATGCGATTGCCGCTCATCTGTTGGTCAGCATAAGCCATTCGGTTGCATCACTCCATCGGTCGCCCCGGGAAATGCCGGGGCATCGGGACACCGCCCTTGCGACCCGCCGGGATGGCGTGAAAGGGGGCATCGTTAACGCATTCGCGCCGCTAGCGCTCCTGGAAACTCTAGCGACGAAGGTGTACAGAAGTTCCCGATAAGAACCCGGACACCTCTCCCCAAGCAATAATGTATCATGCACTCGGGTCCGGCCCGACCCTTTAGCTACGATGCCCCCTCACCGCAAATGCTTTATCGGTTAACCGCCGATTCAGTGGCTTCGGGGAAGGAACCGACCACGACGGCCAGGGGTTCACCGAATCGGACCCCCCAAAAAACCTGCGAAAAGATTCTCCTGCCATGCCGATCCTCCTCCCTTCCGCCAAAATGCTCTTCCTGTCCGCGGCGTTGGCAGCGGCATCGGCTCCCGCCGTCGCCCAGGACGGCGTCCCTGCCCCGTCGCTGACCTATGCCGACATGGTGGACCTCGCCGATGGCGCACCGCTGGTCCTCCGCGCCCAGATCCGCAAGCAGGCCACGGTGGAGAAGGAACGCTCCCCGGGCCTCGCGCCCGGCTTCGTACGCCTCTACATCGAGGCGCGAACGACTGCGCTCATCGCCGGCAATGCTCCGGTGGGCGAGGCGCTGCATTACCTCGTCGACGTGCCGCTCGATGCGAAGGGCAAGCCACCCAAGCTCAAGAAGCAGGAGGTCATCCTCTTCGCCCGGCCGGTGGCCGGGCATCCGGGCCAGCTCCAGCTGGTCGATCCCCAGGCCCAGCTGCCCTATGGCGAGGCCGCCGAGCAGCGGCTGCGCCCGATCCTCACCGAGCTGTTGTCGCCCGATGCACCGCCGCGAGTGACGGGGATTCGCGACGCCCTCGCCGTGGAGGGCACGCTGGTCGGTGAATCGGAGACCCAGCTGTTCCTCGATACGCAGAACGATGGGCCGGTCTCGGTGACTGTGGTTCGCCGTCCGGGCCAGGCCCCGCGCTGGGGTGTTTCCTGGACCGAGATCGTCGACCAGGCCGCGCGACCGCCCCGCCCTGAAACGCTCGAATGGTACCGTCTCGCCTGCTCGCTGCCCGAAACGCTGCCGGCCAGCGCCAATCTTTCGCGCGATCCGCAGGCGCGCGCGCTGGCCGCGCGCGACTATGCGCTGGTCCGCTCCGAACTCGGCGCCTGCACCCGTACGCGCGACTAGAGGCCGCGCTTGACCTCGGCCAAGACAAAGTGGTTCCATCGGCGGGTACGCTTGCGCTAGGCGGGCGGGCATGGCTGAACCGCTACGCATTGCCCTTGCCGGCCTCGGCACCGTCGGGACCGGTGTCATCGAACTCCTCGAAACCAACCGTTCGACGATCGAGCGGCGGGCCGGGCGCCCGCTCGAGATCGTCGCGGTCAACGCCCGCGACCGCTCGCGCGATCGCGGGGTCGATCTTTCCCCCTATGCCTGGGTCGACGACATGCAGGCGATGGCGGAGCGCGCCGACGTCGATGTGGTGCTCGAACTGGTCGGCGGGTCCGACGGTCCGGCGCTGACTCTCGCCCGCGCAGCGCTCGACGCGGGCAAGGGCTTCGTCACTGCGAACAAGGCGATGATCGCGCATCACGGGCTCGCTCTGGCCGAACAGGCCGCGCTGCGCGGCGTCCCGCTCAAGTTCGAAGCCGCCGTTGCCGGCGGCATCCCGGTCGTGAAGGGCCTGCGCGAGGGCGCTGCGGCCAACCGCATCGAGCGAATCTACGGGATTCTCAACGGGACCTGCAACTACATCCTCTCGGAGATGGAGCGGACCGGCGCGGACTTCTCCGACATGCTCCGCGGTGCGCAGGAGAAGGGTTATGCCGAGGCCGACCCGACCTTCGACATCGAGGGGGTCGATGCGGCGCACAAGCTCGCGATCCTCGCCGCGATCGGGTTCGGCGCGCGGGTCGATTTCGACAATGTCAGCGCCACGGGCATCGGCGAGGTGCGCGCGGCCGACATCACCCAGGCCGCCACGCTCGGCTACGTCATCCGCCTGGTCGGCATCGCCTCGCTCGACGAAAGCGCGGAGGAGCCGCGCTTGCTCCAGCGCGTCCGCCCCTGCCTGGTGGCGCGCGGTCATCCGCTGGCGGCGGTGACCGGCCCCACCAATGCGGTGGTGGCCGAGGGCAATTTTTCCGGCCGCCTGCTGTTCCAGGGCGCGGGCGCCGGTGCCGGTCCGACCGCCAGCGCGGTGGTCGCCGACCTCATCGACATCGCCCGCGGCGACAGCGGTGCGCCGTTCTCCGTCGCGGTGGAGGAGCTCGAGCAATTCGCTCCCGCCGATCCGGGGAACCGCGTCGGTCGCGACTATATCCGCTTCACGGTCACCGACCGGCCCGGCGTGCTGGCCGAGATCACAGCCGCCATGCGCGATGCCGAGGTTTCGATCGAAAGCCTGATCCAGCGCGGTCGCGATCACGACGGGGGCGAGGTGCTGGTGGCGATGGTGACCCATGAAGGCCCCGAACGCTGCGTCACCAAGGCGCTCGACCTGCTCGAGGGATCGCCTAGCCTGACGGCTCCGCCGCTGGTGATGCCGATTCTGAAGGAGTGATGTCGGCGGGTACCGGCGGTAGCCCGAGCTCGTACTGTGTCGGCTGCGTGACGGGCACCGGATTTTCGGTACCACGGGGCGCGAGGCCGCGCCCCACCCGGTCGGCATCCGAACCCGGGGGAGCTTCGGGAATCGCGTCGAAATCGACGAGATAGGCGGGAGGGGGCACCTTGCCGAAGCCGATGCACATGCCTTTCTCGGGGTTCTTCTTGCAGGACTCACCGAAATCCGGTGCGCGCGGGTCGCCCTTGTTCATCGTCTCTGCCGCATATCGCTGCTCTGCCCGGTCTTCGTCATAGCCGAATTCATGGCCGCTGCGCCGCCTGCGGCAGACGACGATCTCGCCCGAGATGCTGGCCGCTTCCTGCTCGGCACTGCAATCCTCGAGCGGCGCGTCGTAATCTTCCTGCGGCACGAGAATGTCGATCCGCTCGGGCGGCGCCGAATCCTGTTGCGCCAGCACGGGCGAAGGCAGACATGCCGCTGCAATCATCGCGAAGGGACCCCACCAGCGTCTCGACAATCTGCGGCTCCCTGTCTATCCGCGCCGCGCATACGAATTCACACGGCGGCACCCTGTCGCGCCAAACTCACGTGAGGGACTGAACCGATTATGAACTTGCCCGCCGACAACCCGCTCGATCGCGTTCTCGTCATGGAGCTGGTCCGTGTGACCGAAGCGGCCGCAGTGGCTGCGTCCAAGCTGATCGGTCGCGGCGACGAGAAGGCCGCCGACGCCGCAGCGGTCGAGGCGATGCGCAAGGCGTTCGACACGCTCTATATCGACGGTACGGTGGTCATCGGTGAGGGCGAGCGCGACGAGGCGCCGATGCTCTTCATCGGCGAGAAGGTCGGCGGCGCACCTGGCAAGGGACCGAAAATCGACATCGCGCTCGATCCGCTGGAAGGCACCACCATCACCGCCAAGGCGGGCCCGAACTCGCTCGCGGTTCTCGCTGCCAGCGCCGAAGGCTGTCTGCTCAACGCACCCGACGTCTATATGGACAAGCTGGCGGTCGGCCCCGGTTATCCCGAAGGCATCATCGATCTCGCCAAGACGCCGACCGAGAACGTCAAGGCAGTGGCGGCGGCCAAGGGCGTCGAGCCGTCCGACATCATCGTCTGCGTGCTCGACCGTCCGCGCCACGCCGATCTCATCGCCGAACTGCGCGGGCTGGGCTGCGGCGTGGTGCTGATCGGCGACGGCGATGTCGCCGGAGTGATCGCGGTGACCGACGAGAACACCACGATCGACATGTATATGGGGCAGGGCGGCGCGCCCGAAGGCGTGCTCGCGGCGGCCGCGCTGCGCTGCGTCGGCGGGCAGTTCAACGGCCGGCTGGTGTTCCGCAACGACGACGAGAAAGCCCGCGCGCGCAAGTGGGGAATCGAGGATCTCGACCGCATCTACACGCGCGACGACCTGGTGAAAGGCGACTGCATCTTCGCCGCCACTGGGGTGACCTCGGGCTCGCTGCTCGACGGCGTGAAATACCTTCGCGGCGGGCGCATGACGACCGACAGCGTGGTGATGCGCGCCAGCTCCGGCACGGTGCGCTGGGTCAAGGGCGAACACCGCGCGAAGTAGGTCTGGGGCGTGCAGTCGCTGCCGCTGCAAACCGGCGGCCGGCGGCGATGGCGCCACCCGCAAAAGTCTCCCCAAAACCCGCATCCCCATGTTGCATTCCCGTGACGCTCGGCTAGGCGGTGCGCATCGCCAGCTGACCCAGGGATTCTCCACATGAAGATCATGGCCGCCAATTCGAACCTGCCGCTCGCCCGCGCGATCGCCGGCTACCTCGAAATGCCGCTCGTCGATGCGCAGGTGCGCCGCTTCGCCGACGAGGAGATCTTCGTCGAGATCCATGAGAACGTGCGCGGCGAGGACGTCTTCGTCGTGCAGTCGACCAGCTATCCGGCGAACGACAACCTGATGGAACTGCTGATCTGCATCGATGCGCTGAAGCGCGCCTCGGCGCGGCGGATCACCGCGGTGGTGCCCTATTTCGGCTACGCAAGGCAGGATCGCAAACCCGGTCCGCGCACGCCGATCTCGGCCAAGCTGGTGGCCAATCTGATCACCGAGGCGGGGGCCGACCGCGTCCTCGCGGTCGATCTCCACGCCGGGCAGATTCAGGGCTTCTTCGACATCCCGACCGACAACCTCTTCGCCGCGCCGGTCATGGCGGCCGACATTCAGGCGCGCTACGGCGACCAGGACCTCATGGTCGTCTCGCCCGACGTTGGCGGCGTGGTCCGCGCGCGCGCGCTGGCCAAGCGGCTCGACAACGCCCCGCTGGCGATCGTCGACAAGCGTCGCGATCGCCCCGGCGAGAGCGAGGTGATGAACATCATCGGCGAGGTCTCGGGCCGCCACTGTATCATGATCGACGACATCGTCGATTCGGGCGGCACGCTGTGCAATGCGGCGCAGGCGCTGCTCGACCAGGGCGCGGCCTCGGTCGCCGCCTATATCACCCATGGCGTGCTGTCGGGCGGTGCGGTGGCGCGGGTCGACGGCTCGGCGCTCAAGGAACTGGTGATCACCGATTCGATCCGCCCGACCGATGCTGCCAAGGATTCGGGCAAGATCCGCATCCTCACCATCGCCCCGCTGATCGGCGAGGCGGTCCGCCGCATCGCGGACGAGAGCTCGGTTTCCAGCCTGTTCGACTGAGGCTCCGATTACATCCGATTCGGATGTGACTCGCCTTCGGGTTTCGCTTGCTCGGATAGACACTCCCTCGACGTTCGAAACGAAGGGGGGATGCTATGAAACGGTCTCTGCTGTTCGCTGCGTGCGCCACGCTTGCGGCACCGATCTCGGTCATGGCTCGGGAAGCGCCCAGTGAAAGCGCCAATATTGTCGTCTTATCCGATGACGGTTTGGCGCGAACCGACAAGGATGTCGCACCGCCACCGGGCTGGTCGCAGGTCGATCCCGCCAATTCGCCGACGGTGCAAAATGTCCCAGTCGCATTGGCCCTCGCTCAGGCGTCGGGCAACGCGCCAGCCAGTCAGATCGGGCCCCGTGAGGCGATAGCGGCCTCGCCTCTTCTCAGCCCGAACCGATTCGGAAACGACCAGATCAGTTATACGGGCACCTACATCACGCCATCTTTTCAGTTCGGTCATTCGGATCGCGCCTCCATCGGCGTGGAGGTTCCGCTCGTCCATTGGGGCAATCCTTGCGGGGGTTCGGCCAATCCCGATTGTGAGAAGGACGGAGCAGGCGAGTTCAGGAAGGTCTTCCCGCGGGTGTTGGCTCTGAGCGGCGGGGTGAGCACCTCGCTCACCAAGGGCGAAGGCATCCTGTTCAAGCGCGCAGAGGACGACGATTTCGATTATCTTTCGGGAACGTCGGTGAGGTTCGGATTCGATTGGTATGGGTTCGAACCGCGCAGTTTCGGGAAAATCCGCGAGGATGCCGCGGACTACATCATCGCGAAGCTGAGACCGAAATGTGAGGCGCGTTACGGTTTCGAAAGCGAGCGATGCGGAGGCGCGGCGCTTGCCCAATACGCCTTTGCGAAGGATCAGGACGGCAAGTACATCGAGGCCGAAGCGGTCGATGCGATCACGAACATGTATTTTCGCGCACCGCCCAAGGCGGATCGCCGCTGGGGGATCGGATCCTCGGTGAGCTACAGCAGCGTCGACTACAGCTTCGTGGAAGGCTTCGTGACCGAAGTGGTCGACGACGAGGGCATGATCTCTCTGGAACCGGTCCTAACCGGAAACCTTCCCGCGGCTACAAGCGAAGCCCGCGACAACTGGCTGTTTGAAGTCCATGGATATACCCGGCTGCCCTTCGAGGCGCTCGGCCGTCCGATGTTGACCGTGCAACTGCAGCGCAAGGAGCAATTCAGCTTCCGCGACGGGGCGGGGCAGAACATCTGCAGCCAGACCGAGGGCACCGGCTTCACGATCCAGAAATGCGAAGAGCGCTTTCTCGAGAAGCCGGTGTACAATCCGGAAACGATCCTGTCGCTGGGCACTCGTTGGCGGATCAAGGGATTGCCGTTCGAGATCGGGTTTGCCCCGCAATGGCGATATGTCTTCGAAAGCGACCAGAGGGTCTGGGACTTTCCCTTGTATCTCGGTTCCAAGAACGAGCTGAACGGCGGCATCCGGCTCCGCCGGAAGCGCGGCGGTACCGATCTGCTCGGCAACCCGCTTGAGGGCGAGGATCAGATCTTGATCTTCTTCACGCCCTTCACTTTCCACGGCTTCTAGATCGTACTTGAGTGTGGGCGGTGGCCGAGACTACAGGGCGGCATGCTCACCCCAGACGATCTCGCGCTCGCTCAACGCCTTGCCGATGCCGCCGGCGCAGCGATCCGGCCGCTGTTTCGCGGCGAATGGTCGCAGGAACAGAAGGCCGATCGCAGCTTCGTGACCGAGGCCGACCGCGCCGCCGAGGCGGCGATGCGGGCAATCCTCGAGGCGGAGCGTGCTGCCGACGGCATCATCGGCGAGGAATACGGCACGCGCAATGAGGGCGCCGGGCGCCAATGGGTGCTCGACCCGATCGATGGCACCACCAGCTTCATTGCCGGCCGGCCGATCTTCGGCACGCTGATCGCGCTGATGCAGGACGGCTGGCCGGTGCTGGGCGTGATCGACCAGCCGATCGCGCGCGAACGCTGGGTCGGGCGGATCGGCGAGGGCACGACCTTCAACGGCAAGCCGGTGCGCGCCGCGCCGTGCAAGGACCTGTCCGATGCGGTGCTCGGCACGACCACGCCGCACCAGTTCTCCGGCGCCGACGTCGATGCCTTCATGGGCGTCGCCAAGGCGGTGGCCGAACGCAAGATCATCTACGGCGGCGACTGCTACAATTACGGCCTCGTCGCCTCGGGCCATGTCGACCTCGTCGTGGAGGCCGGGCTGAAGCTGCATGATTTCGCCGCGCTCGTGCCCGTCGTCGAAGGCGCGGGCGGACTCATGGCCGACTGGCAGGGAAACCCGCTCGATGCCCAGAGCGACGGGCGGGTCATCGCGCTCGGCGATGCCGCGCGGCTCGACGACGTGCTTGAGGCGATGGGCGGCGCGGCGCTGCAAGGTCACGGGCACTGATCGCGCGCGGACCCGTTCCCCCGCCATGCAGACCATCCTGATCACCGGCGCGGGCAAGGGCATCGGCCGCGCCATCGCCATGCATTTCCACGGCCTCGGCTGGCGCGTCGTCGGGCTCGACGTGGATGCGGAGGCGCTCGCCGAACTGCGCGATGCGCTGCCGCGGGAGCAGGCGCTCTTCCTGACCTGCGATGTCGGGCGCGAGGGCGAGGTCAGCGCAGCCTTCGAACGGATTGCCGAGTGGCTCGACGCCGATCCGCTCGATTGCCTGGTCAACAATGCCGGGATCGCCGATCCCTATGCGGGGCCGCTCGACCAGCTCGCGCTGAAGGACTGGCAGGCGTGGATCGATGCCAGCCTGACCGCCGCCTTCCTGGTCACCCGCGCCAGCCTGCCGCACCTGCGCTGCGCCGAGGGCGCGAGCATCGCCAATATCTCCTCGACCCGCGCGGTCATGAGCGAGCCCGAGACGTTCGCCTATGCCGCGGCCAAGGGCGGGATCGATGCGCTGACGCACTCGCTCGCCGTGTCGCTGGGTCCGGCCATCCGCGTCAATGCGATCCGGCCCGGCTGGATCGAGACCGGCCCGTGGCAGAAGCGCGGCACGCGCGCGCATCCCGAGCACCGCCCGCAGGACCGCGATCAGCACCCCGCGGGGCGCATCGGCCGCCCCGAGGACATTGCCGAGGCGGTTGCCTATCTCCACAGCGCGGGCTTCGTCACCGGGCAGCATCTCAATCTCGATGGTGGCATGACCGCGAAGATGATTTACGAGCACTGACATGGCAGGAACCGGATCGCTCGAGGGGCGCATAGCGCTGGTTACCGGCGCCGCGCGCGGACTGGGGTTCGAAATCGCGCAGCGGCTCGCCGAGGAAGGTGCGCGGGTCTGGCTCAACGGCCGCGACGCTGCGGCGCTTGAAGAAGCGGCACAGCAGATCGGACCGCGCGCCGGCATCCTCGCCTTCGACATCGCCGACGACGCGGCGAGCCAAGCCGCCTTCGCCAGGTTGGCGGAGGAGGGGCTCGATATCTTGGTCAACAATGTCGGCCAGCGCGACCGCCGTCCGCTCGCGCTGCTCCGGCGGAACGATCTCGCCGCCCTGCTCGCGACCAATCTCGTCGCCCCCTTCGACCTGGCGCGGCGCGCCGTACCGCTGATGCAGGCGCGCAAATACGGACGCATCGTCAACATCACTTCGATCGCCGCCGATATCGCGCGCGGCGACGTGCTCTATACCGCGAGCAAGGGCGGGCTGGCCGCGCTCACCCGTGCACTGGCGGCAGAGCTGGGCATCACCGGGATCACCGTCAACGCGGTTGCACCCGGCTATTTCGCCACCGAGGCCAATGCCGAGATGGCCGACGATCCCGATGTCGCGCGGCATCTTGCACGGCGCACCTCGCTCGGCCGCTGGGGCGAACCCGACGAGATCGCCGGAGCCGTCGCCTTCCTCGCCTCGCCCGAGGCGAGCTACATCACCGGGCACACGCTGGCGGTCGATGGCGGGTACCTGACCCACTTCTGACTTGCTTTTGCGCGCAGAATCGCTAGACGCGCGCCCTTCACCGACACGTGATTCACCGCCGGTCTGGCCGAAAGGGCTGCCAGGGCTGGCGCGACGTGTCTCTGTAAAGGAGATGAAAATGCCCAAGCTGAAGACCAAGAGCGGTGTGAAGAAGCGCTTCAAGATCACCGCCACCGGCAAGGTCAAGCATGGTGTCGCCGGCAAGCGCCACCGCCTGATCAGCCACAATGCGAAGTACATTCGCCAGAACCGCGGCACCACCGTCCTGTCGGAAGCCGACAGCAAGACGGTGAAGAAGTGGGCGCCCTACGGCCTCGACTGAGCGCGAACTAAGGAGAATACGAAATGCCTCGCATTAAACGCGGCGTCACCACGCGCCAGAAGCACAAGCGTCTATTGGATCAGGCGAAGGGCTATCGCGGCCGTCGCAAGAACACGATCCGCATCGCCCGCCAGGCCGTCGAAAAGGCCGGCCAGTACGCCTACCGCGACCGCAAGATCAAGAAGCGCAACTTCCGTGCTCTCTGGATCCAGCGCATCAACGCTGCGGTTCGCGCCGAAGGCCTCACTTATTCGCAGTTCATGCACGGCACGAAGCTCGCCGGCATCGAACTCGACCGCAAGGTCATGGCCGATCTCGCCATGAACGAAGCGGGCGCCTTCAAGGCGATCATCGAACAGGCCAAGAAGGCACTTCCCGCCTAAGCTCCTGTTCGACAAGGCATTCTCGAAGGGCGCTCCGTTAGGGGCGCCCTTTACGTATGGGCACTGCTTGTCGCCATCCTACAAGCGGGTATATTCCGCATCCGTAGTAGGATGAGGCAATTGATCGGACAGGACAGCATCGACGTCCGCTTTTTCGCGCCACCCGCCGATCTGGCCCCCTGCTTTACAACCTTTTACCGGCTTGAAGTGGACCTGCCGCCGGGCGAGGTGCTCGAAGACTGGCTGCAGCCAGAATGGTCAAATCTGCGCTTTTTTACCGACAAGGGGCCATCGGCTGAACTCCCCGACGGGGAACGGATCGATGGCGTGCGCTTCCAGGCCACCGGTCCCAGTTCCTGCCCGACGCATTTCACGCTCGGCCGGACGCGGATGTGGGGGATCGGCCTGTTTCCGCTCGGCTGGGCGCGCTTCATCGGCGAGGATGCCAGCGAACATGCGAACACCGTGGTCGATGGCGAACTCTCGCCCGTCTTCGGCCGGTTCGCCCCGCTGTGCGCGAAATTGTGCACGCGCGACTATTCGGACGAGCAGCAGTTCGCGTTTCTCACCGAATTCTTCCGCAAGCTGGCCGATCCGCCGCGCGACCACCGGCGGATCCAGAAGGTGCACGAGGTCATGGTCGATCCGCGCCTCCTGCAGGTCGAAGAATTCGCGCGCAAATGCGGTCTGTCGAAGCGCACGCTCGAGCGTGTCTGCGCGCGCCATTTCGGGTTTCCCCCGCGCCTTCTGCTGCGCCGCCAGCGGCTGATGCGCAGCCTCGCGGCCTTCATGCTCGAACCGCAGGCCAACTGGTCCGACGTGATCGATCGCCATTATCACGACCAGTCGCATTTCGTGCACGAATTCCATGCCTTCATGCGTTGTACGCCCAGCGAATATGCCGCCAGACCTCATCCGGTCATGCATGCCTTCATGGCCGAACGCAAACGCGTCTGGGGCTCGCCGGCCCAAACCCTGGACGATCCCAAATAGCTGTCGAATGATGCGTCTCCATTTGCTAGCCGTTGTGAAAGAACGGGATGGAATGATCGCGACAGGACACGACAGGCCGGGCTTCGAGAGGATGCTGCGGCGATGAAGCAGGGCGGTGCATCGGCCGCAGTGGCCTTGCGTTTCTTCCTGCCGCCGGAGCGCCTGCGCCCTTTCGTCACGACACTGTACCACATGGAGATTTCCGGCGCAGAGACGCAGCCGGTGGAGGATTGGCTCCATCCGGAGTGGGCCAACCTGCGCATCATCCCCGGCCGCACGGTGAAGGCCGGCATAGGCGAGACGCCGCTCGAGCGCATGCCGCGTGCGGTCATGACCGGTCCGACCAGCGTCGCCACCCGTTTCCGCGCGGGTACGGGGCGGTCGTGGGGCATCGGCCTCATGCCGCTGGGCTGGGCGCGGCTCACCGATGCGCCGGCGAGCGCCTATGCCGATCGCTATGCCGATGCCGAAGCCGACCCGGCCTTCGCGCGACTGCGGGCGCTCTGCGCCTGTGTCCCTTCAGGGGAGGGGGATATCGCCGGGGAGCGCGACGCCATGCTCCGCGAACTCGACGTCCTGCTCGCCCGTCCTGTCCCGCGCGAGGCGGCGATCCTGCGCGCCGAGAAGGCGCTGACCGATCCGTCGCATCATAGCGTGACGGAATTGGCGGCAGTCCTTGGGCAGAGTCCGCGCACAACCGAACGGTTCTGCAGCCGGGTGTTCGGATTCAGCCCCCAGCTCCTGCTGCGGCGCCAGCGCTTCGTCCGCAGCTTGGCCAAGTTCATGCTCGATCCTTCGCTGAAATGGATCGACACGCTCGACAGCCACTATCACGACCAGGCCCATTTCGTGCGCGACTTCAGGCGCTTCATGACCATGCCGCCGAGCACATATGCCAAAATCCCGCATCCCGTTCTGGCGGCTGCCGCGCATGCACGGATGGCCGTGGCGGGCGAGGCGATGCAGGTCCTGCAGCAACCGCCGGGTGGCTAGCGCCGATGCGGCGCCAGACCGCGCATCGCAGGGGGCGGTCGCAGCCTAGGCTCTTGCCTTTTCACGAAATTAACCCAAATGTGGCCAGCCATGGGGACAGCTGCGCTTCGGGTCACGGAGTATGAATCGAGTGGGTTGCGTTTGCGGTTGGTGTCGCCGCCACCCGACCTCGCGCCCTATCTCTCGGCCTATTATCGCACCGAGGTAGCCCCGGGGGTCGATGTCGAGGACTGGCTGCCTCCCGAAGAAGCCAATTTGCGCACGGGCGATGCGGATATCTACGAAGCGGTGATCGGCGAAGGGCCGATGGTCGCGGTTCCGCCCGCGGTGCTCTCGGGCCCGACCGATCGGGTCACCCGCCTGCGCGTAGCCGCTGGCAAGTTCTGGGGGATCGGCCTCACCCCCGCCGGCTGGGCGCGCTTTCTGCGCTGCCCGGTCCACACCATGGCCAACCGGTTCTGCGACATCGGCCAGTCGGGGGCGGATCCGGCGCTGCAGGCGATGCTGCACCAGCTGCGCCGCGAGGGCGACGACCTCGCGGCTGCAGCGGCCCTCATCACCGATACGTTTCGCGCCCTGCTCGGCGAGCCGCCCGAAGCCGACGAGACGATCCAGTCGGTCCATCTCGCGCTCTTGTCCGAAGATGCCTCTTCGGTGGCGGATCTGGCCGAACTTGCGGGCATGACCTCGCGCACCTTCGAGCGCTTCTGTCCCCGCCATTTCGGTTTCACGCCGCGCGTCTTGCTGCGCCGCCAGCGTTTTCTGCGCAGTCTGGGGAAATACATGCTCGATCCGACGATGAGCTGGATCAGCTCGCTCGACACGCATTACTGGGACCAGGCGCATTTCATCCGCGACTTCCGCAGCACGATGAACATGACGCCGAGCGAATTCGCCTCGCTGCCGCATCCGATCACCCGCGCCGCGGTGAGCGTGACCAACGCCAATGCAGGCGTAGCCATGCAGGCGCTCTACCACCCCCGGCGCCCGCCCGAATCCGATCTGGGGCTTTAGCAATCGCGCTCTTGCCGCTAGGGGCTGCGGGCACAGATTCCCCGACCTTTCCAAGCCGGACAGAATGACCGATCTCGACCAACTCAAGACCGATGCGCTGACGCGGATCGAAAATGCTCCCGACGCCGCCGCTCTCGAAGCGCTGCGGATCGAATTCCTCGGCAAGCAGGGATCGATCTCGGGGCTGATGAAGACGCTCGGCAAGATGTCGCCCGAAGAACGGCAGGTGCAGGGCCCGCTGCTCAACGGCCTGCGGACCGAAACCACCGACGCCATCGCCGCGCGCAAGGCGGTGCTGGAGGATGCCGAACTCGAGGCGCGGCTGGCGACCGAGAGCCTCGACCTGACGCTGCCCGCGCCAGCGGCGCCGCGCGGCTCGGTCCACCCGGTCAGCCAGGTGATGGACGAGCTCGCCGAAATCTTCGCCGATCTCGGCTTCTCGGTCGCCACCGGCCCCGAGATCGAGGACGACTGGCACAATTTCACCGCGCTCAACATGGCCGAGACGCATCCCGCGCGCGCGATGCACGACACCTTCTATTTCCCCGACTTCGACAGCGATGGGCGCCGCATGTTGCTGCGCACGCACACCTCGCCGGTGCAGATCCGTGCCATGGTCGATCAGGGTGCGCCGCTGCGGATCATCGCACCGGGCCGCGTCTATCGCAGCGACAGCGACGCGACGCATACGCCGATGTTCCACCAGATCGAGGGGCTGGTGATCGACCGGGACATCCATCTCGGGCACCTCAAATGGACGCTCGAGACCTTCCTCAAGGCGTTCTTCGAACGCGACGATATCGTGCTGCGCCTGCGCCCCTCCTACTTTCCCTTCACCGAGCCTTCGGTCGAGGTCGATGTCGGCTGGCAGGACGTGAAGGGCCGCCGCGTGCTCGGCGGCGACGGCGATGCGCCGGGCCATGGCTGGATGGAGCTGCTCGGCAGCGGCATGGTCAACCGCCGGGTGATCGAAATGGCGGGGCTCGACCCCGATGAATGGCAGGGTTTCGCCTTCGGCGTGGGAGTCGACCGTCTCGCCATGCTCAAATACGGGATGGATGACTTGCGCGCCTTCTTCGACGGCGACCAGCGCTGGCTCGACCACTACGGCTTCTCGGCCTTCGACCAGCCGACGCTCTCCGCCGGCGTGGGAGCAAGCGCATGAAGTTCTCGCTCGAATGGCTGACCGATTTCCTCGACACCGAAGCCACGGTCGGCGAGATCGCCGCCGCGCTCAACGCCATCGGCCACGAGGTCGAGGGGATCGAGGACCCGGCGGACAAGCTCTCCGGATTCCGCGTCGCCAAGGTGCTGACCGCGGCGCCGCATCCGGATGCCGACAAGCTTCAGGTGCTCAGCGTCGACACCGGCGAGGGCGATCCGCTGCAGGTCGTCTGCGGCGCGCCCAATGCCCGCGCGGGGATGCTCGGCGTCCTCGGCCTGCCCGGCGCGGTGGTGCCGGCGAACGGGATGGAACTGCGCAAGAGCGCGATCCGCGGGGTCGAATCGAACGGCATGATGTGCTCGGTGCGCGAGCTCGAGCTGGGCGACGAGCACGACGGTATCATCGAACTGCCCGAGGATGCGCCGGTGGGCGCCAGCTTCGCCGACTACAGCGACGCCTCGCCCGTCTTCGACGTGGCGATCACGCCCAACCGCCCGGATTGTATGGGCGTGCTCGGGATCGCGCGCGATCTCGCGGCGGCGGGACTGGGCAAGCTCAGGCCGCTCGCCGTTCCGCAGATCACGGGCGACGGCGCCTGCGCGGTCGAAATCCGTACCGACGACGCCGAAGGCTGCCCGGCCTTCCACGGCCGCACCATAATGGGCGTGGCCAACGGCGCCTCGCCCGAATGGATGCAGCGGCGGCTCAAGGCAGCAGGCCAGCGGCCAATCTCGGCCATCGTCGACATCACCAATTACGTGATGCTCGCCCATGGTCGCCCGGCGCATGCCTACGACCTCGCCAAGCTGTCGGGCGCCGTGGTCGCGCGGCGTGCCCACGATGGCGAACAGGTGCTCGCGCTCAACGAGAAGAGCTACACGCTCGACCAGAGCATGACCGTAATCGCCGACGATGCCGGCGTCCACGACATTGCCGGCATCATGGGCGGCGAACACTCGGGTGTAACCGATTCTACCGCCGATGTGCTGTTCGAAGTGGCCTATTTCGACCCAGAGCGGATCGGTGTGACCGGGCGCAAGCTGGGCCTTGCCTCGGATGCGCGCACGCGCTTCGAGCGCGGTGTCGACCCGGCCTTCCTCGACGATGGCCTCGCGCTGTTGACCGAGCTGATCGTGACAATCTGCGGCGGCACGCCGAGCGAGGTTGTTCGCGCCGGCCAGGCCCCGGTCGAGCCCAAGGTCGTGCAGTTCGATCCGACACTCACCACCCGCCTCGGCGGCATTGCGGTCTCCGAAGACGAGCAGCGCCGCATTCTCGAAGCGCTCGATTTCACCGTCGGAGCCGACTGGCAGGTCACCTGCCCGCCGCGCCGTCACGATATCGAGGGCCCCGCCGACCTCGTCGAAGAGGTCGTCCGCATCCACGGTCTGGACCATGTCGCAAGCGTCGCGCTGCCGCGCGCCGAGGGCGTCGCCATGCCGACCGCCACGCCGCTCCAGCAGCTGGAACGCAAGCTCCGCCGCGCGGCGGCCGCCAGCGGGTTGAACGAGGCGGTGACCTGGTCCTTCCTTCCCACGGCCGATGCCGAGCATTTCGCCGACGGTACCGAGCTGTGGGTGCTCGACAACCCGATCAGCGAGGACATGAAGGCAATGCGCCCCTCGCTGATCCCTGGCCTGCTCGCAGCTGCGAAGCGCAATGCCGATCGCGGCGCGCCGGGTTCGCGCCTGTTCGAGATCGGCCGGCGCTATTTCCGCGGCAAAGGCGGGGCGAGCGACGAGAGGCCGACGCTCGGGGTGGTGCTTGCGGGCGAGAAGTCTGCGCGCAGCTGGTCGCAGGGCAAGGCGACGGGCTTTGATGCCTATGACGCCAAGGCCGCGGCCATGGCGCTGCTGGGTGCAGCCGGCGCGCCGGTGGACAATCTGATGGTGATGGGCGAGGCGGGCGAGCAGTTCCACCCCGGCCAGTCGGCCACGCTTCGCCTCGGGCCGAAGAACGTCCTCGCCCGATTCGGCGCGCTGCATCCGCGGACGCTCAAGGCCTTCGACGTCGACGGCCCGGTCATGGCGGTGGAGATATTCCTCGACGCGATCCCGGCCCGGCGCGGCGGCGGCGGTTTCGCCCGGCCCGCCTATGCCCCCCCGGCCCTTCAGGCGCTGACTCGCGACTTCGCATTCCTCGTCCCCGCAGACCTCGCCGCGGGCGACCTCGTCAAGGCCGTGCGCGGGGCGGACAAGCAGGCCGTGGTCGATGCGCGTGTGTTCGACGTCTTCTCCGGCCAGGGCGTTCCGGAGGGCAAGAAGTCGGTCGCGGTAGAAGTCGTGCTGCAGCCGGGTGAGAAGAGTTTCACCGATGCCGAGATCAAGGCGATTTCCGACAAGGTCGTCGCTGCCGCTGCGAAGCAGGGTGCGGAGTTGAGGGGATGACCAAGACCGCTTTCGTCACCGGAGCCACAGCCGGCATCGGCGAGGCCACCGTCCGCACGCTGGTCGCCAGCGGTTGGCGCTGCGTCGCCACCGGGCGCCGCCAGGTGAGGCTCGACGCGCTGGTCGCAGAACTGGGCGCGGACAAGGTCCATGCCGCATGCTTCGACGTGCGCGATAGCGAGGCGATGGATGCCGCGATTGCCTCACTGCCCGAAGCCTTCGCCGACATCGATTTGCTGGTGAACAATGCCGGTCTCGCGCAGGGGCTTTCACCGGCGCAGGAGGCCGATCTCGAGAACTGGCAGACCATGATCGACACCAATGTGACGGCCATGGTGGTGCTGACCCGCAAGCTCCTGCCCGTGCTGATCGAGCGCAAGGGAGCGATCATCGCGATCGGCTCGGTTGCCGGCAATTACATTTATCCCGGCGGCAACGTCTATGCCGGTTCGAAGGCCTTCGTGAACCACTTCACCCTCGCGCTGCGCGCCGACCTCCACGGTACCGGCGTGCGCGTGACGAGCATCGAGCCAGGCATGGTCGAGACCGAGTTCACGCTCGTGCGCACCGGCAGCCGGGAAGCGAGCGACGACCTCTATCGCGGCGTCGACCCGATGACCGGGCAGGACATTGCGGACATGATCAGGTGGGTCGCCGAACTGCCGCCGCACCTCAACATCAACCGGCTCGAACCGATGCCCGTGAACCAGGATTTCGCCGGCTTCCGGGTGGCAAGAGAACGCGACTGACGCCCCGTCAGCCGGGGCCTGATCCGGGCCACGACGACGATATTTGAAATAGAGAACGAATGACTTCCAACCGCCGCACTTTCGCGATCATCTCGCACCCTGACGCGGGCAAGACCACGCTGACCGAGAAGCTGCTGCTGACCGGCGGCGCGATCCACCTGGCGGGCGAGGTCAAGGCACGCGGACAGGCACGGCGCGCGCGTTCGGACTGGATGAAGATCGAGCAGCAGCGCGGGATCTCGGTCACCAGCTCGGTGATGACCTTCGAACGCGACGGAATCACCTTCAACCTGCTCGACACGCCAGGGCACGAGGACTTCTCCGAGGATACCTACCGTACACTGACTGCGGTCGATTCCGCCATCATGGTGATCGATGCGGCCAAGGGCATCGAGCCGCAGACGCGCAAGCTGTTCGAGGTCTGCCGGTTGCGCAGCGTGCCGATCATCACCTTCGTCAACAAGGTCGACCGCGAGGGGCGGCCGGTGTTCGAGCTGCTCGACGAAATCGCCGACATGCTGGCGCTCGACGTGAGCCCGCAGGCCTATCCGGTCGGCATGGGCGGCGAGTTCGAGGGCGTGCTCGATTTCGCGTCGGGCTGCGTCGCACGGCCCGAGGGGCCGTCGAAGGAATTCAAGGGCAAGCGCGACTGCGACCCGGCAATCCCCGAGCGCTTCGCCGAGGAAATCGAGCTGGCGCAGATCGGCTATCCCGCGTTCGATCTCGAGGCCTATCGCAATGGCGACCTCACCCCGGTCTATTTCGGCTCGGCGCTCAAGAACTTCGGCGTCACCGAGCTGATCGAGGCGATCGCCCAGCATGCCCCGCCGCCGCGACCGCAGCCCGCCGGTGAGGAGCAGATCGAGCCGACGCGCGACGAGGTCACCGGCTTCATCTTCAAGGTCCAGGCGAACATGGACCCCAACCACCGCGACCGCATCGCCTTCATGCGGCAGGTCTCGGGCACCTTCAAACGCGGAATGAAGCTGACGCCTTCGGGGCTGGGCAAGCCGATCGCGATCCATTCGCCGATCCTGTTCTTCGCGCAGGATCGCGAGGTCGCCGACACCGCTGAGCCCGGCGACATCATCGGCATCCCCAACCACGGCACTTTGCGCGTCGGCGACACGCTGTCCGAACGGAACGCGATCCGCTTCACCGGCCTGCCCAATTTCGCGCCTGAAATCCTGCGCCGCGTCGCGCTGGTCGATCCGACCAAGACCAAGCAGCTGAGGAAGGCGCTCGACGACCTCTCCGAAGAAGGCGTGATCCAGGTCTTCTATCCCGAGATCGGCGGGCAGTGGATCGTCGGCGTGGTCGGCCAGCTGCAGCTCGACGTGCTGATCAGCCGCCTCTCGGCCGAATACAAGGTCGAGGCGCGGCTCGAAGCCTCGCCCTTCGCCACCGCGCGCTGGATCGGGGGCGAGCACAAGGCGATGAGCGAATTCGAGAAGTTCAACCTCTCGAATCTCGCCAAGGATCGCGACGGCGATCTGGTCTTCATGGCCAAGAGCCCGTGGGACGTGAGCTACCAGCAGGAAAAGAATCCCGACCTCACCTTCTCCGCGACCAAGGAGCGGTAGGCTTGCGGGGGGCGCGGCAAGGCGGCATGGAAACGCCATGACGCTGAACGCCGGACCGACCTCGCAGACCTTCATCTCGCAGCGGCTGCGACTGCATTATCTCGACTGGGGCAACCGCGGGAAGCCGCCGCTGGTGCTGGTCCATGGCGGGCGCGACCACGCGCGCAGCTGGGACTGGGTCGCCGAGCGGCTGCGCGACGACTGGCACGTGGTGGCTATGGACCACCGCGGACACGGCGATTCCGACTGGGTCAGCGACGGCAACTATTCGGCCAGCGACATGGTCTATGACCTCGCGCAGCTGGTCCATCAGCTCGGCGTCGGCCCGGTGACGATCGTCAGCCATTCGATGGGCGGCAATGTGTCGCTGCGCTACGCCGGGACCTTTCCCGAGATGGTCACCAAGATCGTCGCGATCGAAGGGCTCGGGCCAAGCCCCAAGCGGCAGGCCGAGATGCGCGCCAAGCCCTATCCCGAGCGCCTCAACGAATGGATCGGCAAGAAGCGCGCCGCCTCGGGCCGGAGCCCGCGCAAATACGAGAGCATCGAGGCCGCCTTCGCACGGATGATCGAGGAAAACAGCTACCTCACCGAGGAGCAGGCCCGCCACCTCACCATCCACGGGGTCAACCGCAACGAGGACGGAACCTACAGCTGGAAGTTCGATCCGCATCTCAATGTCTGGCCGGTCGAGGATGTCGCCGACGCATTCCTCCACCAGACCTGGGCCGCGATCACCGCGCCCACGCTGCTGCTCTACGGGGCCGACAGCTGGGCCTCGAACCCCGAGGGCGACGGGCGGCTGGACCATTTCGCCAATGCCGAAGTGATCGAATTCGCCAACGCCGGCCACTGGCTCCACCACGACCAGTTCGATCGTTTCATGGCGACACTGAAGGACTTTCTCTGATGGCGGATTTCTTCGAGCGGCTGGACGACAAGCACATCGCCATGATCGGCAAGCAGCCGGTCTTCTTTGTCGCCACCGCCGCCGAAGATGCCCGAATCAACCTCTCTCCCAAGGGCTACGACGCCTTCCGCGTGATCGCGCCGACCCGCGTCGCCTATCTCGACCTTGGTGGCTCGGGCAACGAAACGCATGCGCACCTCGCCGCCGACGGGCGCATCACCATCATGTTCTGCAATTTCGACCGGCCCGCGCTGATCCTGCGCATCTACGGCACGGGACGCGCGGTGCTGCCGCAGGATAAGGCATGGGATGACCTCGCGGCGCATTTCGAGATGCTGCCCGGCACGCGGCAGATCTTCGACATCGCGGTCGAGAGCGTGCAAACGAGTTGCGGCTGGGGCGTGCCCTTCATGGACTATCGCGACGAGCGGCCGACGCTGAAGAAGGCGCATGCGCAGTCCGATGCCGGGGAATGGGTGGCCAAGATGCAGACCCGCACCAAGAGCATCGACGGGCTGCCGACGCGACCGACCGACCGCTATTTCGAAGGCGAATAGCGCCCCCGTGCAACTCACTTTCGCCAGTTACAACATCCACAAGGGCGTGGGCCTCGATCGCAAGCGCGACCCCGAGCGCATTCTTACCGTGCTGCACGAGATCGATGCGGACATCATCGCCCTGCAGGAGGCCGACCGCCGGATAGGCGAGCGCGCGAGCGTTCTGCCGCGCGCCGAGATCGACGACACCCACTGGCGCGTGGTCGAAGTCGCCCGGCGCCCGCGCAGCATCGGCTGGCACGGCAATGCGCTGCTCGTCCGGCGCGGCATCGAGATCGTCGCGGGCACATCGCTCGACCTTCCCACGCTCGAACCGCGCGGCGCGGCCTGTGGCGAACTCCTGGTCGAGGGCCGCCGGCTGCGTGTCATCGGCACGCATCTCGACCTGTCGGGCCTGCGCCGCCGCGACCAGATCCGCGCGCTGCTGGACTTTGTGCGCGACTGCGCGGGCGATCTGCCCACCGTCATCATGGGCGATTTCAACCAGTGGGGCCGGCAGAGCGGTGCGATGCGGGAATTCCCGGCGGGCTGGAACATCCTTACCCCCGGGCGCAGCTATCCCAGCCGTCAGCCGGTCGCGACGCTCGACCGCATCGTCGCCAGTCCCCACTGGGATTGCGTGTCGCACGAGGTGCACCACACCGGCCTGTCGGCCGTGGCCTCCGACCACCTGCCGGTCGTCG
Source organism: Qipengyuania sp. (assembly GCF_048550555.1). Taxonomy (GTDB): domain Bacteria; phylum Pseudomonadota; class Alphaproteobacteria; order Sphingomonadales; family Sphingomonadaceae; genus Qipengyuania. The sequence goes on along the minus strand of NZ_JBLYYF010000033.1, from coordinate 53,604 downwards.
CGACGCTCAAGCTGCCCAATATATAGGCTGCAGCCTAAAAAATACGCAATCGAAACCGCCCATTTCCATGGAGGGGCGGTCCAATCCCCCCGAATCCCTGTTTGGCACGCACATTGCTGCAGGTGCGAAAGCCGGTGCTGGGACCGGCGGACCAATTGAGGGGGTGTGCGCGTGAAATTCATCATCGCCGTCATCAAGCCATTCAAGCTCGACGAGGTGCGTGAAGCTCTCGGCGGCATCGGTGTGGCCGGGATGACCGTTACCGAAGTCAAGGGATTCGGGCGCCAGAAGGGCCAGACCGAGATTTACCGCGGCGCCGAATATTCGACCAACATGCTGCCCAAGGTGAAGCTGGAAATCGCCGCGAGCGACGACCTCGCCCCGCAGGTGGTCGAGACGATCCAGCAGACGGCCAGCACCGATGCGATCGGCGACGGCAAGATCTTCGTATTCGACCTCGCCAGCGCCACGCGCATTCGCACCGGCGAGACCGGCGACACCGCGCTCTGACGGACAGGATGGGACCCATGATGCTTCGAAACATTCACCGCAGTGCCGCCGCCGCCGGCCTCGCGCTGCTCACGCCCGCCGCGGCCTTCGCGCAGGAGGCGGCCGAAGCCGCGCCCGCCGTGGCCAACCCCGGTAACAACGCCTGGATGATGACCGCCACGATCCTCGTGCTGCTGATGATCCTGCCCGGCCTCGCGCTGTTCTACGGCGGTCTGACCCGCAGCAAGAACATGCTTTCCACGATGACGCAGATCGGCGGGGCCGCATGTCTCGCCATGCTGGTCTGGGTGATGTGGGGCTATTCGACCGCTTTCGGGCCCGAGGGCAACGCCTTCTTCAGCTGGGGTAACCTGTTTCTTTCCCAGGTGACGACCGACAGCACCGCGGCGACCTTCAGCGATGAAGTGATCAGCGAGTATGTCTTCGTCAGCTTCCAGATGACCTTCGCCGCGATCACCGCCGCGCTCGTCCTCGGCGCGACGGTGGAGCGGCTCAAGTTCTCCGCCGCGATGCTGTTCACCGCGATCTGGCTGACGATCGTCTATTTCCCCATCGCACACATGGTGTGGGCGGGCGGCGGACTGCTGTTCGAAATGGGCGCGCTCGACTTCGCCGGCGGTACCGTGGTGCACATCAACGCCGGCGTCTCGGCACTGGTGCTCGCGCTCTTCCTCGGCAAGCGCCAGGGCTATCCCGGCGAGCCGATGCCGCCGCACAGCCTGACGCTGACGCTGGTCGGTGCGGGCCTGCTGTGGGTCGGCTGGTTCGGCTTCAACGCGGGTTCGGAGCTCGAAGCCGACGGCACTGCGGGCCTGGCCATGATCAACACCTTCGTCGCCACCGCTGCCGGTGCGCTGGCATGGATGCTGATGGAGCGCTTCGCCGGTCACAAGGGCTCGGCGCTGGGCTTCGCCTCGGGTGTGATCGCCGGCCTCGTCGCCGTGACGCCGGCGGCCGGCAACAGCGGCCCTTTCGGTGCCATCGTCCTCGGCATCATCGCCTCGGTGATCGCCTACTTCGCGGTCGCGAAGCTCAAGCCCAAGCTCGGCTACGACGATGCGCTCGACGTCTTCGGCATCCACGGCATCGCCGGGATCGTCGGGGCGATCGGCACGGGCATCGTCTATTCGCCCGCGCTGGGCGGTCCGGGCGATGCCGCCGAATACGCCATGGGCGCCCAGGTCACGACGCAGGTCATCGCGGTCGCCGTCGCGATCGTCTGGGCCGCGGTCGGCACGCTCATCGCGACCTTTGCGACCAAGCTCGTCACCGGGCTGCGCGTCACCCCCGAGATCGAGAGCGACGGCCTCGACATCGGCGAACATGGGGAACGCGCCTACAACTGATCACCAGCTCGGCGGGGGCATTCTTCTCTCCTCTTCTCGGGTGCCCCCGCCAAACCGTGTTCCTCCTGCGAACACCGACTCTCAGGGTCGGAGCCAAGGCTCCGGCCCTTTTTTCGGCGCACAGGCGGGGTGTCTCTCTTTTTTCGCCTGACGCACCGTCGGGATCGATTTCGATAGTGCGCGTCTCGGTCGTCAGGTGGGCACGCCGCGAACATTCGGCCTGCGGGTCGCAACCCTCCGGCCCGTCCTGTTTCAGCCGTTCAGGAAGAACAGCCCGACAAGCGCGATGGCCATCATCCACAGGGCGATCACCAACAGGAGGCCGACGGGAGAGGTCGGGCGCTGCGCGATCCGCGCCGCGACCTCGCGGTACTCGGCCATCAGCTCGGTGGGGATGAGGCGCATCGCGAGCCAGATGCCCAGCGGCACCAGGATCAGGTCGTCGAGCAGTCCGATCACAGGTATGAAGTCGGGGATCAGGTCGATGGGGGAGAGCGCATAGGCCGCAGTCGCGCCGGCCACGAGCTTGGCGAGAAACGGCGTGCGTCTGTCTTTGGCGGCGACGTAGAGCGCCACCACCTCGTCCTTCAGCGCCGCAGCCCAGCCCTTGAGCCTAGCGAGCAAGGGCAGCCCTGATGAAATCGGCGCAGCGTTCGCCTATCATGATGCCCACCCGCCCTCGCGCAAAAGTGGGCACCGGTTTTGCGCAGTAAAGGGCGGTATGAGGATCGAGCATCATGCCAGCGCGGCCCTGATGAAATCGGCGCAGCGTTCGCCTATCATGATGCTCGGGGCATTGGTGTTGCCGCTGACGAGGCGGGGCATCACGCTCGCATCCGCGATATAGAGCCCCTCGATCCCGCGCGCCTTGAGCGTCGGATCGACCACCGCATCCTCGTCGGCTCCCATCCGGCAGGTGCCGACCGGGTGATAGACGGTATCGGCACGGTTGCGTATCAGCTCGTCGAGCTGCGCATCGTCGTCGAGGTCGATCGGATAGCGATCCTTGGGCTCGTATTTCGCCAGGCTGGGGGAGGAGGCGATGCGGTGCGACAGGCGCACGCCTTCGCGCAGCGTCGCGATATCCCGCTCGTCGTCGAGGAAGTTGGGATCGATGCGCGGAGCCATCCGTGCGTCGCGGCCATTGAGCTTTACCGTCCCCCGGCTCTCGGGGCGCAGGACGCAGGCGTGGAGCGAGAAGCCGTGACCCTTCACCCTCGTCCGGCCATGGTCTTCGAGCATGGCGGGGACGAAATGCCACTGGATATCCGGTGCGGGGGCATCGGGCCTGACTTTCCAGAACCCGCCCGCTTCGGCATAGGGCGTGGTCATGGCGCCCGTCCGCTTGCGGCGGTGCTCGATGATGGCCTTCGCCATCCGCACGGTCCCCGCGAGGCTGTCGCCGATAAAGTCCTTGCTCTGCGTTTCCCAGCTCGAGACATAGTCGATATGGTCCTGCAGGTCGGAGCCGACCGCGCGCTTGTCGAGCACGACGTCGATCCCGTGCTCTCTGAGGTGCGCTGCCGGGCCGATTCCCGAGAGCATCAGGATCTGGGGCGAATTGAACGCGCCTGCCGACAGGACCACTGCGCCGCGCGCCTTGATCGTGCGCTCCCTGCTGCCGACCGAATAGGTCACCCTGGTCACGCGTCCGTCCGCGATCTCGAGCCGCTGAACGCTCACCCCGATGCGCACGTCGAGATTCTTCGAGCCGCGCCGGGGTTCGACATAGGCGCGCGCCGCGGACCAGCGTTCGCCGTTCTTCTGGGTTACCTGGTAGAGGCCGAAACCTTCCTGATTCGCACCGTTGAAATCGGCATTGCGCGGCAGTTGCAGCTGGGCGGCGGCTTCGACGAAGGCGAGACTGCCGGGATTGGGCCATTTCTGGTCGCTGACCCACAGCGGACCGGAGGCGCTGTGATACTCGTCCGGGCCGCGCACATTGTGTTCGGCGCGCTTGAAGTAGGGGAGGACGTCCTCGTAACTCCAGCCGGTGCAGCCGAGCGCCGCCCAATTGTCATAGTCCCAGGCATTGCCGCGGATATAGATCATGGCATTGATGGCCGAGGATCCGCCGAGCCCGCGCCCGCGCGGCTGGTAGCCGATGCGTCCGTTGAGGCCCTTCTGCGGAACCGTCTCGAAGCGATAGTTCGACGCATCGCGCAGGAAGGGCATGAAGCCCGGCGTCTTGACCAGGATGGTGTCGTTGCGCGGCCCCGCCTCGAGCAGGCAGACGCGCTTGCCGGCATCGGCCAGCCGTCCCGAAACGGCGCTGCCCGCGCTGCCGCCACCGATCACGATGACATCGAATTCGTCCATGGATACTCCTCTCGATTCGAGAGGTTAGGCAGCCTCGGCCTCGCCCGCAATCGGGTTTTCAGATGCAACGGGTTTTCCTGCCTCACCGGTTCGCTCCAACCAGCGCGCACGAATCTGGTCCGAGGTCTCGCGGCTGCCGTCATGCGTCCAGCCGGGCTCGCGCAGGAGGTATGACAATTTGTGCTTCCATGGCGCGTGCCACATGTCCTGCACGATGCCGATCCATTCGTGGAACACCGCCCACAAGAGATTGAAGCTGCCGAGTTGCTTGACGATGCCGTAGCGGATCTTCTCGTCCCTCGTTTCGGGCTCGAAGGTGCCGAACATCTTGTCCCAGACGATGAAGACCCCGGCGTAGTTGCGGTCGAGATAGCGCGGATTCGTTGCATGGTGGACGCGGTGGTGGCTGGGCGTGTTCATCACCGCCTCGAACCAGCGCGGCATGCGGTCGATCGCCTCGGTATGGATCCAGAACTGGTAGATCAGGTTGAACCCGCCGCAGCTCGCGATCATGGCGGGATGGAAGCCGAGCAGCACCAGCGGCAGCGCGAAGGCGAAGCCCAGCGTCAGGAAACCGGTCCAGGTCTGGCGCAGCGCGGTCGAGAGATTGTAGTGCTGGCTCGAATGGTGGTTCACATGGCTCGCCCAGAACCACCGTACGCGGTGGCCGGTGCGGTGAACCCAGTAATATTTGAGATCGTCGAGCACGAAGCAGGCGATCCATGCCCACCACGCCCAGCCCATGTCGAACAGGCGGAATTCCCACAGCCACAAATAGAGCGCGAAGAACAACCCGCCGAACAGCAGGCCGGCCACGGTGCTGCCGAGCCCGAAGGCCAGGCTGGTAAGCGTGTCCTTGGGCTCGTAGGCGTCGGGCCGTGCGCGCCAGGCCCAGATCATCTCGATCAGAACCAGCGCGACGAAGCCGGGGACGGCATATTCGGTAGGCGAGAAATCGGGCATTGCGGTCAGATCCTTACCGCTTCTATCGCGCTGACCCAAGCCGCAGCATCGTCGAGCACCAGGCGCGCCTTGCCATAGCGGCGTTCGCCCGGGTCGATCTCGAGTTCATCGCCCTCGCGTAAAACACGCGTCTCACGCGGCAGCAGGCGGCCGGCGAAATGCACGCCGTGCGGTCGCAGCAGAAGAATGCGGCCCGCGGCATCGCGCATCAGCGCGCCGTGACCTGTCCGATCGAGCCCGATCGCCACGGGCTCGAACCCGCTGACAGCCTCGTCGGCCGCGCGCCGGGCGGCGTCTTCGTCCGCGAGTCGCGGCTTGGGGCCCAGCTTCAGCCACCAGGCCAAGCCCGCGAGCGCCAAGATCGCGAGGAGCGAGCCGAGGAACTGGATGAGGGCGGGGGGCAGGTTCATGACGCAAGCGTTGGCACGCGCCGCGCTTTCCGGCAAGCAGGCGGTAACAGGGAGATGACCATGAAAGCTTTCGCCATTCTCGCCGCCGGGGCCGCGCTCGTCACCGCGCCGGCCTTTGCCCAGGCCACCGATCCGCTGGCGCAGGTCGAAGCCGAGCAGGAGCGTACCGCGCGCGTCGCCAAGCAGATCTGGGACTATGCCGAACTGGGCTATCTCGAAACGCGCTCGAGCGGTCTGCTGGTCGACGAATTGCAGAAGGAAGGCTTCGCGATCCGCCCCGGCGTCGCCGGAATCCCGACGGCTTTCGTGGCCGAGTGGGGCAGCGAGGGCCCGGTGATCGGCCTGCTTGCCGAATTCGACGCGTTGCCGGGGATCACCCAGTCGACGTCGCCCACGCGCGACCCGCTGGCGGACAAGCATGCCGGCCATGCCTGCGGGCACAATCTCTTCGGCGCCGGCTCGCTGACCGCGGTGATCGCGATCAAGCACTGGCTCGAGGCGACCGGAACGCCGGGCCGTGTCCGGCTCTACGGCACGCCCGCCGAGGAGGGTGGTTCGGGCAAGGTCTACATGGCGCGCGCCGGCCTGTTCGACGACGCCGACTTCGTGATCGACTGGCACCCGTCCGACGACAATTCTGCCGCTGCGCGCATGAGCCTCGCCAACCGCTCGGGCAAGTTCCGCTTTCACGGGGTCTCGGCGCATGCCGCAGGCGCCCCCGAACGCGGACGCTCGGCTCTCGACGGGGTCGAGGCGATGAACATGATGGTCAACATGATGCGCGAGCACACCACGATGGACACGCGGATCCATTACGTCATCACCGAGGGCGGCAAGGCGCCCAACGTCGTGCCCGATTTCGCCGAGGTGTTCTATTACGTGCGCCATTCGGATGCCGACGAGGTGCGCGCCTTGTGGACCCGGCTCGAGGCAGCGGCGAAGGGCGCGGCCATGGGCACGGGGACGCAGGTCGACTGGGAGATCATCCACGGCAACAATCCGACGCTGCCGCTCGAATCGCTCCAGCTCATGATGACCGAGAAGCTCCGCGCGCTCGAGCCGATCGAATACACGCCCCAGGAACTGGCGTGGGCAGCGACGATCCGCGAGAGCCTCGGTGAGGATGCGCCCGAGCAGTCGGCAGCGCAGGCGGTCGAGGACTATGCCGTGATCACCGGCTATGGCTCGACCGACGTCGGCGACGTCAGCCGCGCGGTGCCGACGGTCAGTGTGCGCACCGCGACCTGGGTCCCGGGCACCGCCGCGCACAGCTGGCAGGCGGTCGCGGCGAGCGGAACCAGCTACGGGGCCAAGGGCGCGCAGCAGGCGGCCAAGGCGATGGTGCTGGCGGCGGTGGAACTCTACACCAATCCGCAGCTGCGCGAGACGGCGAAGGCCGAATTCATCGCCGCGCGGGGTGAGGGCTATGTCTACGAATCGCTGCTCGGCGACCGCCAGCCGCCGCTCGACTATCGCCGCTGATCAGCCGCGCGCGCGGGCGGCGAACATATCCATCGCCGGGCGCACCGGGGCGACGTCGTAGCCGACTTCGGCCGCAGCTTCGGCGATTTCCTCCGGGTCTTCGCCCGAACGCGCCTGGGCGAGCGACCACAACAGTGTCGAGCGGGTGCCCGAGCGGCAGAAGCCGAGCACCGGCCCCGCAGCGCCCGCCAGCGCCTGCTGAAACTGCTCGACCTGGGGTTCGCTGAAGCCCGCGCCGCCGACGGGAATCGCCAGATAATCCATCCCCGACGCGCGTGCTGCCGCCTCGATATCCGCGCCCGGCGGCTGGTCGGGCGCCTCGCCGTCGGGACGGTTGTTGACCACCAGCGCGATACCCATCGCCGCAGCTTCGGAGATGTCCGAAGGGGTCACTTGCGGGCTGGCGTAGAAACGGTCCGAGAGCTTGCGGAACTGAGCCATCAGGCCCCTCCTTTCGCGCGCGCCTGCTTTGCCGATCGGCGGCGGCGCTGGATGATGTTGAGGATTTCCACCCCGACCGAGAAGCCCATGGCAGCGTAGATATAGCCCTTGGGCACGTGGAAGCCGAAACCGTCGGCGATCAGCACCAGGCCGATCATCACGAGGAAGGCCAGCGCCAGCATCACCAGCGTCGGGTTCTTCTCGATGAATTTTGCCAGCGGATCGGCGGCGACCATCATGATCGCTACGGTAATGACGACTGCCATGACCATGATCGGAATGTCGTCGGTCATGCCCACGGCGGTGAGGATCGAATCGACCGAGAATACGATGTCGATCGCCACGATCTGCGCGATGACCGCGCCGAAGGTAGCCTTGGCCGCCTCGGCCACGCCCGGCGTCTTGTCGAGCAGATCGCCCGAATCGTCTTCCGGCTCCATCGAATGGTGGATTTCCTTGGTCGCCTTCCACAACAGGAACAGCCCGCCGGTGAGCAGGATCAGGTCGCGGCCGGAAAATGCCGTCTCGAAGCTCGGCTCGCCATATTGGTTGGGCGCCCCGACCAGTCCGAGATCGAATATCGGAGTCTGCAGCGTCACCAGCCATCCGATCAGCATCAGCAGGCCGATCCGCATGATCAGTGCCAGCGCCAGGCCGATTCGCCGGGCGCGTTGCTGCTGGTTCTCGGGAAGCTTGTTCGAGAGAATCGCGATGAAGATGAGATTGTCGACGCCGAGTACGACCTCGAGCGCAATCAGGGTGAGCAGGGCGAGCCAGGTAGCGGGCTCGGCGAACAGGGAGAGGAATTCCATGAAGTCTCTCTGCCCAAGCCCTGGGCCGGGTTCAAGCCGTCAATTGGTGTCGATTTACCATGCGAAAATGTCACAATTCTGCGCTTTGCTGGCGCCTGCCGCTAAATTGTTCGCGCATGGCCGTCTTTCGCGCTATGACGAATACGCAAGGGTGGGTTTCGTGCTCGCCCGCGACGGGGGAGGATGCAGCCTTCTTCCCTGCCGACATCCGACTTGCGGGCTGCACGACAAGGTATTGTTCGACTTATGGGTTACGACAGAGGGCGCCGCCGCGGACGGGATAAACGCGACGGTTTCGGCGAGGAAGGTTTCGACAATTTCGGCGGTCCCCCGTCCGACTTCGCTCCGCACGAGGCATTCCAGGGCGATCGTTTCGGCGGCGGTGACCGTGGCGGCGATCGTGGCGGCTTCGGCGGCGGCAATCGCGGCGGCGGCTTCGGCGGCGGTCCGCGCGGCGGTGACCGTGGCGGCGGCGGTGGTGGCGGCGGCGGCGGTTTCAACCGCATGCCTGCGCAGGTCGTCGGCACCGGCAAGGGTACGGTGAAATTCTTCAACGGCCAGAAGGGTTTCGGCTTCATCCAGCAGGAAACCGGTGGTGAGGACGTGTTCGTCCACATCAGCGCGGTCGAACGCGCCGGCCTCGAAGGTCTGGCTGAAGGCCAGGAGCTCGAATTCAACCTCGTCGATCGCGGCGGCAAGGTTTCGGCGCAGGACCTGCAGGTCGTCGGCGACGTCATCCCCGTGCAGTCGCGCGGCGGTGACCGTGGCGAGCGCGGTGCCCCAGCCGGCGCTCCGCGTCGCGAGCTGACCGGTGAAAAGGCCACCGGCACGGTCAAGTTCTTCAACTCGATGAAGGGCTTCGGCTTCCTGACCCGCGACGATGGGCAGCCCGATGCCTTCGTCCACATCAGCGCCGTGGAACGTTCGGGCCTCGCCGGGATCAACGAAGGCGAACGCTACGAATTCGACCTCGAGGTCGACCGACGCGGCAAATATTCGGCGGTCAACCTCGTCCCCGTCGAGGGCTGAGGCACGCGCCCCGCGCCAACCGGTTTGACCCGGCGCGCGAGACGCAATAGATCGCTGGCAAACACGCAGATGGCGGTTCCTTCGTGGGACCGCCATTTGTCTTTCAACCGAGAACGCACCCGCACAACAGGTGCCGCTGGAGGACCCATGTCGATTTCGCCGCTGATGCCCGTCTATCCCCGCTGCGGGGTGCGCCCGGTCAAGGGCGAGCACTGCCACCTGATCGACGAGGACGGCACGCGCTATCTCGATTTCGCCAGCGGCATCGCGGTGAACCTGCTTGGCCATAGCCACGCCGGGCTGATCGGCGCGATCCAGCGCCAGGCCGAGACGCTGATGCACGTCTCCAACCTCTACGGTAGTCCGCAGGGTGAAGAGCTGGCGCAGATGCTGGTCGACAAGACCTTTGCCGACACCGTCTTCTTCACCAATTCGGGTGCCGAGGCGGTCGAATGCGCGATCAAGACCGCGCGTGCCTATCACCAGCACGAAGGCGGCGATCCGAACCGGACCGAGCTGATCACCTTCACCAACGCCTTCCACGGTCGCACGATGGCGACCATCAGCGCCTCGAATCAGGAGAAGATGCACAAGGGCTTCATGCCGCTGCTCGCCGGGTTCCAATATGCCGAATTCGACAATCTCGAACATGCCAAGTCGCTGATGAGCGACAAGACCGCGGGCTTCCTGGTGGAACCGATCCAGGGCGAGGGCGGTATCCGCCCCGGCAGCGAGGGGTTCATTCGCGGCCTGCGCCAGCTGGCCGACGAAAACGACCTCATGCTGGTGTTCGACGAGGTCCAGTGCGGCGTCGCCCGCACCGGCAAGCTCTATGCCTACGAACACTACGGTATCGAGCCCGACGTCATGGCCACGGCCAAGGGGATCGGCGGCGGCTTCCCGCTGGGCGCCTGCCTCGCGACGGAAAAGGCCGCGGGCGGCATGGGCTTCGGCACGCACGGCTCGACCTATGGCGGCAACCCGCTCGCCATGGCGGCGGGCAAGGCGGTGATGGAAGCGGTCGCCAATGACGAATTTCTCGCCGAGGTGACCGAAAAGGGCGAGCGCCTGCGCGCGCGCCTCGAACAGTTCATCGGCAATTATCCCGAGCTGTTCGAGCTGGTCCGCGGCAAGGGGCTGATGCTCGGCCTCAAGATGAAGGTCGAAAGCCGGCCCTTCTTCGTCCACCTGCGCGACCAGCACCAGTTGCTGACCGTGGCCGCGGGCGACAACACGCTGCGCGTGCTTCCGCCGCTGGTGGCGGGCGATGCCGAATTTGACGAATTCTTCGACAAGCTTTCGGCGGGCGCCGCGAGCTACGATCCGGTCGGCTGAACAGGGCAGGTAGCATGCGGCATTTCCTCGACCTTTCGGATGCAGGTGGGGACGCGATCGCCGCCATGATCAACGACGCGCAGGACCGCAAGTCGGCGCGCGGCAGCTGGCCCAAAGGCAGGCCCGATCCCGATGCGCCGCTGGCGGGCCATGTGCTCGGCATGATTTTCGAGAAGAATTCGACCCGCACCCGGGTCAGCTTCGACATGGCCATGCGCCAGCTCGGCGGGTCGGCGCTGATTCTCGACTCGGGTACCAGCCAGCTCGGGCGCGGCGAGAGCATTGCCGATACCGCGCGCGTGCTCAGCCGCATGGTCGACGCGATCATGATCCGGACCGACGACCACGCCAAGGCCGAGGAGCTGGCGCATCATGCCGACGTCCCGGTAATTAATGGCCTGACCGACCGCTCGCACCCGTGCCAGATCGTCGCCGACCTGCTGACCATGGTCGAGCACGGCAAGGCGCTGCCTGGGCTGGAGGTCGCCTGGCTGGGCGATGGCAACAATGTGCTGCATTCGATTCTCGAAGCCGCAGGATTGATGAAGTTCAACGTCCGCGTCGGCACACCGCAGGGCTACGAGCCCGACGCCGAATTCGTCGAGATGGCGCGGGCGGGCGGTGCCACCGTGACCCTGACCCATGATGCTCGGGAGGCCGCTGCCGGGGCCGACATCGTCGTCACCGATACTTGGGTCTCGATGGGGCAGGAGCATGTGCACAACAAGCTCGCCGCGATGGCCCCGTTCCAGGTGACGGCGGGGCTCATGGCGGGCGCGAAGGCGGATGCCAGATTCCTCCACTGCCTGCCCGCCCATGTCGGCGAGGAAGTGACCGAGGAGGTCTTCGAAAGCGATCGTTCGGTGGTGTTCGACGAGGCGGAAAACCGTATCCACGCGCAAAAGTCGGTGCTGCTGTGGTGTTTCGGTAAAATCTGACAGCGGACAGGGCACCCTACACAACCGGCGGAACGCGCCCCATATGGCGGCGATGGACGCTACCCCCGACAATTCGCCGGAAACCTACGCCGGTCGGCTGCTCGCTTTCACCATCCCCGCGCGCGATGCGCGCGGCCGGCTCGTGCGGCTCGACAGCACGCTCGACGAGATTCTCGCCGCGCACGACTATCCTGCGCCGATCACCCACCTCCTTGCGGAGGCGCTGGTGCTGGCGGTGCTGATGGGCGGTCTGGTCACGGAAGACGGTTCGCAGGTCACTATGCAGGCGCAGACCGAAGCCGGCGCGGTGCGCCTGCTGGTGTGCGACTACAAGGGTGGCGAGCTGCGCGGCTATGTCGATTTCGACGCCGCGCGCTTGGCCGAACTGGGCGCGAATCCTTCGCTCTTCGCGCTGTTCGGCAAGGGCTATCTCGCGATCACCTTCGACCTCGCGGGCGGCAAGGGCCGGTATCAGGGCATCGTCCCATTGGAGGGCGACAGCCTGACCGAGGCCTGCGAGCGCTATTTCTACCAATCCGAACAGGTGCCGACACTGATCCGCTGCGCGGTCCGTTCGGACGGGGACGGCGTGCGCGCGGCAGGCCTGCTCGTCCAGCATCTGCCCGAAGGCGAGGAAGGGCGCGAGCGGCTCCACGCCAAGCTCGACCATCCCGAGTGGGAACATGTCGCCATCCTCGCCGGATCGCTCCGTCACGAGGAACTGCTCGACCCTGCGCTGTCGCTCGAAGCGATCGCCTGGCGCCTGTTCCACGAAGAGGAGGAGGTGCGCGTCCAGCCGGGCGCGGCCATCGCGCGCGGCTGCCGCTGCTCGGTCGAACATTATCGTCAGGTGCTCGAACGCTTTCCCGAGGAGGATCGCGAGGACATGCGCAACGAGGACGGGATCGTCCTGGTCGATTGCGCATTCTGCTCGAAACAGTTTGGCATCGAAGTGTGAACGGCGTGTCGTTGTTGTACAACGGTTCATCGCGATTGTGCTGTAGTAAAAGCGAATCGCGGGCGCGTCTGGTTTCACGGACGAAAGGTCAATTTCGCTATGGCTCGTAAACGGGCAGTCTTCTTCCTTGCGACGCTTGGTGCGTCGCTCGCGGCCTTTGCTGCGCCCGTCTTCGCGCAGGCGTCGCTGGCGATGCTCGACAGTCTCGATAGCGGTGGCTGGGAGGTGCGTTTTCGCGACGGCAGCCCGGCACGCAAGATCTGCGTCCGCACCGGCCGCGAGCTGATCCAGCTGCGGCATCCGGAGGGCGACTGCAATCGCTTCGTGATCGAGGACGAGGCGGGCACCGTCACCGTCCAGTATACCTGCCGCGGCAATGGCTATGGCCGGACGCATATCCGCAAGGAATCCTCCAGCCTCGTCCAGCTCGACAGCCAGGGTATTGCCGGGGGCAAGCCGTTCCAGTTCACGGCGGAAGCACGACGGACCGGTACCTGCGGCTGAGTGCCCGGCTTGCAGGATGCCGCATTCGCGCATAGCGGGGCGGCATGACCACAAGCGATCTTCCCGGCCCCGCCGTCGTCCTGCTCTCGGGCGGGCTCGATTCCATGGTCACCGCGGCGATCGCCCGCGAGCGCGGGCATGCGCTGCATGTGCTGACGATCGACTATGGCCAGCGGCACGTCCGCGAACTGCAGTCGGCGCGCGCAATCGCCGAAAAGCTCGGCGTCGAACGCCATGTCGAGCTCCCGCTCGACCTGCGGCAATTCGGCGGTTCGGCGCTGACGTCCGACATCCCCGTTCCCAAGGACGGGGTCGGCAACGACATACCCGTCACCTACGTACCGGCGCGCAATCTGGTGTTCCTGGCGCTGACCACCGCCTTCGCCGAGACCGCCGCCTCGCGCGACATCTTCATCGGGGTCAACGCGCTCGATTATTCGGGCTATCCCGACTGCCGCCCCGAGTTCATCGCCAGCTTCGCCGAGACCGCGCGGCTCGGGACGAAGCAGGGGGTGGAAGGCGCACCCTTCGCCATCCATGCCCCGCTGCAGCACATGTCCAAGGCGGATATTGCGCGCGAATGCCACCGGCTCGGGCTCGATCCGGCGTGGAGCTGGTCCTGCTACGATCCGACCGCTGAAGGCCTGGCCTGCGGCGCCTGCGATTCCTGTCGCTTGCGGCGAAAAGGCTTTGCCGAAGCGGGGCTTGTCGATACGACCCCCTATTCCAAGGACGCCCCAGAACTGACGGAGTAGGGTTTTGACCGAAGCGAAGGATGCCGCCACGCCTGCCGAGACTGAAATCGGTGGGGGGGCGGACAAGGTCCCGGCCTACAGCTGGTATGCCCTCGGTGTCCTGGTGCTGATCTACGTCCTCAATTTCATCGACCGCCAGATTCTTTCGATCCTCGCCAACGACATCAAGGCCGACCTCGGCGTCGAGGACGACTATCTCGGCTTTCTCTACGGCACAGCCTTCGCGGTCTTCTACGCGCTGTTCGGCATTCCGCTGGGCAAGCTGGCCGACAGCTGGAAACGCGTCCGGCTGATGAGCCTCGGACTCGCCCTGTGGTCGATGATGACTGCCCTCTCCGGCTTTGCCAAGAATGCCGGGACCCTGACCGCGGCGCGCGTGGGCGTGGGCGTTGGCGAGGCGACCGCCAGTCCTTCGGCCTACTCGCTCATCTCCGACTGGTTTCCCGCGCGGCTGCGCGCAACCGCCCTGGCGATCTATTCGAGTGGCCTGTACATTGGTGGCGGCATCTCGCTGCTGATCGGCGGCCTGGTCGTTGAGAACTGGAACAGGGCCTATCCCGACGGTGGCCCGCTTGGCTTGGTGGGTTGGCAGGCCGCTTTCCTGTCCGTCGGCCTGCCGGGTCTGCTGCTGGCGCTGTGGGTCCTGACCCTGCGCGAACCCGTGCGTGGGGCGATCGACGGACTTCCGACGCCGGAAAATCCCGAGCCATTCCGGGGGTTCTTCCAGGAGCTCTTCCAGGTCATTCCGCCCTTCACGCTGCTCGGAGCTTTCCAGCGTGGACTGGGGGCATTCGCGGTCAATCTCGCCGGTCTGGCGGGCTTTTCCGCGCTGGCGATCTTCCTCACATCGATCACGCCGGGAGCATCGGCCTACCTGTCCGAAGCCATCGGCCTGTCGGGGGCAGGGCTACCCATCAGCGATCAGTGGCTGTTCCTCGGTGTCGGCTATTACGCAGTCTTCAGTTGGGCAACGGCGCTGTACACGCGCGATTTGCCGACCTTCCGCCTCACATGGGGTTCGCCTGCATTCCTCAGCGTCGTGCTCGGTTACGGAACCGTCGCTTTCATGGCCTATGCGGCTTCGTACTGGGGGGCACCCTATGCAGAGCGCGTTCTCGGCGCGGACAAGACCGACCTCGGCTGGTTCCTCGGCGCGCCATCGGCACTGGCGGGCTTCCTCGGGGTTATCCTCGGGGGACGGATGGCCGATCACCTGCTCGAGAAATTCGAGAACGGTCGCGTCATGGTCGTGCTGTTCGGCTTGGTCGCGTCGCTGCCGCCGATCGTGGTGGCCTACACGACCGACAGTCTTCTGGTTTTCTACACCGCGAGCTTTCTCGCCCAGATGACCTCCGCGTCGGCCCTGGGCGCAGCCGCCGCCAGCAGCCAGGCTCTGGTTCTGCCGCGGATGCGGGGCATGGCGACCGCGATCTTCTTCCTGTCGACAACGCTCATCGGGCTCGGAATCGGCCCGTTTCTGGCCGGCTATGTCTCGGCAGTCAGCGCAGGCGGTCTGAGCACCGGTATGCTGACCACGCTGATTGCGGCGCCGTTCGGTCTGGGGCTGCTGCTGGTAGCCCTGAAGCTCGTGCCGGCAGCCGGCGCTTCGGTGGTCGAACGCGCGCGGGCGGCGGGCGAGGCGGTCTAGGCCGGCTTCAGCACGCCGCAGGCAATCCGTGCGCCGGCATTGCCGGCCGGATCGGAGCGATAGTCGTCGGGATCGGCGTGGATCACCACGGCGGTGCCGTCGGCGTCGAAAATGTCCTGCAGCACGACCCGGGCATCGCCTTCGAGCGTCACTTCAACGCTGCCGGTGCGGTTGGCGCCAACCGTGAGATTGGGCATGTCGCCGAGGTGCTTGCCGCCCGGGGATAGCGAACCATGCGTCGCCTGGCCGGGATTGAGATGGCCGCCGGCGCTCTTGAAGTCGGGGGCTTCGCACTGGCCGGTCGCATGGAGATGGAACCCGTGTTCGCCGGCGGGCAGGCCCACCGCCGCCACCGCGACGCTGACCGTGTTGCCGTTGCTCAGGAGCTGGACCGTTCCTGCGGGTAGTCCATTGGCGAAGGTAAGGCGCGCTTCACCCACCCTGTCGGTGGGCAGCGCATCGACGGTCGTGCATCCGGCGAGGGCGAGCGACGCGACGATCGAGGGGAGCAAGAGGCGGGCAGTCATGGCGATCCTTTCGATCTGACAAACGGTTCCTACCAAGCCAACGAAAAAGGGGCCGGATCGCTCCGGCCCCTTCTCGTATTTTGGCGTGAGCCGTTCGCTTACATGCCCGAACCCGGACCGTAAGTGATTTCGACGCGACGGTTCTGCAGCTCGCGGACACCGTCGGCGGTCGGAACGCGCGGCTGCGATTCGCCGAAGGCTTCGCTGGTGATCCGGCCATCCGGAATACCGCGCGAGGTCAGGTAACCGCGGACCGAGGTGTTGCGACGCTCGGCAAGACCCATGTTGTAGGTCGTCGAGCCCGAACGGTCGGTGTGACCGGCCAGCATGACCGCGGCGGTGCCGCAGTTGGCGTAGGCCGAAACCGCGTTGTCGAGGATCGTCGCTGCTTCCGGAGTGATGTCCGACTTGTCCCAGTTGAAGAAGACAATGTACGGACCCGTCTCGCAGACCGCCTTCGCCGGGGGCGGCGGGGGCGGCGGGGGAGGCGGCGGCGGCGGGGGCGGCGGCGGCGGCGGAGGCGGCGGCGGCGGAGCCCCGAAGTTGTATTCGAGCGTACCCATCAGCGAGTGGCTGGTGAAGGTATCCTGCAGCGTGTTGCCGCCGAGATCCACCAGTTCGACGTCCTGGGCGTTGTAGTAGCGATAGCGCAGGCCGACATCGACGTTGTCGGTCAGCGGAGCGCGAACGCCGGCGAGGAGCTGCCAGGCCATGCCGCTGTCCGAATCGTCGATCGACGACGCGAAGCCGGGGTTGAAGCTGACATCGTAGCTGGTGCGGGCAACACCGACACCGCCGCCGACGAAGCCCTGAAGGCCGTCATCGGGACCGAAGTCGAGCAGGCCGTTCAGCATGAACGAAAGCGAATTGGCGTCGCTGCCGTCCAAGTTGTAGAAGCCGGGCGCAGCCGTGAAGCCGTTGCCGAGAAGGATGCCAGGCGCGCCGACCTGGATACCGTCCAGGCTTGCATCGCGATAGCTGACTTCAGCTTCCAGACGGAAGCCGCCGAAGTCGTAACCGACATAACCACCGCCATCGAAGCCGGTGGCGTGATTGATTTCGTGATCGTTGGTCGTGCTGTTGATCGAGAAATCGCCGTCTTCGACGAGCATCGCGCCGAATTCACCGCCGATATACCAGCTGTCATCCTTTGCCAGGGCTGGCGACGCAAGGGCCGTAGAGGCCATCGCCATTCCTATGACGAATTTCCGCATTATAGTTTCCCCTTTTTGCGAATTGGAGCCACCGAGTGGGCCATATCTATCTTTCAACCCCCAAGGTGGCAAGCAAACAATCGGCGGGAACTGTTGCATTAATGCCGCTTTTCCCGCGCGCTTAGAATGGGTTCCGGGAAATGGTTCCCCTTCCGTGTGAGCCGAACGGCGGTGCGGGCATGCGGTTCCCGTCAGAAAGGCGGAATGAGTCCGAGTGTTGCAAGCATGTCGCTAACTGCGGCAATTGCCGCCCGCGCTTCGGCATCGACGACCGCGCCCCCGGTAGGGGCGGCGGGCCGCGAAATCCGCTGCCATCCGCCGCGAAAGACGACCCGCGCGCCGGTCGATCTGTCGAACAGCAGCATGCCTTCGCAGGGGGCGCAAAAGGTCCACTGGGTCCCGTCCCAGCTCGCCAGTTCGCCCTCGCGCAGGGCCCAGGCGCCGCTCGCCGGCGCCGCCACCAGCCAGCATTCGCCAGGCGCGGGGGAACCCGGCGGTTCGGTGGCTTCGCCTTCGATCGCCGGATGGAGCAGGGCGTCGATCCGAGCGAACGCTTCGTTGACGAAGAACTCCTTCTGCGCCTGTCCGGCCACGAGCAGGGGCAGCGCGTGGCGGGCGGATCGGGCGTCGAAGGCAACGGGCTCGGTCATGGCGAACTCCTGTCAGACGAGGGGGGATAGAGTGGTGAGGTAGAGCGGGGCGGATTTGGCGAAGCTCCCCTTCTGGCGGACCCACACGGCTTCGCCGGGATGGAGCGCCGACAGGGCGGAGACCTCCGCGGCGCCGAGGACGAGCGCGGGGTGGAAGACGGTCCAGACCGCTGCGGGGGCGTCGGGTAGGCCGAGGCCGACTTCGTAGGCTTCGGCCTGTTCGATCAGCGGTTGATCGACCTCGTCGAGCCATGCCCAACCGCCGCGGGCGCGACGGGTCCAGCCCAGCGTCAGGGCGCCCTGCGCATCGATGCGGGACAGCGGATGCACCGGAAAGGGTGGTCGCCGGCTGCAGCCCGCATCCTCGAGGATCGCGGTGACCGGCTCTTCCTCGGCCAGGCCGATCGCGGCCAGCCGATCGCCCTGCGCCAGCGCGAGGTCGGAGGGCAGCGCCAGCAGACGCTCGTCGAGCAGGGTGGCCGGCGTGCCCGGGAGATGGCCCGCCAGCGCCTCGCGCTCGGTCCCGCCGCGCCCCCGCAGCAGGCCGGCCAGCCGCCAGACCCCTCCGGCCTCGGGCTCTGCCTGCGCGAACTGGAGGATCTCGCTCCCCACCAGCAGGCGGTTGGCGCCGACGGCGAGGGCGGTGGTCGTGGCCGGTTCGAGCTCGCTCTCGGCATCCTCCAGGGCGAGGCGAAGGGTCGCTGCGGGGTCGAGCCGGAGACCCGGATTGGGTCCGACGGCATCGAGGAGCGTGCCGGATACCGCGCGCACGGGACCGCTCTGCGCCAGGGGCTCTAGCCCTGCGCCGCTCGAGCGGTAGAGCGCGGCGCCCGACCAGCGCCCGGTCGGTGCCCCAAGCGCGACGTAGCGCTGGATCGACGCGCTCGAACCGATCCCGTCCCAGGGCAATTCGAAGGCCCGCAGGCGGGTGGCAACAGCATCCCGGTCGGCCGGTGTCCAGGCGGAGCCGCCGTCGCCTGCCACGCTTGTCGGGCCCGGGACGACGAAGCGGACCAGCTCGAGTTCGACCCCGCGCTCGCGCCATTCCCACCCCGTGATCCGCCACAGGCCGGGCTGGCCGGGAGCGCGCACGATGCTGCCGGGTCCGAGATCGGGATCGAGCTCGGCCATCCGCCATGCGAGCTGCTCGCGATCCTGCTGCGCGCGAGCGGAAGCCCGCGCGACCAGCGATCGGGCATCGCTCGCGGAAAAGGTGCCGGGAAACTCGAGCATTTCCTGCCCGCGCGCGGGCTCCAGCCCTTCGGTCCGCTGGAGGCCCGGTTGGTAGTCGCGGACCGGATCGTAATAGCGCAATGCCGACAGCGGGGCCGCCGAATCGGACCGGCGCGACAGCGTCCGGCCGTCCTCGCGCCCGAATTCGCCTTCCTCCCAGGCCGACGGCGAAGGCAGCAGCGGGATGTCGCCGCTGGGTGCTGCGATGCCGTCGATCCTGGCTGAGCCGTCCGGTTCGGTGACCGCGAGCGGCCGCAACCGGTCGACCAGCGCGAGTACCTGCGCCGGGCTCCCGCCTTCGTGGATGAAGCCCGCGAGTTCGGGAAAAGCAGCGTTGCTGCTGCCGGTCGCGCCAAGCGCGGCGATCTCCTGGACCAGCCTGTTCGCGGGACTCGCGAAGACCTCGAAGCTGAGCGCGGGGATGCGGTTGCCGAAATCCTCCAGCGCGAGATCCTCGAACACGACATAGGCGCAGCCGCGATGCGCGGGGCATTGCGATCCTATCGCCGCGGCCATCAGCGGGTCGGGTTGCTGGTCGGCATGACCGGTATGGCAGCGGAAGGTCCCGCCGGACTTGAGATCGCCGGCCCGCCCCCGCAGCAGGTTCCCGTCGGCCCAGATCCGCCCGACCGCATCGATCGGACGGCTCGAAAGCGCCACGGCGAGCGAGACGCTGTAGCTGTAGCTGGTGGTCTTGGGCTTGCCCTTGCCGCCGCCGCTGGTCTCGCGCCGCTCTTCGAGATCGGTCGCCCAGATCACCGTCCCCGCCACGCGGGTCTTGCCATAGAGCGCGGGGATCGGCTGGCCGTAGCTCGAGGTGCTCACCGCGAGCTCCTTCAGGCGCGGCCCCTCGCGGCTGGGGCTGCCGATGATCATCGCGTCGAGACTGCGGCCGAGCGTCGCGCCGAGCGCGCCGCCCAGCGGTCCGCCGACCAGCGTGCCGAGTGCGCCGAGGACTAGCGTTGCCATAGATGCTCCGGAGCTGGGTCGAGCCGCCAGTGTGCGGGCGGCGGTTGGGGGAGGGTGAGCGCCTGCGTGACCACGCGACGCAGCCCGGCATGGGCATGGACGAAGCGGCCCGCGCCGAGCGCGACGAACAGGTGGTGCTGCGCGGGGCCGGGCCGGGTCAGGATCACATCGCCGCGCCGGACCGGGCCGGTGCAGCGACGCAGTCCATTGATCTCGGCAAATCCCATCCAGCCCTGGATGCAATCATTGCGCAGGCGGTAGCCCTGCGGCTGGTGGGTCCGCCGCCCGCAGGTGGCCAGCGCGGCGCCGACCAGCCCGACGCAGTCGAGCCCCGTCGCGGGATCGCGCCCGTGGAGCCGGAAGCGCGTGCCGACCAGCGCCTCGGCACCCCGCGCGAAGGTTTCCGCGACGGCCGGGCTCATCGCGGCATCGGGTAATGCGCGAGCATGTCGTTGCCCGGGAGGAAGGGCTCGCCGCGGAAATTCACCGCATTGCCGAAGCGCGCGGTGCAGGTGGCGATGGTGCGATCGCAGCCTTCGCGGAGCCGCACGCGCAGGCCCTCGCCCAGTGCGGGATCGAGCCGGCCCGCGAGCGTCAGCACGCTGCCATCGGTGTCGAGAATCCGCGCCGCCAGACCCGTAGCGGGACCGTCGAGCCAGCGCAATTCACCGTGGCGATAGGGCGCGGCGTCGGCGAGGTCGAGCGTCACCCTTCCGGCGTCGATATCCACGGCCACGACGCGCGCGCGGGCACTATGCGCCGCCGAGCTGAGCCCGCATCCCGGCCCGCAGAAATGCGCGCGGCACGTGGGGCTCGACAGCGGAATGGGATCCTGCGCCAGCCGCGCCTTGGCCGAGGCGAGCTCGGCGCGAAAGCCGCTGCCCTCCTGATGCAGCCCGGCGATGGTGCCGCTATAGAGCGTCGCGCGATCAAGCGTCTCCCAGTCGACGATCCCGCTCTCGATGCGCGCACCGTCGAAGCGCCCCGCGGCCAAGTCCTGGGCGCGCACCGCATCATGGCTGAGCGCGCCCTCGACGTCGCCCGGATCGTCCTCGAAGCCGCTCGTCCGGCGGATCGCAGACGGCAGCATGCCCGGCGCGGCGCGATGGAGCACGCCGTCGAACCACAGGTCGCGGTCATGCGTGGTAAAGCCCAGCGTCACCCCGTCGCGGCGGTGGATGCGCCACCAGCTCGCGGCGGTGTCGAGTTCTGCGGCGAAGAAGGTCCGGCTCATGCCGCCTCGCGCAGCTCGATCAGCGGCACCGAAGGCGCCTCGCCCGCGGCGAAGGACAGGCCCGAAACCTCGAGCCGGTCCTCGGCGAAGCGCACCGGCACGTCGAACAGGAAGCCGGCGGTGATGTCGGCACCCTCGACGGGCGCGGCATCGAAGGCGATCCAGCCGCCCGTTTCATAGCTCCACCCTGTCGCCGCCGTACCGTCGACCGCCACCACAAGGCTGGCCACTTCGGGACGGGTGATCACGCGCTGCTGTTCGCCGTAATGCTTGACCAGCCGGAAGCGGCTCGTCGCGCCGTCGCCCGTGCCGAGGCGCTGGTCGGTCGCGGCGGGGGCGCCGGTCATGCCGCCGGAGCTGAAATCGAACGGGTCGCGCAGGCGAAAGCCGCGCGCCGGGCCGTAGCGCGCGCGGAAGAAGGCGATCAGCGTGCCGAGCTCGGCCTCCGAGCGGATACCCGGCCCGACATCGTAGCGCATGAGCGCATCGGACCACAGGGCATTGCGGTGCTCGTAGCCCGAGGCGGTCACCGCGACCGAGGTCGAGAATTCGGGACTGACCGCGGCATCGCGGCCCAGCGCGAGCGGATAGGCGACATCGTCGAAGGGGATCATGGCGTGGTCTCCGGGGGGCAGGCGGGTATATCCGTCGCGCGCGACCTGGGGCAGGGCCCAGACGAAGCGTTGGGCCAGGCCGCGCGCCCGCGCTTCGTCGAGCGCGGTATCGATCCACGGCCAGAGCCTGTCCGCATCCGCCCGGGCGAGTACGAAGCCCGCGAAATAGTCGGTCGCCGCGGCGGGATAGCCGAGGTGGTCCTCGATTCGCGCATAGGCTGCCCGGCGCGCGGCATCGGCTCCGGCGGTGAGCCAGTCGTAATCCTCCAGTTGGAGCCGGTCGAAGGCAGGATGATGCCAGCCGACCGGCATGTTGGCGCGCCAGGCTTCGGGCATCGCCGGGTCGAGCACCGTCGGCGGGAAAGTCAGCAGCATGATTTCCGATTCGCCCGCGGCGGCGGCCCGAACCGCCTGCGCGAGACCGGCGGTGGCCTGCGCGAGCAGCGCGCCGGCCTGGTCGAGCAGGGCTGTCCGGCTCGCATCGAGCGGCTGGCGCAAATCGGCGATCACCGGGGGAGAGCCGCCGAAGGCCGCCTTCGCCTTGCCGTCGTAGAGACACGGCGCCCCCGTGTCGGGCTGAACCCACCACCAGGGTTCGCCGATCTGGAACAGCGCCTTGCCGCCCGCCGCTTCGAGCAGGTCGACGAAGCGTACCGCGATCGTCTGGAGGTAACCCATCGCCGCCGGATGGGCCGGGGTGAGCAGGGCCGATGGAGGGTCCCAGCCGGTCAGGCCTTCGCTGCCGTTCCAGGCCTTCTGTTTCCACCAGCTCGGACAGTGTTCGGCGAGCAGTTCGAAGGAGAGCGAAACGATGGGAGCGAAGCCGAGGGCCACGGCGCGTTGGAAATAATCCGCGTGCCAGCGTTCGGCCGGGGTGCACAGCGTTGCTCCGAAGCTCACCAGCAGCTCGCCGCTGAAATCGGCCAGCCGGAAATAGTGGCTCATCCCGACATAGTGGACCACTCGCCCGCGATAGCCGAGCCCTTCGATCGTGCGCAGCAGCCGCGCGGGCGTCTGGTTGAAACAGTCGTCATAGGCGGTGGCGATCTGCTCGCCATGTGTCGGGATCAACACGTCGCCTATCTCGAGCACGGCATTCTCGCCGGCGCAGGAAATCGCGCTCATTTCTGCCCAGCCGTTCACTCGCGCGGGCAGCCGCGTCGCGCTGCCCTCGGCATAGCCATTGGGCACCAGGCTGATGAACATGCGGTCGATGTGCGACGGGTGGACCGGCTCGCCGGGCAGGCCGTAACCCGACTGGAGCGCGGAGAAGGGCAGCTCGATCAGCGCATCGGTGGGCGAGCCGCTGGCATAGTTCCATAGCCGGACGTACCAGGCGCGCTCGATGCCCGCCGCGTCGCGCCCCTCGATCGTCAGCGTCGGCCCATGCGGCACGTCGAGCGCCAGCACCCCGCCGCTGCGCCAGCGGAAGCGCAGCACGCAGCGGGCGTAGTCGCGCTGCGTCGCATAGGCGAGCAGGGGGTGGTCGAGCCCGTCCTCGCTCTCCCAGATCAGTCCGGCAAGCTCACCCTCGTGAAAGAATTCGCAATCGACGCGCAGCGCATCGGGCGCGGTGGTCACCACGCTCGCCATCATCGGGCGGGGAAAATTGACCGTCCAGAATCGCGGGTCGAAGCGCTGGATATGGTCGCAATGCTGCCCGTTTCGCGTCTTCGCGAGCCAGAAAGCCATGGGGTGTTCCTTTGTGTTTAGAACCCGCCTCCGCGGGTTCTTCCTCGCTAGACGTGCAGCAAGCTGCATCCGCTGCGGGCGGGCGGGCGGGCGCCCTTGCCGTCCGCCAGTGCGGACGGGGAAACTGCTCTGGTCTAGGTCGACAAGGCGCGGCGCACCGCGCTTGCGACCTGGCGCGAGGAGCGCTGCAGCGCGACCGGCGCAGCGGTGCCGCGCGGGGCCGAGAGATGGATCGCGACGCGCACGTCGGAGCTTGCGCGGGCGCCGCCGTGGCTGGGTTCGATCCGGCCCGCGCTGGTCGGGACGAAGAGTTCGGGGCCGCGCTCGCCGACCAGATAGGGGCGCTCCGGCGCCACCGTCCCGCCGGTCGCACGGCCGGGCAGGCCGAACAGCGCGCCGATCGCACCGCCCAGAAGCCCGCCGAGCCCGCCGCTACCCGAGCCGCCGAACAGGCGGTCGAGCCCGAGCTGGAGCGCCTGGCCGGCGATCTGGTCGAGCACGCTGCTGGCGACGCGCTTCAGATCGTCGAAGCCCAGGCTGCCCTTGCGGATCGCCGACAGCAGACCGCGTTCGAGCACCCGGCCCGCGTTCTCGAAGCCGTCGATCAGCGTCGTGTCGAATGTGCTGCGCATGGCGTGCATGTCGGCCACGAAGGCCTGTGTGTCGGCGCGAACCGCCACCACCAGTTCGTCGATGGCGTCATCCATGGGCATCTCTTTCGATCAGCGCGGCGATCTCGGCGCGCGTGGGCGGGGTTTCGCCGGGGGCCGGCGGGGCGAGGCACGCGACGAGTTCGGAAGGGGTTGCATTCCAGAAGCTGTGCGGGGTCCAGCCGAGGTGCCGGGCAGCGAGTGCGGCGAGCCGCAGGGCGGACGCCGCGAAGCGCTCGTTCATCCCGAGCCCTTCAGGATCTCGCCGAGCAGGGCGCGGAGCGGCTTGGCCGCGGCGGCGAGGCCCTGGTCGAGCACCGCCTGGCCCACCGTTTCGCGGGTCAGTTCGCCGGGTTCGGCGAGGCAGTGCCAGAACAGCGCGGCGATCTCGGCCAGGCGCAACTGCCCTTCGCCCGCGCGCTCGACCAGCGCGAAGAGCGGGCCGAGTTCCTCCTCGGCGCGCACCAGCGCATCGAAGGTGGGGCGCAGGAGATACGGCATGCCCGCGACGGCAAGCGAGGTTTCACCACGAACCGCGTTGCTCGACCTTTGGCTGGCGCTACCGCCTGCGGCTGTTTGGGCGCCGTTCACGAGGGCACCACCGCGCCCGAGCTTTCGAGCTGGAGCGCATAGGTCCGCTCGCCGTTGAAATCGCCGGCATAGTCGAGCCGCTGGACGAGAAAGCGCCCGCGCATCTTCGCGCCGTCCTCGAAGCTCAGTTCGTAGTCCTCGAGCGTTCCCGCGAGCGCATGGCTGCGCACCGCGCTTTCGGCGTCGGAGCCGAGGAAGATGCCGCTCGCGGATACCGAGACCGAACGCGTCCCGGCGCCCGAGAGCAGTTCGCGCCAGCCGCCGCTGCCCTTGTGGGTGACCACCACCGTGTCGCCATTGACACTCATCTGCGTCGTGCGCAGGCCGGCAACGGTCTCATAGGTCAAGGGCGAGCCGCCGTCGCCGATCTTGAGGAGGAAGGCGGCACCTTTCTGGGCTGTCATGTCGGGTTACTCCGTTTCGACGAGTAGGAAGCGATATTCGAGCAGCACCGCGCGCATGTTGCGCGCGCGGCGCTCGACTCGGCTGCGCAGGAACTGGGTGACGACCACGCGATAGCCCGCCTGCTGCGGGGCCAGCGTGGCGATGCGCTGTTCGATGCGGGCAGCAAGCACGCCGGTTTCGGCCGGATCGTCGCCGCGCCCGACGAGTTCGAGCGCGAGGCGGATCTCGCGGCCTGCATGGCTCTTGCTCGACCAGTCGGCGCTCGCGCTGGCGACGATCGCGATGCGCGGCGGGCTGGCGGCGGCGGGTCCTTCCTCATCGATGGAATTGACCAGGTCGGCGAGGATGGGGTCGGCGCGCAGCCAGGCGAGGAGCGTGCTGCGGAAGGCGCTTTCCATCTAGTCTGCCTCCCTTGCGAAGAGGGGCCACAGCAGGTCTGCACTGCGCCACTGGCTGCCGTCGCGGCGGCGTGCGCGGATGCGGCTCTCGCTGCGCGCGGCGGCGAGCGTGGCGGCGCGCCGCGCCAGCCGCTCGGCGAGGGCGGCGAAGCTCACAGTCGCACCATGCGGTGAGGCCGCCAGAGCGCGGCGATGGTCGCGGGCAGCGCCGTCGCGCCTTCCTCGCGCTCGCGATATTGATGCGCGGCGAAGCGGACGATGCCATGGCGCAGCGCCTCGTCGAGATCGCTCCATGCCGCGGCATCGAGCCCGGTAAAGCGCAGGCACAGCTGCCAGGCGGTATCGAGCAGGCGGAGGAGCAGCGCGTCCTCGCCCGGCGTGGTGATCGCCAGCCATTGCTTGAGGTCGTCGAGCGGCTGGCCCGAGAGGTCTGGGGGCATGGAGGAATGTCCCGATTGTCAGGAAAAGGGTGCCCGCGCCGAAGGGGGCACGGCGCGGGCGTTCTTGTTTGGCGCCCTCAAGCGCCGGGCGGAGCGCATCCGCGCTCCTTGGCTGCCTCGCATTGGCTCGGGCGCGCGGTCGCGCTTGCCGTCCGCTGAAGCGGCCGGAAACCGAGCCAACATATGGCGAAAGTTCCGAGCCGCAGGCGAGGCAAGGCCGACCGGCCGCCCGCAGCGATGCGACCGCCAGGTCGCGTGAGCGAGGATAGCCAAGTGAGCGGACGCGAACGCCGGTGCTTGAGGCCAAACAAAACTCTTACACTTCGATCTTGAGCAGCTTGATCGCGTTCGAATCGAGCACCTGCCCGCCGACGCGCTTGGTGGCGTAGAAGTGGACGAAGGGCTTGTTGGTGAAGGGATCGCGCAGCACCTGCGTCGCGGTGCGTTCGGCGATCAGATAGCCGTGGCGGAAATTGCCGAAGGCGATCGGGAAGGCGCCCGCGGCCACGTCGGGCATGTCCTCGGCCTCGATCACCGGATAGCCGAGCAGGCGGTCGGGCTGCCCCTCGACGAGGCCCGGCTGCCACAGGAAGGCTCCGTCGGCGGTCTTCAGCTTGCGCACCTCGGCGAGCGTCGCCGAATTCATCACGAAGCTCGCGCCCTGGCGGTGTCCGGCCTTGAGCGTGTGGACGAGGTCGATCAGCCGCGCATCGGGTTCGGCGTCGAAACCGGCGGCATCGCCCGATCCGATATACTGCAGCGTCCCGAAAGTGCGGGCGCCATCCTCGTTTGTGCTCGCCGGCGAAGAAAGGAAGCCGAGCGGCTGGTCCACACCGTTGCCGTGGACGAAGGCAGCGCCTTCCGCGCGGGCGAATTCGATCGCGATCTCGCTCGCCAGCCAGTTCTCGAGGTCGAACCCGGCATCGTCGAGCATCGCCTGGCTCGCGGCGGGGTTGGCGTAGAGCTCGCCGGTCGGCGGGGCGATCTCGGCGAATTCGGGCGTGTCGGTCTCGGGCCGCGCGGCGGTCTCGCTGACCCAGCCCGAGGCGGTGCCGCCGGTGGTGACGAGCTTGCGATAGCCCGCGCTGCCCGTCTGGACGACCTGCGCGATGGCGCGGATCGGACTGATCTCGACCAGCTCGCGGGCGATCAGCGCGTCGATCTGGCGCGGCACGGCATAGCCGCCGTCGGCGGGCACGGCGGCGGTGATCGACTTCATTTCGAGCGTCGAGCCGCGGCGCAGGTAGCCGTCGACGAAGCCCTTCACTTCGGGCGCGGTCTCGTCGGCGGCGCCAATGGCGGGGCGCGCGGCGGCCCGGCCGATCTTGTCGACGCGGGCCTTCACCTCGTCGACATCGCTGCGCAGCGCGGCGACATCGGCCTCGGTCCTGTCTTGGCGCGCGACGATATCGAAGCTCGCTTCGGCCTGGTCGGCGGGGGCGGTTGTGGCACTGTCCATGGATGGTCCTCTTTCTTCACGGGGCACAAAAAAGCCGCCGGAAGGCGGCGAGGGGAAACGGGCAGGGGTGACGGCTCAGGTGGTCAGGTGGATCCTCGCGTCCGGTTGCAGCGGATGGGTGACGACGCTGACCTCGAACAATTCGATCTCGGCCAGTTCGCGACCTTGCGGCGTGTGGCGAAAGCTCCGCGCGCGATAGCCGAAGCTTAGCCCGCTCACCGCGCGCTGGCGCAACAGGTGCGCCGCGCGCCCGTCCGGATTGTCGATCTGCGCGATGATGCGGAGGCCGCGTTCGTCCTCGCCCGCGCACTCGACCCAGCCGATGCGCTGTTCGGGGCGGTGTTGCCAGTAGAGCGGGTAGGGGCCCCGTCGCTCGGACAGCGTCCGCGAAAAGGCGCCGGGGCGGATCGTGTCGCGCGCGCCGTCGGTGCGATCGAACAGCGCGGCATAGCCGGCGATCCGCAGCGTCACTGGAGCAGGCTCCCGAGCCCGAGCCGAACGGCGATGCCGATCAGCAGTAGAGCGAGGCAGCCGCGCACCACCCAGGCGATCGCCGCCTTCCATGCGCTGGCCTTGGCATCGCGCCAGGCCGAGAGCAGCTGGCGCAACTCGCCGAGATCCTCCTGCGCCGAGGCGTCGGCGAGGCCGAGGCTCTCGAGCACGCGGTTCGCGCCAAGCTCGCTCGCCTCCTCGACGATGGCGCGCAAGGTAATCAGCTCGCCGCCTTCGTGGTTCGCCTGCGCGATCAGGCGCGCGAGCATGTCTTCTCGTGTCATGGCGTGTTCTCCAAGGGGCTCAGCCCGAGCAGCGCGCGCTTCTCCGCTCCGCTGAGGAAATCGGCCGCGCTGACCTGCGCCCACAATCGCTCGCGATCCTCGGCGAGCGCGGGGACGCGGTCGAGATCGACGCTCGCGCCCTCGGCGAACCAGTCGCTCAGCCCCGCCTGCAGCCCGTCGAGGATCTTGCCCGCCAGCGGCAGCAGCGTCAGCCGCCACAGCGCGCGGTTGGCCTCGCGGTAATTGGCATAGGTGTTGTCGCCCGGCAGGCCGAGCAGCATCGGCGGCACTCCGAAGGCGAGCGCGATGTCGCGCGCTGCCGCCGCTTTCAGCGTGGCGAAATCCATGTCGGCGGGGCTCAGGCTCATCGCCTTCCAGTCGAGCCCGCCCTCGAGCAGCAGCGGCCGCCCGGCATTGGCATGGCCCTGGAAGGCGCTGGCGAGTTCGCTCTTGAGCCGCTCGAACTGGTCGGCGCTCAGCCCGCCCGCATCGCCCCCGTCATAGACCAGCGCGCCGCTCGGCCGCGCCGCATTGGCGAGCAGCGCGCGATTCCATTCGCTGGCCGCATTGTGGATCGCCACCGCCGGCGCGGCGGCGGTGAGACAGCCCGCGCCATAGTGATCGTCACTCGGGTGGAAATGCCTGAGGTGGACGATGTTAGGCCAGCCGTCCTCGTCCGCGAGCGGGATCGTCAGCGTGCGGTCGGCGAGAATGTAGCGATAGCTCGTCGGCCAGCCATCCTCGCCCGCCACCACCTGCACGCGCTCTGGCCGCAGCGGGAACAGCTCGACCGGCATGCCCGCGCCATCCTTGACCAGCTGGACATAGGCATTGCCGTGGAGCGCGAGCTGCGCCGCGAGCACCTCGAGCAGCGGCTGCGCCCCGCAGGAACAAGCGAGCAATTGCGCCAGCCGCTCATCGGCGCAGGCCAGCGGCGCGCCGCCGACCCCTTCGGCGACGATCCGCACGCTGCGCTGCGCCACCGGATTGGCGAGATAGGCCTCGGCCACCGCGCGGCTGTAGTCGAACGGCGCGCGCTGCAGCGGCCCGCCGTCGAAGGCGGTGGCCCAGGGCGAGACAAACCCGCGCGCCACGGGCACGCGGGCACCGCCCCCGCCCTTGAAGGCGGAGACGAGACTGGTGAGGAAGGACATTGATTTCTCCCGGGCGAAGAGCCCAAAGTGAAGGAACGCGCACTCGCAAGGCGCAGGAGGCAGCAGTGGAATTCGAGAACAGCGACTTCATCGCCCTGGTGAAGCGCACGCGCGAGAAGTTCGGGTGCTCGATCGAGGAAGCGCACGACCTGATCTTTGCCGACGACGAGATGCGGCGGCTCGTTGCGCTGCGGATCAATCACAACCCGGCGTGTCGCAAGATGGCCTCAAGGGACCTGTATGCCCACGGACCCGATTCCCGCTTCGTGCGCGAGGGCGAGTCCCTGCGCTTCAAGAGGAACGACGGGCAGCGATGATCGCGCCTGCAATCGCGCGGAGCTTCGAATTCCCTTATCGCATGTCCGCACGGCATCGAGGAGATCGGCTATTACTGATCGAGAAAGCAGCGACTTGCCTGATTCCGCCGCCGCGCTAACATGACTGCATGGCGATCAAGGCGATCAACATCGTGAGCTTTGGTCTGCTTTTGATAGTGGCCGTCATGATGGGATCGTTTCTTCCCCGGTCGCTCGACAGCTACGAGGTAAGACCCGACGACCTGTGGTCTGTCCTCCGTTGGCTCGGCCTCCTTCTCTTCCTTGCCGGGACGAGCTTCTGGAACGCGCTGGCGCTGCCCGACCACCCGCGAAGGATGCAGGCCCAGATTCTCCCGAATGCAGCGACTCTCATCGCTTACGGATATGCATCGACACAGGCCTATGGGCGGCTCGAGGTCGGCGCGATCCTCATCGTTGCCCTCGGCCCTCTCGCATGGCTGGTCGGCAAGGTGACCTCCCACGCGTAGCGCACCTAGAAGAGCCGCACCCGCGGCCTCGCCTTCTTCCCCAGCATCAATTCGCTGAGCGCCCAGACCAGCGCGTCGGCGCGGTCGGGCGATCTGCCCGGACCTTCGTAGCCGCCACCCGCCAACAACCCGCAGAGCTGGTCCTCGAGCTTTGCGAACATCCCCGCATGGCGCACGCGCCCCGCCTCGTAGAGCGCTGCGACGGGTTCGGCTCGCGCCACCTTGCCGCGGCTGGCATGGACCAGCCTCACGGACAGCGAGATATCCGCCGCGCGCAGCACGCTGGCGACCATCTGGCCGCCCTGGTTGGCCTCGGCCACCACGCGGTCGGCCTGCCAGCTTCGCGCGGCCTCGGCCACCGCGCGCGCCCAGGTTTCGGGGCTGGCCTGCTCGACCGAGCAATCGGCGAGCACCTGCCCGATCCCGCTCGTACCGAGGCCGCAGACCACGATCCCGCAGGCATCGCCGCGATCGCTCGCCGGCGGATCGACGCCGACCACCACGCGCAGCGGCGGATCGTTCGGCGCTTCCTCGCGGCAGGCTTCGAGCAGGTCGCGCGTCCACAGCGCGCCCTCGATATCCTCGAGCAATTCGCCGCCCAGTTCCTGCCGCCCCAGCGTGGTCCCCGCATACTGCGTCTCCATCGCGGCAAGGAACTTGGCCGGCAGGTTCTTGGCATTGTCGCGTGTCGTGCCGCGCGTCAGCGCCAGGCCCGCGAATTGCGCAGGATTGAGCAACCGGCGTATGAGCGGCACGGCGCGGGGCGTCGTCGTCGCGACCACGCGCGGGTCGCTGCCGAGCCTGAGGCCCATCGCCAGATTGTCCCACGCCCGGGTAGCCCGCTCGTGGCTGCGCGGCCACTTGGCCACTTCGTCGCACCAGGCGTGGCTGTGCTGCGGGCCGCGCAGCGATTCGGGCTCGGCGGCGGAATACAGGCTGGCCTGTGCTCCGTTGGGCCAGCTCAACCGGCGCAGCGAAGGTTCGAAGGTCGGTGCCGATTCGACGGGGCAACAGGCCAGGATGCCGCTCTCGCCCTCGACCATGACGGCGCGCGCTTCGCCGAGGCTTGCGCCCACCAGCGCGATCCGCGCGTCGGGCAGCACCTCGGCGACAAAGCGGACCCACTCGGCACCGGCGCGGGTCTTGCCGAAGCCGCGTCCCGCCATGATCAGCCAGACGTGCCACTCATCGTCGAGCGGCAGCTGGCCGTCATGCGCGTAATTGCGGAAGTCGGTGACGAAAGCATCGCGTTCCTCCTGCGTCAGTCCACGGACGAAGGCCTCGCGCTCGAGCGGGGTGAGGCGCGCCCATACACCGGGGCGCGACAGTTTGCCGTTCATTCGGGAGAGATTTCGCGTCCCGCGACCTTCTCGCGCAGTTCGTCGACCTTTCGCTCGATCGCTTCGCGCACCTGCGCGGCGCTGACATTGGCGCGTTGGGCCCGCTCCTTGGCCACCGTTTCCTTATGCGCCGAAAGGAGGCGCAGGGCGACTGCGACGTCCAGTTTCCGTTCGGGTGCCGGATCGCGAAGATAGCCGAGCACCTCCATCTCCAGATTGGCATAGCCTTCGAACAGGGCGGCGCGCCACTCGGCCGCAAACCGCGCGTCGGCGCGCCGTGTCCGATAGACCTCGCGCGGTTTGACGCCCGCCTCCTTGGCCGAAGCCGTGATGTTCGACGTTTCGACCAGCGCGTTCAGGAACGCGGCTTGCCATTGGTCCTGCTTGCGCCGGGCCGTGCTCTCGAAGGTCGGCTTGCGCCTGCCCTGAGTGAACAGCGTCAACGCCTCTTCCCAAGCCGTGCGAAAGCTCCCGCATCTCTTCCTGCGCGTATAGGGCCCGCCGGTGGTGATGCCCGCGACCCGGGCGGCGGCGCAGACATTGCCGTGCTCGCGAAGCCCTTCGAGAAACGGCTCTTCCCACCACGGGGTGTCGCCGGAAACCCTCTGTGCCATGCGTCCCTCCCGATTGCGCGGAGCGCGAGACGACGAAGGGCGGCGTCCCGATGGGAGCCGCCCCGGCGAATCGCAGTTTTCCGATGTTTGCAACATGTACCCAAACAGCGTCACGATGTCAAGATAAAAGAGCCAAATAGGTTATGTCGAGGTGCTTGCCTACGCGGCGGGGCTCGCCTAATCCCCGCTCCACCACGGGACGCGAGGGATTTCCCCGAATCATGATCATGAAACCGCTGCGCGGGCTGTACGACTGGACGATGGAGAAGGCCGCGCATCCGCACGCGGTTGGCTGGCTGGCGCTGGTTTCCTTCGTCGAGGCGAGCTTCTTTCCCGTGCCCCCGCATCCGTTGCTCGGGCTGATGTGCCTCGCCGAACCGAAGAAGGCGGTGAAGTTCGCCATTGTGGCGACACTCGCCTCCGTCGCGGGCGGATTGCTCGGCTATGCCATCGGCTGGGGGCTCTACGATACCATCGGGCAGGATCTGCTGCGCTGGCTCGGCCTCAGCGAAAGCTTCCCCGTCGCCGCCTGCTACCTGCGCGAATACGGGGTCGAGATCCTGATCGTGAAGGGCGCGACGCCGATCCCGTTCAAGCTGCTGACCATCACCGCGGGCTTCATCGGCATGGCGCTGGTCCCCTTCATCCTCGCCAGCATCGTCAGCCGCTCGATCAGCTTCATGATCGTCGGCGTGCTGTTCCGCCTGTTCGGCGCGCCGATCAAGCGTTTCATCGACAAGTATCTCGGGCTGGTGACGGTGGGCTTCGTCGTGCTGGTGATCGCCGGTTTCGTCGCGGTCGCCTATCTCGACGGCGGCGAGGATCAGGCAACGGCGGAGAAATGCGCCGCCGCCGCCACGCAGCCCGCCTGACCGCTGCGGGCCGCTAGTCGCGCGCGAAGCGGACCAGCGCGTCGCGGTCGAGCACGCGCAGCCGGCCATAGCCGCGCGCGACCAGCCCCGCCTCCTCGAGTTCGCGCAGCGCGGCATTGGCGGTCGGGCGGGTGACGCCAAGCAGCTCGGCGAGCTCCTGCTGCGTGATCGGAAGGCTGTCCTCCGCCGCGATCCCCTCGGCCATATTGGCCAGCAGCAGGGCCAGCCGCGCGCTCGCATTGCCGCGTCGCAGCTCGACCACCAGATTGATCAGGTCCTGCACCTGTACCGCCAGCGCGCCGAGCAGGGCGTGGCCCGAGGCGGGGTGCCGCGCGAGGCGTTCGAGGAACAGGCCGGCGGGGATGAAACGCACCGTGCTCGCCCCGCGCGAGACCGCATCGACCACGCGCGGGCGCTGCGAGAACATCGCCAGCTCGCCGTAGGAATCGCCCGGTCCGAGCACCGCGACCGCGCGGAAGGTGCCTTCGGCGAGGAACTGGCCGGCGACCACCATGCCTTCCTCGATCAGCCAGAAGCCGTCCGGATCCTCGCCGCGCTGCTGGATGATCTGCCCGTCGCCGAAGCTTCGCACATGCGTGCGCGCCTCGATCTCGGCGCGCAGCGCGGGTTCGAGCGAGGCGTAGAGCATCGGCGAGACCACTGCGCGCAGCGAGGAGCTGGAATGTAAAAGATCCGACATTCTTCGTCGCTTCTAGCCGGTAATCCTCCTCCGCACAAACGACAGAGGATTCCGCCCATGCCATCGTCGACCCTGGCCATCTTGGCCATCTATCTCGGCTTCGCCCTGCTCGAGCTGTGGCGCTCGAACCTCTTCGCCAAGCCCGAGCAGACCCGCGACGACGGCATCGTCGAGGGGGTCAGCATGGTGGTGTTGCTCGGCCTGACCCAGCCCACCGTCCTGTTCCTCTCCATGACGCTCGCCGGGGCGGTCGCGCCGCACTACGCGGGTGCGCTGTCCGGCCTCAACCTCTTCGCCGCGATCGCGTTGTTCCTGCTGCTCGACGACATGATGCAATACTGGTGGCACCGCGCGAGCCACAGCTTCGCGTGGTTGTACAACTTGCACCGGGCGCACCATAACGCCCGCTATATGAGCGTCCGCCTCGTCTACCGTAACAATCTGTTCTATTACATGATGATGCCGGGAATATGGCTGTCGGGCGTGCTGATATATCTCGGCCTCGGCTGGGTCTATGCCGGCTATATCGTGGTCAAGCTGCTGGTCATCACCGGCGCCCATTCGGACGTCGCCTGGGACCGGCCGCTCTACCGCATCGCATGGCTCTCGCCGGTGATGTGGCTGGTCGAGCGCACGATCTCGACCCCGGCGACGCACCACGCGCACCACGGCCGCCACGCGAGCGATCCGGCGGTGCAATACAAGGGCAATTTCGGGAACCTGCTGTTTGTCTGGGACGTGCTGTTCGGCACGGCCAAGATCACCCGGACCTATCCCGCAAGCTACGGGGTCGAGAACCTGCCCGAAACCTCGCTCGGCGAACAGCTCGCCTGGCCGCTGTTCGGGAGCATTCCGGTCGAGGAACGGCCGGCGACGCTAGAGGATGGCGCAAGAACCGCTGCATGACAGGGCGCGCCGACCAGGCCTGGAATTGCCCGGTCGGCGCAATCCGGCGGCTCAGTTCCCTGTCACCATGAAAATTTCGCCATCGACATCAAGAATGAAGAACCTGTCGCCGCGACCTCCCTGAATGATCGCGACCGGCGCATCGATCTTGCCGGCATCGGGGGCAAAGTCTTCGGTGCGGTCTTCGAGCTCGTTCGCACCATGAAGGATGCCGTCGGTGATTTTGGCGTTCTGGATCGTCCAGATGGTCCCGTTCGTATCGGCGAATACATAGACACTTCCGAGCGCCGGAAACGAATTATAGTCGTTGATGATGCCGGCAATCACGCCAGTGCCTTCCTTGCGCCCGGTCCCTACGGGATACACGATGCTGGGTCCGTTTACCGCTGCCGGAGGATTGGTGCGGATGGACTTGGCACCTTCGTAGAAGGGCCACCCGAAGTCGAGAGGTCTGGCCTTGGGATTGAAGGCGGTAATCTCGTGCGCCACGCTGCTGCCTTGGTCGGCGAGATACAGGTTCCCGTAAGCAGGGGAGATACCGCCGGGTTTCTGGATGCCGTCGCCGATAATTGCGGGCCTGATGACAATCGGACTGGGGACGCTGGCTCCCGCATAGGGATCGACCGTCGGCAGCTCGAACAGTTTGCCGTAAGCGCTCGACGCATCCTGTGCCAAGTTGCCGCTGCTGTCTCCCACCGCAATGTACATGGATAGCGATCCCAGCATGGATACGGTCGTCGGCGCCGTCCACGGAGACCCCAGTCTTGCATGGCCGGTAAAACCTCTATCCGCATTGAAGGCCTCGACAAACAGGCCCTCAGCCGGATCGTGCGCCACCAGGTACACGCCTTCCTGGAAGACTTGGTCCCGAAACCCCCAGGATATTCCCAGCAGCTCTCCGGGTTTCCTGTGGTCGCGTATGAAGATGTCCTCGATCTTCGAACCACTTTCCGGATCGAAGGCCACCACACGTCCGCCGCTCTCGGCGATCAGGAGCTTCGACGTCACCGGCTGAAACGCCATGCCCACGGGATCGACCAATCCGGTTGCCACGCGGGTGACGATGACGCCCTCCCGATCGTTCGTGACACGCACCTTCAACGCCAGGTCGGTGGCCTCCCCGCCAGCGCTGGCACGCAAGACCACCTCGTACACATTGTCGCCATTGGCGTCGGTAGGGAGGTCGTAGTTCGGCGCGGCATTGAACCGCAATCCCGTACCATCCAGAACGAACTGGCCGGCGTCCGCGCCGGAATAGAGAGTGAACGTGACCGGGTCGTTTTGCGGGTCCTGCGCGGCCGCAGTGTAGAAGGTGCCGGTCGTATTCTCGGTTACGCTGGCAGTCGCGGCCGATGTGAACTGCGGCGCGGTCGCCGTGCCGCCACCAGACCCCCCGCCGGAACCCGGACTCCCCCCGCCTCCACAAGCTGCACATGCCAATGAGGCAATGACAAGCGGGGCAAGACGCAAGTCTTGCCCGATCGATCTGGTTCTTTTCATTTGCGACCCCTGAAAATTGATCATCGACCTTTATCCGAAGTCAATGATCACACAAGACCGCCAAATAATTTCCACAACTTTTTAAAGTCGTTAGGATGCCCCTCGACTCACTCTCAGCGCGATCTGCACAATGCGAGTCTCAGGGTGGGGGCGCCCGGCGCGATCGCCAGAGGCACCGCCCTGGCGCGGTCAGCTCTCGAAACTGGTCTCGAGCGTGATCTCGGTATCGAGCAGTTTCGAAATCGGGCAGGTCGCCTTGGCATCGGCGGCGAGTTCCTCGAATTTCGCCCGGTCGAGCCCCGGCACCTTTGCCCTGGTCGAGAGCGCGGACTTGGTCACCGCGAAGCCGTCGTCGCCCTTTTCGAGGCTGACCCTGGCCTCGGTCTCGATCGTGCCGTCGCTATGTCCGGCCTCGGCGAGCTTGAACGAGAGCGCCATGGTGAAACAGCTCGCATGGGCAGCTGCGATCAATTCCTCGGGATTGGTCCCGGGCTTGTCCTCGAACCGCGTCTGGAAGCCGTAGGGCTGGTCGTCGAGCGCGCCCGAGCCGGTGCTGACATGGCCCTTGCCGTCCTTGCCCAGCCCCTCGTAACGCGCGCTGCCGGATTTCACGATTGCCATAGAAAAACTCCTTTCGGGACTGAGACGTCCCGAAAGGAGCAAACGTTCCTATCGCATGATCGCGAAGCGCTCAGTCGTCGTGCCGACGCCGCCGTTCGGCCCGCCTTGCGCGGCGCTGGTCGCGACGGGCATCCTGCCGCCGATCCCTGCGCGCCTCGCGGCGGGCATCCTCGCGGCGGTCGCGCCGCGCTTCCCGGCGTTGCTCCGCCCGGTGCTCCTGCCGCGCGTCGCGGCGGCGTTCGGCGCGTTGCCGCTCGCGGTACCGGTGTCGCGCATCGCGTCGTGCGTCGCGGCGTTGCTCCACGCGGCGTTCCCACCTGCCCCAGTTGGCGCGCACGCGGCGCTGGTCGCGGATGGCGGCCCGACGCGCCTGCCAGTAGCGGCGCTGCCGGTCGCTCCAGCGATGCGCGCGGCGTTCGCGATCGTAGACGTAATAGCCGGTGCCCGGATAATAATAGTCGTCATACCAGCCATAATAGCCGTCATCGTAGTAGCGGTCGCCGTAATAGCCCGCGCTCGCGACGCCATAGCCGCCGCCGAGGCCCGTGCTGCAGGCGCCGAGCAGTGTCGTCGTCGCGGCAAGTGCCAATGCTGTTCGTTTGGTAAGTCCCATCCCTGATCCTCCTGTGCGTTGAGCGCAGGTCTAGGGGGAACCTATTGAACTCGCTCTGAACTCGCGGTCAGCGCAGGTTCACGCACACGTTCAGGGTGCCGTCAGATGATACCGACCGCCTTGCCGGCTTCCTCGAAAATCTCGAGAATCTGCTCGACCTCGCTTTCGCTGTGCTCGGCGCACAGCGAGCAGCGCAGCAGGGTCATGTTGGCGGGGGTCGCCGGCGGGCGCGCGAGATTGACGTAGAGACCGCCCCTGATCAGCGCCTCCCACATCGCCGCGCCCTTTTCGAGGTCGGGCATGATCACCGCGATGATCGCGCTCTGCGGCTCCTCGGTGCCGAGCTGGAAGCCGAGGTCCTTGAGCCCGCCATGCAGACGCTTGGAATTCTCCCACAGATGCGCGCGCTTGTTCGATCCGTGCATCAGCTTGCGGATGCTGGTTGCCGCGGTCGCCACCACGCTCGGCGGCAGCGAAGCGGTGAAGACATAGGGGCGGCAGACCAGCCGCATGATCTCGAACTTGGGATGGTTCGAGACGCAGAAGCCGCCGACCGTGCCGACGCTCTTGGAGAAGGTCCCGATGATGAAGTCGACGTCGTCGATGACCCCGGCCTGCTCGACCACGCCGCGGCCGTTGTCGCCGATGAAGCCCATCGAATGGGCCTCGTCGACCAGCACCATGGCGCCGTATTTCTTCGCCACCGCGACCATTTCCTTGAGCGGCGCGATGTCGCCGAGCATCGAATAGACACCCTCGAGCACGACCAGCTTGCCGGCGCCTTCGGGAATGC
This sequence comes from Qipengyuania sp., assembly GCF_048550555.1. Lineage (GTDB taxonomy): Bacteria > Pseudomonadota > Alphaproteobacteria > Sphingomonadales > Sphingomonadaceae > Qipengyuania. The sequence goes on along the minus strand of NZ_JBLYYF010000033.1, from coordinate 15,384 downwards.
GCTTGAGGCGCTTTTCCATCGCCTCGATATCGTTGTGCTTGAACGGCACGACCTCGGCATTGCCCATCGCGCAGCCGTCCCAGATGCTGGCGTGGCTGTCGATGTCGAGCACGATGTAATCGCCCTTGCCGGCGATGGTGCTGATGATCCCGAGGTTCGCCTGGTAGCCGGTCGAGAAGACCATCGCGTGGTCCATGGCGTAGAAGTCCTTCAACGCCTCCTCGCACTCCTTGTGACCCTGGTAGGTGCCGTTGAGCACCCGGCTGCCGGTGGTCCCCGAACCGAAATCGGTCAGCGCCTGCTTGCCCGCCTCGATCACGTCGGGATCGAAGGTCATGCCCATGTAATTGTAAGTGCCGAGCAGGATCGTCTCGCGCCCGTTGCAGATCGCGCGGGTCGGCGAGAGGACCTTCTCCATCACCAGGTTGAAGGGGTCTTCCTGCCCGCTGGCGAGTAGCCCTTCGCGCAGCGCGATGATGTCGTCGAACTTGGAGAACAGGTCCTTGCCCTCTCCCTCGATCGTTTCGGGCTGGTCCGGCTGGATGATGCCTTCGCTCATCAGTCGGCCTGCAGCTTGGTGACCGCGTCGACCAGCTGGCCGTAATTCTCGATCTCGGCCTGCTGGTTCATCGAGATGATGATGTCGAACTCGTCTTCGATCTCGGCGACGAAATCCATCACGGTGAGGCTGTCGAATTCGAGATCGTTGGCGAAGGTCGTGCCTTCGGTGATGGTCACGCCCTTCTTGTTGAAGGGGGCGGCCAGTTCGCGGATCCTGGCGTCGACTTCGGCTCGGTCCATGGCGGGGCTTTCCAATCCTGTGCTGGCGCAGGCCCGCTATGGGCGCTCGCGCGATAAATATGCCGTCGCAAAGCGGCTTGTGGCGGTGCTTGTCAAGCGCGACCCGCAATGGCAAGCTCGGGGAAAAGTCGCAATCGTCTGTTCGATCAGGGGAAAACGATGAGCGATTCCGCGAGCCCGCAACCAGTATCGGCCGCCACCCGCGCCGCGAATGACGGCGAGTCACCCGCTGCCGCGGCGCCGCGGCGCGAGGCCACCTATTCCAATCACGCGATCCATCTGATGCGCACCGCGCAGATGAGCACGCTCAAGCTGTCGCAGATGGCCGACCAGAAGGCCTCGATCCTGCTCGGCGCGACCTTCCTCGTCTTCTCGCTCTCGGTCAGCCGCGCGCTGACCGGGCAGATGCCGGTCTCGCTGATGATTCTCGCCAGCTTCTCCTTCGCCAGTTCGCTCTGCGCGGTGATGGCGGTGCTGCCCAAGGTCGGCCGGCCCGATGGCAAGGTGAAGAACCGCAACCTCCTGTTCTTCGGTCATTATACCTGGATGGACGAGGACGAATGGACCGAGGACCTGCTCGAGCGGCTCGAAACCGACCGCACCGTGTTCGAGACCATGGCGCATGACATGTACCAGAACGGCCAGGTGCTTGCGGGCAAGAAATACCGCTTCCTCGCGCTCGCCTACAAGGTCTTCATGTTCGGCCTGTTCGTGACGCTGGCGGTTTTCGCCGTAGAGATGGCGATGAAATGAGGTTTTGCTTGCGGTCGGGACCTCCGTCCTGACCTTTCGGCCCCGTGGGTCGGTGCCGCCGCAAGCTATCGACGGAGGTCGATAGCGCATCAAGCAAGAAACCCCGCCTAATCCTGCAGCAGCGCGCGCACCGCTGCCATGAACGGCCCGATCGAGACCGGCTTGGCGAGATAGTCGGCCGCGCCGGCATCCCTGATGCGTTCCTCGTCGCCTTTGCCCGCATAGGCGGTCACCGCGAGCACGGGCACGGCCGCCAGATCGGGTTTTGCCTTAAGCTCCGCGATCAGGTCGATCCCGCTGACATTGGGCAGCTGGATATCCATGATGACGAGATCGGGTGCGAATCGCTTCGCGGTGGCGAGCACGTTCTGCCCGTCGGCCACGGGCACGACTTCGAAGCCGTTTGCCTTCAGCACGTCACAGAACAGCTTACGATTGAGATCGTTGTCCTCGACAACGAGGATTCTCTTTGCCACTTGGCCCGGACTCCCTGCGAATGCGAGGGGGCCTTATGCAAAAGCGGGAGCGCTGACAATTATTCGCGAACCACAGCCAGGCGAAACGCGGCCAGCCGAGGTGCTGGCGCTCGAAGCGCTCGGCTGGGCGCTGGCCGACGACAAGCGCGCCGAACGGCTGCTGTCGCTCACCGGCCTGACCCCCGAGCGGCTGCGGAACGGGTTGAGCGATCGCGGCGTTCAGGCGGCAGTGCTCGAATTTCTCGCCAATCACGAACCCGACCTCGTCCTTGCCGCCGATGCGCTGGACACGACCCCCGCCATCCTCGTGGCCGCCGCCCGGGAGCTGTCGCGATGAGCCGTCCGCTGATCATCTCCGATTGCGACGAGGTCCTGCTCTACATGGTCTCGCCCTTCCGCGACTGGCTGGCCGAGACGCAGGGCGTCGAGTTCCGCATGGAGGGGAACGATTTTTCCAGGGCGCTGCGCTGGCAGGACGGCGGCGACTATCTCGCGCCCGAGGAGATCTGGCGCATGCTCGGCGGCTTTTTCGACACCGAAATGCACCGCCAGACGCCGATTCCGGGGGCGATCGAGGGGATCGCCGCGCTGCGCGAGCATGCCGATGTGGTGATCCTCACCAACCTCGTCGACAAGCGGCAGGACATGCGCAAGGCACAGCTGCTCGACCACGGGCTCGACGCGCGCGTCTTCACCAACCAGGGTCCCAAGGGGCCGGCGCTGCAGGCGATCCTCGACGAATACAATCCCTCCAAGGCGATCTTCATCGACGACCTCGCGCAGCATCACCGCTCGGCGCGCGAGACCGTCGGCACCATCACCACGCTCCACCTCTGTGGCGAACCGCTGCTCGCCCCGCATATCGATTGCGCGCATACATCGGGCCATGCCGATGCGCGGATCGACAGCTGGGACGAAGCGCTGCCATGGCTGCTGGGCGAACTCGAAAAGGAAACAGCATGAGCATCCACGACCGCCTGCGCGCGCACGGCATCGAGCTTCCCAAGGCCGCCGCGCCCGTCGCCAGCTACCAGCCCGTCGTGGTCGACGGCCACACCGCCTATGTCTCGGGCCAGCTGCCCTTCGTCGACGGCGAGCTCGTCACCGGCAAGCTCGGTGACGGCGTCGGCCTTGAACAGGGCCAGCAGGCCGCGCGCGCCTGCGGGCTGATGATCCTCGCGCAGCTCGAGGCGGCCGGCCTGCTCGAACGCGTCTCGCATGTGGTCAAGCTCGGCGGCTTCGTCGCCTCGACCCCCGATTTCACCGACCAGCCCAAGGTCGCCAACGGCGCTTCGGACCTGATGGTCGAGGTCTTCGGCGAGGCGGGCAAGCATGCGCGCAGCGCGGTCGGCGTGCCGGTCCTCCCGCTCAACGCCGCTGTCGAGGTCGATGCGATCATTGCTCTCAAGGCTTGACCGTTACTTCGCGGCCCGGCCCGACCCCGCGCGGGTCGGCTGGCTGCGGCAATGGACCTATGCCCATCGCGGGCTGCACGGAAATGGCCGGGTCGAGAACTCGCGCGGTGCCTTTCAGGCCGCGCTCGAGGCGGGGCTGGGCATCGAATGCGATATCCAGCGCAGCCTCGACGACTGGCCGATGGTCTTTCACGACTGGGACTTCGCCCGCCTGATCGGCCGGCCCGAGAAGGCCGCGGCGCTGACCCGGGCCGAGTGGCGCGAACTGGCCTATCTCGAAAGCGAAGAACGGCCGCTGGACCTGTCCGAACTCCTCGCTCTGGTCGCGGGCAAGGTGCCGCTGCTTATCGAGATCAAGTCGCGCAAGGGCTACAATGTCGAATGGACCTGCAGGCGTGTAGTCGATGCGCTGGCGGGTTACGACGGCTCGCATGCTGTCATGAGTTTCGATCCGCGCGTGTCGCGCTGGCTCGGGCGCCATTCGCCCGCGACGGTGCGGGGACTCGTGATGCGCGAGGACGACCATGGCTACACGCAGCAGCCGTGGCAACGGCACCTGGCGCTGTGGATCGCGCGGCCCGAGTTTCTCGCCTACCATGTCGCCGCACTGCCCAATCCGATGGTCGCCGGCTTGCGCGAGGCCGGCCTGCCGGTGCTGACCTGGACGGTGAACTCGCCCGAGGCCCGGGCCGTTGCGGCGCAATTCGCCGATGCGCCGATCGCCGAAGGGGCGGGGCTGCCATGAGCGACGGCGGCCTTGCCGCGCGCGTCGGCGGCTCGGTCGGCGCGTTCGACCGCGACCAATGGAACGCGCTGGCGGGAACGGACAACCCCTTCGTCAGCCACGAATTCCTTACCGCGCTCGAGGATTCGGGCAGCGTCGGGCCGGGCACCGGCTGGCAGCCGACCCCGCTGGTCATCAGCGAGGAAGGCGGCCCGCTGCTCGCCGCCATGCCGGCCTATCTCAAGGGGCACAGCCAAGGGGAATACGTCTTCGACCACAGCTGGGCCGACGCCTATGAGCGGGCCGGGGGGCGCTACTACCCCAAGCTCCAGATCGCGGCGCCCTTCACTCCCGCCACGGGGCCGCGGCTACTGCTGTCGGATCCCGCCTATGCCGCGCCACTGCTCGCCGCGGCCGAGCAATTGTGCCTGCAGAACCGCTTCTCCTCCGCGCATGCGACCTTCGTCGAACCCGCGCAGCAGGCGCTGTTCGAGGATGCCGGGTGGATGCTGCGCAGCGACATCCAGTTCCACTGGCACAATCGCGGCTTCGCCGATTTCGACGATTTCCTCGCTACGCTCGCTTCGCGCAAGCGCAAGGATCTGCGCAAGGAACGCGCCGCGGCGCAGGCCGAGGTCGAGATCGTCCGGCTGCGTGGCGACGCCATCCGCCCCCAGCACTGGGATGCCTTCTGGACGTTCTACCAGGACACTGGCGCGCGGAAATGGGGGCACCCCTATCTGACCCGCGAAGCCTTCGACCTGTTCGGCCAGCGGCTGGGCGAGAAGATCCTGCTGCTGCTGGCGCTACAGGATGGCGAGCCGATCGCCGGCGCGCTCAACTTCATCGGGGGCGATGCGCTCTACGGGCGCTACTGGGGCTGCACGCGCGAGGTGCGCTTCCTGCATTTCGAACTGTGCTATTACCAGGCGATCGACGCGGCGATCGAACTGGGCCTCGATCGGGTCGAGGCCGGGGCGCAGGGCGGCCACAAGCTAGCCCGCGGCTATGAACCGGTGGAGACGGTGTCGGCACACTGGATCGCCGATCCCGGGTTTCGCGAGGCGGTTGCCGATTTTCTCGAGCGCGAACGCGCCGGAGTGGCGGCGGATCGCAATTATCTCGCGGCGCGAACGCCGTTCAGGAAGACCTAGGCCGCGGCGCGGCGACCTTCGGCCAGCCATTCGCGCGCGCGGCGCTGGGCTTCGGCGATCTCGCGGGCAGTCATTTCATCGGAAATGTCGGCGCGGCACCAGCTCGCTTCCTCGTGTCCCTTGGATGCGGCGATATTGAACCATTTATGCGCCTCGATCAGGTCGCACACCGTTCCGTGGCTGCCGGTCGAGAACGCAACTCCGAGCGCGAAGAGCGCATCGACGTTGCCGCGTTCGTATTTGGCGAGGCATTCGGCGACCAGCGCCGCGGCTTCCTCGCCCTGGATGATCCTGCCGTGGCCTCCTTCGACACTGGTAAGCTGCATGGTCTTTCCCCCAAGCGACCGGCATTCGCTACCGGACAAAGAACAACTGCCAAATTCGTGGTCAAGAAATGGTTAACGCGGGGGCGATTTCTTTTTTTCCCCATTGTGGTCGCGTGTTGCCGGGGTCGGTGGGCATCTCGACGTGCCGTCGGATTGGCGCTTGTGCGCTGGGGGACGCTTCCCTATAGGCACGCGCCGAACGGGTCATTCGGGGCGCCGGAAAAATCCGGGCTATTTGGGGAGACGATGGTCCGATGTCTGAATTCGACCAGGGTGAGAGGGTCCTCAATGGCCTCTGTGGCAAACGATAAGGCAAAGCTTGCAGCGGCACGCGCCGCGGTTGGCGCCGATTACGTTCCCGACGATTCCGAAGAATACATGAACGAGCGCCAGCAGGATTATTTCCGCATGCTGCTGCTCGACTGGAAGAAATCGATCCACGATGCCGCCGGGCAGACCCTGCAGTCGCTGCAGGATGGTCCGATCCGCGAGCCCGACCTCAACGACCGGGCCTCCTCCGAGACCGACTGGGGCATCGAACTGCGTACGCGCGATCGCCAGCGCAAGCTGATCGCCAAGATCGATTCGGCGCTGCGCCGGATCGACAAGGGCGAATACGGCTGGTGCGAAGTGACCGGCGATCCGATCGGGCTCAAGCGGCTCATCGCCCGCCCGGTCGCCACGATGACCGTCGAGGCGCAGGAAGCGCACGAGCGGCGCGAGAAGATTTCGCGCGACGATTGAGCATTCGCTAAGACATTATTTAGGTCTCGTCCCTAGGGTATAGCCGGTCCCGGATCCGCCGCGGGCCGGGCCCGAGCACCGCATGTAGGGATACGATGAACGCCATGTCTTCGGTCGACACTCGTAATGTTGCGCGCGACAGCCTGTTCCTGTTCGCCCAGCTGACGTTCGCAGGCCAGACCAAGACCTACCGCGTGAAGGTGCGCAATCTGTCGGCGGGCGGCATGATGGCCGAAACCAGCGAGGTCACCGCATCGCGTGGCGACCGGCTCGAGATCGAACTGCGCAACGTCGGTATCGTCAAGGGCAGCGTGGCCTGGGCACAGGACAACCGCTTCGGCGTCGCCTTCGAGAAGGATATCGATCCCAAGGTGGTGCGTGCACCCGTGGCGAGCACGGCGGAGGTTCCGCATTATGTGCGCCAGACTTCGGCCGCGGCGACCTTTTCCGATAACGAGCGCCGCATTCGCAAGCTGTGATTTGATCGGCTGACGCGGGGCGCTCCGGCTGCTAGTCCGCGGATCATGCGATCGTGGCTCCCCGCCTTCCTGCCCGCTCTTCTCGCTGCCTGTAGCGTCGGCTCCGATGATGGCGTCGTCGATGTGGCCTTCATCGCCTCTCCCGACGACCTTTCGGCCGAGGGGGTCCGGTTGGGACCTGCCGGCCAGCATGTTCGCGCGGCGCTCTCCACCGGACTGGTCCGGATCGACTCGAACGGCGTGGTGGTACCCGGCGTCGCGGAACGCTGGATCGTCACCGACGGCGGCGCCAGCTACATCTTCCGCATCAACGAATTCGACCTTCCCGACGGCAAGCGCCTGACGGCCCAGGCGGTACGCGACGCATTGCAGCGGCGGCTTCGGCAACTCCGCGGCACCTCGCTCGGGCTCGACCTCGCCAAGGTCCGCGATGTGCGGGCGATGACGGGAAGGGTGATCGAAATCCGGCTGACCAGCCCCATGCCCGACTTCCTTCAGGTGCTGGCGCAACCCGAACTGGGGATCGATCTGGGTGGCGAAGCGGCAGGTCTGATGAGTCGCGCCGAAGGAGATGAGGGACTCGTCCTGACACCGCTCCCGCCCGAGCGACGAGGCCTGCCGGAGCAGCCGGGCTGGGACGACCTCGTGCGCGATATCCGGCTCCACGCCGTTCCTGCCCCGGAGGCCACCGAGGGCTTTGCGCAGGGCCGTTTCGACCTCGTTCTCGGCGGACGGCTGTCGAGCCTGCCGCTCGCCAGCACCGGACCGCTCTCGCGCGGCAATGTTCGCCTCGACGCGGCGATCGGCCTCTTCGGTCTCGATGTGCGCAAGCCGTCCGGCTTCCTCGGCGTGACCCAAAACCGCGAGGCGCTGGCGATGGCCATCGACCGCGACGCGCTCATGCAGCCCTTCAACATCGGCGGCTGGCTGGCTTCGACGCGTGTCGTGCCGACCTCGCTGGCGAGCGCTGCCAATCCCAGCGACGAACGCTGGGCCTCGCTCTCGCTCGAGCAGCGCCGCAGCGTCGCGCGCCAGCGGGTTGCGCAATGGCGGGCGGGTGCGGGGCGCGAACCCAAAGTGCGGCTGTACTTGCCGCCGGGGCCGGGCTCCGACCTGCTGTTCAATGGCCTGGCCGAGGATTTCGCCGCGGTCGGCGTGTCGGCGACGCGGGCGCTTACGCTCTCGGAAGCTGACCTCGCGCTGCGCGACCGGGTCGCCCGTTACGCCTCGCCGCGCTGGTTCCTCAACCAGTTCAACTGTGCCGTCGACCGGGCCCAGTGTAGCGAAGACGCGGACTATCTCGTGTCGCTGGCGCTGGACTCGCGCGATTCCACCGAAGAATCCTCCTACCTTCTCGAAGCGGAGAACGCGCTGCTCGCCACCAATCTCTACATCCCGCTGGGCGCGCCGATCCGCTGGTCGCTGGTGCGCGCGGATATCGAGGCCTTCAGCGAAAATCCGTGGAACATCCATCCCTTGTTCCCGCTATCCGGCGCCCCCATCTAAGCTGCGATGGAGAACCCCGACCGCCCCCGTGCCCGCCCGCTGCCCATGGGTATCGAGCTCCCGACCGGGACCGACCCGGTCTCGATCCGCAAGCGCATCGAGGCGATGGAATATCTGCTCGAACGCAGTCTGGTCGTGCCGGGCACCAGGTTTCCCATCGGTCTCGACACGATCATCGGCTTCGTCCCCGTCCTCGGCGATATCGTGGCCGCGGGCCTCGCCGCCTACATCGTGTGGGAAGCGAAGAACCTCGGCCTGCCGCGCTGGAAGCTGTGGCGCATGCTGGGCAATGTCGCGATCGACAGCGCCGTCGGCGCGGTGCCGATCGTCGGCGACGCCTTCGACATGGTCTATCGCTCGAACACCAAGAACCTGCGCATCGTGAAGCAGCACCTCGACAAGCATCACCCTCATACGCAGGTGATCGAGGGGTAGTTTCATCTGCGACGATAGCGCGCTAGGGCAGCGCGCATGGCTTCCGACGTTACCTATTCGAGCTATCTCGACCTCGACCGCATTCTCGCGGCGCAGCACCCGGCCTCCGATGCGCATGACGAGATGCTGTTCATCATCGTCCACCAGGCCAGCGAGCTGTGGCTCAAGCTGTGCCTCCACGAACTCTTCGAGGCCCGCGAATGCATCCGGCAGGACCGGCTTCGCCCGAGCTTCAAAATGCTCGCCCGCGTGGCGCGGGCGCAGGGGCAGCTGATCCAGAGCTGGGACGTGCTCAGCACGATGACCCCGCACGATTATTCGACCATTCGCCCGCATCTCGGCGGATCGAGCGGCTTCCAGAGCGCGCAGTACCGGATGATGGAATTCCTCCTCGGCGGGAGGAAGCCCGACATGGTCACCATGCACGAGGCGACGCCCGAGGTGGCCGCCGAATTGCGCGAAGAACTGGCGCGCAAGTCGATCTATGCCGAGGCGGTTGCCCTGCTCGCGCGGCGGGGTTTCGCGATTCCGGAAGATGTGCTCGATCGCCCGGTCGGCGAGCCTTGGGCGCATTCTCCCGAGGTCGAGGCGGCGTGGGCCGAGATCTATCGCGACCCCCGAGAATATTGGGATCTCTACGAACTGGCCGAGAAGCTGGTCGATCTCGAGTATCATTTCCAGCGCTGGCGCTTCGGTCATCTCAAGACGGTCGAGCGGATCATCGGCTTCAAGAAGGGCACCGGCGGCACGCCGGGCGTTCCCTACCTTGCGGGCGTGCTCAAGGCAGCCTTCTTCCCCGAACTGCTGAGCGTGAGGACCGCCCTGTGAGGATTCGGATATGAGCTCGTGGCGATCCGAGCGGCGGATCTGGGACATCTCCCAGACGCTGCGTCCCGGCCTGCCGGTCTGGCCCGGCGATACGCAGTTCACGTTCGAACGGACGTGGAAGATGGAGGACGGCTCGCCGGTCAATGTCGGGCGGATGAGGATGTCGACCCATTCGGGCACGCATGGCGACGCGCCGCTCCATTATTCCGAAACTGCGCCCGATATCGCGAGCGTCGAACTCGATCCCTATATCGGCGAATGCCTGGTGGTCGATGCCACCGGCGTCAGCGGCGGCAGCATCTCGGTCGGCGATCTGCCGCATCTGGGCAGTGCAGACCGCGTGCTGTTCCGGACCTTCGAAACCTTCCCGCATGATCGATGGGACAGCGGCTTCACCGCGATCGATGCCGAGGCGATCGAATGGCTCGCGCTCCAGGGAGTGAAGCTGGTCGGCACCGACGCGCCCAGTGTCGATCCGCAGGAATCGAAGACGATGGACGCGCACAAGGCGGTGCTCGAACACGACATGCGGATTCTGGAGGGGCTGGTGCTCGATGGCATTCCCGAGGGACGCTACGAACTCATCGCCCTGCCGCTCAAGATCGCCGGGGGCGATGCCGGGCTGTGCCGTGCGATCCTCAGGGAGCTGGCCGATGCCTGAAACCACCAATACGCGCGCGCGCATCCTCGACGCGGGCGACCCGCTGAAGGACAGCCGCGAGCGTTTCTGGGTGCCCGACGGCGTCATCTACCTCGACGGCAACTCCCTGGGCTGCCTGCCAAAGGCGACGCCGGGACGGCTGGAGCAGGTGGTTCGCGGGGAGTGGGGCGAGGGCCTCATTCGCAGCTGGAATGCGGCCGGATGGATCGACCTTCCGGCAAAAATCGGCGCCAAGATCGCACCGCTGATCGGGGCGCAGCCGGATGAAGTCATCGCCTGCGATTCCACCAGCGTGAACCTGTTCAAGCTGATTTCGGCGGCGCTGGCGATGCGTCCCGGGCGCAAGGTGGTGCTGAGCGAGCCGGGCAATTTTCCGACCGATCTCTACATGATCGATGGGCTCGAGAAGCAGGGACTTGCCGAGCGGCGATTGGCCCCGCGCGAAAGCGTAGCCGAGGCGCTCGACGAAGATGTGGCACTGCTCATGCTGACGCATGTGCATTACAAGTCGGGCGCGATATTCGACATGGCGGCACTGACCGAAGCGGCGCACGAAAAGGGCGCGCTGGTGCTGTGGGACCTGTCGCATTCGGGCGGCGCTCTGCCGGTGGACCTCAACGGCTGCAATGCGGATTTCGCGGTCGGCTGCGGCTATAAATATCTCAATGGCGGGCCGGGTGCGCCGGCCTATGCTTTCGTCGCGGAACGCCACCTCGCCGCCGCGCAGCAACCCCTCACGGGCTGGATGGGGCACGCCGCACCCTTCGCTTTCAGCGACGACTATGCGCCGGCTCCCGGTATCGAGCAGGTGCTCTGCGGCACCCCCCCGATCCTCGGCCTCGTGGCGCTCGAAGTGGGCGTCGACCTGATCGCCGAAATCGGTGTCGAGCGGCTCTATGCGAAGTCGCAGGCACTCTCCGAATTCTTCCGCCAGTGCCTGTCGGAACACGGGGTCGACCTCGACCTCGTCAGCCCCACCGAGCCCGACCGGCGCGGCAGCCAACTCTCCTTCAGTCACGACGAGGCCTACGCCATCTGCCAGGCGCTGATCGCGCGCGGCGTGATCGGCGACTTCCGCGATCCCGACATCCTGCGCTTCGGCTTCGCCCCCGCCTATTTGCGCTTCGAGGACATGGCCGAAGCCGCGCGGCATTTGGCAGAGGTGCTCGAAACGGGCGAATGGCGGCGCGCGGAATTCCTAAAGCGGGCGTTGGTTACCTAGCGGGTCGGGCTTTGATTTCTCACTTCGGTCTCTTGCCGATGCTGGCGCGATATTCCTCGATGGTCATGGCTTCTTCGTATCCCTCGTCGCCGGGGGATACGCAGTCGCCGCTCACAATCACATTTCCGAACATGCCGCCCTGCGATTCCGCCTTGGGCGAAGCGATGCGTGTGTCGGGTCCGTTTGACTCGCACAGATCGGCCAGTTTGTTACCTGCTTGATAGTAGCCCGTCGATACGCAGCCGCCCAAGGCTGCTGCCAGCGGCAACAGACTGGCGATGAAAAGTCTGCTCATGGTTTTTGGCGTCCCTCGCGCCGAACATGGCGCCGACCGAAAGATAGAATGCAACTGCTGGTCGGTAAATAGGCGATAGTTGAGGACCCGCTACTTCGAGCCCGCGTGGTTTGATCTATTCTTCCAGCTCGATGTCCCAGTAGAGCCAGTCGCGCCAGGTTTCGTGGAGGTAGTTCGGCGGGAACATCTTGCCGTGCTGCTGCAGCTGCCAGTGCGTCGGGCGGATTGGCTCGGCGTAGAGATGCATCCCCGCCTGCTTGGGCGTGCGGCCGCCCTTCTTCATGTTGCAGGGGGCGCAGGCGGTGGCGATGTTTTCCCACGTGGTCTTGCCGCCCAGCCGGCGGGGGACGACGTGGTCGAAGGTGAGGTTGTGCATGTCGCCGCAGAACTGGCAGCTGAAACGGTCGCGCAGGAAGACGTTGAAGCGGGTGAAGGCGGGAAACTCGCTCGGCTTCACATATTGCTTCAGCGCGATCACGCTGGGGATCTTCATGTCGAGCGAGGGGGAGTGAACCTCGCGGTCGTAGGTCGCGATGACGTCGACCCGGTCGAGGAAGATGGCCTTGATCGCGGTCTGCCACGGCCAGAGGCTCAGGGGATAGTAGGAAAGCGGGGTGTAGTCGGCATTGAGGACGAGCGAGGGACACGACTGCAAATTGCGCGTCGGGTCTTCCTCGGTACTTCGGAACCTCGCGGCCCGTTCCAGCAGTTCGGCCTTGAACACGGTGTGCGTCCCTCCCGATCTCTTGGGTCGAAAATGCACTTGCACGGGAAAGGGTCAAGACTGTTACAGACAGCCTATCCACAGCCTTTCCACCGGGTTGCACCGGGGCAACAGCGTAACCGGAGCTACACAGTCACGTGATCGTCACCCGCTTCGCCCCCAGCCCCAACGGGTCGCTGCATCTCGGCCATGCCTATTCGGCGGTGGTCGCGCATGACCTCGCCAGGGAAGCGGGTGGGCGGTTCCTGCTGCGGATCGAGGATATCGACGGGCCGCGCTCACGCCCCGAACTGGCGGAGGAGTTCCGGCGCGACCTCGAATGGCTCGGGCTCGAATGGGAGGAGGTCCCCGCGCAGTCGACCCGGCTGGCGAGCTACGAGGCGGCGGCGCACGCGCTGCTCGAACGCGGCGACCTCTATCCCTGCACCTGCACCCGCGCCGAGATCGAGGCGATGGAGCCGCGCCTCGGCTCGCAGGGGGTGGTCTATCCGGGCACCTGCAAGGGGCGCCTGCTCGATCCGGACAAGCCCGCCGCGCTGCGGCTCGACGTCGACCGCGCCATGGCCGATTGCGGCGAGCTATCGTGGGAAGATGCGCTGGCCGGGCACCAGCTCGCCGATCCGCGCGAAGCGGGCGACGTGGTGATCGTGCGCAAGGATGCACCCGCCAGCTACCATCTCGCCGCGACGCTCGACGATGCGACGGACGGGGTCACGCTGGTGACGCGCGGGGCCGATTTGTTTCCCGCGACATCGATCCACCGCCTGCTGCAGGCGCTGCTCGGGCTGCCGGTGCCGCGCTGGCACCACCATGGCCTGCTGATGGACGAAAGCGGGCAGAAGCTCGCCAAGCGTCGCGGCTCGCCCTCGCTAGCCGACCGGCGAACCAGGGGCGACGACGGTCTCCTGCTTGCCGAGCAACTCCGCTTGCACCGTTTTCCGTCTGGCATTTCGCTCGCGAGCGCCTAGATCGGAGGACGCTATGACAGTTTTTCTCACCATCCTCCTCGTCATCCTCATGGTCCTCGTGGTTGCCTCGCTGATCCGCGGGATCGTCGCCTTCCTCAAAAGCACCAAGATCGATCTCGAAAGCGGCGAGCAGCAGGATGCGACCGAAATGCAGCTGCTGCAGAACAAGATGATGTTCAACCGCATCAAGTACCAGGCGCTGGCGATCGTCGTGGTCGCGGTGATCCTCGCCATCGCGAACTAGGACCTTGGTCAAGCTCAACAAGATCTACACCCGTACCGGCGACGACGGGACCACCGGGCTTGTCGACGGATCGCGCCTGCCCAAGCATGCCGCGCGGATGGAGGCGATCGGCGCGGTGGACGAGGCGAATTCCGCGCTCGGCCTTGCTGCGGTCGCGCTGGCGGGAGGCGGTTTCGCCGAGCCGCTGTTCCGCATCCAGAACGATTTGTTCGATCTCGGCGCCGACCTTGCGACGCCCGCAAGCGAGGGCGACGATTTCGCCCCCTCGGACATGGTCCTGCGTACCGTGTCGGCGCAGGTCGCATGGCTCGAGGGCGCCATCGACGCGGCAAATGCCCGGCTCGAACCGCTGACCAGCTTCGTACTGCCCGGTGGCAGCGAGGCCGCAGCGCGTCTCCATGTCGCCCGTGCCTCCGCGCGCCGTGCCGAGCGCGCGATGACCGCCATGGCAGCCGAGGGGCCCGTCAATCCGCAGGCGCTGGCCTATATCAACCGCCTGTCCGACTACCTTTTCGTGCTCGCGCGCGTCGCGAACGACGATGGCCGGGGCGATGTGACGTGGGTTCCCGGGGCCAATCGCTGACGCGCCGCTAGCCAGCGCCCCCTGCCTTCGCTAGACCGCGCGCTTTGCTGCACATGCGAAGGGAATTTCGATGAACACGACGGTCGCCATCATCGGTGCGGGCCAGATGGGCTCGGGGATCGCGCAGACCGTGGCCGCGCACGGCATGGATGTGATGCTGGCCGATGTCAGCCTGGAGGTGGCCGAGAAGGCGCACGCCGGGATCGACAAGGCGTTGGGCAAGCTCGTCGGCAAGGGCAAGATCGAGATCGCCGAGGCCGAAGCGACGCTGAAGCGCATCACCCCGATCGCCGACTATGCGCCGATGAAGGATGCGGGCCTGATCATCGAGGCGGCGACCGAGAAGGAAGCGATCAAGCAGGCTATCTTCGAGAAGGCGGGGGAATTCCTCGCACCCGACGCGATCATGGCCTCGAACACCAGCTCGATCCCGATCACCCGCATGGCCAATTACGCGCCCGATCCGGCGCGCTTCATCGGCCTGCACTTCTTCAATCCGGTGCCGGTGATGAAGCTGATCGAGGTCATTCCGGGGCTCGCCACCGCCCAGGCGACCACCGACCGCACCACTGCCTTCGCCCAGAGGCTCGGCAAGGAAGTTGTGCTCAGCCAGGACGAGCCCGGCTTCGTCGTCAACCGCATCCTCCTGCCCATGATCAACGAGGCGATCTTCGTGCTCGGCCAGTCGACCGCGGATATCGAGGATATCGACAAGGGCTGCCGGCTCGGCCTCAACCACCCGATGGGGCCGCTGCAGCTGGCCGATTTCGTCGGACTCGACACCTGCCTCGACATCATCATGGTGCTCTACAAGACCACCCGCGACGCCAAATACCGCCCTGCGCCGCTGCTGGTGAAATATGTCGAGGCCGGCTGGCTCGGTCGCAAGACCGGACGCGGCTTCTACGACTATTCGGGCGAGGAACCGGTGCCGACGCGTTGATGGCGTCGTTCAGCGGCTGACTGCGTCAGCCGCTGCGCCCGGCACCAGCCCACACCCCCGCCCGGCCACCCACGGCACTATACTGATGGGTGGCCGGGCGGGG
>NZ_JBLYYF010000032.1:0-16594 GCF_048550555.1 Qipengyuania sp. | reverse complement strand
GCGTCGGCATCCAGGGGTTGAGCCAGGCCGAGGTCGCGTACCAGAATGCGGTGGCCTACGCGCTCGACCGGCGCCAGGGCCGCGCACTGACCGGCCCGGCCGAACCCGAGGCACAGGCCGACCCGATCTTCGTCCACCCCGACGTGCGCCGGATGCTGATGGACGCCAAGGCCTTTACCGAAGGCATGCGCGCGCTGTGCCTGTGGGGCGCCCTGCTGGTCGACCTGACCCACAAGGCTGAGACCGAGGAAGAACGCGCCGAAGCCGACGCGATGATCGGGCTGCTGACCCCGGTCATCAAGGGCTACGGCACCGACAAGGGCTATGAAGTCGCGACCAACATGCAGCAGGTCTTCGGCGGCCACGGCTATATCGAAGAATGGGGCATGAGCCAGTTCGTGCGCGATGCGCGTATCGCGCAGATCTACGAAGGCACCAATGGCGTACAGGCGATGGACCTGTGCGGCCGCAAGCTCGCCAGCAAGGGCGGCGCCGCGATCCAGGCCTTCTTCAAGGCGATCGGCGAGGACATCGCCGCCGCCAAGGGCGACGAGGATCTCGGTCCGCTCGCCGAGGCGCTCGAGAA
This sequence comes from Qipengyuania sp., assembly GCF_048550555.1. GTDB lineage: Bacteria > Pseudomonadota > Alphaproteobacteria > Sphingomonadales > Sphingomonadaceae > Qipengyuania. Next base: position 16,008 of record NZ_JBLYYF010000032.1, on the reverse strand, counting down.
GGCGCTCGGACAGCAGCAGGCCGCAACCATGTGGTTCATGAACAATGCGATGCAGAACCCGAACGATCTCGGGGCGGGCGCGCACCACTACATGCACATCATGGGCATCGTGACGCTGGGCTGGATGTGGCTGCGCATGGCCAAGGTCGCGCAGGCTGCGCTGGCGGGCGGGGCCGAGGACACGGCGTTCTACGAAGCCAAGCTGGCCACGGCGCGCTACTACATGGACCGTTTCCTGCCCGATGCCGGCGCGCTGCGCCGCAAGCTGGAAACGGGCAGCGAGAGCATGATGGCGCTGGGCGAAGAGGCCTTCGCCACCGCCGCGTAAGCGTCCGACCTTCTAGAATTTGAAAGGCCCGGGCTTCGGCTCGGGCCTTTTCGTTTCAGCCGAGCAGTTCGTCGAACAAGGCATGCATCGCCGCCCAGCTCTGCCGATCGGCGCTGGCGTCGTAAGCCGGATTGGGTGAGCCATCGAGCATCCGCGGATTGGTGAAGCCGTGGTCCACCCTGGCATAGCTGTGGAAGTGCCAGTCGGCCTGCGCCGCGTCCATTTCCTCCCAGAAGCCTGTGACCTGACTGCGCGGAACGAGCGCATCGGCATCACCGTGGCAGACGAGAATCCGCGCCGGGATCGGCTTGTCGGCGGGAAGGGCGGTTTCGAGCAGCCCGTGGAAGCTGGCTACGGCGACTAATTCCTGTCCGTCACGCGCCATTTCGAGAACGGCCATCCCGCCGAGACAGAATCCGATCGCCAGCTGCGGCAGCTCGGTTTCGAGCTTACGGAGCAGGTCGATCGTCGCGCGCAACCGCTGCCGCATCGCCTGCGGGTCTGCGCGCAAACGGCGCATGGCGACGAAGGCTTCTTCGAAATTCGTCGGCGTGTCGGGACCGTAGAAATCGCCGATCAGCACGGCATAGCCCGCCTCGACCAGCCGCCGCGCCTTCGCCTCGACCCCGGGGGTGGAATTCATGAAGGTCGGAAAGATCGCGACGGCGGCGCGAGCCGTCCCTTCTGGCCGTGCATGAAGCGCGGTCAGTTCGACCGCGCCATCCCCATATCCGACCTTCTCGAACTCCATCACTCGGGCAGGAAGTCGGGCACCGAAAGATAACGCTCGCCGGTGTCGTAGTTGAAGCCGAGCACACGCGAACCAGCAGGTAAATCGGCGAGTTTCTTCTTGATCGCCGCGAGAGTCGCGCCGCTCGAAATCCCGACCAGCAGGCCTTCCTTCACCGCGCATTGGCGCGCCATTTCCTTGGCGTCGGCAGCATCGACCTGGATCGCGCCCTCGATGGCATCGGTGTGGAGGTTGCCGGGGATGAACCCCGCGCCAATGCCCTGGATCGGGTGCGGGCCCGGCTGGCCGCCGCTGATGACGGGCGAGAGTTCGGGCTCGACGCCCCAGGCCTTCATGGCGGGCCAGGCCTTCTTCAGTACCTCGGCGCAGCCGGTCAGGTGACCGCCGGTGCCGACGCCGGTGATCAGCGCGTCGATCGGCGTATCGGCGAAGTCGTCGAGGATCTCCTGCGCGGTGGTGCGCGCATGGACCTTCCAGTTGCTTTCGTTGTCGAACTGGCTCGGCATCCACGCGCCCTCGGTCTGTTCGACCAGCTCTTGCGCGCGCTCGATCGCGCCCTTCATACCCTTTTCCTTGGGCGTCAGGTCGAAGCTCGCGCCATAGGCGAGCATCAGGCGGCGACGCTCCACGCTCATGCTTTCGGGCATGACGAGGATCAGCTTGTAGCCCTTGACGGCGGCGGTCATCGCCAGGCCGATGCCGGTGTTTCCGCTGGTCGGCTCGATGATCGTGCCACCGGGCTTGAGCTTGCCCGCCTTCTCGGCATCCTCGATCATGGCGAGGCCGATGCGGTCCTTGATCGAACCGCCGGGATTGGCACGCTCGCTTTTCACCCAGACCTCGTGGTCGGGGAACAGGCGCGCGAGGCGGATGTGCGGGGTGCCACCGATGGTGGCGAGGACGGAGTCGGCTTTCATGGCATCTGCTCCTGCAATGTCTCTTCGGGGGGAGTGTCTATCAATTCTTCGGGAGGGTCAAAGGTCCGGGTCGTCCGCAAGACGGGGAATATGCGCGCCCAGATGACGACGGTGACGATCGCTCCTGCGCCGCCGCCGACCACCGCCAGCACCGGGCCGACGAGGTAAGCGAGGCTACCGGAGAAGAAATCTCCGAATTCGTTCGAGGCGCTGATCGTCAGCAGGCTTACCGACGACACGCGGCCGCGCTTGTCGTCGGGCGTGTGCAGCTGGATCAGCGACTGGCGGATATAGACGCTGAACATGTCCGCCGCGCCGACGATGAACAGCATGGCGAGGCTGAGCGGCATCCAGGTCGAGAGGCCGAACACCACGGTGGCGAAGCCGAACAGCGCAACCGAGACGAGCATCTTGGGGCCGACATTGGTCTTCAGCGGACGGAAGCTGAACCATAGCGCGGTCAGTGCGGCGCCGACCGCGGGAGCCATGGCGAGCTGCGCGAGGCCGGTCTCGCCGACCTGAAGGATGTCGCGCGCGAACACCGGGAACAGCGCGGTCGCCCCGGCGAGAAAGACGGCGAAGAGATCGAGCGTGATCGCGCCGAGAACCATCTTGTTGCGCACGACATAGCGCAGCCCTTCGACCATCTGGTGGATCGGGCGCTTGTTGGCCTCGCGCGGCGGCTGCGGGACCTTGCCGATGAAGGACAGCGCGGTCAGCGCCACCGCGAACAGCGCGCAGGCGACGAAATAGGGCAGCGCGGGGAGGATCGCGTGGGTATAGCCGCCGATCGCCGGTCCCACGATCATGCCCACCTGCCAGGCGATGCTCGACAGCGCTATGGCGTTGGGGAGGATCGCCTTGGGTACGAGGTTGGGGGCGAGCGCCGAGAGCGCGGGGCCGTTGAAGGCGCGCACCACGCCGAGCACGATGGCGACGCCGAAGAGCGCGGGGAGGGTCAGGTTGTCGCTCGCGGTCAGCCATGCCAGCACCGCGCCACAACCGAATTGCGCGATCACGGTCAGGCGGGCGATGGTGCGGCGGTCGAAATGATCCGCGGCCCAGCCCGAAAAGGGCGTCAGCAGGAACAGCGGCACGAATTGCAGCAATCCGATCATCGCCAGCTGGCCCGAAGCTGCGGCGACCCCCAACCCGCTGTCGCGCGCGATGTTGTAGGTCTGCCAGCCGATGATCAGCATCATCGCATATTGCGCCAGCGTCATGGTCAGCCGGCTGAGCAAATAGGCGCGGAAATTGGCGATCCTGAGCGGCGAGGATTCGGGTGTGGGCGTCTCGGTCTCGGTCACGCCGGACGCATGGCAGGCCCGCCTTCGCTTGTGAAGACGGGCCTGCTTGTCGTTCTAGAAGAAGGCTTTGGGTCCTAGCGCTGCTTGCGCAGGCGCGGGTTGGGCTGGAGCGTATCGATCATGGCGACGAAATCGTCGATGCGGATGATCCGTTCGAACTGAAAGCCGGCGCGATTGTCGCGGGTCCAGATGCAGTAGGCCTCGATCCGGCCGATGACGGGGAGGCGGACGATCACGCGTTCGCCGCGGCCCACGCCGTCGGCATTGTCGATCATGAAGCCATTGGCGGAAATATTGGCGATGTGCAGCCGCACATCACCCTTGCCGAAATGCTCGGCAATCACCGGATGGTCTACCGGGTGACGCGCCATCCGCCGCTGGTCGGTTACGCTGAGTTGGGCTCCGACAGCCATTCTGGCGATCCTTTTGCAACGATGCAGTTAGATTGATTCCTATGCTCGCAAAAGGCTGCCAAATGGTAAACCCGAAACCGGTTTCGCCAACAAATCCTGTCGCTTGGGAAGTGTCAGCGACGCAGGATCGCGTGTTTCTTCTTGCCCAGGCTGAGCTTGGCCTCTTCGTTCGCCGCGATGCTGACGAGAAAGCCCGGATCGGTGATCGTCTCGCCGTCGAGCTTGACCGCGCCTTCGGCCAGCTTGCGCTTGGCTTCGCCGTTGGAAGCGGTGAAACCGAGCGCCGTGAGGACCGCGCCGATGCGCATTCCCGGGTCGCCCACTTCCAGGGAGGGGAGATCTTCCCCCGTGCCGCCACCGGCGAATGTTTCGGTCGCGGTGCGCTCGGCCATCGCGGCGGCTTCCTCACCCCGAACGAGTTTGGTTACCTCATTGGCAAGGACCGTCTTGGCGTGATTGATCTCGGCGCCTTCCAGCGCCTCGAGCCGTGCGATCTCGTCGAGCGGGAGGTCGGTGAACAGGCGGAGGAAGCGGCCGACATCGCGATCGTCGACATTGCGCCAGTACTGCCAGAAATCGTAGCTCGGCAGCTGTGCCTCGTTGAGCCACACCGCGCCCGCAGCGGTCTTGCCCATCTTGGCCCCGTCGGCGGTGGTGAGCAGCGGCGTGGTCAGGCCGAAGAGCTCGCTGCCGTCCATACGGCGGGCGAGTTCCATCCCGTTGACGATATTGCCCCACTGGTCGCTGCCGCCCATCTGCAGGCGGCAGCCGTAGCGCTGCGCCAGCTCGCGGAAATCGTAGGCCTGCAGGATCATGTAGTTGAATTCGAGGAAGGTCAGCGGCTGCTCGCGCTCGAGCCGCAGCCTGACCGAATCGAAGGTCAGCATGCGGTTGACGGTAAAATGCGGGCCGACATTGCGCAGCAACTCGATGTAGCCGAGCTCGCTGAGCCACTCGTCATTGTCGACCATGACCGCGTCGGTGGGGCCGTCGCCGAAGGTCAGCAGGCGCTCGAAGACCTCGCGGATGCCGGCGATGTTCGCCGCGATATCCGCGTCGGTCAGCATCTTGCGGCTTTCGTCCTTGCCGCTGGGATCGCCGACCTTGGTTGTTCCGCCGCCCATCACCACGATCGGCTTGTGGCCCGCCTGCTGGAGCCGGCGCAGCATCATGATCTGGACGAGGCTGCCGACATGGAGCGAAGGCGCGGTCGCATCGAAGCCGATATAGCCGGGCACGACCTGCTTGGCTGCGAGCGCGTCGAGGCCCGCGGCGTCGGTGACCTGATGAATATAGCCGCGCTCTTTGAGCAGGCGCAAGAGATCGGACGAATAGTTGCTCATGACGAAGCGCCCGCTAGCAGGTAAGGGACGGCATGGAAACGTATCGATTGCGGCCCCATCCGGCCCATCCACCGCTGACGGTTTCGAGGATCGAGGCGCGGCTCGTCGGAGTCGATGAGAATTGGCTGCGGCTGCGCTGGCGGATCGAGGGTTCGGGCGATCTGGTGATCCCGAAATTCGCGGGCAAGGGCCGGGCGGACGGCCTGTGGCAAACCACCTGTTTCGAACTGTTTCTCCGGCCCGGTACCGGAAAGGCCTATTGCGAATTCAACCTGTCTCCGTCCGAACGATGGAACGCCTATGATTTCGCTTCCTGCCGGGAGGGAATGGCCGAGCGCGCCATGCCGCGCGAGCCGTCGTGCACCATCCGCCGCGGCAGCAGTTTCGCCATCTTCGATGCCGCGATCCCGCGTGCCGGATTGCCTACCGACCAGTGCGCCATGGCATTGACCTGCGTCATCGAGGAAACCGGCGGGCGGAAGAGCTACTGGGCGCTGGACCACTGCTCGGACGCCCCCGACTTCCACGATCCCGCTTGCTTCACCGCGCAGCTTGCGGCACCGAGCCCGGCATGAAATTCGGCATCGATCGGCTCATCACCGAAGAGGAATTGCGCGCACCGCTCGAGGGCAGGCGAGTGGCGCTGGTCGCCCACCCGGCATCGGTCACCGCGAGCCTCGACCACTCGCTCGACGCGCTGATAGATCGCGGCGTCAACGTGAGCTCCGCTTTCGGTCCGCAGCACGGACTCAAGGGCGACAAGCAGGACAATATGGTCGAAACCGCGGACGAGACCGATCCGCAATACGGCATTCCCGTCTTCAGCCTCTATGGCGAAGTGCGCCGCCCGACCGGCCAGATGATGTCGAGCGCCGACGTCTTCCTGTTCGACCTGCAGGACCTCGGCTGTCGTATCTACACTTTCGTCACCACGCTGCTCTATCTGCTCGAGGAAGCGGCGAAGGCGGGCAAGGCGGTGTGGGTGCTCGACCGTCCCAATCCCGCCGGCGGCCCGGTCGAGGGCACGCTGCTAGAACCCGGTCAGGAAAGCTTCGTCGGCGCCGCGCCCATGACCATGCGGCACGGCCTCACCATGGGCGAAATGGCGCGCTGGTTCGTCGACCACTTCAAGCTCGACGTCGATCTGAAGGTGATCGAGATGCGTGGTTGGACGCCGGGCAAGGCGCCTGGATACGGCTGGCCCGAGGACCGCATCTGGATCAACCCCAGCCCCAATGCCGCCAATCTCAACATGGCGCGCGCCTATGCCGGTACGGTCATGCTCGAAGGGACCACGCTGAGCGAGGGCAGGGGAACCACACGCCCGCTCGAAGTGCTGTTCGGCGCGCCCGATGTCGATGCCAGGGCAGTGCTCGCCGAGATGCATGAGTTGGCGCCGGTGTGGATGCGCGGCTGCGCGATCCGCGAATGCTGGTTCGAGCCGACCTTTCACAAGCATGCCGGCGCGCTGTGCAACGGGCTGATGGTGCATGCCGAAGGCAAGTTCTACGACCATCACGCGTTCCGCCCCTGGCGCCTGCAGGCGCTGGCCTTCAAGGCGATCCGCCGCCTTTATCCCGACTATCCGCTGTGGCGCGATTTCCCCTACGAATACGAGTTCGACCGGCTCGCGATCGACGTCATCAACGGCGGGCCGGCCCTGCGCGAATGGGTCGACGATGCCGCGGCGGTGCCCGACGATCTCGACGAGCGCGCCGAGGCTGACGAGGCCGTCTGGCGCGAGAGTATCGCCCCGCACCTGATCTACAGCTGATGGCGGGCGAAGCGGACGCTCTCTCGCGGGAGGCAGCACTGCTCTATCGGTCGGGTCGGCTCGACGCGGCTCGGGACACCTACGGCCGCTTGCTCGCCCTCGATCCGCACCGTCCGAACGACTGGCTCAACTACGGCCTCCTGCTGCGGCGCAATGGCGAACCTCGTGCGGCGCTCGCTGCCTATGATGCGGCGCTGGAGCACGGCGCACGAGCTGCCGAGGAAATCCATCTCAACCGTGCGGTGATCCTGGTCGACGATCTCGCGGATGCGGAGCAGGCACGCCGCGCCCTCGAAACGGCGCTGGAAACAAGGCCGGGCTATGTCCCGGCGCTGATCAATCTGGGCAATATCCACGAAGACGCCGGTGACCGCGACGCCGCCCGCAAGGCCTATCACGAGGCGCTGAACCTTGCACCGGACAATGCGCTGGCGCTGATGCGGCTGGTCGAGGTGACCCGCTTCGAGTCCCCGGACGATCCGTTGATCGAGTCGCTACGCAACGCGACGCTGCGAACCGAGCGCTCTCCGCTCGATCGGGCAGATCTCGGTTATGCGCTCGGCCGCGCTCTCGACCAGTGCGGAGACTATGACGCTGCATTCGCCGCCTATCGTACCGCCAATGAGGGAAGCCGCGCTCTCGCCCCCCATGGCTACGATCGGTCCGGGGCGGAGGCCTTCGTGGGGCGGATCATCGAACAGTTCGGCAGCGAGGGCGATGGCGCGCCCGGCAGGGGCGATCCCGCACCGGTTTTCATTTGCGGCATGTTCCGCTCCGGCTCGACGCTGGTCGAACGAATCCTGTCTTCGCATAGCGAGCTCACGGCAGGGGGCGAATTGCCCATCCTGCCGCGGATCGTACGCGAAGAACTGCAACCCTATCCCGATGCCGTGGCCGGTAAGGACCCCGGCTTTTTTGCGCGTTTGGGCGAGCGCTACCGGGCGTTGCTCGATGACATCGGCCTCGATCCGGCCGGGCTGACCGACAAGCGGCCCGACAATTTCCTCCATGTCGGCCTGATCAAGCGGATGTTCCCGGGTGCGAAGATCGTGCTGACGCACCGCAATCCTTGGGACAATTGCCTGTCGGTCTATTTCGCCCATCTCGATCCGGCGTTGACCTACGGCTCTTCGCTCGACAGTTGCGCACACTGGTATGCGCAGTTCGCACGGCTGGCAGCGCATTGGAAGCAAGCCTACCCCGGCGACATCCATGTTGCCGATTACGATGCGCTGGTGCGCGAGCCGCGCGCCCAGATCGCCAGCCTGCTGGAATTTCTCGGCCTCGACTGGGAAGAGGCATGTCTCGAGCCGCACGCCGGGACCGGCTCGGTGCGGACCGCAAGCGCCTGGCAGGTGCGCGAGCCGCTCTACGGCCGGTCGTCGGGGCGCTGGCGGAACTATGCGACGCATCTCGACGCCCTGTTCGAGCGATTCGGGCATCCCGATGGCAGTTGACCTTCCCCGGCAACTGGAAGCGCGGGATAAGTGATCGCACCCGACCGCACATTCGATTTTCGACCAACGACCTTGACGAAACGCTTTGGGCAGGGAAGCTTGGCCGAAAGCGACGGGCATACCCGCGCTTCGGGAGAAGAATGAATGGCGACTGCGGCGGCACGGCAGACCGGTGGATCCTTGCGGGTGACCCTGTGGATCCTGCTGGTGGTCTACATCTTCAATTTCATCGACCGGCAGATCGTCAACATCCTCGCCGAGCCGATCGCGAAGGAGTTGCTCCTGAGCGATACGCAGATCGGTCTGATGACCGGCCTCGCCTTCGCGCTGTTCTATACCGTGCTCGGCCTGCCGATTGCGCGCTATGCGGACCGGCCGACGACAAGCCGCCCGCGTCTGATTGCGACGGCGCTGGCAATATGGTCGGCGATGACCGCGCTGTGCGGCCTGGCGCAAAACTTCATTCAGCTACTCCTCGCCCGGATCGGTGTGGGTGTAGGCGAGGCAGGGTGCACACCTGCCGCGCATTCGCTGATCAGCGACATGGTGCCCAAGGAACGCCGTGCCTCGGCGCTGGGCTTCTACGCGCTCGGTATCCCGATCGGGACCGTGCTCGGCATGATTATCGGCGGGCAGTTGGTCGATATACTCGGATGGCGCCACGCCTTCATGATTGTCGGCCTGCCGGGTGTCGCGATGGCCGTGGTCGTCTGGCTGGTGCTCAGGGAACCGCGCCACGCCGCCACCATCGCGCAGGCCGGCCACGCTCAGCCACTGCCGACTTTCGCAGCAATCCGCGCGATCCTGTCGAGCCGCGCCCTGGTCCTGCTGTTGGTCGCAGCATCGGCGGCCGCCTTCCTGAGCTACGGCAAGGTCACCTGGGCGACGATCTTCTTCCAGCGAACGCACGGCCTCACTCCCGGGCAGGTCGGCTTGTGGTTCGGCATCGTCAACGGCGCGGGGAGCATCCTCGGCACGTGGATGAGCGGGCGGATCGCCGACCGCTACGGCGCGGTGAAGCGCCAGCATGTGCTGACCGCTGCCGCGCTCGGGATGCTCCTCGTCGCGCCGACCGCGATCTGGGGCTATTCGACAGCCGACTGGCGCGTGGCCATGGCGATCCTGTTCCTGCCCGCCTTCTTCGGCTCGCTCTATTACGGGCCGACCTATTCGAGCGTTCAGGGACTCGTCGCCCCGCAGGCCCGGGCACTCGCCTCGGCCGTCCTGCTGTTCTTTCAGAACCTCATCGGACTCGGGCTCGGACCGCTGCTGTTCGGAATGCTGTCCGATGGGCTCAAGCCTTCCTTCGGGGAGGATAGCGTGCAGTACGTCCTCTACTGCGCGAGCATCATGAGCCTTATCCCCGCCTTCTTCTTCTGGCGTTGCAGCCTGCGGCTCGACGAGGAGCTCGACCGGAAGGGCTAGTCGGGGTCGCGCACGGGTGAGACGAGTTCGACCAGTACGAAGCTGATCAGCATCAGCAGGAACCAGCTGCCGAGCTTGGCGAGGCTCACCATCTGCCAGCCATTCTCCTGCCCCGGATAGCGCCAGGCGCGAGCGAAGGTGCCGATATTTTCCGCGCCCCAGATGAACAGCGCGACCAGCATGAAACCGAGCAGCAGCGGCATCCAGCGATGGAGCCGCCAATTGCGGAAGTGGATGCGGGTCCGCCAGAACAGCAGGATCGTGATCGCGAACAGCGCTAAGCGGATGTCGGGCAGCCAGTGGTGCGCGAAGAAGTTGACGTAGATCGCCGCCGCCAGCGCCCAGGTCGTCCAGCGCGGGGGATAGGCGGTGAAGCGGAAATCGAAGATCCGCCAGACGCGCGCGATATAGCTCCCGACGGCGGCGTACATGAAGCCCGAGAACAGGGGTACCGCGCCGATGTGGAGCACGCTCGCCTCGGGGTAGATCCACGATCCAGCGGCGGTCTTGAACAGCTCCATCACCGTGCCGACGACGTGGAAGATCAGGATGACCTTGGCCTCGGCCCAGGTTTCGAGCCGGAAGGCGAGCATGCCTGCCTGGATCGCGAAGGCCGAAAGGGTCAGGAAATCATAGCGATGAAGCGGCGCATCGGCGGGATAGAGGAAATGCGTCGCCAGCAGCAGCGCGAGCATCAGCCCGCCGAACAGGCAGGCCCAGCCCTGCTTGAAGCCGAACAGCAGGAATTCGTAGAGCCACAGCCGCCAACCACTGCCGGGATCGAACCGCTCGAGGCGAAGGCGGACAGCCTCGAAACGGCTGTGTTTCAAGCCTCTACCCCTGCTTGCGGCTCAGCTCGCGCATGGCGTCATCGAGACCGTCGAGCGTCAGCGGATACATGCGGTCGTTGACGATCTGCTTCATCACCTTGGTCGACTGCGAATAGCTCCACTGCTTTTCGGGCACGGGGTTGAGCCACACGGTCGCGGGATAGGTGTTGACCACGCGCTGCATCCAGGTCGCGCCTGCTTCCTCGTTCATATGCTCGACGCTGCCGCCCGGATGGGTGATCTCATAGGGGCTCATCGCCGCGTCGCCGACGAAGATCACCTTGTAATCATGGCCGTATTTATGGAGCACGTCCCAGGTTTTGGTGCGCTCCTGCCAGCGGCGGCGGTTGTCCTTCCACACACCTTCGTAGAGGCAGTTGTGGAAGTAGAAGAACTCGAGATTCTTGAACTCGGCCGTGGCCGCGCTGAACAGTTCCTCGCACAGCTTGATGAAGGGATCCATCGAACCGCCGACGTCGAGGAACAGCAGCAGCTTCACCGCATTGTGCCGCTCCGGCCGCATGTGGATGTCGAGCCAGCCCTGCTTCGCGGTGCCCTCGATCGTCGCGTCGAGATCGAGTTCGTCCGCCGCGCCTTCGCGTGCGAAGCGGCGCAGGCGGCGCAGCGCCATCTTGATGTTCCGGGTGCCGAGTTCCTTGGTGTTGTCGAGGTTCTTGAACTCGCGCTTGTCCCACACCTTGAGCGCGCGCTTGTGCTTGCTCTCGCCGCCGATCCGCACGCCCTCGGGGTTGTAACCCGAATTGCCGAACGGGCTGGTGCCCCCGGTGCCGATCCACTTGTTGCCGCCCTGGTGGCGCTTTTCCTGTTCCTCGAGCCGCTTCTTGAGCGTCTCCATGATCTCGTCCCAGTCACCCAGGCTCTTGATCTTCTCCATTTCCTCGGGCGTGAGGAACTTCTCGGCCACCGCCTTGAGCCAGTCCTCGGGAATATCGACCGGGTTCTGGCCGTAATCGGTGAGGATGCCCTTGAAGGTCTTCTGGAACACCTGGTCGAAGCGGTCGAGCAGGCCTTCGTCCTTCACGAATGTCGCGCGGCTGAGGTAGTAGAACGCCTCCGGTGACTGCTCGATCACGTCGCGATCGAGAGCCTCGATCAGCGTGAGGTGTTCCTTGAAGCTGGCGGGAATTCCCGCCGCGCGCAACTCGTCGACGAAATTGAAGAACATGGCCGTCGGTCTAGCGCGTGCTGAACGGCTGCACCAGTGCCGGAATCGCAAAGCATTTTTACGCTCCGCTAACCATCTGTCTTTAAGGGAGCTTGCAGCAGAATATATCGGGGGTCACACAAGAATGGAACTCAGCGCGATCGATGCCCGTGGCGCATCGGCCCTGGACCAGATTCCGGAAGCTTGCGGCAAGGTAACCGTGGGCTGTTCGGACGTTGCAGGCATCGTCCAGGGGGTCATCGATTCCTTCGGCCATCTCCGCAGCGAATATGTCGAACTTCAGGGCACGGTGAGTGCGCTCGACGAGGACCAGCGCAAGGTGCTCGAGGCGAGCGACGAAGCCCGCCTGCTCTCCGAGCGGGCGATCGAACGGCTCACCCATGGTTCGACCATGATCAGCAATTCGCTCAATGAGATCGGCAATCTCCTCAGTCTGGTGGAAACGCTGACCGAGCATGTCACCGGCTTCGCCGCGGCGATGGACCAGGTGCGCCGGTCGAGCCAGGAAATCGACCAGATCGCCGAGACTACCAATATCCTCGCGCTCAACGCCACCATCGAGGCGATGCGCGCGGGCGAGCAGGGCCGCACCTTTGCGGTCGTCGCCAACGAGGTGAAGGCGCTCGCCAGCGAGACCCGCAAGGCGACCGAGGAGATCGGGCGGACCATAGACATGCTGGGCAACGAGGCCGGCATGGTCATCGAAAAGATCGAGACCGGCGCACAGGCGAGCAGCCAGGCCAAGAACTCGGTGAGTTCGATCGAAGACACCATGCGCAGCGTCACCGAGTTGCTGTCCGAAGTCGACGGCCAGCAGGACCTGATCGCCCGCAACACCGCGACCATCTCGGGTCATGTCCACCGGGTGCAGGACGTGCTCGGCGATTTCGATGGCGCGGTCAGCGAGAACGAGGAGAAGCTCGCAAGCGCGCACGGCCGCATGGAAGAGCTCGAACTGATCGCCAGCGACATGTTCGACAAGCTGGTCAAGGCCGGCCTGTCGCCGCAGGACAGCGCCATGGTCGAAAAGGCCAAGGGCCATGCGCAGGAGATCGTCGCTATCGCCGAGCAGGCTATCGCCGAAGGCAAGCTTACGATGGACCAGCTGTTCGACCAGAACTACCAGAAGGTGCCCGGGACCAACCCGGAATTGTTCCGCACCGGGCTGAGCGACTGGGCCGATGCCAACTGGCGCCCGCTCAACGATCGCGTCAGCGGCGAGGGCGGGGCGGTGATCATGTGCTCGCAGGCCGACATGAAAGGCTTCCTGCCGACGCATGTCAGCGAACATTCGCGCAAGCCGACCGGCGAACTGGCGCACGACACCAAATATTGCCGCAACGGACGGATCATCCTCGAAGGCGTCGATTACGTCGCCAAGACCACGAGCGATCCCTACACCATGGCGGTCTATCGCCAGGAGGGTGATGGCAAGAACTACCTCGTCGTGCGCAACGTCTACGTGCCGGTCCACATCAACGGCCGGCGCTGGGGCGACTTCGAACTCGCCTACAGCTTCAACTGAGCCGACGCCTGTATACCGGCCCCTACACCGGTCCGCGCGAGCGTGCGGGCCGGCGTTCTAGGTCTGCCGGCGCGCCATGAAGGCGAGGCGTTCGAACATCATCACGTCCTGCTCGTTCTTGAGCAGTGCGCCGTGCAATGGCGGGATCGCGGCGTTGGGATTGGCGTCCTGCAGTACGTCGAGCGGCATGTCCTCGTTGAGCAGCAGCTTGAGCCAGTCGAGCAGTTCGCTGGTCGAGGGTTTCTTCTTGAGGCCGGGCACTTCGCGGATTTCGTAGAAGACCTCCATCGCCTTGGTGACGAGGTTCTTCTGGATGCCGGGGAAATGGACCTCGATGATATCGCGCATGGTCTCGCGGTCGGGGAACTTGATATAGTGGAAGAAGCAGCGGCGCAGGAAGGCGTCGGGCAGCTCCTTCTCGTTGTTCGAGGTGATGACCACGATCGGGCGTTCCTTCGCCTCGATCCTTGTATGGGTCTCGTACACGTCGAAGCTCATCCGATCGAGTTCCTGCAACAGGTCGTTGGGAAACTCGATGTCGGCCTTGTCGATCTCGTCGATCAGCAGGACCGGGAGCTGGTCGGAGGTGAACGCCTCCCACAGCTTGCCCTTCTTGATGTAGTTCGAAATGTCGTGGACGCGCTCGTCGCCCAGCTGGCCATCGCGCAAGCGGGCGACCGCGTCGTACTCATAGAGACCCTGCTGCGCCTTGGTGGTCGACTTGACGTTCCATTCGATCAGCGGGGCGTCGATCGCCTTGGCGATCTCGTGCGCCAGCACCGTCTTGCCCGTACCCGGCTCGCCCTTGACCAGCAGCGGACGACGCAGCGTGACCGCGGCATTGACGGCAACCTTGAGGTCGTCTGTGGCGATATAGGATTTCGTGCCTTCGAAACGCGTCGGTTCGGTCATCGGTTTTCCCTTGCAACTTTACGTTAGCGTTAGGGGGCGGGCACGAGACGCGCAAGGGGGCGTTGAGGGATCAGACCCGAGGAGGACACATGCCGACCGAACGGCTCACCATACCGACCACCCGCGGCTACGAACTGTCCGGCGCGCTCGAATTGCCGAACGGGCTGGTGCGCGGCGCGGCGGTGTTCGCGCATTGCTTCACCTGCACCAAGCAGAGCCGCGCGGCGATCGAGGTAACGCGCGCGCTGGCGCAGCACGGCATCGCGACGCTGCGCTTCGATTTCACCGGTCTGGGGCAGAGCGGCGGCAATTTCGGTCGCGCGGGCTTCGCCAGCGACCTCGAGGACCTGATCGAATCGGCGCGCTATCTCGCCGCGCGTTTCGGCAAGGGTCTGCTGCTCGTCGGCCACAGCCTCGGCGGGGCGGCGGTGCTGGCGGCCGCCGACATGCTGGACGAGGGCACTGTCGCCGCCATCTCGACCATCGGTGCGCCGGCCGAGGTCGAACACGTGCTCGGCACCGTGAAGGGCGATCTCGCCGCGATCGAGCGCGACGGCGAGGGCCAGGTCGATATCGGCGGCCATCGCTACAATCTCAGCCGCGACTTCGTCGAGGCGGTGCGCGAGGTCGACCTGCTCGCGAGGGTGAAGGCGCTCCGCATTCCGCTGATGTTCTGCCATTCGCCGACCGACGAGATCGTCGATGTCGACAATGCGGCGCAGCTATTCACCGCAGCAAAGCATCCGAAGAGCTTCATCAGCCTGGCGGGTGCCGATCACCTGCTCACCCGCAGCGAGGATGCGCGCTTTGCCGCCGATGTGATCGCCAGCTGGGCGCATCGCTACATCCCGATGCGCGAAGACTGGCCGATGCCCAAAGAAGGCGTGGTGGTGAAGACCGGACACGGGAAATTCGGCACCGAAGTCCATACGCGCAGCCACCGTTTCTTGGCCGACGAGCCCACCAGCTATGGCGGCGACGACAGTGGCCCGACCCCCTACGACCTGCTCAATGCCGCGCTTGGCACCTGCACCGCCATGACGATGGAGCTTTATGCCGCGCGGAAGGGCTGGCCGCTCGAAGGGGTGACCGTCACGGTGACTCACGAGCGCGATCACAAGCACGATTCCGGCCATGTCACGGCGATGGAGGAGGGCCGCTCGCTGCAGGCGCTCAACCGGCGGATCGAACTGCGCGGCGACGGCCTGGACGAGGATCAGCGGCAGCGGCTCACCGAGATCGCCGACAAGTGCCCGGTGCACCGCACGCTCGAGGGCGAGCTGCACATCCATACCGACGTGGCGGCCTAGAATTTCGCTCCCACCGTGAGCCGTTGGCTGGTGCCTCTTTCGCACGGAATCCGTTCGAGTTCGGCGCCCAGTCCGCGCGTCATCGCATCGACGATCTTCATGCCCAGACCGCTTCCGCTGGGCTTCGCCGACTGGCCCATGCCAGCCCCGTCGTCGCTCACGGTGATCGCGTAACCGGTCTCGCCGGCGCGGGCCAAGGCGATGTCGATGGTTCCCGATCCGCCATCGGCAAAGGCGTATTTGGCCGCGTTGCTGACGAGTTCGTTGACGATCACTCCGACCGAAACGGCGGTGTCAGGCGAAACCTCGACCGGCTCGGTCGCCAGCCTCACCTCGATGGCCGCCGGACCTTCGGCAAGCGACTGGCGCAATTCCTCCACCAGCATATCGAGATATTCGTCGAGATCGATCGTGGTGATGTCGTCGCGCGTATAGAGCTTGTGATGCACCTTGCTGATCGCGCGGATACGGTTCTGGGTGGCGGCAAGCACTTCCCTGGTCCCCGCGTCCTCGGTCTGGTTGGCCTGCAT
>NZ_JBLYYF010000031.1:0-49382 GCF_048550555.1 Qipengyuania sp. | reverse complement strand
GCTGGGTTCGAACCAGCGACCTACTGATTAAAAGTCAGTTGCTCTACCGACTGAGCTAACGGCCCGACCACGGCGTGCCACCTAGGGGCGCTGTCGCGGGTGGTCAAGCAGCTGTTGCAGCTATCCCGTCATGCGCACGGGTCCGCCCGCCATGACAGCTGGCGGACAGTCAGTCGGGTCACCGGATCGCGCCATTGCGGGACGATTTGCTCCGCGGGCCCGAGCACGAAGCGGCGCTCGCGAAACGCCGGATGCGGGATCGCCAGATCGGGCGAGTGCCATGCGCCGCCGCTCCACAGCACGATGTCGAGATCGAGCGTGCGCGAACGCCAGCGCTGCCCCCGTCGCTCGCGGCCGAAGGATCGCTCGATCGCCTGCAGGCTTTCCAGCGCCTCGGGCGGGTCGAGATCGCCGGCGATCAGCGCCGCGCCATTGGCATAGCGGCGCAAGGATGGGCCGAGCGGCCTGCTCTCGATCCAGCGCGAAACCGCCTCGACTTGCCACCCTCCTTCGGCGAGCGCTGCGACCGCCGCATCGAGCACGGCGCGCGGGCGCCCCACGCCCGGCAGCCGCTGGTTGGAGCCCAATGCAATCAGGTAGCGATGCGCGCTTGCCTCGGTCATGGCCCCGCCCTAGCCTCCGCGCGACAAACAGCCAATCGGGAGCGGCGGGACATGAAGGTGAGGGCAATTCTGCTGGCGGGCGCGCTGGCGATGGCGGGACAGGCTGCGGCGCAGGATACCGGCGCGCGTCAACTCACCGCGCATGAGCAGCGTGTCCGCGACATCTATCGCACTATCATCGCCTTCCGCAGCGCCGCAGGTCACGATCAGGTCGACGACGAGGTCGCCTATCTCAAGGGTCGGCTCGCCGAGGCCGGCTTTGCCGCGGAAGACCTCATGGTCACCGACTACGACAGCAATGGCAATGCCACGCAGGGGCTGATCGTGCGCTATCGCGGCGACGGCTCCTCCGGAGAAAAGCCGATCGTCCTGCTCGCGCATATGGATGTGGTCGACGCGCTGCCCGAGGACTGGGAGCGCGATCCCTTCACACTGGTCGAGGAGGACGGCTATTTCTTCGGTCGCGGGACGCAGGACAACAAATACGGCGTCGCCAATCTCACCGGCACCTTCATCCGGCTGAAGGAAGAAGGCTGGGTTCCCAATCGCGATCTCTACCTGGCCTTTTCGGGCGACGAGGAGACCGGGATGATCTCCACCCGCGCGCAGGCCAAGTGGGTCGCCGAGAATGTCGACCCGGC
The DNA here is from genome assembly GCF_048550555.1 of Qipengyuania sp. Taxonomy (GTDB): domain Bacteria; phylum Pseudomonadota; class Alphaproteobacteria; order Sphingomonadales; family Sphingomonadaceae; genus Qipengyuania. The sequence goes on along the minus strand of NZ_JBLYYF010000031.1, from coordinate 48,118 downwards.
CTATGTTCTCAATTCGGACGCGGGCGGGATCGGGCTCGCCGACGATTTCTCGCCCATCGCGCAGCAGGTCCAGCTGGCCGAGAAGACCTATGTCACCTTCGACATCACTGCGACCAATCCGGGCGGCCATTCCTCGCGTCCGCGGCCCGACAATGCGATCTACGATCTTGCCGCCGCACTGACGCGGATCTCGGACTTGCAGTTTCCCGTCCGCGAGAGCGAGCTGACGCGCAGCTATTTCGCCGCCATGGGGCAGAGCATTCCCGGCGCACTGGGTGCCGCCATGCGCACCTTCGCCGCCGATCCCTCCGACGCCGCGGCGATTGCGACGATCAGCGCCGATCCGGGCTTCGTCGGCACGCTGCGGACGACCTGCGTCGCAACGATGCTGAAGGCCGGGCACGCCGAGAACGCTCTGCCGCAATCGGCCGGCGCGACGGTCAATTGCCGCGTCTTCCCCGGCGAAGGCGTGGCATCGGTCAAGGCCGCGCTCGAACAGGCGATCGGCAATGGGGCGATCAGCGTGACGCAACGCGCCGAGGCGACCGAAAGCGCGATGAGCAGCTTCCCCGACGAGGTCCGCGATGCGCTCGCCAAGTCGCTGGCCGCGCGGTTCGGCAAGCCCATTCCGATGGTCCCGACGATGTCATCGGGCGGGACCGACGGCATGCACTACCGGGCACTGGGCTATGACACCATCGCCATAGGCGCGGGGGCCAGCCGCTCGCAGGACATCTTCGCCCACGGGCTCAACGAGCGCATGCGCGTCGATGCCTTCTATGCCGGGCTCGACCACTGGAGCATCGTGCTCAAGGACCTCGCCGGAGGCTAGAAGACCTCGTTGGGCGCCGGCCGGACGACGAAGGCCCCCAGCGAAAGCTGACGCTTGCGCGCCAGGAAACCTCTGGTTGCCAGCCCGTAGGGCGCAAAGACATTGGCCGAGTAGTTGGCTGCGCGCAGCTGCACTTCGACCATGTCTTCGGCGTGGCGATGGACCACTATGGCGGCGGCGGCGACCAGCCCTTCGGCGATGCGCGACCGCAGCACCTCGGCGAACCGGTCGAGCACTGTCTGTCGGCCATCGATGGGCCCGCTCTCGAGGACGGCGACATTCTGGATCGAGCCGGTCACGCGCAGCTCGAACAGCAGCGGGAAGAAGGTCCCGTCCTTCTCGATGCGGGCGATCCCCGCCTCGAGCGCAGCGGTGAAGAGGGCGTCGAGCTGGTCCTGATCGATGCCCCCGCCCAAGCTCAGATATCCTCGCTGATGCGTCCGTAGAGTTGCGGTCGGCGATCGCGGAAGAAGCCCATTCCCGCGCGGTGCTTGGCCGCGCGATCGAGATCGAGCGTCGCGACCAGGACGCCGCTGTCCGAGGCGCCGAATTCCTCGGTCAGGTCGCCCCACTCGTCCGAGATGAAGCTGTGCCCGTAGAAGCTCTGCTGCCGGTCGGCGGGGCCTTCATGGCCGATCCGGTTGGCGGCGCAGACGGGCATGCAGTTCGACACCGCATGGCCGATCATCGCGCGGCGCCACATGCGGCTGGTATCGAGATCGGCGTCATAGGGCTCCGACCCGATCGCGGTCGGGTAGAACAGTACCTCGGCGCCCTTCAACGCCATAACCCGTGCGCATTCGGGATACCACTGGTCCCAGCAGATGCCGACGCCGATGCGCGCACCGAAGACGTCCCACACCTTGAACCCGTCGTTGCCGGGACGGAAATAGTACTTTTCCTCATAACCCGGACCGTCGGGGATATGGCTCTTGCGATAGGTGCCCATCAGTTCGCCGTCGGGCCCGACCATGGCCAGCGTGTTGTAGTAATGGTGCCCGTCGCGCTCGAAGAAGCTGGTGGGGATCGCCACGCCGAGCTTCTTCGCGAGGTCCTGCATGGCGCGCACGCTCGGGCTCTCCGCGGTCGGGTGGGCGAGCGCGAAGAGGTCTTCCTCCTCCTCGCGGCAGAAATATTCGCCCGCGAACAGCTCGGGTGGCAGGATGACTTGCGCACCCTTCCCGGCGGCCTCTTCGACGAGCGCGGAAACCGCGGCGATATTATCCGCCGCCTCCTTGCGGGCGAGCGACAGCTGCAGAACGGCTACGGTCAGGTCTCTCATGCGCTCCGCACTATTTCTCCCGCAGGGCGAAGTCCACCTGGATATAGACGTCGCTGCGCGTAGTCCCGACCATCATCGAGGACGAGCCCTGCTCGGGCATCGGCATGCTGACGGGAGGCGGAGGCGGCGCCACGGCCTGCGTCCGGATCGCCGCGCTTTCGTTCATCGCATCGGCGCCGCGCAGCCAGGTCTGGCCCTGCTGCCCCCCGGCATCGCGGATATAGAGCACCCGGCTCACTTCCATTCCCGCGGCTTCGGCATAGGCCTCGGCCCGCTTGCGTGCCGCCTTGTAGGCGTCGGCATAGGCGAGGTTGGCGGTCGCCTCGGGATCGGTCATCGACAGGTTCGGGCCCGATACGATATTGGCCCCCGCTTCGGTGACCGCGGTCACCGCATCGCCCGCCTTCGCCGGATCGCGCATCGTTACCTCGACCACATTGCCCGCCTGGAACTGACCCTTGCGGTCGCCCCAGTTGATCCGCTGAACATTGACCGCGCGGGTCTGGATATCCTTCTCCTCGACGCCCAGTTCGCGCAGCGCCGCAACGATCTCGGCGATCTTGTCCTGGTTGGCCTTGCTCGCTTCCCTGGCCGAGCGGGCCCAGGTTTCCACCCCCGCCTGGAACTGGGCGCGATCGGGGCGGCTTTCGGCCTGTCCACTGGCGCTCACCGAGAGCAGCGTCTCGCCGTGATCGACCCCGCGCGCCTCGTCGGCACGCTCGGCGCAGGCGGCGAGTGCGAGCGGCGCTGCGAGAAGGAGATAGGCAGGTTTCATCGAGCATTCCCGTGATGTGATAGTGTTACATCGAGGGAATGCTCGTTTGGGCATGAACGCCGGCTGACGGGCTAGCGCTTGCGGAACAGCAGCGTCATCCGGTCGGATTCGCCCAGATCGCGGGTCTGCGCATCAACGGCATCGTCGCCGCTCAACCCGGGAGGCATGACCCATACGCCGCCTTCCCAGTTCGCCGGATCGCGCGGATTGGCGTTGATCGCGCTGCTGTCGACGAGTTCGAACCCGTGCGCGCGCATCAGCGCGACCACGTCGGTTTCGCGCAGATACCCGTTCCCGCCCAGAGTGTAGTCGGCAGGAGCACTCTCCTTGGCGCGATGCTGGACGATGCCGACCATCCCGTCGGGCTTGAGGAGGCCGCGGATCCGCGAGAGTTCGGTGTAAAGCACTCCGGAGCGCAGGAGATTGTGCATCTCGCGGAAGATCAGCACGCGATCGACCTGGCCGTCCAGTTCCTCGGGCAGGTCCTGCGATGCGTAAACCGCCATCGGCGCGCCGGTCAGACCCCAGCCGGGCGCAGCTTCGCGGAACTTGCCCGGAAGCCCGGCGAAATAGGTCTCGAATCGCTCTCCATCCGCGGCAGCGGGGTCGGGGGTGAGCCCGATGTAGAGACCCTGCGAGCCGAGATAGGGGACCAGTACACGCGTGTACCAGCCGCTCGCCGGCATGTAGTCGACCACGGTCTGGCCCGGCTGAACCCGGAAGAAGCCAAGCGTTTCGGCCGGGTGACGCCACTCGTCGCGCGCCCGGTCCTCGTTGCGGGCCGGGGCGGCGAGCGCCTGGTCCATGGACACCGGGGCGACGATGGGCGCCGCTGCATCGTCGGGCTGCGCCTGTTCGTCGGGTCCGAGAATCACATCCAGAATACGGCCGAGCACCTGGCGGGTCGAATTGCCCTCCTGCGCGAGAGCGGGCGTGGCCATGGTGGCGAGCGTTGCGCCAGCCAGCGCGGCGGCAATCGATCTACGCATTGATTTCTCCCCTGTTTGTACCCTGACAGCAATAGTTGCGCGGGCACGCATGACAAGGACGAAGCGGCTCCCTATCTGTTCCTCGCAAAGGAGATCGAGTGACATGGCTAAACAGCAGGCGATCGTCGCGGGCGGGTGCTTCTGGTGCACCGAAGCGGTGATGAAGGACGTGATCGGCGTCGACGGCGTCGAGAGCGGCTATATCGGCGGGCACAAGGCAGACCCGACCTACAAGGAGGTCTGCACCGGCGACACCGGTCATGCGGAGGGGGTGCGCGTCACCTTCGACGACGCGAAGATCAGCCTCGCCCAGCTCTATGATGTCTTCATGGGCACGCACGATCCGACCCAGCTCAATCGTCAGGGCAACGACGTCGGCACACAATACCGTAGCGCGATCTTCCCGCTCGAAGGGCAGGAAGAGGAAGCCCGCGCCGCCATCGCGCGCTGGAACGACGAACACCCCGGCCAGGAAGCGGTGACCACCGTCGAAAGCGGCGAATGGTACCCGGCCGAGGACTACCACCAGGAGTATTGGGAGGGGGAAGGCCAGCGCAATCCCTACTGCCTCGCGGTCATCCCACCAAAGCTGATGAAGCTGCGCAAGAGCTTCCAGAAATACCTCAAGGACGACGCCTGATTCGGCTTCCGCCGGTGCAGGAGAGGGGAAGGATTTCCCCTCGACAGTCCATCCACATGGACCGCCTGTTACACGGTCCAATGCGGAAAAAGTGCCGGGCCCGCACGCCGCCCCTTGAGGGAGGGGCTGCGGACTGGCGGATCGACCATGCGGCATGGCGCGACCATGGCACGGCGGTGCCATTGTAGGAAAGCGCTTGCTCTGCAATTCTCGCGCGCATGCCGCGAGCATATGGCAAGCACTTCACTCACGACCATGTCGTCGACGCGGACGGCACGGTCGTCTTCGCCTGTTCGCAGGACCCGCAGGCGTGGCCGTGGACCGCGATCGGCCCGCACCATCCCGGCGCGATCCAGGCCGCGAGCTACTGGCTGAGCGTCGAAAGCGCCACCGCGCTGGGCGGCTGGGACCCGGACAAATGGTCCGCGCTGACCTGGACCCGCTGGGCCTGCGGCGATCCGGCGGTCGGCCGCATGGCGCATGGCCGATACGAGCGCGTCCGGATCGAAGGGAAGGAGAGCTTCTCGGTCCATCTCTACGACGCAGAGGATGCGCTCGTCTGCCGCCTCGACGGGCGCGGCGTGGTGTTTCGCACGCGCGATTTCGAAAAGTGGAGAAGCGAGGCGAAGGAGGCGTCGGCAAAGGTCGCCTCGGCCGGTTTCGCCTATGCCAATCCCGAAGAGCTCGGCCTGGATACAGGCGAATTCGCCTTCCTCGGCCCGCTCGACCACGGCCGGGCGATCGGCCTGCTCGACGCGGCCAATGCCATGCCCCCCGCCCATCCCTGGCTCGACGGCTCGGGCGACCATGTAAACTCGGCGCACCTCGCCGAAGTCGCGCGGCAATTCGTCAGCCTGCTGCGCGGCGGCGCGCCCTTCCGCGTGACCCAAGCCGAGATGCGCTTCGACCGCTATGTCGAACTGGGTGTGCCGTTCGAGATCGAACGGACAGGTGGCGAGAACGACTTCGTCTCGATGCAATTGCGTCAGTCAGGCCGAGACTGCACGCGGATCGAATACCGTATCGCCGACACCTAGCCGCTCGTCGTGGTGACTTGAAGGATCGTCGATCCCGCCCTTGATTTCCGGCCGCCCGACTGCCCGGTATCGATCCATACGCTTCCTGCAGGAGATTGAATTGCCAGCATTTTCGCGCGCCATCGTTACCTTTGCCGCTCTCGCCCTGCCCCACACGGCGCAGGCGCAGATGGCGCCGACGACCAGCGAAGGGAAATTCGTCCCCTGCGCCGAAGGCGCCTCCCTCCCCGCGCTGGCCGAGACGCAATGCGCGCGTGTCGCAAGCCCGCTCGATCATGCGGCACCGGCTAAGGGCGACATCGAGCTGTTCGTGCGCAAATTCCCCGCACGCGGCACCTCCCAGGGCGAGCTGTGGCTGATCGCTGGCAGTCCCGGTGAATCGGGCGCCTCCTTCTACCCATTCATCGACACGCTGCGCGCTGCCGCTCCGGGCTTCGACTTGATAATCCCCGACCATCGCGGCACCGGCTTTTCCACCCGCCTCTGCCCGAATGAGGAAAGCGCCGAAAGCGCCGGCGGCACGGCGCTGGAGGGCGCCGAATGGGGCAGCTGCATCGGCGCGATGCATGCCGATCCAGAGCGCACGCAGTCCTTCAGCATCACCAATGCCGCGCACGACATCGAGCTGCTGATGGAGCGACTGGGTACGGGCGATCGGACCTATCTCTACGGCGTATCCTACGGCACCCAGCTGGTCCTGCGGACGCTGACTGTCGCCGCGCCCGCCGGTCTCGACGGAGTGATTCTCGATTCGCTGGTTCCGGCGGATGACGACGAGCGTCACGATCTCAGCCGACGGTCGCAGGTCACCGATGCCGTGGGGCGGCAGGTGCTCCGAGGATGCGACGCGCGCGCGGACTGCAGCCGCTATTTCGACCGCCCGGTCGAACAGGCTCTCGAAGAACTGCTCGCGAATCCGGAGCTGTCGAAGCCTCTCGGGCCCAAGCCCAAATACCTGCTGTCGACCATGCTCGACTTTCCCGAAACGCGCGCCGCGCTCCCCTTCGTGATCGCGGGGCTGCGCGCGGGCGACACCGCGTGGCTCGATCATGCACAGGCACAGCTCGCCAAGGTTCAGGCGCGATTCGCGCCCTATCCGCAGTTCGGATCGTCGATCCCGCTGGTCAGCCTGATCAGCGGCTCGGAGAACAACCGCCGGCCCGCCCTCACCGCCGAAACGATCGACAGCGAGGAAGCGGGATTGCTGTTCACCAGCCCGCTGCCCCGCCACCTGCTGCCGGGTGGTTTCCCGACCTACGAGGCCGGGCCCGAGCTCGGACAATTGCCGGAGAGCATTCCGCCCACGCTGGTGCTGCACGGCAAACTCGATCCCAAGACCGCGCATGATGGCGCGAAGGCCTATGTCGATCGGCTGCGCGCGGCGGGCGAGATCGAGCTGGCCAGCAGCGAGACCGCACCGCACTATCTGCTGATGACCGACCCCGATTTCTTCGTTGCGCAGGTCCGGGCATTCCTCGCCGAATAGTCAGGCGCCGCCGCGCCAGCGCGCGATGAAGAAGCCGTCTAGCCCGCCGTGCTCGGCAAGCATGCCGGGGTCGGTGCGCAGCCAGCCTTCGGGCGCGGGCGCGAGGCCCTGCGGCAGCTCTTCGGGCAGGATCGGCGCGAGGGGCAGGCCGATGGCAGCGGCCTGCTCCTCCCCCTCCGCGCGTTCGAGCGAGCAGGTCGCATAGACCAGCGTGCCGCCCGGCTTCAGCCAGCCCTGCGCGCGGTCGAGCAGCTCGGCCTGCAGCTCGGCCATCTCCTCGATCTGCCGCGCACCGATCCGGTGGAGCACATCGGGATGGCGGCGCGCGGTGCCCGTGGCGGTGCACGGCGCATCAAGCAGGATCGCGTCGAACTGGTGTTTCGGCTCCCATTTGAGAGCGTCGGCGCGCACGGCGCCCGCCTTCAACCCGGTGCGCTTGAGATTGGCCTTCAGCAGGTCGAGCCGGCGCTTGGAGATGTCGAGCGCGGTGACTTGCCAGCCCTGCGCTGCGAGTTGCAGCGTCTTGCCGCCGGGTGCGGCGCAGAGGTCAAGCACGTGGCCTCCCTCTCCCTGCCCCAGCAGCCGCGCGGGCAGCGAGGCGGCGAGGTCCTGCACCCACCAAGCGCCGTCGGCGAAGCCGGGCAGCGCCTCGACATTCGCGCCGCGCGCAAGGCGCAGGTGGCCCGGCATCAGGCTGTCGGCGGAAAGCTGGACCTGCCAGTGTTCGGTCTCGGCGGGATCGCGCAGGGTGAGGTCGAGCGGGGGCGGTTCGGCCAGACCCGCAGCGATCGCCGGAGCACGATCGCCCCAGCGCGCGGCGACTTCGGCCGGCAGTCTCGGCACTTCGGGCAGCGCAACCTCGCGCTTCGTCAAAGTCGAGAAGACCCCATGCGCCAGTCGGCGCGGACCGCCCGCCAGCAGGTCGAGCCCGGTCGCGACCACCGCATGCGGCGGCGTGCCGAGCCGCAGCCATTGCGCCAGCATCATCCGCAGCACCTGCCGCGCCTTGGCGTCGCCCGGCAGCGGTTTCTTCGTTGCGCTGTCGATCAGCGCGTCGAGATCGGTCAGCCAGCGCAGCACCTCGCTGGCGATGGCGCGGGCGAGCGCCTTGTCCTCGAACTTGCGCACGTCCTTGGTCGCGGCGGCGAAGGCGATGTCGAGCGTCTCGCCACGACGCAGGACCGCATCGAGCAGGCGCAGCGCCGCGCGGCGCGCGTGGATACCTTGGGGTTGGGCCATTGGCCGCGCGCCTTACCCGCCCTTGCGCAAAGCCGCCAGCACCATCATCTTGCCTGCATGACCGAGCGCGCGACCAAACGCCCCCAGGGCTTCGACAAGCCTTCGCACTGGACGAACGACCCTCCGCCCGAGCCGAAGCAGGGCGAGGACGAGGAGGAACTCAGCCCGACCCGCTACGGCGACTGGGTCAGGGACGGCATCGCGGTCGATTTCTGAGCGAGTCCTGTTTGCGCCCTCAAACGCCGGGCGCCGCACATCCGTGCGGCTTGGCTTCCTCGCATAGGCTCGGGCGGCCGGTCGGCCTTGCCTCACCTTCGGTTCGGGCTTTCTAGAGCGGCTTGAGCGCGATCTTGAGCCCGTCCCTGGGCTTGGGGATCGGCCAGGCCTGCCATTCGGGATCGCCATCGACCAGTTCGACGCGGTAGCGCGGCAGGAGCTGCGCCATCAGGATCTTCACCTGCATGTAGGCGAAGTGCAGCCCGAGGCACATATGCGCGCCGCCGCCGAAGGGCACCCAGGCATATTTGTGCCGCGCCTTCACCTTGTCGGGGGTGAAGCGCAGCGGATCGAATTTTTCGGGCTCGTCCCAGTATTCGTCGCTGTGGTGGGTCCAGTGGATGTTGATCCCGACCGGCGTGCCCGCGGGGATGCGATAGCCGCCGAATTCGAAGTCGCGCAGCGCGCGGCGCGGCATCGAAGGCACCGGCGGGATGAAGCGCAAAGCCTCCTTGAAGGCCATTTCGGTGAGATCGAGCCTGCCGAGATCCTCATAGGCGAGATCGCGCGGCTTGCCCTGTGCATCGGCGCCGCCGGTCACCGCCTCGACCTCGTCGCGCAACTTCTGCTGCCATTCGGGATGCTTGGCGAGCAGCCACAGCAGCGAGGTCGCGGAGGAGGTGATGGTGTCGTGCGCCGCCATCATCAGGAAGTTCATGTGATCGACCACCTCGTCGACCGGCATCAGGCTGCCATCGTCATATTCGGCGGTGGCGAACTGGCTGAACATGTCCTGCCCCCCGCCCTCGGCGCGGCGGCGGTGCGTTTCCTGCGTGAAATAATCGACCAGGAAAGCGCGCCCGTCGACGCCCTTCTTCATCTGGGTGAAGGGCAGCGGCTTGCGCACCGGGGCGACGCTGGCCTGGACCATGTCGACGAAGGCGCGGTTGATCTGGTCCGCCTCGGGGCCCCAGGGGATGCCGATGAAGCTGTCGGCGGCGAGATCGAGAGTCAGTGCCTTGATCGCGGGATAGAAGCGCATCTCGCCCGCCCCCCATTGCTCCACCTGCCGGGCGATTCCGCGGTTGAGCGCGTCGGCATAGTGCCGCATCGGACCCGGCTTGAAGGCGATCGACAGCGCGCGGCGATCGGCGCGGTGATGGTCGAAATCCATCAGCATCAGCCCGCGCGGGAAGAGCTGGTCGAGGATCGGACCCCAGCCCTGTTCCGAGGAAAACAGCTTCTCGCGGTCGAACAGCACGAGTTCGTTGGCATCGGCGCCGATCAGCGCGACGTTCCAGCCGCCGAAGGCGCGGTTCTTGTAGACCTTGCCGTATTTCTCGACCATCGCTTTGGCCATGCCATGCGGATCGGCGAGCATCCTGAAAGTGTTGCCGACCAGCGGCCAGCCCTTCTCGCCCGGGATATGCGCGAGCGCGTCCGCATCGGGATTGCCCTCGGTCCAATGGGCAGGCAAGGTTTCGGTCGGCTGGTGTGCGGCAAGCGTGGCCATCGGTAGCTCCTGACAACTTACCGCAGTGTAAGTAATTCCTGGCCCGGAATCCAGCCTGCCAATTCGCGCCGCAGCAACGTCTCGAGCATCGCGAGGCCCGCCTCCGAAGTGTTGAGGCAGGACAGGGCGGCGAAATGCTCGCCCCCCGCCTCCATGAACTGCTCGCGCCCCTGGATCGCCAGCTCCTCGAGCGTCTCGAGGCAATCGGCGGAAAAGCCCGGCGCGGCGATGGCGAGACGCTTCGTTCCGGCCCTGGCTTCCTCCTCGATCACCGCATCGGTCGCCGGTTCGAGCCATTTGGCGCGGCCGAAGCGCGACTGGAAGCTGGTGCGCAGCCGCAGGCCCGGGCGTGCGAGCCTTTCTTCCACCAGCCGCGCGGTCTTGCGGCAGTGGCAATGGTAGGGATCGCCGAGGTGCAGCGTGCGCTCGGGCATGCCGTGGAAGCTCAGCAGCAGCAGTTCGGGCGCGAAGGTGAGCGCGTCGAGCTGGCGTGCGAGGTCCTCAGCCAGCGCGTCGATATAGGCGGGGTCGTCGTGATATTGCGGCAGCGTGCGCAGCGCGGGTTGCCAACGCATTGTCCGCAGCTTGTCCGCAGCCTTGTCCACAACGGTCGCGGTCGTCGCTGCGCTGTACTGCGGGTAGAGCGGCGCGAGCAGGATGCGCTCGCAGCCGGCGTCCATCAGCGCCTGGATGCGGTCGGGGATCGACGGCGTGCCATAGCGCATCGCCCAGTCGACCATGACCTCTGCCCCTAGGCGCGCCTGCATCGCTTCGGCCTGCGCACGCGTGATCGCCGCCAGCGGCGAGCCCTCATCGGTCCACACCTGGCTGTAGGCATGCGCGCTTTGCTTGGGGCGCGTGTTGAGGATGATGCCGCGCAGGATCGGCTGCCACAGGAGCGGGGGCAGCTCGACCACCCGCCGATCGGACAGGAATTCGGCGAGATAGCGCTTCACCGGACCCGGCTCGGGCGCGTCCGGCGTGCCGAGATTGACGATCAGCACGCCGACGCCCCCCGATGCCACCGGCGGGTGGTCGGCGGGTGGATTCTGCGTCTGCCAGGTCATAGGCCCTCCGAAAGCAATGGCAGGCGGCGAAAGCGCACGCCGGTGGCAGAGTAAAGAGCATTCGCGATTGCCGGCGGGGCGACGGCCACTCCGAGCTCTCCCGGATCGAAGGGCGGTGCTTCGCTCGGGAGGAACTCGATCACCATTTCGGGACAGTCGGCGAGCGTCGGCAGGGACAGGCCGGCCAGCGTATTGGGGACGGGTTTGCCGTCTTCGTAGGCTATGCTCGATCCGGTCGCGAGCGAGAGGCCGAAGATCAGCCCGCCCTCGATCTGCTGGCGCGCGATGTCGTGATTGACGATCCGCCCGATATCGACCGCCGCATGCAGCTTGGTCACGCGTACCCCGCCCTCGGCCAGCGTCGCCTGCGCGACACAGGCAATACGCCCGCCGGTATCGGGCGGGCCGACCCTGACCATCGCCAGCCCCTGCCCGGTCCCGCGGCGGCCGCCGTCCCAGCCCGCCAGCCGCGTCGCGCGCCGCAGGCAATCGGCCATGCGCGGCATCTTGCCGAGCATTTCGATGCGGTAGAGGAAGGGGTCGCGCCCGGCGCGCTCGGCCAGTTCGTCGATGAAGCTTTCGGTGAAGAAGGCGGTATAGGCCATGGCATTGCCGCGCAGCCGGCCGCTCGGGATGGGCAGGCTCACGGGCACGTGATCGATCGCCACATTGGCGATGGCATAGGGTGGTACGGCACCCTCGCAGGCGAGCGCGTCGGCTTCGCCTGCGGCATGTTCGATCGCCGCCTGCGGGGTCTTGTTGTCGAACAGGCGGAGGCCGAATTCGCGCATGGCGGAAGGCATGGCCAGCCGCGCGCGCCAGGCCGCGATCCGCCCGCCGCTGGCCGGTTCGAAGCCCGCCTCCAGCCGGGCGCTGATCGCCGGGCGTACGGGGAGCGACTGGAATTCCTGCACGCGCGGCCAGGTCAGCTGGACCGGCCGCCCGACCTGTTTCGCGATCTGGGCCACCTCGATCGCATGGCGCCGTTCGAGCCTGGCATCGAAACTGCCGCCCGCGGCTGTGGGGTAGAGCACGACGTCCTGCGACGCGATGCCGATCGCCTTGGCCGCCGCGCGGCGGGTCAGTTCGGGGGCCTGTGCCGCAATCCACAGTTCCAGCTTGCCGCCGTCGAAGCGCGCGGTGGCACTGGCGGTCTCGATGGCGGCATGGACTGCCGGGGCGACCGCGTAATCCTGGGCGTAATCGGACCGCGCGAGCCGTTCGTCGGCATCGCCGTCATCGACAATGCGTTCGGCCTCGCCCTCGTCGAGCGCCGCGTCGAGCGCCTGCAACGCTCCGGCGCTCTCGACCGCATTCGGCCCGGCGAAGATCGGGCGCATGGCCTTGAGCGCCTGTTCCGCGATCCACCAGCTCTCCGCCACCGAGGCGAGGTAGCGGCGCGATTTCACAACCGCGACGAGTCCCTTCAGCCCCGCGACCGCCGCGGCGTCGAAACGGGCCAGGTCGGGCTGGCCCAGCGGCCCGTGGCGGATCGAGGCATAGACCATGTTCGGCAGGCGAATATCGGCGGCAAAGAGGAAGCTGCCATCGACCTTGGCCGGCAGGTCGAGCCGCGGAAAGATCGGTGCGAGCTCGGCCGCCGCGGGGGAGGCCTCTTCACTCGCCGGCATGACGCGCAAGGGCGGAGGGTCGGGCGGATCGAACCCGGCGGCCTCTTCGACCAGCGCGCCGAAGCCCAGCTGGCGATCGCCATGGCGAACCAGCCCCTGCTCGACCTCGCATTCCTCCCAGTCGACCTCCCAGCGTGCCGCAGCCGCCAGTGCCAGCAGCGCGCGGGCGCTCGCCGCCGCTTCGCGCAGCGGCTGCTCGTAGGCAGCGAGCGAGGTGCCGTCGGCAGTGGCCGCGAAGGCATTCGAGCGGGCGAAGCTTTCCGCCAGTCGACTGCCCGGATCACCCGCCAGCCCCGGAAGCCGCGACCATAGCGGGGCCCATTTCGCGGCCAGCGGATTATTGGCGTAGAGGCCGGCGGGCGGCACCGGTTCGACGCCGATCTGGCGCCAGTCGGCACCCAGTTCGACCGCCACGACCTGCGCCAGCACGGTGGTGATCCCCTGCCCCATCTCGAGCTGCGGTACCGCAACCGTCACCACGCCGTCGGTGCCGATGGTGATCCAGCCGCCGAAATCGCGATCGTTCGGCCCCGGCGCGAGCGGGCTGGCGTAATGGCGCGGCCAGAGCCACCAGGCGACCGCGAGGCCGCCACCGACCGCCGCGCCCGCGATCAGCTGGCGCCGCGTGACGGAAAGCCGGTCTAGCTGTTCTCGCCAATCCATGCGTCGACCTTGGCGGCGATTTCGTGGAAAGGCGAGGCCAGCGCCCCGTCTTCCGCAGCGGGCGGTTTGCCCCTGTCGCTCCCCTCGCGAATGGCGAGGTCGAGCGGAATGCGCCCGAGGAAGGGCAGCTCGAGCCGCGCGGCGGCGGTTTCCACCCCGCCCTTGCCGAAGGGATCCGACAGCTCGCCGCAATGCGGGCAGGCATAGCCCGCCATGTTCTCCACCAGACCGATCACCGGTACGCCCGCCTGGTCGAACAGCTGCCCGGCACGCGCGGCATCGATCAGGGCGAGATCCTGCGGCGTCGAGACGAGCACCGCACCCAGTGGCTTGAAGCGCTGGAGCATGGTCAGCTGGACGTCGCCCGTCCCCGGCGGGAGGTCGACGAGGAGCGTGTCGACGTCGCCCCAATGCGCATCGACCAGCTGCGACAGCGCATTGCCCGCCATCGGGCCGCGCCAGGCGAGCGCACGCCCCGGTTCGACCAGATGGCCCATCGACAGCACCGGGATGCCGAAGGCGCTTTCGACGGGCACGAGCTTCTCGTCGCGCGCAACCGGCTTGCTGCCCTGGTTGCCGAGAATGACCGGCTGCGAGGGACCGTAGATATCGGCATCGACCAGCCCGACCTTGCGCCCGCGGCGGGCCAGCGCAATCGCGAGATTGGCGGTCAGCGTAGACTTGCCGACCCCGCCCTTCCCGCTGCCGACCGCGATCAGTCGGCGCTGCACGCGCTCGGCGGTCATCGCCACATGGACCTGCGAAATCTCCTCGCGCTCCGAAAGGATATCGGTCACCGCGCGCTCGATCTCGGCGCGCTCGCCGTCGCCGAGCCCCGCCGCGTCGATCACGGCGATCGCCCGCCCCTCCTTCACGGTGAGCGCGGAAACGCGGTCGGCGATGCTGGCGGGCAGAAGCGATTTCGGATCGATCGAACTCATGGAGCGCGCTGCTGTAGCATCGAAAAGCGCGCGGCAACCCCTGTTTTTCCGAAGAACGACACCTATAAGGGATGGCATGAGAATTTTCGACGGGTTCGGACAGAGGATATCGCTGGCGATGGCGGGCAAGAAGAGCCCCTGGGGCAGCGGCTCGGGTAATGACGGCGAGGGCGACAAGCCGGACGGTTCCGACAGCGGCGACAAGCCCAAGGGCCCACGCAACCCCTGGCTGCCGCCAGGCGGCGGGGGCGGTGGCGGCGGCGGCCGCCGCGCGCCCAATATCGAGGACATCTTCAAGAGCCGCGGCCCCGAAGGCCCGCGCCGCAGCGGTGGCGGCGGACCGGGCGGCCCCGGCTTCCGCTTTCCCCAGCGCCCCGGCGGCAAGAGCTGGTTCCCCGTCGCGGTCGTCGCGATCGTCGGGCTCGGTCTCGTCGCGACCAGTTTCCATCTCGTCGCGCCGCAGCAGCAGGCGGTGGTCAAGACGCTGGGCAGCTACAGCCGCACGCTCGAGCCGGGGCTGCGGATCACCGCCCCCTTCCCGATCGAGACGGTCGATGTCGAGGATGTCGAGGGAGTGCGTACGCTGCGCATCCCCGGCAGCAACAGCCAGGCCAAGCTGATCCTGACCGGCGACCAGAACCTCGTCGATGTCAGCTACATCGTCCGCTGGAACATCACGGACCTGGCCGATTTCAAGTTCCGCGTGGTCGACCCGATCGAGACGGTCGCCGATTCCGCCGAGGCCGCGATGCGCGCGGCGGTGGCCGAGAAGGGCCTCGACGAGACCTTCTCGGGCCAGGGCCGTGCGGCGATCGAGCTCGACGTGCGCGAACGCATGCAGCGAACGCTCGATGGCTATCGCGCCGGCGTGCGCGTGCTCGGCGTCGAAATCGAGAAGGCCGACCCGCCCGCGCAGGTGGTCGACGCCTTCCGCGACGTGCAGGTCGCCGAACAGAATGCCGACGCGGCGCGCAACCAGGCGCGCGGCTATGCCCAGCAGGTGCTGGCACAGGCCGAAGGCGAGGCCGAAGCCTTCGACAAGGTCTACGAACAGTATCGCCTCGCACCTCAGGTGACTCGCCAGCGGCTTTATTACGAAACCATGGAACGCGTGCTGAGCAAGACCGACAAGACCATACTCGAGGCGCCGGGCGTCACGCCCTACCTGCCGCTGCCCGAAATCCGCAAGCGGGCGCAAAGCGCCGCGCCCCCCACCGTCGTGACCGCGCCGGAGGGCCAGTGACATGAGCGATTTCCTGCAGAGATACCGCACCGCCGTGATCGCGCTCGTCGTGCTGGTCATCGCCTCGATGATGAGCGTCTATGTCGTGCCCGAAGAGGAACAGATCGTGGTGGTCCGCACCGGCGAACCGGTCGGCACGATCAATGCGCCGGGCGGCAAGATGGGCCCGGGCCTGTGGCTCAAATGGCCGTTCCTCGACCGCATCGTGCGTGTCGAGAAGCGCCTGCTCGATCTCGAGATGAACGACGAGGAGGTGCTGTCGGCCGACCAGCAGCGCCTGCTGGTCAACGCCTATGCCCGCTTCCGCATCTCCGATCCCATTCGCATGGTCGAACGCGCCGGCTCGACCGACGGCGTCCGCAATGCACTCGAGCCGATCCTCAACTCGGTGCTGCGCCAGGAACTGGGGCGGCGCACCTTCCAGGCCATGCTCACCGCCGAGCGCGGCAGCGCGCTGGCCAATGTCCGCGCCAATCTCGACCGCCAGGCGCGCCAGTACGGTGCCGAGGTGGTCGATGTGAAGATCATGCGCACCGACCTGCCCGAGGCACCGCTGCAATCGGCCTTCCGGCGGATGGAATCGGACCGCGAGCGCGAGGCGCGCACGATCCGCGCCCAGGGCGGTCGCGACGCCCGCATCATCCGCGCCGAGGCCGATGCCCAGGCGGCCAAGATCTATGCCGACAGCTTCGGCAAGGATGCCGAATTCTACGATTTCTACCGCGCGATGCAGAGCTATGACGCAACCTTCTCCAATCCCGACAATTCTTCGGAGAGCAGCATCATCCTGTCGCCGGAGAACGAATATCTGCGGCAGTTCCGCGGGCGACGTTGATCGTTCGTAGAGCTGGCACCGTGCCGTTCAATCGGCATTCAGCGGCGGGGGAGACAGTGCCCGCCGGACCGCAGGGCCAATGGTGCGCTAGCGATAGCGCGACCAGAAGCCCGGCCAAGTAGAGAAGAGGACGAAAAGGACGTGAAGCCCGTGCGATACGCATATTCCGTGACGAGTGCGCTGCTGGTGGGTGGCGCCGCAATCTCGCTCGCGACCGGCTATCCGGCCGGCGCTCAGGTCGCCCAGAACGACGACAGCCACATGGCCCGCGTCGTTCCGCGTGCCGGCGCCCCGACCAGCTTCGCCGAGCTGACCGCGCAATTGCAGCCGGCAGTGGTCAACATCTCCACCCGCCAGCGGATCGAAGTGCCGACCAACAACGGCAACCCCTTTGCCGGGACCCCGTTCGAGGGACTCTTCGGCCAGCGCGGCGGGGGCCAGCAGGAACCGCAGTTCCGCGAGGGCCAGTCGCTCGGCAGCGGCTTCATCATCTCGGCCGACGGCTATGTCGTGACCAACAACCACGTCGTCAGCCCGACGGGCCGCGGGACGGTCGAAGAAATCACCGTCACCATGCCCGACGGCACGGACTATCCCGCCAAGCTCGTCGGGACCGATGCGCAGAGCGACCTCGCGGTGCTCAAGATCAGCCGCGGCGAAGCCTTCCCCTTCGTCGAATTCGGCGACAGCGCCCAGGCACGCCCGGGCGACTGGGTGGTCGCGATCGGCAATCCCTTCGGCCTCGGCGGAACGGTCACCTCGGGCATCGTCTCGGCAGTCTATCGCAACACCGGCCAGGGCGGCGCTTACGATCGTTACATCCAGACCGATGCGGCGATCAATCGCGGCAATTCGGGCGGTCCGCTGTTCGACATGCAGGGCAATGTTATCGGCATCAACAACGCCATTTTCTCGCCTTCGGGCGGCAGCGTGGGCATCGGCTTCGCCATCCCCGCCGAGATCGCGGCGCCGATCGTGCAGAAGCTGCGCGACGGGGTCGAGATCGAACGCGGCTATCTCGGCGTGCAGATCCAGCCGGTCTCCGACGACCTCGCCGATTCGCTCGGCGTGGCGCAGAACCGCGGCGAATTCATCCAGTCGGTCCAGCCGGGCGAACCGGCCGACAAGGCTGGTATCCGCGCGGGCGACATCGTCACCAAGGTCAACGGCAAGGAGGTCACCCCCGACCAGACCCTGTCCTATCTCGTCGCCAATATCGCGCCGGGCAAGACCATCCCGGTCGAGCTGATCCGCGATGGCGAGAGCCGCCGGGTCAACGTGACGGTCGGCAAGCGCCCGAGCGAGGAGGAACTGCGCCAGCAGCAGCAGTTCAACCCCGATGCCGAGGACGACGATCCGATGGAACCGGACGAAAATGCGGTGATCGAGCAGAAGCTCGGCCTGCAGGTCCTGCCCCTGACGCCGCAGATCGCGCGCCAGCTGGGAGCCGGCGAGGACACCAAGGGTCTCGTCGTCGCGGGCGTCGACCAGAATGCCGATGCGGCGCGCAAGGGTCTGCAGCGCGGCGACATCATCCTCACCGCGAACTATCGCCCGGTGACCACGCTCGACGATCTCGAGAACACCATCCGCGCCGCGCAGGGCGAAAACCGCGAGGCCGTACTCCTGCGGGTCCAGCGGCGTGGCCGTCCGCCCGCCTATATCGCCGTCCGGATGCGCTGACCGCCGACCGCCCAGCGATGACCGGAAAAGGGCGGCTTCCTCGATCTGAGGGAGCCGCCCTTTTCGTGCCCGGGTCCGCTACTCGATCGGACGGGGAGACGCTTGCTGCCGGGGTGGCTGTTGCTGCCTCGGCTCGCGCCGCGCGCCGGTCGCCTCGTTGAGGAAGTCGTCGCCGACCGCCTGCGGCGCACCATCGGCGCCGCGCGGGGCGGGTGGCGGAACCCGCTGGCCATTGGGCCCCGGCGGAGGCGCCCGGCCGGGATCGAGCGTGCGATCGAACTCGTCGCCGAAGGGGTCCTGACGCTGCCGGTCGGAGGTGCCGGGCTCGATCAGATTGCCCTGCTCGTCGATGAAATAGTAGTCCTCGGGGTCGCCGAGCATGTACTCGTCGTCGGGCTCCAGCTGCCATTCCGGAAGCTGCAGGTCGGTATCGAATTCCTCGACCGGGCGATCCTTCACCGCATAGCGCATATAGGCGGCGAAGGCGCGCGCCGGGGCGGTCCCGCCGGCCAGTCCGCCGACGCGGGCATTGTCGTCGCGCCCCATCCACACGCCGGTGGTGATGCCGGAGGAAAAGCCGACGAAATAGCCGTCCTTGTTCGAGCTCGTCGTGCCGGTCTTGCCCGCCACCGGGCGCCCGATCTGCGCCGCGCGGCCGGTCCCCGTGGCGACCGCGGTCTGCAGCAGGTCGGTAATGCCGGCGGCGACGTAGTCTGGGACCAGCTGCGTGCTGCGGGCCTGCTCGTGCTGATAGAGCAGATCGCCCTCGGCGGTTTCGACCTTCAGGATGCCATAGGGCTCGACCGAATTGCCGCCCGCCGACACTGCCGCGAAGGCGCGGGTCATGTCGATCAGGCGGACCTCGTTCGATCCCAGCACCATGGCGGGGTAGGTGTTGATCTCGGTCGAGATGCCGAAGCGCCGGGCCATCGAGGCGACGGTGCCGAAGCCCACCTCGTTGCCGAGCTGCGCGGCGACGGTGTTGATCGAATAGGCGAAGGCGGTCCTCAGATCGATTTCGCCGACATTGCGCCCGGAGGAATTGCGCGGGCTCCAGCCATCGATCGTCACCGGCGTATCGACCACGCGATCGTCGGGGGTGTAGCCCGCCTCGAGCGCGGCGAGATAGACGAACAGCTTCCACGCCGAACCCGGCTGGCGCAGCGCATCGGTCGCGCGGTTGTAGTTGGTCTGGACATAGTCGGTGCCCCCGACCAGCGCGAGCACCGCGCCGTCGCGGTCCATGCTGACCAGCGCGCCCTGCGCGCCCTTGGGCGTGTTCGACTTGATCGACGCGGTCGCGGCGCGCTGCATGCCGACGTCGAGCGTGGTCCAGACCTCGATCGGCTCGGTCGTGTCGGGCAGCAGCAGGTCGAGCTGCGGCAGCGCCCAGTCGGTGAAGTAGCGGACCGAATTCTGGCCCGGCTCTTCCTTCAGCTTGACCGTGCTCGGGTCGACCGTGACGTCGGGCGCGATGCGGCCCTGTTCCTTCATCAGCCGCAGCACGACGCTGGCGCGGCCGACCGCGGCATCGACATCGGCGGTGGGCGAATAGCGGCTCGGCGCCTTGACCAGGCCGGCGATGATCGCCGCCTCGGCGACCGACAGCTCGTTCGCGGGATGGCTGAAGAACTTCCGGCTGGCCGAATCGATGCCATAGGCGCCGCCGCCGAAATAGACCTTGTTGAGATAGAGCTCGAGGATCTGCTCCTTCGAGAACTTCCATTCCAGCGCCATCGCCAGCACCGCTTCGCGCAGCTTGCGGTCGAGCGAGCGGTTGTTGTTGAGGAAGACGTTGCGTGCGAGCTGCTGGGTGATCGTCGAGGTCCCGCCGACGCGCTCGCGCGAACCGGTCACACCCTCGATGATCGCGCCGCCCGTCCGCCAGGGATCGATCCCGAGATGCGAGTAGAACCGCCGGTCCTCGACCGAAACCATCGCATCCTTCATCACCTGCGGGATTTCGTCTGCATCCAGCCATTTGCCGAAGCTCGGCCCGAGTTCGACGATCTCGGTCCCGTCGCGCGCGCGCACGACGATGGTCTGCGCGGTCTGGGTCGCCTTGAGCTGGTAATAGTTCGGCATCGAACGCGCCGCGAAGGCGACGGCGAGCCCCAGAAACAGCGCCGCCAGCAGCGTGAACGCCCCGCCCCAGATGACCAGACGGCGGGTCCACAAACTGAGGCGGCTTTGCGGTGTGTCCGCAGCGGCCCGTTCAGCGCGCTCCTTGCGCGTGGAACGCTTGCGGCGACTCCCTCTCTTATCCATATTTTACGCAGGCATCCTTGTTGCTCGCCGCCCTATAGTTGCCACAATCTTGCATGGCGAGGTCTAACGCCGCGTGAACGCCGCGCGCCGGGTCCCGGACGATCAATCCTCGGGCTCGAAGTCGAGCGCGGCGGAGTTGATGCAATAGCGCAAGCCCCCGCGGTCGGGCGGCCCGTCGGGGAACACGTGCCCCAGGTGGCCGCCGCAATTGGCGCAGGTCACTTCGGTGCGGATCATGCCGTGCGAGGTATCGCGATGTTCGTCGACCGCCTCGCCTTGGGCGGGCGCGGTAAAGGCCGGCCAGCCGCAGCCGCTGTTGTATTTGGCATCGCTTTCGAACAGCTTCTGCCCGCAGCCGGCGCAGTAATACTCGCCTTCGGCGTAATGCTTGTCGTAGCGACCGGTGTAGGCCCGCTCGGTGCCTGCCTCGCGGAGCACGTGGTACTGTTCGGGGGTGAGCTTCTCGCGCCATTCGGCATCGCTCAGTTCGGGCTTGTCGGGCACACCTTGTCCTTTCGTGTCACACCCCCATATAGCGGCAACCGGAGCCGGTGCCCACGGTTCCGCCAGCGAGCGACGATTTGCTTGACGATTCGGGAGGGCGCCGCTAAGTGCGCCGCTTTCCGGCGGCCCGTGCCGCCCTTTCGCACGCATTGTACAAGATTTTCCGCCGCGCACGCCGTGCGGCCTGACGAGGACAAACATGGCCAATACGCCGCAAGCCAAGAAGCGCATCCGTCGCAACGAGAAGCGCGCCGAAATCAACGGCGCCCGCATGAGCCGCATCCGCAACTTCCTCAAGAAGGTGGAAGTCGCGATCGAAGGCGGCGACAAGGATAGCGCCCAGGCTGCGCTCAAGACCGCCCAGCCCGAACTGGCTCGCGGCGTCGCTCGCGGCGTGCTGCACAAGAACACCGCAGCGCGCAAGATGAGCCGCCTGACGAAGCGCGTCTCCGCTCTCTGATCTCGCGCCGGTCGAAGACCGGTCCGACCATTGCGCAAGGGGCTGCCGGTCGACCCGGCGGCCCCTTTGTCGTATTCCGGTTGCGTTCCGATACCGACCCGAAATGGCGGCGTAACATAAACCCAAGGAATCCCGCGATTCGCGAGGTAAAATTGGGCGAATTCAAATGAATCCATAGGCTTGAACGGGGGGCTGCGGCTTACACCCGAGTCAACAACTATATTTCATATTTTTTGCAGTTATCCCCCTTGCGACTCATCCGGCGGGCGACTTACACAATCGTTCTCAGCCCGAGACGGGACAGCTTGGGCTCTTAGACATTAGACGATTGGGGAGCCTCCGGGAAACGCCGTTTTCCGGAGTGGGCGGAGCTGTGCCCGGCCTTGCCAATGACGATAAAAATTAGCGTCGGGACGTGAACCGGCCGGGGGTGATTGTGAATGCGTAGAATGACTGACAGCGGCGCGCAGAAGGCACAGGACGATTTGATGGAAGATCAGGAAGCGGTGAACCTCGCAGCGGACTGGGCTGACATCAGCCAGGGCCTGCGAAAAGATCTCGGTCACCAGCTTCACAGCCAGTGGATCAAGCCGATCCAGGTCGGCGGGATCGACAAGGCCACCGGCACACTCGATCTGTTCCTGCCGACCGAATTCAGCGCCAACTGGGTCAAGGACCGCTTCGCCGACCGGCTGAGCCTGGCATGGAAGATCGCGCGCAGCGAAGTGCGCGACGTGCGCATCCAGGTGCACCCCGGCCGTCGCCAGGTCGCCGACCTGCGGCTGCATGCGGACGGGCGCCGCGCGGCCAACGACGGCGCCGATACCAGCATGATGGCGATCGGCGCCGACACGCTCGGCGATACCGGCTTCACCAGCTCGGTCGGTCTCGACCCGAGCCTGACCTTCGCCGCCTTCATCACCGGCGAGGCGAACGTGCTCGCCTTCAACGCCGCGCAGCGCATGGGCGCGACCGAGAAGCCGCAGTTCTCGCCGCTCTACCTCAAGGCCGCGACCGGCCAGGGCAAGACGCACCTGCTCCACGCGATCGGCCACAGCTTCCTGCAGGCGCATCCGCGCAGCCGCATCTTCTACTGCAGCGCCGAGCGCTTCATGGTCGAATTCGTGCAGGCGCTGAAGGCCAACCAGATGCTCGAGTTCAAGGCCCGCCTGCGCAGCTTCGACCTGCTGCTGGTCGACGACATCCAGTTCATCATCGGCAAGGCTTCGGCGCAGGAAGAACTGCTCTACACGATCGACGCGCTGCTCGCCGAAGGCAAGCGGCTGGTCTTCGCTGCCGACCGCGCACCGCAGGCGCTCGACGGGGTCGAACCGCGCCTCCTCTCGCGCCTGTCGATGGGTCTCGTCGCCGATATCCAGGCGGCGGACATCGAGCTGCGCAAGAAGATCCTCACCTCCAAGCTGGCGCGCTTCGCCCCGCTCGAAGTGCCCGGCGACGTGCTCGAATTCCTCGCCCGCACGATCACGCGTAACGTCCGCGAGCTGGTCGGCGGCCTCAACAAGCTGATCGCCTATGCCCAGCTCACGGGCCAGGAAGTCTCGCTCCAGCTGGCCGAGGAGCAGCTCACCGACATCCTCTCGGCCAACCGCCGCCGGATCACGATCGACGAGATCCAGCGCACCGTGTGCCAGTTCTACCGCATCGATCGCAGCGAGATGAGCAGCAAGCGCCGCGCCCGCGCCGTGGTCCGCCCGCGCCAGGTGGCGATGTACCTCTCCAAGGTCCTCACGCCGCGCAGCTATCCCGAGATCGGCCGCAAGTTCGGCGGGCGCGACCATTCGACCGTGATCCACGCCGTCCGCCTGATCGAGGATCTGCGCCAGCGCGATGCCGACATGGACGGCGATGTGCGCAGCCTGTTGAGACAGCTCGAAAGCTGAGGGGAAAACGCCGCAGCCCTTCGGGTCCGCTCCACAATCCACACACCGCCTGTCGACAGGTCTATGCACAGACTTGTCGACAGGCGGCGTGCGAGGCGTCAAAGAGCCTCGCGTAATGCACGAACCCCATAACCCGCCGCGCACCGATGTGGCGCTGCCCCATTCCTTCGGCGCCGCGCTGCTGCGCGGGGCGCGCTGCCGCTGCCCGCGCTGCGGCGACGGCCGGCTGTTTCGCGCCTGGCTCAAGCCGGTCGACACCTGCCCCGCCTGCGCGCTCGACATTTCGGGGCAGCGCGCGGACGATTTTCCCGCCTATGTCTCAATCTTCGTCACCGGCCACCTGCTCGCCCCGGTGCTGATCATGCTGGTCAACGACTTCGCGCTCTCGACCATGGCGATCATCGCCATCATCCTGCCGCTCGCCGTGATCTTCATGCTGCTGACGCTGCAGCCTGCCAAGGGCGCGGTGATCGCGCTGCAGTGGTGGCACGGCATGCACGGCTTCCGCCGCGAGCGGCTGCCCGAGAGCGGGGACGGATCCGAATGAGCCTCGAGCCCGAGCGCCTCGAACGCTTCGCGCGCCACATCGTGCTGCCCGAAATCGGCGGCGCGGGGCAGGTCGCGCTGGCGGGCAAGCACCTGGTGCTGGTGGGGCTCGGCGGGATCGGCAGTCCCGCGCTGCAATATCTCGCGGGCGCCGGCATCGGAAAGCTCACGCTGGTCGACGACGACCGCGTCGATGCAAGCAATCTCCAGCGCCAGACACTCTACAACAGCCGCGACGTCGGCCACGGCAAGGCGGTGATCGCCAAGCGCTGGGTGACCGGCTTCGACCCCGCCCTCGACGTGGCGATCAGCGACCGGCGGATCACCGCGGAAAATGCGCACGAGCTGGTCGTCGGTGCCGATCTGGTGCTCGACGGGACCGACAATTTCGCCACCCGCCTCGCGGTATCCGATGCCTGCGTGGCCGAGCGCGTGCCCCTGCTCTCGGCCGCCGTGGGACGTTTTCAGGGGCAGGTCGGGGCCTTCGCCGGGCACCTGCCCGACCAGGCATGCTACCGCTGCTTCGTCGGCGACGCTTTCGATGCCGAGGATTGCGACACCTGCGCCGAAGACGGCATGCTCGGCGCGATGGCAGGCTGGGTCGCGACCTTCGCCGCGCTGCAGGCGGTCCGCGTGCTGCTCAAGGATGTCAGCGCGCTGGGCGAGGCCGACTGGGGCCGCGTTCACCTGCTCGACGGCCTCGCCCCGGCGATGCGCAGCTTCACCATCGCCAAGGACCCCGAGTGCCGCGCCTGCGGCTCAGCCGGCTAGAACCTCGTCGACCCACTGCGGCACGATCTGCGTCGCCGGGCCGTGGCGCGAGTCGTGGAACCAGCGCGAGCCCATGCTCGCCTCGAGATTGAGCTCGAGCGTGCGGACGCGCAGCGAGCGCGCATCCTGGACGAAGCCGGCGGCGGGATAGACCGCGCCCGAGGTACCGATCGACACGAACAGATCCGCCTGCCGCAGCGCGGCATAGATGCGGTCCATCTCGTAGGGCATCTCGCCGAACCAGACGACGTCGGGGCGTAGCGCGGGCGTGCCGCAGACGGGGCAGCCCGGCCGGTCGAGCAGCGTGCCGGTCCAGCGCGAGCGGGTGTCGCAGGCGGTGCACCAGGCGTTGAGATGCGTGCCGTGCATGTGGAGTACGCGGCTGGCCCCGGCGCGCTCGTGGAGGTCGTCGACATTCTGCGTCACGATCAGCAGTTCGCCCTCCCACGCGGCATCGAGCCGGGCGAGCGCCTCGTGCGCGGCATTGGGCTGCTTGGTCTGGATCGCCTCGCGCCGCTGGTCGTAGAAGCGCAGCACCAGGTCGGGATCGCGCGCGAAGGCCTCGGGCGTGGCGACGTCCTCCACCTTGTGCTGTTCCCACAGGCCCCCGGCATCGCGGAAGGTGTCGATCCCGCTTTCGGCGGAAATCCCCGCCCCGGTGAGGATCACGATGTTGCGCATCTCGCTCATTTGCCTTCAAGTAGCGATGCGGTAGGGCAAGTCAAAGACCGGCCATGGATCGCAGGCCGGCAGGGAGACAGAATGGCGCGGATCGGGATAATCGGCAGCGAGGGCGCCATGGGTCACGCCCTCGCCCATGTGATCGCCGCCACGGGGCACGAGCTGTCGGGCGGCATCGACCGCGGCGGCAGCGCCGAGAAGCTGGCCGATGCGAGCGAGGTGCTGGTCGATTTCAGCGCCCCGGCCGCGCTCTGCACCAACCTCCATGCGGCGATCGGCGCGGGCATTCCGATCGTGATCGGCACCACCGGGCTCGAGGAGAAACACCATCGTGCGATCGACGAAGCCGCGCGCGTGGTGGCTGTGCTGCAGACCGGCAATACTTCGCTCGGCGTGACGCTGCTCGCGCATCTGGTGCGCGAGGCCGCGGCGCGGCTCGGCCCCGAGTGGGACATCGAAATCCTCGAGATGCACCATCGCCGCAAGGTCGATGCGCCGAGCGGGACCGCGCTGCTGCTGGGCGAAGCGGCGGCAAAGGGGCGCGGGATCGAACTCGCCGACCATTCCGAACGCGGGCGCGACGGCCATACCGGCGCACGCGAGGAAGGCGCGGTGGGCTTCGCGAGCCTGCGCGGCGGGACGGTCGCTGGCGAGCACAGTGTGATCCTGGCGGGCGAGGAGGAGCGCATCACCTTGTCTCACAGTGCCGAGAACCGCAGCATTTTCGCGCGCGGCGCGGTGCGCGCGGCAGAATGGCTGATGGGCAAGCCGGCAGGGCGCTATTCGATGGACGAGGTGCTGGGGCTGTGACCACGCTGTCCGCCGCGACCTGCCGCTGGCACGAGGATGGCGGCGGCGAAGCGGCGGCCCGGCGGTGCATCGCCTTCATCGACGGGGTCGGCATTCCCGTGCGTGCGCGCGGCGAAGGCGAGGCCATGACCCAGCCGATCCAGGGGCTGGCGATCAGCAATGGTGCGGTGGTGATCGATCCCGAGGTGCCGCTGTGGCCGGGCGACGTGCTTCACGAGGCGGGCCATATCGCGGTGACCGAGGCGGAGCGCCGCGCCACGCTGTGCGACCTCGAACCCGATCGCGGCGAGGAGCTGATGGCGATCGCCTGGTCCTATGCCGCGGCGCGGCAATGCGATCTGAACCTGCGCCAGCTGTTCCATCCCGAAGGCTACAAGGGTGGCTATGAATTCGCCGCCAGTTGCTATGCAATCGGCCAGTTCATCGGCGCGGACGGGCTCGCCGAGCTCGGCATGACGATGATCGACCTGCGCAGCGCGCTCGCCGCGGGCGCGCCGACCTATCCCAACATGATCCGCTGGTTGCGCTGAGACGCATCGCGGCATAGCCTGAGGCCGGGAAACCAGCGGCTTGGGGACAGCCAGTGGCGGGACTGCGCAAGACATTGCACGACCAGCTCTTCGTCGGGGCACATCCCGACGGGCGGCTGACGCTGCTCAACCGCCTGCTGATCCTCGTCATCGTCGCCGCCGTCGTCTCCGCCGCGCTCTCGACCGAGCCGACCTTGCCGCCGCAATGGCACCGCGGGCTGGTGCTGGGCGAGATCGTCTTCGGCGCGATCTTCCTGCTCGAATATTGCGCGCGCATCTATGCCGCGGCGGAGGAACCGGGCGACGCAAGCGACTGGGCCAAGCGCTGGGCCTTCATCCGCTCGCCGCTGGGGCTGATCGACCTCTTCGTGGTCGTCTCCACCCTGCTGCCGCTGGTCACCGCCGACGCCGCCATGCTGCGCACGATCCGCCTGCTGCGCGTCTTCGCGGTGATGAAGTTCGGGCGTTTCAGCCGCGCGATCAAGGAAGTGTGGGGCGCGATCGCCGACCGCGCCGACGATCTCATCGTGACCGTGGCGCTGGCCTTCGTCTTCGTGCTGGTCGGGGCGACCGCGCTCTACATGATCGAGGGGCATATCCAGCCCGAGGTCTTCGGCTCGATCCCGCGCGCACTGTGGTGGGCGGTGATCACGCTGACCACGGTCGGTTATGGCGATGCCTATCCGGTGACCGCGCTGGGCAAGATCTTCGGCAGCATTCTCGCGCTGTCGGGCATCGCCTTCGTCGCCATGCCGACGGGGATCATCGCCTCGGCCTTTTCCGAAGCCATGCAGCGCCGCCGCGACCAGAAGATCGAGGACATGCGCGCGCATCTTGCCAGACTCGACGAGATCGACGAGGCGGTCGAAGCCAAGCTCGCCGCACTCGAGAGGACCAGCAAGCCGCACCCATGACCAAGGACCAGATCTTCGAGTTCTTCCGCCGCCTGGCGGAGGACAATCCAGCGCCCGAGACCGAGCTCGAATACGGCAATGCCTACCAACTGGTGGTGGCGGTCGCGCTGAGCGCGCAGGCCACCGACGTGGGGGTCAACAAGGCCACCAGAGCGCTGTTTCGCGCAGTCGAAACGCCCGCACACATGATTCAACTGGGCGAGGATGGGCTGAAGGAGCACATCAAGACGATCGGCCTGTTCAATTCCAAGGCCAAGAACGTGATCGCACTCAGCCAGCTGCTCGTCGACGATTACGGCGGCGAGGTCCCCGACAGCCGCGAGGAGCTGGTCAAGCTGCCCGGCGTCGGCCGCAAGACCGCCAATGTGGTGCTCAATTGCTGGTTCGGGCAGGAGACCTTCGCGGTCGACACGCATATCTTCCGCGTCGGCAACCGCACCGGGCTGGCCAAGGGCAAGACCCCCGAACAGGTCGAGGCCAAGCTCGAAAAGCGCGTGCCGCAGCCCTTCCGGCTGGGCGCGCATCACTGGCTGATCCTGCACGGCCGCTATGTCTGCAAGGCGCGCACGCCCGAATGCTGGCGCTGCCCGGTGGTGGATTTGTGCAGCTACCGACAGAAAGTGCTGGAGAAGCCGAAGGGGCGCTAAGGTTTCTCTCGGATATGCTTTGCCAGATACTCGGCAACTAGCGTCCTTGCCCGCCGATCATTCTCCGGCGGATTGCTCATCTCTGACTCATCAAAAGCCTCAAAGAGATCCTCAAAAAACCCCAACTCGATGGTACGGCCCGGATTATCTACTACGGCGGCGTGCCACATATTATTTGCTAGCATCTCGCAGAAATCCCAATTCAAGAAGCCGGAGAGATAATCGTGGGCTATCTCGACAGCAAACCTATCAATGAAACTTTCGACGGAAAGCTGGGACTGCTCGCTCCAACGCCGCAAGGATTCAAAGCGGATTTCAACTGCCAAATCCTCACGAGCCTTGAGACGTAACTCGTTCAAAACTTGCTGGTAGGCGCTCGCGAAATTTGGGCTTGAGGGCTCAGACATCGTCCGCCGAGATCATCTCGGCGGTATCGATCTCGCCGGTCATCACCGCCACCGTCGTCGCCACCGCGGCATCACCGCTGACGTTGGTGGTGGTGCGCATCATGTCCATGATCCGGTCGACCCCGGCGACGAAGGCGATCGTTTCGAGCGGGACGCCGACCGCGCCGAAGACCAGCGCCATCATGATCAGGCCCGCGCCCGGAATGCCCGCCGCGCCGACCGCGCCGAGCGTGGCGAGGATCGAGATGAGGAAATAGTCGCCCCAGCTGAGATCGACCCCGAAGATCTGCGCCCCGAACAAAGTGGCGAGGCCGAGATACATCGCCGTGCCGTTCATGTTGATCGTCGCGCCAAGGCTGATGACGAAGCTCGCCACCGAATTCGACACACCGAGATTGCGCTCGGCACAACGCAGCGTGACCGGCAACGTCGCGTTCGAGCTGGCGGTCGAATAGCTCACCGCCATCGCATCGATGATGCCGCGGAAGAAATCGCCCACCGGCAATTTGGCGAGGAATTTGATCATCGCCGAATACATCACGAAGATGATCAGCAGGCAGCCGGCATAGTTGAGCGCGACCAGCTTCGACAGCGCGATCAGCGCGTCGAGCCCCAGCGTGCCCGCGACCCAGGCCATCAGCGCGAAGACGCCGAAGGGGGTCAGCTCCATGACGATCATGGTGACCTTCTGCATGATGATGGCGCCGCTATCGAAGACCTTCTGGACCGGCTCGCCCTCCTCCTTGGCCATCAATATGCCGATGCCCACCAACATGGAGAAGACGATCAACGGCAGCACCGCCACATCGGCCATCACCTGCACCGGGCTTTCGGGCACGATCGAGAGGATCATGTCGACCGCGGTGGTGGGGTTGGGTTCGGGCGTGGCGCCCATCTGGATCGCCGAGGTATCGACGCCCGCGCCGGGCTGGACCAGCGTGCCGAGCGCGAGGCCGAGCCACACCGCGATCTGGCCGGTGACGACGAACAGCAGCAGCGCCCTGCCCCCGACCGCGCCCAGCTTGCGCAGATCGCCAATCGCCGCGACGCCCGAGACGAGGCTGAAGAAGATCAGCGGGACGACCAGCATCTTGATCGACTTGATGAAGAAATCGCCGATCCACTTGATGCTTTCGGCCTCGGGGCCCCAGGCCCAGCCGGTGAGCACGCCGAGAATGAGCGCGGTGATCACGCGCTGCCACAGCGGAATTTCGAACCAGGTCTTCAGCATGCGGCGCTACCCCATTTGCGTGTCATTGCGAGGCGACGCAGTCGCCGCGGCAATCCAGAGCGCCATGCGCCCCTCCCAGGATTGCTTCGCTACGCTCGCAATGACGGTTTGAAAAGATCAAGCGGCCAAGGCGTCGCGGGCAATCCGCGCGTAGATGCGGCTTAGCGTCGAAAGGTCCTCGATGGCCACCGCCTCGTCGCGCTTGTGCATGGTTGCGTTGCACAGGCCGAATTCGATCACCGGGCACACGGCGCGCAGGAAACGCGCGTCGGAGGTGCCCCCGGTGGTCGACGGCTCGGGCTCGAGCCCGGTCTCCGCCCTCACCGCCGCGGCGATGATGCTTGAGAAGGTGCCCGGCGGCGTCAGGAAGGGCTCGCCCGAGACGATCGGCAGGGCGGTGCCGCCATGTTTCTCGGCGATCGCGCTGACCTTGGCCGACAGCGAGGCGCCCGAGTGGCAATCGTTGAAGCGGATCGAGATGCGCGCCTTCGCCTTCTCGGGAATGACGTTGTGCGCCGGATTGCCGACCTCGATCTCGGTGATCTCGAGGTTGGAGGGCTGGAACCAGTCGGTGCCCTCGTCGAGCACCAGCGCGTCGAGTTCGGCGAGCATGGCGACCAGCTTGGGGATCGGATTGTCGGCGAGGTGCGGATAGGCGACGTGGCCCTGCGTGCCCTCGACCTCGAGGAAGATATTGACCGAGCCGCGCCGGCCGATCTTCATCATGTCGCCGAGGCGGTTTACCGAAGTCGGCTCGCCGACGAGGCAAAGGTCGGGCTGGTGGCCGTGCTCGCGCATGAAGTCGATCAGCGCGCGCGTGCCGTGGAGCGCGGGGCCTTCCTCGTCGCCGGTGATGATGAAGCTCACCGTTCCGGCCTCGGCGGGCACCTCGCGCACCGCGTCGACCATGCAGGCGATCGAGCCCTTCATGTCGACCGCCCCGCGCCCGTAGAGCAGCTCGCCGCGTTCTTCGGGCGCGAAGGGTTCGGAGGCCCAGCCGCCGCCCGGCGGGACGACGTCGAGATGGCCGGCAAAGGCGAAATGCTTCGATCCTTCGGGCCCGCGCCGGATCGCGAAGAGATTCTCGACCGGCTCTTCGGGACTGCCCGCCTCGCCCGCGCCGCGGGTGAAGCGGGTGACCTCGAAGCCGAGCGGGGCGAGCATCGCTTCCATCGCATCGAACACCGGCCCGCTGGCCGGGGTGATGCTTTCAGCGGCCATCAGCCGCTTGGCGAGATCGAGAACATCGGTCATTCTGCATCCGCTAGCAGGAGTGCGCGACAATGCCCAAGCTCGATCTCGACGCCATCCCCCAGACCAATACGACGGGCTATCCCGCCCCCTTCGATGCCGATGTCAAAGGCCGCTGGTATCGCCGCCTCGCACCGGCAGCCGGGCTGACGCAGATGGGCGCGAGCCATGTCACGCTGAAGCCGGGTGCCTATTCCTCGCAGCGCCACTGGCACCGGGTGGAGGACGAGCTCCTGGTGATGATCGCGGGCGAAGCCGTGCTGATCGAAGACGCGGGCGAAACCGTGGTGCGACCGGGCGATGTGCTGGCCTGGGCCGCCGGGGTCGAGAACGGCCACCGGCTGCACAACCGATCGGACGAGGACTGCGTCTTCGTCGCCGTCAGCGCGGGCGACAAGGCCAGGGACTCGGGCGAATATCCCGACATCGACATGGTCTTCGGTCCAGACGGCTATGCCCGCAAGGACGGCACGCCCTATCCGACGAAGCGCATTCCCTAGTCGCGCGCCGGCTCGGGCAGCGGCCCGGGTTCGAACGCTTTGTCGAGATATTCGGCCATGCGCAGCCCCGCCTGAAGCACGCGGCGCCGCGCGATCGGGGCCGAGCGGACGATCAGTTCCTGCGACAGCGCGGTCTCGCGCGGCAGCTCGCCCGTGCAGGGGTCGCAGCCGAAGGTTTCGGGATAGACGAAGCTGCGCGCGATCTCCCAGCTCTCGCGCCCCCAGTCGGCCGACGCTCCACCCGCCAGCTCGGCCCGCTCGGCCGCCGAATAGCGCCGCGCGATGGGCGGGTCGCCGCTGATCGCGCGCTCGGCCAGCGGCCCGTCCCAGATCCAGTGCAGGTTGAGGCCCGGGACGATGCCGTAATCGGCCTTGCGGTCGTTGCCGCCGCGATCGTCGAGATCGCCCGAATGGAGCGGCATGTGGATGTCGCCGATGAAATGGACGAGGAAGGCGAGCGCCTCGACGCGGACATTGTCGGGCAGGCTCTCGTCGGCGAGGATCCGCTCGTTGCGCTCGATCTGCGCGCTGACGCAATTGAGCCCCGAGCAGTTCTTGCGGACGTCGTAGTCCTCGGTCACCGGCTCGGTCTGGTAGTGCCAGGCGAAGGTATAGCCCCAGCGCCAGTATTGCCCGCGCAGGCAGTCTGGCCAGACGGCGGCGTCCTGAAGCGTATCGAGCGCGCAATCGGGCGTGCCGAGCATGGGCGAGGCCTTGAGCAGGCGCGCGATTCTGGCCCGCGTGTCGGGACGCACGTTCTCCAGCGCGATATCGGCGGTGACCGTATGCGCGTAGAAGCCCCAGGCCTGCGCCTTCGCGGGAAGCAGCAATGTCGCGAGCGCGGCGAGTGCCGCCAGCGCGTTCAGGCGATGGTTTCGTATTGTTCGATGACCCATTCTTCGTTTTCCGATGCCTCGATCCAGGCCTGCAGCCACTCATGCTCCCACACCGCCTGCATATAGGCGGCGGCGAAGCCGGGGACCGCGATCTGATAGCTGATGAAGCGTGACACGACGGGGGCGAAGAACACGTCCGCCGCGCCGAAAGTGCCGAACAGGAAGGGCCCGCCGCTGCCGAAGCGGCTGCGCGCCTCCGCCCACAGGCCGAGGACGCGGAGGATGTCGCCGCGGCAGGCCTCGCTCGGTTCGAAGCCGTCGAAGCGCTTGCGCACGTTCATCGGGCATTCGCTGCGCAGCGCCTGATAGGAGGAATGCATTTCGGCGACCATCGAGCGCGCCATGCCGCGCGCCACCGGGTCCTTGGGCCAGAAGCGGTCGCGCCCGACCTTGTCGGCGAGATATTCGAGGATCGCGAGGCTGTCCCACACCACCGCCTCCTCGTCCCACAGGATCGGCACCTTGCCCGAGGAAGGCTGCGTGCCGCCGTCGTTCGACTTGAGCTCGTCCCAAGCCTCGCCGAACATCGGCACGGTAATCTCCTCGAACGAGAGCCCCGACTGCTTGGCCGCGAGCCAGCCGCGCAGCGACCAGCTCGAATAGTTCTTGTTGCCGATGATCAGTTTCATGCCCGTGCCCACCTTTCGTGGGGCGCGGTAGAGGTTCAGCTTGGTGCTGTCGAGGCTGAACGGAGAGGCTAGGCGACGAACGACGGCTGGGCTAGACCAACGCCATGAGCCTGCGCCCCTTCCACCTCGCCTTTCCCGTCGACGACCTTGCGCAGGCGCGCGCCTTCTATGGCGGGGCGATGGGCTGCCGCGAGGGCCGCTCGTCCGAAGAGTGGATCGACTTCGATTTCTACGGCCACCAGATCGTCGCGCATCTCGCGCCTGGCGGCGCGGGCGACCGTGCGAGCAACCATGTCGACGGCCACGGCGTGCCGGTGCCGCATTTCGGCATCGTGCTGGCGATGGAGGACTGGCAGGACCTCGCCGAGCGGCTGACGGCGGCGGGGGTGGAGTTCGCCATCGAGCCGACCATCCGGTTCAAGGGGCAGCCCGGCGAACAAGCGACGATGTTCTTCCGCGATCCCAGCGGCAATGCGCTCGAGATGAAGGCGTTTGCCAGCGACGATATGCTGTTTGCAAGTTAAACCAGGCAGGGAAGCCGGATGCTCTCAGAAACTCGCTTGTTCAAGCTTTGCGCCATGGTCGTTGCAACATTCGCGCTGCTTTTATCTTTAGCCGCGGGCCTAATCGCAGGAATGATGTTCGCACCCGAGAATTTTACCGTGGCGATGTACATTTTCGATACGGCGTTCGTACTATCCGGAATTGTGGCATTCACGCTTGCCATCTACCGACGTTTTACTTTGTCTCTGCTTTTAGCCATTATGCAATTTTCGGCTCTTCTGATTGCCAACCTCATTCGATGAGACTCAGGAAGTTCCATGACAGCGTGCTGGATTTGTGTGGAACTGAAGCTTACGCTTGGGCTCCAGCTCGAAGCGCGGCCTTAAACCCCTGCGTCGCCCAGCACCGCAGCCCTTAGTTCGCCAATGCCCATGCCCTTCTCCGCGCTGGTGACGTGGATCTCGGGGTAAGCGGCAACATGCTTGCGCGCCTCGGCTTCGGTCGCCTCGATGACCTTGGCGAGCTCGCTGGCCTTCATCTTGTCGGCCTTGGTCAGCACGACGCGGTAGCCCACGGCCGCCTCGTCGAGCATCTTCATCATCTCGCGGTCGACGTCCTTGGGGCCGTGACGCCCGTCGACCAGCACCAGCGTGCGCGCCAGCACGGGGCGGCCGCGGAGATAGGTCTTCACGAGGTTCTTCCACTTCTCGACGACCTTCACCGGCGCCTTGGCGAAGCCATAGCCGGGCATGTCGACGAGGCGGAACAGCGTCGGGTCGCCGACCTCGAAGAAGTTGAGTTCCTGCGTACGGCCCGGCGTGACCGAGGCGCGCGCGATCGCCTTGCGCCCGGTGAGCGCGTTGAGCAGCGAGCTCTTGCCGACGTTCGAGCGCCCGCAAAAGGCGATCTCGGGCACGGTCGGTTCGGGCAGGAACTTGAGCTGCGGGGCCGAGAGGAGGAAATCCACCCGCCCCGAGAACAGTCTGTTCGCCCGCCGTTCGAGCTCGGCCCGCGCGGCGGCTTCTTCCTCGGTCATCATCCGGCCTTGGCTGCGGCTTCGGCCGCCTTCTTCGCCTTCTCTTCCTCGATCATCGCGCGCATCTGCGGATGCTTGGAATAGAGATATTTCTGCTGCGCCAGCGTGAGCAGGTTGGAGGTCACCCAGTAGAGCAGCAGCCCTGCGGCGAAGGGCGCCATGACGAACATCAGGATCCACGGCATGATGTTGAAGATCTGCTGCTGCGTCGGGTCCATCTGGCTCGGGTTGAGCTTGAAGGTCATCCACATGGTGAAGCCGAGCATGACGGCGAGCACGCCGAGGCCGAAAATCACCATCAGGAACTGCGGGACCTGGATGCCGACCAGCGACAGCGCATTGGCGAGGTTGGCCGGATCGGGCGCGGCGAGATCCTTGATCCAGAGGAATTCGCGGTGGCGCATCTCGATGCCGAGCACGAGCACCTTGTAGAGCGCGAAGAAGACCGGGATCTGCAGCAGCATGGGCAGGCAGCCCGCCACCGGATTGACCTTCTCGGTCTTGTACAGCTCCATGATCTTCTGCTGCTGGACCTGCTTGTCGTCCTTGTACTTCTCCTGGATGGCCTTCATCTTCGGCTGGATCGCCTTGATCGAGGCCATGCTGGCGAAGCCCTTCTGCGCGATCGGGAACATCGCCCCGCGCACGATCAGCGTCAGGATCATGATCGCGATCCCGAAATTGCCGACCAGCTCGTAGATATTGCGCAGCAGCCACAGGAACGGCTTCTCGAACCAGCGGAACCAG
The DNA here is from genome assembly GCF_048550555.1 of Qipengyuania sp. Taxonomy (GTDB): domain Bacteria; phylum Pseudomonadota; class Alphaproteobacteria; order Sphingomonadales; family Sphingomonadaceae; genus Qipengyuania. Next base: position 12,813 of record NZ_JBLYYF010000031.1, on the reverse strand, counting down.
CCCCAGTCGATCGCGAGGCCGAATTTCTGCAGGCCCGCATCCTCGTAGCTGTCGAGCACGGTGCTTTCCTTGGCACCGGCATAGAGGCGCGAGGTGGTGGTCAGCGCCTTGCCCGCGGGCAGGGTGACCGCGTCGTAGATCATGTCCGCGCGGTAGGTCTCGTCGCCCAGCGCGCGGAAGGTGGTGGCGGGGGCGGCGCCGTCCTGCGGGACCAGCGCGGCGAGCCAGTAGATGTCGGTGAAGCCCGACCAGCTTGCGCGCCCGGCAGGGGTGATCGTCTGCGCCTCGTCGACATCGTCGTAATCGACGTCGTAATCGGCTGCGTCGCCGAACACGCCGATCGGGCCCGAATGCGCGATCCACAAATCCTGACTGGCGGTGCGGCTGGTGCGGTTGACATAGCCATAGGGCTGGACGACCGCCGGAACGGACCCGGTATTGGCGACGCTCTGCTCGACGGTGAACATGTAGTTGTCGTCGATCGCATAGCGGATTTTCGCCGTGATGCCGTCGCCGAGATCGTGCGTCAGCGTGACCGGCGTATCCTGCGTCAGCACGCGGCCGTCGGCCTGCCACACGGCATCGTCGGCGATGCGCGTGCCGTTGATGAGATAGCCGAACTGCGCGAACTGCTGCGCCGGCGTGCCGTTGGGCGAGAACAGGCGGACCGGCTCGCTGTCCTTGCCGGTGCCTTCCATATGGTCCTTGAGCACGACGTCGTCGAGCACACCGCCCTTGAGGTTGATCGATCCGGCGACGCGGGGGCCGTCGATCGGCAGGCGGTCGGCACTGGCGAGCGCGGTCTTCAGATCGGCCTTCTCGAGCGCGCGCAGTTCGGGATCGACGAGCCCGCCGGTGCGCGTGTGCTGGGTCGCCTCGGCCTTGGACGCATCGTCCGCGGTGGCCGCCTGCTCGGTCGGCGTGTCGACCTTGCCCGCGGCCGGCGCATCGGGCTGCGGGTAGAAATAGTCCATCGCCGAATTCCAGCCCACCAGCAGCAGGAAGGAAAGCGCTATAGCGACGATCAAATTGCGATGATTGTCCAAGGTCGGTCCCGTCTTTGTCCGGTCGAAATCATGAATGTGGGGTGGTGTCTTAGTCTGTCAAGACAGCACTAGGGCACCGGGTCGTGGCCGTGGCCGCCCCAGGGTTGGCAGCGCATTATACGCTTGAGCGCCATCCATCCACCCTTGATCGCGCCGTATTTTCCCAATGCCTCGATGGCGTATTGGCTGCACGAGGGGTGATAGCGGCAGGTGGACGGCAGGATTCGGCTCGGGCCGAGCTGCCACAGGCGCGCGATCCAGATCAGCGGATACTTCATGCGCGCCGGCTCCGGTGGTAGCGCGGGGTGCGCGGCCGGTCGCCCTTGCCCTCGGCGGCACGCGAAAGCGCGGCGGCAAGTTCCGCGCGCAGCAGGGCGAAATCGCGCTCCACCCCGCCTTCGCGGCCGATCAGGATATGGTCGTGATCGGGCAGGCCCGCTTCGGGCAGCGCCGCCCACAGCAATTCGCGAAAGCGCCGCTTCATGCGGTTGCGCACCACGGCATTGCCGATCTTCTTGGTCACGGTGATGCCGTAGCGCTTGCCCTGCCCGTCATTGGGCCGGGCAAGCAGCACGAAGCCCGGACGCGCCACGCGCAGGCCGCGATTCGCGGCGAGGAAATCGCTGCGCTTGCGGATCACGGAAAGCGAAGGGTGCATCGGCGTTACATACGCGAACGGGCTCCCCGAGGGGAGCCCGCTGGCTGGTTCGTGATTGGCGCCGCACCGTGAGGCGCGGCGGATCACATTACGCGCAGAGCTTCTTGCGGCCACGGGCGCGGCGGGCGCGCAGGACCTTGCGGCCACCCGGGGTAGCCTTGCGAGCGAAGAAACCGTGGCGGCGCGAGCGCACGAGGTTCGAGGGCTGGAATGTCCGCTTCATCGGATCGTCCTTACAAAAAATTGGTTGGCTGCCGGCACACACGAATCGCGCCAACAAAAAGGGCCGCCCCTGCGAGCGACCGCCTTACAGGGCCGCGCGCCTAGGCGAATGTGCCCTGCCCGTCAAGAAAAAGTGACGTTGGCATAGGCCAGCGTGGGGGCCGGCTTCACCAGATTGCGGCGCGCGGGAGTCTTGGCCTGCTGCGGGCGGCCCGACCAGCGGCGCATGTCGCTCGCGGCGAGCCACAGCGCCCGGCGGTGCGGCACCGAATTGGTGAAGTCGTAGAAGGCGCGAGCCTGCTCGGCGCTCATGCCCATTTCGCGGTAATAGTCGAGATACTGGCGATTCTCGGGCGCATCCATGGAGAAGTCTTCGGCCTCGCGACCATAGGGGTCCATCCAGCTGTGCACCGCGAATTCGGCACCTTCGGCAATGTCGCGCTCGACGCCGGCGAGGAACAGTTCGACTGCGCCCGAACGGACCGAGCCGATCGCGGGGACATGAGTGACGAGGCCCGCGTCGCGAATCATCCGGCCGACCGTGAGGTTGGCGCGGTCGTCCTGCGTACCGGGGCATTCGACCATGTCGAGCTGCTCGAGGCCGGGGAAATCGCGCAGCATGGCGCGGAAGTAGCGCGGGGTGGAGGCGTCGGTTTCGCCGACCAGCGCGACGCGGCGTTCGTCGATCACGCGGAACGGCCCGTACTGCGCGATCCCGCGGTTGTAGTCGCGGAAGCGGCGGTCGATGAAAGGCGGCGCCTTCCACACCGGCAGCGCTGCCGGCTGATAGGTCTGCGGCCGGACCGCGGCGAGCTCCTGCCGTTCTGCCTGCGGCATCGCCGGACGCACCACGGTGGCGGGTGCGACCTTGCGTCCGTGGTGCGTCTGCTGGACCACCGGGTTCGACACGTAGACGACCGGGAGGCTGACCAGCGTCAGCGACTGGGCGGAGGCGGGGACCGCGATCAGCGCGGCGAAAGCGGAGAGGAGGAGGGCTGCGATTCGGGACATGGCAAGGTTTTGCCGCCCAACCGCTTTCCAGCCGCTCAAGACCTATGGCTAACCCGCTGTTAACCATAATTCTTCAGCTCCGATCCGGAGGTGCTTTCTCCTCGACAAGCGGGGCCTTTCGCGTCATCGTCCAAGTGCGAACACGGAGGCGGGGATTAACGCTGGTCGCACTGGTCAAAACAGTGGCCTATCTGGGGCTCGAAGCGCGTGGCGTGGAAGTGCAGTGCTCGGTCGCGCCCGGCCTGCCCAAATTCAATATCGTCGGTCTCGCGGACAAGGCGGTCGGCGAGAGCAAGGAGCGGGTGCGCGCCGCGCTCGCCAGCATGGGGCTCGCGCTGCCGCCCAAGCGGATCACGATCAACCTGTCGCCAGCCGACCTGCCCAAGGAAGGCGTCCTTTTGAAGCTTTGAACCCTACTCTATCTGCAAAAGCTGCTGCTATTCTGCTGATTTTTGAGAAGCCTCGCCAGAGTAGCCTACTGTCCGGGCGGCGCGAACCTTAGTACCCTCTCCTTCGCCAACGCCCACCCTTCAAGCGAACGCCCGCCCGTCAGATCGCGCGATCAATTGCGGGAGGGACGACTTATGGTCGCCGAACGCATCGGCCCGAAAGTTTTGCGGCTTCTCAAAGATGACATCTGGATCGCGAGAAACATTCTGAAAAGACCCTTGGCAAAATGCCCATTGCTCCCTGAACGCATCCAAGGAATTTCCTAACATTAAGGAACTTTGAGGTAATTTCTGGGTCTTTTAGGAAGACTTCCACAACTATCCTATGGGCCTTTTTGTTTGTGGTTATTTTTCCTGCGCACTTTTATGTCACATTTTAGACTTGACTCACGCATTTTTAATTGCACCATAATCCGCCCAATTCTGGTTCCGAAAGGGTTGATGAAGGTGCAACTAGAGTGTCGACAATCTCCCCGTGTTGCTGACACGAGTGTAGTTTAGCGCGTGCCGATCACCTCCGTGCCTGGCCGCGTTTGCGGGAGTGGACAGCGACCCCACATCGCATTGTCTCAGAGGCCCATTGCAAATCGGGAATTAGAAGCAGTTCCTTTCTCGTCGGTTCGGCTCGCGGGTGAACTTGTCAATCTTGGTGAGATCCGAAAGCTTTACGGCCCGGCCTTCACAGGCAAGCTCCTCGATGAGTTCACCTTGAAATGGATCGACGGACCCCCATCCTCGAATTCCAAACGCGCAGCTGGACTCCGCAGGTGGTTAATTGACCTTTTCCATCGAGCTGATGAACCACAGGCTGCGGCGCCGCTTCGGCTGGTCCGAGAAAAGCTGATCGCATGTGAATTTTCCGCGATCAATGCTGATGATTTTGAGCATGCATTGTCCGACTTCGTCTCTCGCGCCAACGACCCCAACGACCGGTCAATATTCACGACATCAAATCACACGACTCGTCGACCTGTTATCGAGGCACTTTCTGCGGCGATACGGAGCCTCGCCACACCCATGGGCTGGCCGAAAATCAAAACTCTAAAATGTACACTGAAGAGAAAGAGGGGGGTTACGCCCTCCTTGGGCGAGCTCGAGTTCACTGACGGCAAACTAGATCGTCATAGCAACAGCACCGCCGGCCTCTATGCTCGCACAGTCGCTCGAAATGGAGAGCGGCTAAATCGATTGAGGACGATTGCAGAGGCAGAATTGATAGAGTGCCATGAAACCTACAAGCGCGGCCAAGAACTTCTGTCCAGAAAAGACCTTCAAGACCCATCGACCCTTCGACGGGCTGAATTCCGGCTGGCGAGTATTCCAGATTTCGCCAAAAGGAAGTCCAAATTACCTTGGATAGTGGAGGCATGCTTTCCGACTAACGACGCTGAAATGCAATTGGCGAACCTCTTAGCCCATATTGTCGAAAATCATGATGGCAAAGTTAGTGGCAGCAACGATTGGTCTACGCACGGTATTCGGCACCTCGTAACGCTTCATGGTGGCCCGCAGAGAGTAGCTGAATTCCTTGAAGGTGGGACCAGGGCGTTGGTTGCAGCGTATACGATTGTACTGATTGAGTCGGGCTTCAACGTTCAATCCTGCAATGATCTTTCCTCTGAGCCGTTCGTGGGCCAACCAAGCTCCGGACGAGTGGACCTCCACGTTTTGTCTTCGATTAAGAACCGTCCTAGACCCAGGAGAGTTCAAGCAATTCTTGGCGGAGGACAGGTGTTTCTCAATTCGATGGGATATAAAATCTCAGGCAAGCGAGCCATCGATATTTGGCTTGAGATTTCGGAACCAATCAGACGCCGAGCGAAAGAAGAATCGGCGAAGCGCTCAGCCAGTCATGCCCAAGATGGCGCTCCTCGCTCAGACCGCCTCGGAGGCGATAACGTTGAAGACTGGCTTTGGATCTTACCTACTGGATTGAATAATGCTGGAGAGGTTAGGAAGGCGAGCGCAGGGAACTTTCGGGATTGGTGGACCCGCCTGCTGACAGATCACGCCGATGACCCGATTATTGGTGGGCTTCCAATTCGACGCAAACATATTCGACCGACCGTCATTCAAATGAAGGCAACTGGTCGCAATGGGGATGTCGAGCTTGCCGCAGTCTCAGCAAACCATCAGAGCTCCAAAACCACATTCCAAAATTACTTAAACCGGCCCTATATCCGAATCCATCTGGAGGAGCAGATACGTGATTTCCAAAACCTACTTGAAGTTGCGGTCGTAGCGCCTGCAAAAAATGATAGTACAAGCCAATCAGTTCCTACTTTGGCTTTCGATCGACTGCGCGAAAGAGCATTAGAGTGCGGTCTTGCATTCTACGAGAATGTCGACCTTTGCACTCCTCTAGGGTCTGCCGAACTGGAACTGACGCCAATCGAGTATTCAGATACCAGTTCAGGAATGGCTTCGGCCGCCCTACTCAGGCTTTCTCTCGATCATGCACAAGACGAGTTTTTCGCGAGAAACCCGAGTCGTTGGGTCAGCATATGGCTACCTCTCCACGCGCTATCGATTGCCATTTGGAACAACCTATCTTCTGGCCCCCGTGCAGAGCGATTCAAAGCGATTGCCGATGATATTCTCCACAAACTGGCAGACGGCAAACTCGAGCCGTTCCGGGCATTCTAGATACCCACATGAAACGCGCCCAGCCCACACCAGAATCTAAAACTGAGAAGCGTCGAGCAGAGCGAACCCTTCATGAAATGGTGCTTAGCGAATATCCGATTCCTCCTTGGTTGATATCCGGATCCCTCTTAGAAAATCGATGGGTAATTCGCTTAGAGGATGCAGCGGAATTTCGGGCGGCAAGCGTCCCCATATCGTTCGATGTCCCAATTGCTTCTAACCAACTATTGTCTGACTTTCAGTTCGATAAAGATCTGCTCACTGCGAAGCTGCTGCTGCTTTGCTCTATAAGAGTGGGGTCAATAACAGGAGGAAAAGTAGCAGCCATATTTGTCAGAAATTATCTGCAGTTTGTACGCTGGCGTATTGGGATCGGCATCTACCGCAATTCAGATTTAACTCCAGACGTTCTTGAGAATCTTCGCGGATCGGTCAGAACTCGCGGCATCGCAGGGCTCCCTCCAGTCGCCGAAGCTTTCCAGGCCATAAAACTGGAAACTCAATCGGGAAGGAGGGAGTTGCCTACTTACCTCAAAGGCACCAAAGTTAAATTCGCATCTAACGCCCTCCTAAGGGAGCTTGGCGTACCGAACATGACGAGCGTTCCTCCTTCATTGCGGCGCGAGATTTGGGAACTAGTAGCGGAACAGGGATTGCCAGTTCCCCGCAAAAATTCAGTCAGCAAAGATGATATAGTTCCGACAGAGAACCGCGTAGCGAATTTCTTCTCTCCGCTTTTCGCTTTACATACATTCTCCTCGAAGCTCAGCCATGACCCGCTTGGTTTCATCCCCTTTCCTGGAGAAACTCGGCAATCAATAGCGAGGTCCATTACTGATAGAGAAGCGGAGCGCACCTTCACGGTTCCGGCCCAGCAGGCGTGCTACCTAATAGACAAGGCGTTGGTTTGGGTTCACGATTATGCACCCGATATTCAGCGCCTCATCGAAGACATCGAGCGACGAACCAATGAATTAACTGGTCCAGATGGGCATTGGCGCCCACATGAGCGCGCTATTCAGGATGCTCTAGCTGTTTTTGAGCCTACATGCGGATTAAACGAGCCCGGCTCTCCATGGCCGGTCCATGGCGCTTACTTTGAGGCCGCCCGAGAAGGCAGGACCAGACCTAGCCTAAGGACAATACTCTTTGAGTATCTGCTGATAGCATGCGTGATAGTTATCGCCGCTTTTTCCGCTCGCAGGCACAATGAGATAAACTCTCTTAGACATGATTGTATTATCGAGACCGATATCGGTCTATCGCTCAGATGCTATATCGCGAAGACTTTGCGGGGTGTTGATGAAATCCCCATCCCAGCTACCGTTAAAGCAGCCGTGGATGTCCTTCGTTGGCTTTCTGAGAAGCGGCGCGTTCGTACCGGAGAACCGTGGATCGTAGCATTTGATGAGCTACTTGCAGTTCGTTCAGGAAAATCCGAGGCGCCCCCAGAAGAGGTTAAGAGGTCTGGCAAAGTCCAAATATATCGAGCTTTGACTCGATTTTCGGAGTTTGTCGAAACTCCCCTACTTGCAGACGGCTCGAGATGGTCACCGCGCCCTCACCAATTTCGGCGTTGGTTCGGTGTAACGTATTACAACCGCTATCGCTTCCCTCAGCTAATCGCGCTTGCGCATTTTTATCGGCACTCAGACCCTAATCAAACGCGCCGCTATATAACTGAGAGCAAATACACCGAGTTCATTGCGCAGAAAGACGAAAATCGCGCGCGGCAGCGATTGGAAGATTTTGAAAAGGCCGGACAGGAGTTCCGCCAAGAGCGCTTCTTGGCCGTCCTCGATGGACGCGAGACGATGACAGGCTTCGGTGGCGAGTTTCTGAAGCGTGAGCTATATAAGCAGATTGCAGCTTACGCAGATTGCTTAGAAACCGCAGACGATAAGGTTAAAAAAGCCACCTACATCGAGGCAATCGCGCCTATTGTTAAAGCGACACAATTGGAACCGAACGAGCTTGGTCACTCCTATTGTAAGTGCACTGGGAGCGCCATCGACCTAGCACAAGCAGAGTGTTTGAAGCTTGCCGCACAGTTTGGCGAGCAAGTAAAAAGCGGTCCAGATCAATCATATGCTTCGGACGAAATTTGCGGTCGTTGTGCCAACGGGGTCAAGTTTCCAGAGAACGAGAGCGTATGCGACAAGACTATAGCCGCCTTGGAGCGAGCCGAGTTTTCGCAACGATCGCCTGCGGTTAGAAAGCTCGAACGAAGTCGTCTCGCACTCCTTAAAGAGCAGCGAGAACTCCGTTTGCGGGACTGATTTACGTCATGGCAGAACGAGAGGCCCGAAAATCCTTCCGCTTGAAGGTTGAGTTGCTCGAGAAGGCAACCGCTAGCGGCGTTATACCGCCGGAATATCCGATCATCGCTAAGGTCAAAGATCTACAAAGTTGGGATACGCCTCCCTTGACCTCTTGGAAAAGTTTTTCGGTGGCTGCGCCTGGTGGGCGAAATGCAGATCTACGTGCTCGATTTGATCGGATCTTACCAAGCTTTAAGAAGCTTCAGACTGGCAAATCAATGAGAGGGCCTCGCCCGCCCAAGGATAGGTCTGTCGAAACTTGGCTCATCCAGTCTGAACGGGACGCACTATGCCGCCAGAACGCTGAAATTTTAATGCGCCTCAGAGAAGCCGAAGCGGCTCTTCGCGCCAAAGAGGCGATGGTTGAATCATCGAAAGCAAAGATCGCTGAACTTACCGAAAGACTGAGCGTTTTGATTCCTTTGAGCGCGGCCAAGCGCAGCCCTCCGAATGGTTAAAATTGCCAGTCGGGTACGTGTCCATCGATTGAAAGGTGAAATGGAGATCGGCGGAGCGCTCTTGCGAGACTTCGCGCTACTGGTTTGGTCGGACAGAGGAGTTGATGAACACGTCCTGCGCTTTTGTTTCGAAAGGGGAGTGTACAAAGGCCTTAAAACAAGCACGCTTGAGCAAGAATGTTATATTTTGGCCGACTGGTTCAACTGGCTAGCTAAGAGAAACAAGACTTTAGAAGACGCTCTTCCTTCAGACTACCATCGCTGGGGGAACCGAGGAAACCGGGGGCAAAAATTAAGTGCCGCCCGAGCTTACCGTAGAAAGGAGCTGATCTGGCAGTTCTATAAGGGTCTTCGCTCAGATCCCGCGTTGGCGCAAACTACTGCAGCGTTCTTCGAGACGTTATCGGAGTCCAATATCACCGATCAAGGATTGATCCACTGGTCGATGAAATTGGAATATAAAGTGGGCAAGGAGTCACGCGCACCGCGTGTTCCCACCGATGAAGAAGTCGGCCGCATTCTCAGAGAACTCGGGAATTATGATGATCAGTTTCTCAGCGAAAGAAACTTTTTGATTGGTCAGGTGGAGGCGAGGATTGGCCTTCGAGCTATGGGAGTCGAAAGCCTAGAAATCGAAACGCTTGATAAAATGCTTGAGAGTGCAGGCATCGAGATTGAAGCCCAAAGCATTGGCAACCTGTATCAGGCAAAGAGCGAGCAGATCCGGATTAGGCGGCAACTTAACGGCCTTCTTGAACGCGGCCGCACTGTGATAGCCGCCTCAATCGTCGAAAAAGGAGGGAAAAAGCGTGAAGTTGAGGTACCCATCGATCTCGCAATTAGACTTCTAAATCATGTCTGGGGCAGGCGCCAAACTTTGATCGCGAACCGCGTTGGTGCAAAGCGACGCAATAACAATCGAATCTTCATATCTTGGCGAGACGGCGGTCCGCTTAGTCGCGGAAGTATCAAAGACATCGTGTCTGCGGCTTTTGAGAGCGCGAAGGTCAAAGGTAGCGGTCACGCACTCCGTGCATACTACCTGACTACCAAAGCGATAGAGTTGATAAGCGAGGCCCGGCGTATGTTTGGTGCCAATTTCAGCGTAGAAGACATCTTGAATGAGCTTGCTAGGCTTGCTGGGCACAATCACCGAGAAACTTTGCGTGCTTATCTGGATGTCGCGCGCATTCGTGAAGCTGCCCTTCGCGAGTTCGATCAATAGAAAGGCAAATTCTCACAGAACATACGAAGAAGGATAATGGAAACGACCTTCGTACCTCCAACATCAGTCGCGAGCCTGCGGGAATGTCAGCATCGCGCCCTCATTGCGGCCTTTGAAGACATCGGCGTTATCTGCCGAGAGCCGCCGTTCGCCGAGGCGCCGAGCGACGTGGGCAAGTCGCTCGGGCCTGCAGATGCGCAATCTACTCCCACGCAATCCTGGGTCGGCAATCAGTCGCCATGCGGTTCACCGTCTAAAACCGCCACCCGATACTGACGCTTCCTGCGACGCTGTCGCTGTCGGAGCCGAGTAGAGCGCGGGCTTCGCCCGAGAGAGTCCAGCCTGTGCCGAGGTCCATCCGGCCCGAGGCGGAGAGGAGGGCGCCTTCGCCGTCGGTGGCGGAGGAGCGGACCGGCCGCGGGGCGCCCGCCGCGCCGTCGAGCGCGAGCGTCACCTCCGCTAAGCGCGTTGCTCCGGTGACATATTGCGCCGAGAGGTCGAACGCTCCGTGCTCGCCCTGCCAGCCGGCGAAGGCGCCGCCGCCGTAGCGGGTGCGCTTGTGGCTTGCGCTGCCGCCTGACAGGTCGAGCGCATTGGCGCCGCTCTCGTCGACCCCGTCGAAGTCGGCCGAGACATGCGCGATGGAGACGAGCGGACCGAATGCCCAGCCTTCGCCCGGCGTGCCGAGCCCGTAGCGCGCCTCGGCGGCGAGCGCGATGCTGTCGTAATCGGCATGGCCGGTGGCAGTGCGCGAGAGGGTGGCGATCGAGATGGTGCGCGCGACATCGGCCTGGACCGCCGAGTAATCGAGTGCGGCGGAGAGCGTGAACCCGGCATGGCCGGTGCCGTAGCGGGCATAGGCGCCGAGGCTCCAGCCCTCGAGATCGGCCTGGCTCGCGCGCGCGGGGATATCGAGCCCGCCGTCGGTCCAGGCGACGCTGGCACCGATCGCCCAGCCGTTATCGGGGCCGCGATAATCGATCCCCAGCTCGGCCCCGATCCCGTCGTGGTCGGCCTTGGCGGCATTGCCATCGCCGTCGGCCGAGCCAATGAGGCCGTGGATCCCGCCCCACAGGCCCCAGCCTTCCCCGGCCTGCTCTTGGCCGCGCGCGATCAGCCGGCGGCTGCGCGCAAGGCCCGTATCGGCCTGCTGCGCGAGGAGCGTTGCGTAGATCTCGCCCGAAGCGCTGTCGAAGGCGGCGAGCGCCTGCGGCGTGGTGGTGAACAGCACCGCCATATAGACCGCGTCGCCATCCGCCGTGGTCCGATCGAGATTGTCGAGCCGGATGGCGGAATTGGTCTGGTTGAAGGTCTTCGCCACGGTCGGGAACAGCCCCGTACCCGACGTCGGCGGTGGAGGCGGCGGAGGAGGAGGCGGCGGCGGCGGTGGCGGCGGAGGTGGCGGCGGCGGCGGAGGAGGAGGAGGCGGCGGCGGAGGTGGCGGCGGCGGCGGAGGCGGCGGCGGAGGAGCCACGCCGTTCGGGGTCAGCGTCAGGCCGACATCGTTGCCGTCGCCCGCGGTGTAGCTGACCATCGCCTTGAGGAATGCGAAATCGTTCTGCACCGTTCCAAAGGTGCCGCTGACCGCGTCGGTGCCGTCATTGGCGATGATGGTGTAGTTGAACGGATCGGTCCCTGCGAAGGCGCCGCTCTCAACCACGTCGAGCGTCGCGCCGCCCAGCGTCACCGTGCCGTTGACCACGAGGCGATCGCTCTGCCCCGCATCGTCGACCTCGACCCGGAAGATCGACGCCGCATCGAGCGACAGGTTGCCGTTCACCGTCAAGGTCCCGATGCTGTTCCCCGGCGCGACCACGCCGCCGATACTGGTCAGCGGGCCGAGGCTGCCGGTCCCGCCGATGATACCGCCCGGATGCAGGGTGAAATTGACCAGGTTGAGCGTCGCGTTGACCAAGGTGGTGCCGCCGAAGATGTCGTAGGCGAGCGCGATGCCGGTCGCTCCGCGCAGGTCGATGACCCCCGCACCGAACTGGTGGAAGCGTTCGAATCCATTCTGGGTGATCGGATCGAGATCGAAAGGGAGGTAGGCGCCCGCGGCCTGCGTCAGCGTAATCAGATCGTCGCCGGCCCCGCCGGTGATTTTTTCGAGGAGCGCGAAGTCCGCCGGATCGTAATCGATGAAGTTGAGCGTGTCGTCGCCATCGCCCAGATTGATGGTGCCTTCGAGCGCGCCTTCCTCGAGGGTGACCTCGTCGTCGCCCTCATCGGCTTCGAGACTGCCTGCCGTCGAACCCGCGCAGCCGATGAATACGTCGTCGCCGGCCTCGAGCACGACCGATGTCAGCGCGCCGCCCGACAGGTTCTCGATCCGGTCGTCGCCCGCTGCGAGCTGGATGAAGCCCATCGTGCCCGAATTCGTGATATCCGCGGGCCCGCCCTCGACCAGCACGCTGCGCCCGAAATTGGTGTCGATAGTGCCTGAGTTGACCAGCTTGAGCGAACCGACGCCGAGTGCTTCGATGGCGTATTTTTCGGTCCGGAAGCCGTTGATCGTGCCGGCATTGGTGACGGTGAACTGGCCCCCGCCGCTCAATTGCAGCGGCGTCAAAGTGGTGGCGGCAGACTCGCTCGATCCGGCGGGCAAGGCGTTGGCGGTGTCGATCAGGCCGGTGGCCGTGTTGGTAAGGCTTGCCTTGCCGGACGTCGCGATCACCACCGTGTTGCTGCCGACGCCCTTCTGCAGGATGGTGCCGCTGTTGGTGAAGGCGATTGTGCTGGCGGCATCGAACCCCTGCAGCACCACCGCGCCGTCGAGC
>NZ_JBLYYF010000030.1:0-6687 GCF_048550555.1 Qipengyuania sp. | reverse complement strand
TCGCGCAGCACCACTTCGCGGTGCTCGTAGCGCGCGTTGCTGATGCTCAGCGCCATGCGGGCGCGCATAGCATAGGGGCAGCGGCGGAAGCTGTAGAGGATCGCCTCAGCCATCGGCCTCCGAACCGTCCTTGCGACCGACATGCTCCGCCCCGCGCGCCTCGGCGAGCATTTCCTGCCGCTGGCGCTCGGCATAGCGCGCGCGCTGTTCCTCGCTGCGTTCGCCATGACAGCGGTGGCAGGATACGCCTGCCTCGTAATGCTCGTGCGCCATGTCCTCGGCGCTGAGCGGGCGGCGACAGGCGCGGCACAGGGCATGGTCGCCGAGCTTCAGGCCATGGCCCACGCTGACACGCTCGTCGAAGACGAAACACTCGCCGCGCCACAGGCTTTCTTCTTCTGGCACGTGCTCGAGATAGTTCAGGATGCCGCCCTTGAGGTGATAGACCTCCTCCACCCCTTCGGCGCGGGCGAAGGCGGTCGACTTCTCGCAGCGGATGCCGCCGGTGCAGAACATGGCGATCTTCGGTGTGCGACCTTCGGCCTCGATCGCGGCGCGCTGCGCGCGGAACCAGTCGGGAAATTCGCGGAAGCTCTTGGTCTCGGGATCGATCGCCCCCTCGAAGGTTCCGATCTGCACCTCGTAATCATTGCGCGTGTCGATCAGGATTGTGTCGGGATCGGAGATCAGCGCATTCCAGTCCTCGGGGGAGACATAGGTGCCCACGCCCGCCAGCGGGTCGAGATCGGGCTGGCCCATGGTGACGATCTCTTTCTTCAGCCGCACCTTGGTGCGGTGGAAGGGCATCGCCTCGGCGCGCGATTCCTTGACCTCTATATCCGCGCAGCCGGGGAGAGCGCGGACATGGACGAGCACCGCCTCGATTCCCTCGTCCGATCCGGCGATGGTGCCGTTGATCCCCTCGCGCGCGAGCAACAGCGTGCCGTGCACGTCGGCGCCCTCTAGGCAGGCGAGCAGGTCCGGCTTGATGGCGGCAGGATCGTCGAACCGCGCGAACTGGTAAAGCGCGGCGATACGGATGGGGAGCAGCGACATGATCGCGCCCCGTTAGCACTCAGGAGCGCTTCGGGCACCCCTCGATGTCAGTCCCCGGTCTCGCCCGCCAGCACGGCCTCGGTATCGGCCAGTTCGACGTCGCTCGTCATGCCGAGATAGCGCTCGTAGTAGGGCTTGTGCGAGGAGCCGACGATCGCCAGCACGCGGCGGCCCGCGCCGATCACCTGCCGGAGGTTGGCGACCATGCGCAGGTTCCGCGTCTCCCAATAGGCGAGATACTTGCGGCCCGTATTGCCCGGGTGGCGGGCACCCGCTGCGGCGCCGAAGTCGCTGCGCATCGCCAGCCGTGCCTCGCTGTCGCGGTTCATCAGGCGATACCATTCGAGCACCGACAGCGTGCCTTCCTTAAGCCGCGTGTTCCATTCCTCGGAAGCGGCGTGGCGTTCGGCGGTTGCCGGATTGTCCCAGGCCGCGCGGATCTCGCGCGCATAGAGATCCTCGTCGTCGATCGGTCCGGTGGCGATGTCTCCGGTATGGTCGTCGACCGGATAGACCCGCTCATGGCCGAGCCGGGCGGCGAGATGCGCCGCGATCAGGCTCGATTCGTTGCGCCGGGTCATGCGCTTGTCGAGTTGCGCGGCCAGATCTTCGGTCAGCGCGTCGCCGGCATGGCGTTCGGCTGCGGGGAGGCGGAGCCACTGGACCAGTGCCGAATCGGGTTCGCCCACCGCGAGGAACAGCGCCGCCAGCCGCCGCCGTTGGGCGGGTTCCCTGTCGGCCTGGGGCTCGCCCAGCAGCGCGCGGAGCTCGCGGTCCGCCTCGGGCCCCGACAGGCCCAGCGCGGCGCGTGCGGGTTCGGGATCGGGACAGTAGTTTTCCGCCGTGTCGGGATAGGCATGCACATAGGCGCGCAGGTAATCGCATTGCGGCCCGTCCAGATTCTCGATCGCGATCGCCTCGGGCTGCCAGTCTGCAAGCCGGTCGAGGAGCGGATCGAAGCGGGTGCGGTCGAAATCCTCGGGCAGCGCGCTGAGATGCGCGGTGCCGAGCACCAGTATCGCGCTCAGATCGCCCCGCTCGCGCGCGGCTTCGTCGACGATCGCGACCGGATCGGCGGGTTCGGCGGTGGCCTGGACGGGCGCCGCTGCGGCGACGAGCAGGCTGGCGAAAAGCAGGGACATGACACTCTCCGTTTTGCGGAGGCGTGTCATGCCTGCATAATACAGTCAATGCTCGAAGAGAGGCCCGCCGTTCAGCCGTTGAAGGCGGCCGGATCGGGCCCGAGGCGGCCATCGTCGGTATCGAGCGCGTCGATCCGCGCCATCTGCTCCTTGTTCAGTTCGAAGGAGAGTGCGGAGAAATTCTGCTCGATATGATCGCGGCTGGTCGACTTGGGGATCGGGCACAGGCCGTGCTGGATATGCCAGCGCAGCACCACCGCGCTCGCGGGACGGCCCAGCTCGCCCGCGATGTCGCGGATCGTGCTCGCATCCATGCCGCCGCCCTGGCCGAGAGGGGACCAGCTCTGGGTGACGATTCCCATCTTCTCGTGCAGGGCGCGGAGCTCGCGCTGCTGGAAGCTCGGGTGCAGCTCGATCTGGTTCAGTGCCGGGGTGACGCCGGTCTCGTCGACGATCCGCTTCAGATCTTCCTCGCGGAAATTGGACACACCGATCGACTTCGCCTTGCCCTGGTCGCGCAGCTCGATCAGCGCTTTCCAAGTCTCGACGAACAGGTCCTTTCCGGGACAGGGCCAATGGATCAGCAGCATGTCGACCTGCTCTCGGCCGAGCCGTTCGAGGCACTTGTCCGCCGCCTTCAGCGTGCGGTCGTAGCCTTGGCTCTCGTTCCAGATCTTGGTCTGCAGGAAGATGTCGGACCGGTCGCCGATGCCCTTGCCGACCCCGCGCTCGTTCCCGTAGATGGCGGCGGTATCGACCAGCCAGTATCCGGTTTCGAGTGCGGTCTCGACGGCCTCGGGGGCGTCCTCCTCTTCGATCTGCCAGGTGCCGAAGCCGAGCTGAGGAATCTGGCGGCCATCGTTGAGGGCGAGGGTGGGGTAATCGGTCATGGGGTCTCCTTTGCCCTATCAATGATGCAGTGCAGCAATGTTTCCGCGGCTTGACTGGCAACCCGCAGGCCCCTACCCCGCGCCCCGCATTTGAAGCGGCACACCCGCTTCTCCATTCCATCCCCTGGTCGAGTCCTGTCGAAGGACCTTGTGGATCCCCTGGCAGGGGAAAAGGCGTAATCATGGCAAATGTGACCGTAATCGGTGCCCAGTGGGGCGATGAG
Source organism: Qipengyuania sp. (assembly GCF_048550555.1). Classification (GTDB taxonomy): domain Bacteria; phylum Pseudomonadota; class Alphaproteobacteria; order Sphingomonadales; family Sphingomonadaceae; genus Qipengyuania. The sequence goes on along the minus strand of NZ_JBLYYF010000030.1, from coordinate 3,375 downwards.
GGCAAGGGCAAGATCGTCGACTGGCTCGCCAGCCGCGCCGATGCCGTCGTGCGCTTCCAGGGCGGGCACAACGCCGGCCACACGCTGGTCGTCGGCGACAAGACCTACAAGCTCTCGCTGCTGCCCTCGGGCATCGTCACCGGCACGCTCAGCATCGTCGGCAACGGCGTCGTGCTCGATCCCTGGCACCTCAAGGCGGAGGTCGAGAAGCTCGAAGGCCAGGGCGTCGAGATCAATCCCGACAATTTCGCCGTCGCCGACAATTGCCCGCTGATCCTGCCGATCCACCGCGACCTCGACGGGCTGCGCGAAGCCGCCGCGGGCTCGGGCAAGATCGGCACCACCGGGCGCGGCATCGGCCCGGCCTATGAGGACAAGGTCGGCCGCCGCGCCATCCGCGTATGCGACCTGGCGCATCTCGACCATCTCGAACCGCAGCTCGACCGCCTTTGCGCGCACCACGATGCACTGCGCGCCGGGTTTGATCAGCCGCCGATCGACCGCGAGGAACTGCTCGCCCAGCTGCGCGAGATCGCGCCCTTCGTGCTGCAGTTCGCGCAGCCGGTGTGGAAGCGGCTCAAGAAGGTCCGCAAGGCTGGCGCCAAGATCCTGTTCGAGGGCGCACAGGGCGTGTTGCTCGACATCGACCACGGCACCTACCCCTTCGTCACCAGCTCGAACACCGTCAGCGGCACCGCCGCCGCGGGCAGCGGCCTCGGCCCCAATGCGACCGGCTATGTGCTCGGCATCGTCAAGGCCTACACCACGCGCGTCGGCAGCGGGCCTTTCCCGACCGAGCTCGAGGACGAGGTGGGCGAGGGCATCGGCGAGCGCGGCCACGAATTCGGCACCGTCACCGGGCGCCAGCGCCGCGTCGGCTGGTTCGATGCCGTGCTGGTGCGCCAGACCTGCGCGATCAGCGGCGTCACCGGCATCGCGCTGACCAAGATCGACGTGCTCGACGGGCTCGACGAGGTGAAGATTTGCACCGGCTACCGCCTCCACGGCAAGATCATGGACTACTTCCCCAGCCACGCGGCCGACCAGGCCGCGGTCGAGCCGATCTACGAGAGCATGCCGGGGTGGAAGGAATCGACCGCGGGCGCGCGCAGCTATGCCGACCTCCCCGCCAATGCGGTGAAATACATCCAGCGCGTGCAGGAACTGATCGAAACGCCCGTGGCGCTGGTCTCCACCAGCCCGCAGCGCGAGGACACGATCCTGATGCGCGATCCGTTCATGGATTGATGAGAAATGCGCGCTATGGTGCCCGCACCATGCGCGCCCTCGCCCTTTCGCTGGTTCTCCTGTTCGCGGCCTGCCTGCAGCCCGTGCCGAGTGCGCAGGCGCAGCAGGCGCGCGCGGGCGAGCGGGCCGATTTCGTGCTGATCGACAAGTCCGAGCGCAGGCTCTGGCTCTACCAGGGCGGCCGCGTGATCCGCGCCTATAGCGGCCTGCAGTTCGGCGACCAGCCGGTGGGGCACAAGCGCTTCCAGGGCGACGAGCGCACGCCCGAGGGGCGCTATCGCATCTCCTACGGCAACCCGCAGTCGAGCTATTACCTCAGCCTGCACATCGACTATCCCAATGCGGCGGACCGGGCCTATGCCAGGGCGCGCGGGCGCTCGCCGGGCGGGCTGATCTTCATCCACGGCCAGCCCAACGGCCTTGCCTTCGACGAACGGATTCCGGGCGACTGGACCGATGGCTGCATCGCCATGTCCAATGCAGAGATCGAAGAACTGTGGAGCCTCGTGCCCGATGGCACGCCGATCGAGATCCGGCCCTAGCGCCCACGCTCTTCGAGCATCGCCAGTTGCAGCTGCAGGCGCTTCACCTCGCGCAGGATCATGAACATGTTCATGCGGCTGAACAGCCAGTCCTTGAGGAAGCCGATCGACATCACCAGCACGACGGTTCCGGCAGCCCAGAGGATCGTCGCGCGTGGATCGACGGCAATGAACGCCTGCCACGCGCAGTAGAACATCGCCGCGCTCATCACGAAGGTCATGGCGAAGACCAGCTTGGCCCAGCCGCCCAGCGGCCCACCAAGGCTGTCCCCGAGCTGGCGAAACAGCCCGCGATCGTCGTCCAGCCGGGCGAGGAAAGCTTCGTCATCCGCGTCGAGCGCGCCGCGGATACGGTCGTCGATATCGGTCATGTGTCGTCTCCTGTGAGCACCGCCTTCAGCTTGCGGCGGGCATGGAAGAGGCGCGTCTTGGCGGTGCCCGGCGGCACCTCCTGCACCTCGGCGATCTCGGCGAGGGTGAGGCCCTCGACGAAGAACAGTTGCGCGGCGAGCCGCTGGTCGGGCGGCAGCGCGGCGAAGGCCTGGCGGATGGTCACCGCCTCTTCCGCCGATGCGGACCGGGCGGGCTCGTGCTCGCTCTCGCCGCTTCGCGACCGGTCCGCTTGCGCCCGGCGGATGCGATCGGCACAGCGCCGCCGCAATATGCCGAAGGCCCAGGGCGCGAAGCGCGCGGGATCGCGCAATGTGCCGATGCCGCGCAGGATCGATAGCCACGCCTCCTGCACCACGGCGAGCGCCGCCTCGTCCTCGCCGAGCAGTCGCCGCGCGGTCCGCGCCAGCCGCGGCTGCCAGCGCGCCGCCAGCCGCTCGCCCGCGCGCCGGTCGCCCGACTGAACCAGCGTGACGAGCAGCTCGTCATAGAGCCGCGCCGAAGCGGGTGGTCCGTCCTTGCTGCCCGTCGTTGTCATGATGCGATAGTCGCAGCAGCGGGCCGAAAGGTTCAATCGGATGTGAGGACTTTACCCCGCTTCTTGACCTGTCCGCTTTTTGTTCTCATTACGTTCCACATGGGAGCAAGGAGTGCGAGTCGATGCAGGCGGATTTCGAGTATGAGCCGGTGCGCGATGCGTCGGGGTGCCAGCTGTCGGTCACCGTCCTCGCGGATCGCGATCATGTGCGGGCGGAGATGCGCGAGGATGCGCTCGCCGCGGGGTTTCGCCTCCGCGATTGCTGCAGCCTCGAGGAATATGCCCAGGGGCCGCTGGCCGCGCTGGGCGACCTCGTGCTGGTCGATTGCGCCGAGGCGAGCGCCGATGCGCTGGCGCTGCTCTCGCGGCTCGACATGCGCGGGGGCAAGGCGGGGGCACAACTGGTGGTCTCGACCACCATGGGCGCGCTCGACGACGTCTTCGGCTGTTTTTCGATGTCCGCGCCGCAGATCCTCGTCGATCCCGCGCGCGCCGAACGGGTGATCGCCATCGGCCGTGTGCTCGCGCGCATTCCCAATCTGCGGCTGCGCGAAATGGGCGAGGAAGACCGACTGATGCTGCTGCGGCTGACCGAACAGGTCGGACGGATCGCCGAGCGGCTGGAGCGGCTTTCGCCCGGCCAACGCGAGGGCGGCG
>NZ_JBLYYF010000029.1:0-3272 GCF_048550555.1 Qipengyuania sp. | reverse complement strand
GACCAGCGGCAAGTCGACTGTCACCGGCATGCTCGGCTGGATCCTCCACGCCTGCGGACGCGAGCCGACGATCATGAACGGCGCGGTGATGAAGAACTTCGTCTCCCCGGAACGCCCCTTCGCCAGCGCGGTCGTGGGCGGGCAGAGCCTCTATGTGAGCGAGGTCGACGAGAGCGACGGCTCGATCGCGCTCTATCGGCCTGCGGTCGGCGTGTTGCTCAACGTCAGCCTCGATCACATGGGCATGGATGAGCTGCGCCGGCTGTTCGGCGATTATCTGTCGCGCAGCCGGATCGCGGTGATCAATGCCGACGATGACGAAGCGCTCGCTTTGCTGCCGCGAGCGAAGGAGGTCATCACCTTCGGCATCGAGCAGGAGAAGGCGCAGATCGGCGTGGTGCCGGGCTCGATCGCCGAAGGTCCGATGCGCCAGGCAGCGCTGGTGATCGACCGCCACGACGGCAGCGAGCATGCGCTGACGCTGCGGATGCCCGGGCGGCACAATCTCTCCAACGCGCTGGCCGCCATCGCGGGCGCGGCGGCGGCGGGCATTCCGGTGGCCAAGGCGGTCGAGGCGCTGGCCGGTTTCGATGGTCTCGCCCGGCGGTTCGATGTGATCGGCACCAGCGCCTCCGCCATCACCGTGATCGACGATTTCGGCCACAATCCCGAGAAATGCGCCGCAACGCTGCGTACGCTGCGCGCGCATCCGGGCCGCGTGCTCGCCTTCTTCCAGCCGCATGGCTACGGTCCCCTCCGCCAGATGGGCGACGAACTGGCCGAAACCTTTGCGAAGGAACTCGACAACGGCGATCGCGTGATCCTGTGCGACCCGGTCTATTTCGGCGGGACGGTCGATCGCAGCGAGGGCAGCGAGCGGATCGTGCGGTTGATCGAGCAGGCCGGCGGGCATGCCGAGTACATTCCTACGCGCAAGGCGGTGGGCGAACGGCTGGTCGATGTCGCTCAGCCCGGCGACCGCATCGTGGTGATGGGTGCGCGCGACGATACGCTGAGCAGCTTCGCGCGCGACCTGTTCGCCCGGCTTTCCTAGAGCGCGGCGGGGCCGGCGGACTCGCGCTCGACCGCGCGCCGGTATCCCTCGCGCGCCACCAGCCTCTCGCGGTAGTCCCGCAGCACCTGCGGCACGCCCTCGTCGAGTCCCACCTTGCCGGCGAGGATGAGTGCATAGCCGCAGCAGATGTCGGCCACGGTGAAGCGGTCGGCACAGAGGAACTCGCGGGTCTCGAGCCGCTGCTCGAGCTTCACCAACCGCTTCCAGAACCACTTGGCATAGGCCTCGCCCGCCTCGCTCCAGCCCTTGTCCTTCTCGAACAAAGCGAAGCGCATGAACACCGTCTGCGGGAAGGTGATCGTCGCATCGGCATGATAGGTGAAATCGAGATAGGCCGGGTAATCACCCTCGCCGGGCGCCACCACCAGCGAAGCGTCGCTGCTCTTCGTCGCAAGATAATGCGCGATGGCGCAGCTCTCGGTCATCCGGGCCTCGCCTTCGACCAGCAGCGGCACGGTGCCGAGCGGATTGAGCCCGAGATATTCGGGCGCCTGATAGCGCGGCGGGAACGGCAGGAGTTCGAGTCCGATGTCGACCCCGCCTTCCTCCGCGGCCCAAGTGGCGCGCAGCCCGCGAGACCCGGCGCAGGTGTGGAGGATCGGGCGCTCAGCCATCGTCGTGCGAGCCGCCCAGCCCAAACACCTTGTGGATCAGCATCACGAGAACGGCTCCCAGGACAAGGCCGAGCAGGGCCGAACTGGCCGCATAGCTGAGCCAGCCGAGCACGCCCGAGAGGGCGCCGGTCGCCTCTTCCACCGCATGCTGGACGCCGTGCGCCAAATCGGCCGGGCCATGAACCCCCAGTTGTTCGAGGCTGTGCAGGATGATCCCGCCACCGACCCACAGCATCGCCACCGTGCCGATCGCGGACAGCAAGGTGAGCACGCGCGGCATGGCATGGACCAGCCCCGTCCCCGTCTTGCGTGCCAGCGCCGACTCCTTCTTGGCGAGGTGGAGCCCGATGTCGTCCATCTTCACGATCAGCGCGACAGCGCCGTAGACGACGAAGGTTATACCGATCCCGACTGCCGCCAGCGCGGCTGCGCGGACCCAGAACTGGTCCGAAACCTCCGCAATCTCGTTGAGCGAGATCGCCATGATCTCGGCCGAGAGGATAAGGTCGGTGCGGATCGCACCGCTGACCCGCTCCTTCTCGAACTTCGCCGGGTCCTCGATCGGGTCGTCCAGAGTCTCGCCGTGGTGCTCGCCGCCCAGTTTCTCGAGGATCTTTTCCGCGCCTTCGTACGACAGATACGCTCCGCCCATCATCAGCAGGAAGACGATCGCCGCGGGAAAGACCCAGCTCAGCACCAGCGCGCCGGGAAGCAGGATCAGCAGCTTGTTGCGGAGCGAACCCTTGGTGATGCCCCATATGATCGGCAGTTCGCGCGCCGGCGTGATACCGGTGACGTATTTGGGCGTCACCGCCGCGTCGTCGATCACCACGCCCGCCGCCTTGCTGCCGGCTCGCCCGGCAGCTATCGAGACGTCGTCGATCGAGGCGGCGGCGGCCTTGGCGATCACCGCGACGTCGTCGAGCAGGGCTACAAGTCCACCGGGCACGCACATACTCCTTCGTTTTAGTCGCAATGTGCCCCTGCCCGCCCCGTTCCCGGCTGCCAAGCCCAGAACGTTGCTTGCATTATGCGCCAATCCCGCTATGTGCGCGCATCCCTCGGCTCCGCCCGGGGGATTCGAAGAAAGCCGGAGGGGCCCCGCAATCCCGCGGATCAGCCAGCGATCGGCCCGAAGTGAAAGGAAGACCACATGGCTCTTTACGAGCACGTGTTCCTTGCGCGCCAGGATCTGAGCCAGGCTCAGGTCGATGCACTGGCAGCGCAGGCTACCGAAATCGTCGAGAACAATGAAGGCAAGGTCACCAAGACGGAGACCTGGGGCCTCAAGAATCTCGCCTACAAGATCGACCGCAACCGCAAGGCGCATTTCGTGATGCTCAACATCGAGGGCCCCGGCGCCGTCGTGGCCGAGCTCGAGCGCCAGACGCGCATCAACGAAGACGTCATCCGCTACATGACCATCCGCGTCGACGAGCACGAAGATGGCCCGAGTGTCATGATGCGCAAGAACGAGCGCGATGCGAAGAAGCGCCGCGACCGCGAGGAGCGTAACTGATGGCCCGTCCGTTTTTCCGCCGCCGCAAGTCCTGCCCGTTCTCGGGCAAGAACGCCCCCAAGAT
>NZ_JBLYYF010000028.1:0-78427 GCF_048550555.1 Qipengyuania sp. | reverse complement strand
CGGAGAGGGTGGGATTCGAACCCACGAAGGGCTTGCACCCTTGCCGGTTTTCAAGACCGGTGCATTCAACCGCTCTGCCACCTCTCCGCGAGCGCGGGGCTAGCTAGGCATTTCCCCCGGACTTGTCACGTTTTTCCGGGAACGACGATGGTTGATGCATGGTACAAGACGAATGACACTTGCCGTTAAGCCAGCCTCTGCGACAATTAGACCATGAAATTTCGACGCTTCTTCGCCACTCTCGGGGCCTTGGCCCTGACCTTCCCTGCTGTCCCGGCCGCTGCCCAGTCCGGCCTGGATTTCGACAGCTATCTCCAGATCCTGATTGCCCGCGCACGCGCCGAGGGCGTCAGCGACGCGACGCTCGCGCGGATGACCGCAGGTCTCGAACCCAGCGACCGGATCATTTCGCTAGATCGCAGCCAGCCCGGTTCGTCGAGCGGAACCGGCTATCCCCCGCTCGCGCCCTATATCGCCTCGCATGTCGATGCCGCGCGAATCCGCGGTGGCCGCGATGCGCGCGCCAGCTGGTCGGACTCGCTCCGCTCGATCGAACGCGAATATGGCGTGCCGGGAGAAATCCTGGTGGCGATCTGGGGCCACGAAACGGCCTATGGCGCGGTCAAGGGCGGGTTCGACCTGTCGCAGGCACTGGCTACGCTGGCCTGGGAAGGCCGCCGCCGCGAGCTGTTCGCGAGCGAATGGGTCGCGCTGATGAAGGTCGCGGACAAGGGTTATTCGCGCAGCGATCTCAAGGGCAGCTGGGCCGGTGCCTTCGGCAATCCGCAATTCCTCCCCTCGGTCTATCTCCGCCTCGCGGCCGACGGCAACGGCGATGGCCGCGCCGACATCATGCACAGCAGCGCCGACACGCTGGCTTCGATCGCCAACTACTTCCGCGACGCCGGCTGGCGCTCTGGCCAGCCATGGGGTGTGCGCGCCTACATCCCCTCGGGCTTCGATGTCTCGGCCTATCGCTCGCCCATCGTCGCCCCGACCTGTTCGCGCGTCCACGAACGCCACAGCGTGTACAAGACGGTACGTCAGTGGCGCGACCTCGGCATCCAGCCTCAGCGGGTAATCGGCGACGATGTGCTGGCGACGCTGTTCCAGCCCGACGGGCCGGGAACGCCTGCCTGGCTGTTAACCTCGAATTATCGGGTCATTCTCGAATATAACTGCTCGAACTATTACGCGATGAGTGTGGGGCTGCTGGCCGATGAAATTGCCAATTAGGGTTCTTGCCACGGCCATGTCGGGCCTCGGGTTGCTGACGCTGGGTGCCTGCGCGAGTTCGGCGAAGCCGACGCCCGGTGCCGTCGCGCCCGTGCAGACGACCGGCCCGGCGGCGGACTATCCCGTGGTGATCGGCGACCCGTTCACGATCGACGGCACCACCTATACGCCGGTCGACACGATGAATTACGATCGCGTGGGGTATGCGACCGCAGATCGGGGCTCCGTCGGCGTCACCGGGTCGCACCGCACGCTGCCGCTCCCCAGCTATGTCGAGGTCACGGCACTCGATACCGGGCGCACCATTCTCGTGCGACTCGAGCGCCGCGGTCCGATGACGAACGATCGGCTGCTCGGCCTGTCCGATGCCGCACTCGCTCAATTGGGCGTGGGCGAGGGCGCCCCGATCCGCATGCGGCGGGTCAACCCGCCCGAGGAGCACCGTGCCGAGCTGCGCGCCGGCCGGGAAGCGCCGCCGCGCATGGAGACTCCCCAGGGATTGCTCGAAGTGTTGAAACGGCGTCTCCCCGAGCAGGGATCCGCTCCGCTCGCCGATCCGCGCCAGTCCGAAGTGAGCGGGACCGCCCCCAGCGCTGAAGCGATCGCCAGGCTCGATCCAAACGAGGAGGCCGCTGTGGAGCCGAAGCCCGAAGAGCCCGAGGAGCAGCCCGCACCACCGCCATCGGAGGGGCCGGGCGGCCCCGAATTGGCCGACGCCTTCGAAGGAGGTCCGGCACGCGCGCCGCTGATGGTCCCTGTCGCAGAGGAAGGGAAGTTCGTCGTCCAGCTGGGTGCTTTCTCGGTCCGTGCCAATGCCGAAAAGCTGGCGCGCGACGTGCAGGGGAGCATAACCACCAGCGGTTCGCTCGCCATCGTGCGCGTCGGCCCCTTCGCAACCCGTGGACAGGCCGAGGAGGCGCTCGCCAAGCTGCGTGCGCGCGGTTATAGCGACGCCCTGATACGAACACTCGACTGACACGCCGTGGCTCCCGCCCGGCACGGGAGCACAATTGCGTAACCGTCTGATTTCGCTGGCTGCGCTGACAGCCGCTCTGATTTCATCTCCGCTCGGGGCGAAGGACGCGACAGAGCCTTCGATCCCGAACGAGGACGACGCACCGATCGCCTATATGATCGACGCTGCGAGCGGGCAGGTGCTCTACCAGCGCGATGTCGACCGCCGGTTCATGCCCGCCTCCATCACCAAGGTGATGACGACCTTCCTCGCCTTCGAGTGGATGGAGGATGGGAGGCTGTTCCCGCAGCAGGTCTATGGCGTTCGTCCCGAGACATTCCGCCAATGGCACCGCAAGGGATCGACGATGTTCCTGCCCGCCGATGCGCGGGTGACGGTCGACGACCTGCTTCACGGCATCACCACGGTGTCGGCCAACGATGGCGCCGTCGTACTCGCCGAAGGCGCTGCGGGCACGGTCGAGGACTGGGTCGCCGCGATGAATGCCAAGGCGCGCGAGATCGGCATGACCAATTCGCATTACGGCACGCCCAATGGCTGGATGGACGAGGGCAGGACCTTCGTCACCGCGCGCGATCTCGGCACGCTGGCACGGGCCATGGTCTCGCGCCACCCCTCGAAATATCGCCATTTCGTCGGCGCCAAGGGTCTCAAGTACAATGGCATCGAACAGCGCAATCACGATCCCATTTCGGGGGTCGTGAAAGGGGCGGACGGGATCAAGACCGGGTTCACCAACCAGGCCGGCTACGGCTTCCTGGGATCGGCCAAGCGAAACGGCAGGCGGCTGATCATGGTGGTCGCGGCAAGTCCCACCGGGCGCGCCCGCAACCGCGCGGCGCGCAGTTTCATCGAATGGGGATTCAAGAGCTTCGACAGCCGGACGCTGTTCGCCGAGGGCGCACGTGTCGCCAGCGCGCGGGTCCAACAGGGAGGTGCGGCGCAGGTCGGACTGGCCGCGAGGGGCCCGGTACGGATTTCGATTCCGAAGGGGCGATCTCCCACGGTGTCGCTGACCTTGCGCTACGAAGGGCCGTTGCAGGCTCCGATCGCCAAGGGCGAGGAAGTGGCGGAACTGGTGGTCTCGATCGACGGCATGCCCGAGCATCGCGTGCCGCTGGTCGCGCGCGAGGAAGTGCTCGAGGCGACCCCGGTGCAGCGCGTGTTCAACGCGCTGCGGAGCTGGGTAACGTGACGCGAGGCCGCTTCATCGCCTTCGAGGGCGGCGAGGGCATGGGCAAGTCGACCCAGGCACGCCTGCTCGCAGAGGCACTGCGCGAGCAGGGGAGGGAGGTCGTCCTGACCCGCGAACCGGGCGGCACTCCGGGCGCCGAGGCGATCCGTGACCTGCTGCTGGCACCTCCCGGCGAAGGATGGACTCTCGAAGCCGAAGCGCTGCTCTTCGCCGCCGCGCGCGCCGACCATGTGGCGCGCCGAATCAGGCCCGCGCTGGATCGCGGCGCGTGGGTCGTCTGCGACCGGTTTCTCGATTCGAGCCGGGCCTATCAGGGCATCGCCGGCGGCCTCGGAGACGAGCGGGTCCGGGCGCTGCACGATATCGGCAGTGCAGGCCTGCTGCCCGACCTCACCATCGTCATCGACGCACCGGGCGAAACCGTCGCCGAGCGCCTTAGCCGACGCGATGGCGACAGTAGCGACGCGATCGGCGGCCGGGCGGCGGACTATCACGCCAGCGTCAACGCCTCCTTCCTCGATTTCGCGCGCTCGGAACCGCACCGTTTCGCGGTGATCGAGGGAACCGGGTCGGTGGAAGAGGTGCACGCGCGCGTCGTCGAGGCGGCGACGCATTTGTGGGCGGCGTCGTGAACCTTCTCGGTCACGAGCCGGCCTGGCGCGAATGGCGCAAGGCCATGGCGGGCGAGCGGATGCACCATGCCTGGCTGCTGGCCGGCCGGCGCGGGCTCGGCAAGGCGAGTTTCGCCCAGGCGGCGGCGCGCGAACTGGTCGGCGCCGCGCCGGGCGATAGCGGGCACCACCCCGACATCGTCACGCTGACCTACGGCGCGAAGGACGACAAGGAAGAGCGCAAACGCGCCGATGGCAAGCCGTTCGAACTCGCCCGCAGCATCCGCATTGCGCAGATCCGTGCGATGCAGGCCCGTCTCGGTACGAGACCCACGCTGGGCGAGAAACGGGCGATCATCATCGATCCCGCCGACGATCTTGAGCGCAATGCGGCCAACGCCCTGCTCAAGAGTCTCGAAGAGCCCCCGCGCGGGACCTATTTCCTGCTCGTCGCGCATAGTCCGGCGCGGCTGTTGCCGACTATCCGCTCGCGCTGCCGCGTGCTGCGCTTCCCGACCGTCTTGGACGTCGAAATGAACCGCCTGCTCGGCGAGATGGCCCCCGGCGCGGACGATGCGACCCGTGCGGCGGCGATCATGGCCGCCGCCGGTTCGCCCGGCGCGGCGCTGGAATTCGTCGAACTGGAACTGGGCAAGGTGGCCCAGGCGATGCGGCAGATCCTCGATCGGGGCGATCCCGATTTTCACCTGCGGGGTGCGCTGGCCGGGCTGATCGGCGCGCGACCGGATCGCGACAGGATCCGCGCAATCCTCGAACTCGCACGCTCGGTCGTGGCGCACCGCCTCGATGCGGCACTCCCCGATCCGCGGCCGATCATCGACACGCATAGTGAACTGGTGCGACTCACAGGCGAGCAGCCGACCTACAATTTCGATGCCGGATTGCTCGCCATGGAAATCGGCACCTTGCTCGCCAAGGCCGCTACGGCTAGCGAGCGGGCCGATGGCTGAACCCTATTACCTTACCACCGCGATCCACTATCCCAACGGCAAGCCGCATATCGGCCATGCCTACGAGACGATCGCCGCCGATGTGATCGCGCGTTTCCAGCGTCTGCGCGGACGCGAGGTGCGCTTCCAGACGGGCACCGACGAGCACGGGCTGAAGATGGCCCAGAAGGCGCGCGAACTGGGCAAGACCCCACGCGAGCTTGCGGATGAAATGTCCGGATATTTCAGGGAATTGTTCGATGTACTGAACATCTCCTATGATCGGTTCATCCGGACCACGGATGACGATCACCACCGCGCGAGCCAGGCCATCTGGACAGCGATGGAAGAGAAGGGCGACCTCTATCTCGACCGCTACGAAGGCTGGTACTCGGTCCGTGACGAGGCCTATTACGACGAGAAGGAACTGATCGAGGGCGAGGGGGGCGAAAAGCTCTCCCCGCAGGGCACGCCGGTCGAATGGACCGAGGAGGAGACCTGGTTCTTCCGCCTCTCGAAATATGCCGAACCGCTGCTCGAATTGCTGAACACACCCGGCTTCCTCGAACCCGCGAGCCGGCGCAACGAAATGGTTGCCTTCGTCGAGCGCGGCCTGCAGGACCTTTCGGTCAGCCGCACGAGCTTCGACTGGGGCGTCAAGGTTCCGGGCAGCGCCGGGCACGTCATGTATGTCTGGGTCGACGCGCTGACCAATTACCTCACCGGCGTCGGCTATCCCGACGGCGGCGAGATGTGGGAGAAGTTCTGGCCCGCCGATCTCCACCTGATCGGCAAGGACATCGTCCGCTTCCACACGATCTACTGGCCCGCCTTCCTTATAAGCGCCGACCTGCCGCTGCCGAAAAAGGTTTTCGGGCACGGATTCCTGCTCAATCGCGGGGTCAAGGAATCCAAATCGCTCGGCAATGTGACCGATCCGATGGAACTGGCCGAGCGCTTCGGCGTGGACGCGCTGCGCTATTTCCTGCTCGCCGAGGTCACTTTCGGACAGGATGGCAGCTATTCGGCGGAAGCGCTTGTAAACAAGGTGAATGCCGAGCTAGCGAACAGCTTCGGCAACCTCGCGCAGCGCACGCTGTCGATGATTTCGAAGAACATGGACGGCAAGCTCGAAAGCTTTGAGTCCAATGCTGACGATGACAAACTTGCGCAGACCGTAGCAATAGCTTGCAGTACGGAACTGCCGCGGGAGTTCGAAAAGCTGAATTTCTCGATCGGGATCGAAGCCTGGCTCCGGGCCGTTTATGCCTGCAATGCCTATGTCGATGAACAGGCGCCCTGGGCGCTCAAGAAAACCGATCCGGAGCGGATGAAAGCCGTGCTCCAGACGCTGTTTATCGCCATCCGCGATCTCGCCATCGCCATCCAGCCCGTGGTGCCCGAAAAGGCCGGTGCCGTGCTCGACCAGCTCGGCGTCAGCGTAGAAAGCCGCACCTATGCCGACCTTGCCGATGCCGGATGGTTCGTCGCGCTCGTTGCCGCAGGCCACACGATCGACAAGCCGACGCCGGTGTTCCCGCGGCTCGAACTGCCGAGCGAGGAGCCAGCCTGATGCTGGTCGATAGCCATTGCCATCTCGAATACGAGGGCCTGGTCGAGAATCAGGCGGCTGCGCTCGACCGGGCGCGCGTGGCGGGAATCGAGGCCTTCCTCAACATCTCGACCAGGCGCGCCGAATGGGCGCAGGTCGTCGGGACCGCGCAAGCCAGGGGCGATGTGTACGCCAGTGTCGGCATCCATCCGCACAATGCGGACGATCATCTCGACCTCACGCGCGAGGAACTGCTCGCCGCTACGCGCGATCCCAAGGTGATCGGCATCGGCGAGACCGGGCTCGATTACTATTACGACCATTCCGATCGCGCGGCGCAGCAGCGGCTGTTCCGGCTCCACATAGACGTGGCGCGCGAGGTGCAACTGCCGGTCATCATCCACACGCGCGATGCCGAGGAGGATACGCTGGCGATCCTCGAGGACGAGCTGGGGAAGGGGGCTTTCCCCGCGCTGATCCACTGTTTCACCGCCTCGGCCGAATTCGGCAGGCAGGTCCTCGATCTCGGCCTGTCGGTCTCGATATCGGGAATCGTGACCTTCAAGAGCGCGCGCGACCTGCAGGATTTCGCGAAGGATATCCCGCAGGAGCGGCTGCTGGTCGAAACCGACAGCCCGTTCCTGGCGCCCGTCCCGCACCGCGGCAAGCCGTGCGAACCGGGTTTCGTACGCGATACGGCGCAATTCCTCGCCGAACTGCGGTCCGAGCCGCTCGACGAGCTCGCGCGCTACACGACCCGGAATTTCTACACGCTCTTCAGCAAGGCGGCGGCGTGAAGCTGTTGATGCTCGGCTCGGGCACCTCCACCGGAGTGCCGCGGATTGGAAACGACTGGGGCGAATGCGATCCCCATGAGCCACGCAACCGTCGCAGCCGGGTGTCGATCATCGTCGAGAACGATGCCGGCCAGAAGATCCTGGTCGATACCTCGACCGATCTTCGAGCGCAGTTGCTCGCCAACGATGTCGATAAGGTCGACGCAGTGTTCTGGACGCATGACCATGCCGACCATTGTCATGGTATCGACGATCTGCGGGTCATGCGTTACGACCGCTCCAATCCGCTACCGGGTTTCGCAAGCAAGATCACCTGTGAGAGGCTGCGCCGACGCTTTGACTACGTGTTTGAAGGTCAGTTCGGCTATCCGACGATCGTCGGACTCAAAGATATCGAGGCAGCACAATTGGTTGCGGGGTTTTCCTTCGATCATGTCGAAATGCCGCACGGGCCAGTCACGAGCACCGGTTTCCGCTTCGAGGCCGACGGCAAGTCGATCGTCTATGCGACCGATTTCAGCGAGATTACCCCGGCAATGGTACGCTGCTTCGAGCGGGCCGATATTCTCGTCGTCGATTGTCTTCGCCGGCGGCCGCATCCGACGCATGCGCACCTCGACATGGCGCTCGATCTTGCGCGCAAGGCCAAGGTACGGCGGACCGTGCTGACCCATATGGACAAGAGCATGGACTACCACAGCCTCTGCGCCGAAGTTCCCGACCATGTGACGGTTGGCTACGACGGGTTGGAATTGGCTGCATGAGCGAACACCAGCTGGTCTCGCTCGTTTCGCTAGTCGGCTTCCTGATCCTGATCAGCGCAGGATTTCGTACGCGCAATGTCGGCTGGAAGAAGGGCTTCTATATGGCGGGGGCATGGGCCGGGATTTTTGCGGTGATCATCCTGTTCATCGACGCGGTGCGCTGAAAGCAGCCTGCTTCTCATTTAACATAATATATATTATCGCACTGGCATTGGGAACGTGGGGATCGTTGATTGAGCAGTCTTCCTGCCCCTTTCACCACGCGCTAGGCTAACCTGATGTCCGAACAGATCGACCGCCTTCTCGCGATCATGTCTCGCCTGCGCGATCCGCAAACGGGTTGCGAATGGGACACGGCGCAGAACTTCTCCACCATCGCCCCATACACGATCGAGGAAGCCTACGAAGTGGCCGACGCGATCGAACGTGGCGACATGGACGATTTGCGCGGCGAACTCGGCGACCTCCTGTTCCAGGTGGTCTTTCATGCACGAATGGCGGAGGAAGCCGGCGATTTCGCCTTCGAGGACGTCGCAAGGCACATCGCCGACAAGATGGAAGCGCGCCACCCGCACATATTCGGCGATGAAGGCGGCGTGATGGAAGACGGCCGCTGGGAAGATCTGAAGGCGGCCGAACGCGAGTCAGCCGGAGCCACCAGCGCGATGGATGGCATAGCGCAGGCGCTGCCGGCCTTGCTCCGCTCGCACAAGCTTCAGACGCGCGCGGCGCGCGTCGGATTCGAATGGCAGGACGTGAAAGGTCCCATCGAGAAGCTCCAGGAGGAACTCGCCGAACTCGAGGCTGCCGTAACCGAGGACGAGCGCCTGATGGAAGCCGGCGACGTGCTCTTCGTGGTCGTCAACATCGTCCGCCGCTACGGCGTGGATCCGGAGCAGGCGCTCCGCGCGTCCAATTCGAAATTCGAAAAACGTTTCAGGATGATGGAGCGACTTTCTAAGGCAGAAGGCGAGGAGTTTTCCGCGCTCGATCTCGGGGCGCAGGAAGAGTACTGGCAGCGCGCCAAGCGCGAAGCGGGCTAGTTTAGCGCTTCGAACTGCCCCAGTTCCTTGGGGTTGAGGCGTACGGTGATCAGCCGCGTGGCAGCACCCTCCTCCGCTGCGACATCCTCGATCACCTCGCCATGGGCGTGCAGCCAGGCGATTCTCCGGCCATCGCTTGCCGGCACTTCGAACGTCCGCAGCGCGGCGTTGCGCGTCAGCATCTCGCCGAGCCGCTCGAGCAAGCTGTCGACGCCTTCCCCCGTCAGGGCAGACAGGGCGACGATGTCCTCGGCGCCCTCGATCTGGCTGGCCAGTTCCTCCGCAGTCTCGGGCGCGAGCTGATCCCACTTGTTCCAGATTTCGAGAATGGGGATCGATGACGCTTCCCCCTCCTCGATCACGCCGAGATCGCGCAGCACTTCGAGCACCTGTGCCTTCTGGGCGCCGGTCGATGGGTTCGAGATATCGCGCACATGGCAGATGACGTCGGCCGAAGTGACTTCTTCGAGCGTGGCGCGAAAGGCTGCGACCAGCTGCGTCGGAAGGTCGGAAATGAAGCCGACCGTATCGGACAGGATCGCCTTTTCGACCCCCGGCAAGGCGATCGCGCGCATCGTCGGGTCGAGCGTAGCGAAAAGCAGGTCCTCCGCCATCACCTCTGCCCCGGTCAGGCGGTTGAACAGCGTCGACTTGCCCGCATTGGTGTAGCCGACCAGCGCGACAACCGGCCACGGCGCCCGTTCGCGCCGTTCGCGATGGAGCCCGCGCGTCTTGCGGACCTGTTCCAATTCCTTGCGCAGCCGCCCCATCCGCTGGCGGATCATCCGTCGGTCGGCCTCGATCTGCGTTTCGCCCGGGCCGCCGAGAAAGCCGAAGCCACCGCGTTGCCGTTCGAGGTGGGTCCAGCTGCGCACGAGCCGACTCTGCTGGTAATCGAGATGCGCCAGCTCGACCTGTAGTCGCCCTTCCGCGGTCGCTGCGCGCTCGCCGAAGATTTCGAGGATCAGGCCGGTCCGGTCGATGACCTTGCGGGCGAGCTTGTCCTCCAGATTGCGCTGCTGGATCGGGGTGAGCGCGCCGTCGATGACGACCAGCTCGGCCTCGTTCTGCTCGCAGGCGATCCGGATGTTTTCCACCTGCCCTGCCCCGAACAGCAGGTTGGGGCGCACTTCGCGGACCGGCAGGACGAAGCTTTCGGCGATGACGATCCCGATCGCCAAGGCCAGGCCCTCCGCCTCCGCCAGGCGCGACTGTGAGTCGAGATCGTAGGAGATCCCGCGGATGTCCGGGCACACGACCAGCGCCCGCGCACCGCGGGACACCTCGCCCATCAGATCGTCATCGAAACTCAGTTGTCGGACTCTTCTTCCCAGTCCTCGGTCAGATCGACCGGGGTGGCCGGCTGGATCGTCGACACGGCGTGCTTATAGGCGAGCTGGACGTAGCCGTCACGCTCAAGCAGCATGCAGAACAGGTCGTAGGCAGCGATCCGGCCCTGGAGCATGACCCCGTTAACGAGGAACATGGTCACCTGCGCTTCGGCCTGGCGCACGCGGCTGAGGAAGACATCCTGCAGCAGCCGCTGCTTCGCGCCCGATCCCTGGCTGGCGAACTGGGTCGTATCGACCGGCTGCGCGGGCATGATCGTGCTGATCGCATGCTTGTAGACCAGCTGCGACTGTCCATCGCGCCGCAGGAGGATCGAGAAATTGTCGAACCAGGTGACGATACCCTGCAGCTTGACCCCCTTGACGAGAAACATCGTCACAGGAGACTTGTTCTTGCGGAGAAGGTTGAGGAAGGCGTCCTGCAGGTTGGCAGGACGGTTGGCCGAGCCGGCCTCGGTCGGTTTCGAGCGTGGTCGTGCCGAGAGAGTACGATCGCCGGACATGTCTTTTTCCCGTTTTTGGCAGCCCCGGACAGAGCCGCAATCTGGGCGCCCACCACGCCCGAGTGTGTGCGCAATTCCTCGCGAACCCGCATATTGTGGAAGAAAATCTCAAATAGCGCAACGCAATCCTGATTTCTGTCTCGAATGCGTAACTTTCGCCCGAGGCGTCAATTCTTCCGATCCGGGGGCTTGCGCTCGACCATGCCCAGCAGCTTGAGCTTACGGTGGAGCGCCGAACGCTCCATTCCGATGAATGTCGCAGTCTTCGAGATGTTTCCGGAGAAGCGACGGATCTGGACGGTGAGATACTCGCGCTCGAAATTCTCCCGTGCCTCGCGCAAGGGGGCGCCCATCATCGTGCCCACGACGCTGTTGCCGCCCAGCTTGCCGCCGAGAACCTCTTCGGGAAGCATGTCGACCTCGATCTGCTCGAGATTCTCGCGTGGGGTCAGGATGATCGTTCGCTCGACGACATTGCGCAACTGGCGAACATTGCCCGGCCAGTCGTAGGCTTGGAGCGCGGCCATCGCCTCGTCGCTGATGGTCGGCGGGCGCAAGCCCTGCTCGGTGGCGTAGCGCGCAAAGAAACTGTCGGTCAACGCCGGGATGTCATCCCGCCGCTCGGCCAATGACGGTACTTCCACGGGAACCACGTTCAGGCGATAGAACAGGTCCTCGCGGAAGCGCTTTTCCTCCATCTCCTTGGCAAGATCGCGCGAGGTTGAGGACACGACGCGCACGTCGACGCCGATCTGCCTCGTCCCCCCCACCCTGACGAAACTCTGTTCGGTCAGGACGCGCAGGATCCGGGCCTGCGTCGACAGCGGCATATCGGCCACTTCGTCGAGATAGAGCGTGCCGCCATTCGCGGTCTCGAGCAGGCCCGGACGGACGAGCTTACCGTCGGCCTCCTCGCCGAACAGCTCCTCCTCGAAGCGTTCGGGCGTGATCCGCGCGGAGTTGACGATCACGAAGGCCTTGTCGGCCCGCTGGCTCCAGCTGTGCAGCAGGCGCGCGGCGACCTCCTTGCCGGCGCCGGCAGGCCCGGTGATGAGCACCCGGCTTCCCGTCGCCGCGACGCGTTTCAACGTGGCGCGGACGCCGTTGATCACCGCCGAATTGCCGGTGAACTCGTCGCCCTGCGCCAGGTTCTCGCGCAGGCGCGAATTTTCCCGCCGCAACCGTTCGGTCTCGGTGGCGCGCTCGACCAGATGCAGCAGGCGTTCGGCTTCGAACGGCTTTTCGATGAAGTCCACGGCCCCGCGGCTGACCGCGCTGACCGCCGTGTCGATATTCCCGTGGCCGGAAAAGATGATCACCGGCAAGTCGGGTTCGCGCACCTTGATCGCGTCGAGCACCTCGAGCCCGTCCATCGGGCTGCCGTGCAGCCAGACGTCGAGCAGCACGAGGCTGGGTCGCTTCTCGTCCACGGCATTCAGGGCGGAGGTGCTATCCCCCGCGGTACGGCAGTCATAACCTTCGTCGCTCAGCACTCCGGCGACCAGTTCGCGAATGTCGCGTTCGTCGTCGACGATGAGAATATCAAGCGCCATGCGTCCCTACCCTTCTGTCTTCAAACTGGCTTGCTCGCCGCCCGCGGCGGCAAGCGGATCGCGCGCAAACCGCATGGTCACGCGCGTGCCCCCGGTTTCGACCGAGGTGAATGTCATTTCCCCGCCATGTTCCTCGACGATCTTGTTCACGATCGCGAGGCCGAGCCCGGTGCCTTTCTCACGCGTCGTGACATAGGGCTCGAGGATGTTCACGCGGTCCTGCGGCAGCCCGATCCCGTTGTCCTCCACCGACACGGTCACGAAATCCTCGCCCGGTTCCACCTCGACGAGGATCTTGCCGCGATAGTCGAACTCGGCCGACTGGGCCTTGGCCTCGATCGCCTCGTAAGCGTTCTTCAGCGTGTTGGTCAGGGCCTGGCCCAGCTGATGCCGGTCGCATTGAATGCGCAGGGGCCCATCCTCGGACGCCTGGAGCCTGTAATTCACGTCGGGATGCGCCACTTCCTGGAGGAAGAGCGACTGGCGAACGAGGTCGAGCGCGTCTTCCGGCCGGAAGCTCGGCTTGGGCAGGCGCGCAAAGCTCGAGAACTCGTCGACCATCTTCCGCAGGTCGCCTACCTGCCGCACGATCGTGCTGGTCAATTCATCGAACAGTTCGCCGTCCTGTTCGATCTGCTTGCGATAGCGGCGCTTGAGGCGCTCGGTGGCAAGCTGGATCGGGGTCAGCGGGTTCTTGATCTCGTGCGCGATGCGCCGCGCCACGTCCGACCAGGCGGCCTGCCGCTGGTCGAGCAACTGACGGGTGATGTCCTCGAATGTGATGACGTGTCCGTCACTCTCGTGTCCGATCTTGACGGCAAAGGTCAGCAGTTCGCCCTGGCGGCTGTGCGAGATGACACCCTGCGCCAGCCCCGCCCGTACCATAGCCCCGATCTGCGGGGCGACGTCGTCGAGCGTGGCGGCGCCATGTCCCGTCTCTGCATCGATCCCGAGCATGGTGTGGGCGCGTGCGTTCATCAGCAGGACGTTCAGATCGCCGTCCACGGATATGACCCCTGCGCTGACCGATTCGAGCACCGCTTCCATGAAGCCGCGCCGCTCCTCGAGCTCGGTATTGGCCGACAGCAGCGCATCGGTCTGCTTTTCGAGCTGCGCGGTCATCCGGTTGAAGGCCCGGTTGAGCAAACCAATTTCGTCGGCACCCGTGCGCCCCTCGACGCGCAAGGCGAAATTGCCCGCACCGACCTTGCGCGCCGCGGCCACCAGATCGGTCAAGGGCTCGACCTGGCGGTCGGCGAAACGCAGCGCGAACCAGACGGCGAGGCCAACCAGCGCCAGCGAGACGAAGAACAGCGCGAGGTTGAAACGCAACTGGAGCGCGCGGGCGCGTTTGGTCAGCTCGTCATAGGCCGTGGAGATCGACCGCGCAGTCTGCCAGCTGCGGAAACTGCCGGCTTCGGCATTGCGGGCGGTATAGAGATAGATTCCGGCGTCGCGATCGATCGGTGCCACCGCCTCGATCCGCTCGGGGCTTCCGCGCACCGCGACCTGTTCGCCCTGCGCAAGCCGGGCCAGCGAATCCTGCGCGAAGGCGCGCGGGTCGCTCTCTTCGCTGAGGCCATAGACCACCGCGGTGCGCATCGACTTATCGGGCATGGCCTGAAGGATAGCGCTCTCGATCACGTCGCGCGGTTCCGCTTGGTATTGGTAGACCAGCGCGAAGTTCGGATCGGTCACCTGTACACGTCCGAGGATCGCGCGCATGTCCATCGCCATCGAGATCGTCTCGTTCGCGAGGTCGAGCTGGTTCTCCTCGTAATAGCCCTCGGCGAGCCGGTTGGCGTTTTCCATCAACCCGCGCGAATCGTCGGAGAACCAGAAATCGACCCCCGACTGGAAGAGGAAGGCGGCGAACCCGGCCACCAGCAGCGTGGGAACCGCCGCGATCATCGAGAAGAAGAACACCAGCCTGACATGCAGGCGCGCCGTGCTCCCCGCGGCGCGACGCAAGGCTATCCTGCGCCCCGCCAGCACCAGCAAGGCCATCGCGGGCACCAAGGTGCCGATAAGCAGGCCCGCGACCTGTCGCGAGGGCAGCAGCGCGCCATTGGGAGGGGCATTGGAGAAGGTGGCCCAGGTGCTTGCCACCATGACGAGGACGGCAACGGCCGCGAGGGCCTCGATGTATCCGAAGACATTCTGTCGTCGCGAGGTCACGACGAACCTGCGCCACCAGCGCGGCGTATGCCGCCTTGCTCCTGCCATGTTCGTCGCCATCGTGGCGCGCATACAACGCCACTGTTGCAGATATGCAAGTACAAATTCGACAAACGGAGATTTGCGCCCGGTCGTGCGTCGTCGCGTCAGCGTCGGCGGGCGAAGCCTTCCGGGGCGATATCGAGTTCGGACAGGCGCTTGCGCAAGGTGTTGCGGTTGATCCCCAGCATGCGTGCCGCGCGCAGCTGATTGCCTCCGGTACGGTCGAGCGCCAGTTCGAACAGGGGTTTCTCAAAGGCGGCCAGCGCAGCGTGATAGACCGCACCTTCCGCCGGGCGCGCGCCATCGATCCATTCCTCGACCGCCGCGTCGAAGCCCGACTTTCCAGGCTCGTCACCCGCCTTCGCCTGCAGCGGCAGGACATCCTCGACGGCGGCACGATCGATCACATCGTCTCGCGCGAGCAGCGCCAGGCGGAACACGGCGTTGCGTAATTCGCGAACATTGCCGGGCCAGCTGCGCGCCGCGAGCGCAGCGATGGCCGCTTCGCTCGCTCGCCGACCCGGCAGGCCTTCGTTGGCGGCCTGTCCCAGGAAATGGCGGACCAACGCGCCGGTATCCTCCTGCCTTTCACGCAGCGGCGGAAGGTGGATCGGCACCACGTTGAGCCGGTAGTAGAGATCCTCGCGGAAGCGTCCGTCGGTGATCATCGGCTCCAGATTGCGATTGGTTGCCGCGACGATGCGCACGTCGACCCCGATTTCCTGGCGCCCGCCGACCCGCCGGATGCTACCCGATTGCAGCGCCCGGAGTAGCCGCGTCTGTGCTTCGGCGGGCATGTCACCGATCTCGTCGAGGAACAGCGTCCCGCCATTGGCCTGTTCGAACTTGCCGATCTGCTGAGCGACCGCGCCGGTGAAGGCGCCGCGCTCGTGACCGAACAGCTCGCTTTCGAGCAGATCGTGGGGGATGGCGGCCATGTTGACCGCGACGAAAGGCCCGGTCTTGCGCGCCCCGAGTTCATGGATCGCCTCGGCAACCAGTTCCTTGCCGGTCCCGCTCTCGCCGGTGATCAGTACCGTGAGATCGTTGCGCAGGACGCGGGTAATCATCCGGAACACGCCCTGCATCGCCGGGCTGCGGCCGATTAGCGGGAGCGCGCTGTCCTCGCTTTCGCCAGCGCTGTCGGCAGCGGGGCGATTGGCGACCGCCTGGCCCACCGCCTGCGTCAACTCGTCCAGATCGAAGGGCTTGGGGAAATATTCGAAAGCCTCGCTGTCGCTCGCCCGGACCGCCGTATCGAGCGTGTTCTGCGCCGAGAGGACGATTACCGGCATGGTGGGAGCGAGCTCGCGCACCGCATCGATCGAGGCCAGCCCATCGCCATCGACGAGCATGACATCGGTCAACATGACGTCGAAAGTTCGGTCCGCCAGCAGCGCATCGCGTCGCGCGATGCTGTCGCATGCCGTGACCTCGAAGCCGTCTTCGTGCAGCGCCTCGGTGATCACCGTGACGATGCTCTTGTCGTCTTCGACCAGCAGAACCCTGTGTGCCATTGCCCTCCCCTAGCCCGCCACCGGCAGGTTGATCCTAAAATGCGTTTCGCCGGCGCGCTCGTCGCGCTCGTGCGAGATCCGCCCGCCCATGTCGCGCAGCAGCTTGCGCACGAGCGAGAGGCCGAGACCCTGGCCATGCGGCTTGCTCGACACGAAGGGCTCGAACACGTGGTCGCGCAGCGCGGGGTCGATGCCGGCTCCACGGTCGGTCACGGTAATTTCTATCGGCAGGCGCGTGGCCTTGCCGAAGCGTATAGTGTTGAAGACCAGCCCGCTGATGAAGCGCGTGCGAACAATCACCTGCGGCTGCTCGCACGTCGCGCTGGCGTCGCAGGCGTTGGCGAGGAGGTTGATCAGCACCTGCTCGAGGGCCCCCTGGTCGGCGGCCACCGGCGGCAAAGAGGGATCGAATTCCTCCACCAGTTCGCAGGCCTCGCTCCGTCCGGCGCGCACGGTCCCCATGGCGTTGCGGATCGCCTCGTGGAGATTGCAAGGTCCCGTCACTTCGACCGGTTTTGCACCCAATTGCTGCATCCGGTCGATAAGCTCGGCGATGCGATCGACCTCCGCGGAAATCATCTTGGCGAGCGGCTTGTCTTTCCCCGACACCCGGCGGGCGAGCAGCTGGCTGGCACCGCGAATGGCAGAGAGCGGGTTCTTGATCTCGTGCGCGAGGACAGCCGGTGCGCGGAGTTCGAGACGCTCGCTTTCGTCCTCATCGTTCTCCGGCTGTCCGGCCTCGGACAGCGTAACAACCCGCCAGCCCGCGTCAGAATGCATCGGCGAGCTGCTGATATTGACGCGCCGGTCGCCCACCGCGGTGGCAATCGTGACGCCGCGCGCGATGACCTGCGCATCGGCGGATGCCAGCCTGTCGCACAGCCGCTGGTCGGCGATGCCCACGACATCCCAGAAGCGCTTCTCGGACAGCTTGCGCGCACTGCGGCCGAGCATTTCCTCCGCCGCATGGTTGGCCTCGACGATGGTGTCGTCTTCGTCGAGCAGAAGCACCGCGAAGATCAGTGCGGCCAGCTGGGCCCGTGCGCCGGGGGCTGCGGTCACGCGGCCCTGCGCTCCAGAAAAGGTTCGTAGAACCGCTCCAGCTCGTCGAGAACCTTGCGCGGATCGTCGATGAAGTTGACGAAATTGCGGAAGTCCGCCGACCCATGCAGGCCCTTGGTATACCAGCCAAGGTGCTTGCGCGCGATCTTGGTACCCACGCCTTCGCCGTAATGGTCGAGCATCATCGTGTAGTGTTCGACGAGCGTCGCGTATTGCTCGTCGAAGCCGGGGGAAGCGAGCACTTCGCCGGTGCGCCACCAGTGCATCACCTGGCCCAGCAACCAGGGTTTGCCATAGGCCCCGCGCCCGATCATGATCCCGTCCGCACCCGACTGGTCGAGCGCCTTCGCAGCATCATCGATCGTACAGATGTCGCCATTGGCGATGACCGGGATCGAGACCGCGTCCTTGACCTTGCGGATGAAGGCCCAGTCGGCGCTGCCCTTGTACATCTGGTTGCGCGTGCGACCGTGTACGGTGATCATCTTGACGCCCAGATCCTCGGCGATGCGCGCGAGTTCGGGGGCGTTGAGATCGGCATGATCCCAGCCCATGCGCATTTTGACCGTCACCGGTACGTCGACCGCTTTTACCGTCGCTTCCATCAGCTTCGTCGCGAGCGGCACCTCGCGCATCAGCGCTGACCCTGCCAGCTGGCCGACGACCTTGCGGACCGGACAGCCGAAGTTGATGTCGATGATCGCCGCGCCATTGTCCTGCTGCAGCTTGGCCGCCTCGGCCATGCTCGTGGGATCGCAGCCGACCAGCTGCATCGACACCGGCTCCTCGGTAGCGTCCCAGGCCGCCTTCTGGATGCTCTGGCGCGTCTCGCGGATCGCCGCCTCGCTCGCGATCATCTCGGTCACGTTGAGCCCCGAGCCATAGCGGCGCACGAGCTTGCGGAACGGGAGGTCGGTCACCCCCGTCATCGGGGCGAGCACGACCGGCGTGTCGATCGACACGTCGCCGACGAGGATCGGCTTCGGCGGCGCCGGAGGAAGGGGGGGAATGCTCATGCCGGAATTCATTGCCTAAATATTGGGCAGGCACATAGTGCGTTGCAGCGAAAACGGCAAGCCGCTAGCGGGCAGCTTTCGTATGCAGGACACACCGCCCCTCCCTTCCTTTGCCGCGATCGTCGTCGCGGCAGGGCAAGGCCTGCGCGCGGGCCAACCGCTGCCCAAGCAATTCGCGATCTGGCGCGGCAAGCCGGTGCTGCGTCATTCGGTGGAAATACTGCTCGCAGCGGGCGCCGACCCGCTGGTCATCGCGATCCCTGTCGGGGGCGAGAACGCCACGCGCGATGCCCTTGCCGGGCTTGATGGCTTCACGCTCGTCGAAGGCGGCGACACCCGCCAGCAGTCGGTCGCCCGCGCGCTCGCGATGATCGCTTCCGCCGAGCGGATATTGATCCACGATGCGGCGCGCCCCAACCTGCCACCGCAGGTGATTGAGTACCTGCTTGGAGCCCTCGAGATTCATCCCGGTGCCATCCCCGTGCTTCCGGTTGTCGACAGCCTGTCGATCGATACGGACGGCGTGATGTCCGGCAGCGCCCCGCGCGACCAGCTGCGCCGCGTCCAGACACCCCAGGCTTTTCGCTTTTCGGCTATCCGGGACGCTCATCAGGCGTGGCAAGGCGACCAGAATGCGGGTGACGATGCGCAGGTCCTGCGTGCGGCCGGAGAACAGGTCGCGCATGTCCCCGGTGACGAACGCCTCGCCAAGCTGACATTCGCGGAGGACTTCATGGCCGCCTTGCCCCCGATCCGTACCGGCATGGGATTCGACGTCCATCGCCTTTCCACGGGTGAGGAGCTGTGGCTCGGCGGAATCCGCATCGAGCACGACAAGGGGCTGGCCGGGCATAGCGATGCCGATGTCGCGCTCCACGCCATCGTCGATGCGCTGCTCGGCGCAATCGGTGGCGGCGATATCGGCAGCCACTTCCCGCCCAGCGACCCGCAATGGAAGGGCGCCAGCAGCGATCGCTTCCTGACCCACGCCGGGCGTCTGGTCGACGAAGCCGGATATTTCGTTGGCAATATCGACCTCACCATCATCTGCGAGGCCCCCAAGATCGGCCCGCATCGCGACGCCATGCGCGCGCGCATCGCAGGGCTGCTCGGCGTTGACATCGGAGCGATATCGGTAAAGGCCACGACCACCGAACGTCTCGGACTCACCGGTCGCGGCGAAGGCATCGCCGCGCAGGCCGTGGCGACCCTCTTGAGGAAGTGAGAGAGATCATGCCCCTCGAAGCCATTCTTCCCGACGACATTTTTGCGCTGGCCAAGCGGGTTGTCGAGGAAAACATCGCCATCGGGCGCAAAGTGGCGCTGGCCGAGAGCTGCACGGGCGGGCTGGTGGCGGCGGCGCTCACCGAAGTGCCGGGATCATCGGCGGTACTCGACCGGGGCTTCGTGACCTATTCCAATGAAGCCAAGATGGAATCGCTCGGCGTACCGCTCGAGATCATCGAGACCTTCGGCGCGGTATCGATCGCCTGTGCATGGGCCATGGCAAAGGGGGCACTCGACAGCAGTCACGCCGATGTCGCCATCGCGATAAGCGGCGTCGCCGGACCGGGCGGCGGCAGCGATCTCAAGCCGGTGGGCACGGTCGTCTTCTCGCGCGTATTCCGTGGCGACGAGGGCGAGCCCGAGGGCGAGCTCAAGATCTTCGAGCCGACCTCGCGCGCGGAGATTCGCCGCCAGGCCACGATCTGCGCGCTCGAGCTACTGCTACCCTAGAGGTTCGCCGCGGCGTTCTCGCGCCCGTAGAGCTCGTCGGCGCGATCCTCGAAAGCCTGCACCATCTTGCGGAAGGCTCGGTCGAAATACTGGCCCGCCAGCGCCTCGAACACCGCGTTGCGGAAGGTGAAATCGACGCAGAAGTCGACTTCGCAGCCGCCGTCTTCGGTCGGGGTAAAGGTCCAGTTGTTGTCGAGATCCTTCAGCGGCCCGTCGACATAGATCACCTCGATGTGGCCCGGACGCTGCTTGAGCACCTTGGAGGTGAACTTCTCGCGGATCGCCTTGAAGCCGACCAACATGTCGGCGACCATCTCGGTTTCGCTGTCGCTGCGGATCCGGATCGCGACCACCCACGGGAGGAACTGCGCATAGCTGCCGACATCGGCAACCAGGTCGAACATCTGTTCCTGGCTGTAGGGAAGGCGGCGCTGCTCGCGTATTCCCGGCATCAGGCGCCCTGCTTGGCGAGCTTCGCTTCGCGCGCGGCGCGCATCTGGGCGAAATCGTCGCCTGCGTGATAGCTCGACCGGGTCAGCGGGCTCGACGCGACCTGGAGGAAGCCCTTGGCCCGCGCAATCGCCCCATAGGCGGCAAACTGCTTAGGCGTGACGAACTCCTCGACCTTGGCATGCTTCGGCGTCGGCTGGAGATACTGGCCCATGGTGATGAAATCGATATCCGCGCTGCGCATGTCGTCCATCACCTGGTGCACTTCGAGCCGCGCCTCGCCGAGACCGAGCATGATGCCCGACTTGGTGAAGATCAGGGGATTGTGCGCCTTGACCTCCTCGAGCAGCCGCAGCGAGGCGTAATAACGCGCGCCCGGGCGAATCGTGGGATAAAGCCGCGGAACGGTTTCCAGATTGTGGTTGAAGACGTCCGGGCCCGCCTCGCAGATCTCCGCGATCGACTGCTTCATGCGGCCCTTGAAGTCGGGGGTGAGGATTTCGATCGTCGTGTTCGGCGTCTCGCGGCGCAGCGCGTTGATGACCTTGACGAACTGCCCCGCCCCGCGATCCGGCAAATCGTCGCGGTCGACGCTGGTGATGACGATATGTTCGAGCCCCATCGCAGCTGCGGCCGTGGCGGTATGCTCGGGTTCGAGCGGATCGACGGGCATCGGCATGCCGGTCTTGATATTGCAGAAGCGGCAGGCGCGCGTGCAGGTATCGCCGAGAATCATCACCGTGGCGTGCTTCTTGGTCCAGCATTCGCCGATGTTCGGGCAGGCGGCTTCCTCGCACACCGTGTGCAGGTTGAGTTCGCGCATCAGCTTGCGCGTTTCCTGATAGCCCTTGCTGACCGGTGCCTTGACCCGAATCCAGTCGGGCTTGCGCTGCATCTTGGGGCGTTCGCCCTCGGGCTGGGGTGCGGAGGAAAGATCGTTCATTGCGCGGCCCATCTAGGACCCCTCCCCGCTCTCGGCAACCCGCATAGCAATGCGCAGGGCCTTGCATCGGTGACCGTTTCGGGGCAGCGGAGCGCGCATGAAGACATTCGACGAAATGATCGAGGGTTACGCCCGCTTTCGCGCCGGTGACTGGAAGCAGCAACACGAGCGGTGGAGCCAGCTCAAGGAGGGCCAGTCGCCTCAGGTCATGGTCATTTCCTGCTCGGACAGCCGAGTCGATCCGGCGCAGATCCTCGACGTCGATCCGGGCGAGATCTTCGTGGTTCGCAACGTCGCCGCCCTGGTCCCGCCGTATGAGACCACACCGGGCCGGCACGGCGTCTCCGCGGCACTCGAATTCGCGGTTCAGTTCCTCAAGGTGCGCGAAGTGGTCGTCATGGGGCACGGCATGTGCGGCGGCTGCCAGGCGGCGCTGACACAGGACCTGCACGGCAGCGAGCCCGGCGACGGCGGCTTCGTCGCGCACTGGATCGACATGCTCGACGAGGTGCGCGATCCGATCGCCGCGGACATGGGCACGAGCGGGCGCGAGGCCGAGCGCGCGATGGAGCTGGCAGCCGTCAAGGTGAGCCTGGCCAATCTGCGGACCTTTCCCTGCGTGCAGGAAAAGGAAAAGCGCGGCAGCCTCAATCTGCGCGGCGCCTATTTCGCAATTTCGGACGGCATTCTGCACTTGCTCGACGAAGACAGCGGGGAGTTCCTGCCCGTCTCGTGACTTGCGCGCGCTACGCCATGCCGCCATGGGGGGCGCATGTCGGAATTTGAACAGCGCAACATCGCCCTTTTGATCGACTCGGACAATGCGAGCCCCTCGGGGATCGACCCTGTCCTGACGGTTCTCGCCGAGCTCGGGCAGGTGAACATCCGGCGTGCCTACGGCAATTGGCGCAAGACCAGCCTCAAGGGCTGGGTCGATCTCATGCATCGCTACGGCATCGAGCCGCAGCAGCAGTTCGACCTGACCAAGGGGAAGAACGCCACCGACATGAAGATGACCATCGACGCGATGGACCTGCTCTATCGCGGGCGAGTGCACGGCTTCGGGATCATGAGCTCCGACAGCGATTTCATGCCGCTCGCCATGCGCTTGCGGCAGGATGGCCTGCCGGTTTACGGGTTCGGCGGGGCCAAGACGCCCGAGGCGTTCCGCCAGGCCTGTACGCGTTTCATCGACGTCAACGCGCTGATCAGGGCGGAGAAGGAAACGCGCAAGGAAGGTGGGCCGAGCAGCGAGTCCAACGTACTCGACCAGGAATTGCTCGACCTCCTGTTCGACGCCTATGCCGCGAGCAAACGCGACGAGAAAGGCTTCGCCCGCCTCTCCGAGGTGGGCCAGCGGGCCGGCAATCGCTCCAGCTTCGACACCCGCAACTACGGCTTCGCCCGGTTGACCGACCTGATCGAGACGATTCCCAATTTCGCCGTCGAGCGCCGCGCCAACGGGCAGAGTTTCGTCAAGCGGCTCCGCTGACGAACACGAAAAAGGGCGCGAACCGAAATTCGCGCCCTTCCCGATTTTCAGGATGTTTCCCGCTTACATCGCGGCGCCGTCCGCCTGCTGGGCAGCGTAGATGGCCCAGAGGTTGGCGATCGCCTTGCGGGCGCCTTCGACCTTGTTGAAGGTCGCTTCGGACTCGGCATACTTGCCCTGATCGAACTGCGCGATACCCAGGCGGGTCAACACCATCGGCGTATTCGCGCTCGGCATGCTAAGGGCCTTGGCATAGAAGGGTTCGGCATCCGCTGGGCGGCCCTGGCCGAGCAGAGTATCTCCGGCCGCCAGGACGGTTGCCAGCGTCGCACCCGACTTGTTGGCATCGGCTATGAGCTTGTCGATATCCGCACGGTCGGTCGCGGCACGCTCCGCCGCCTGGCGGCGTGTATCGGTGACGTAGGGGTCGGACTTGTCGAGCTTGCCAGCGGCATAGCCTTCGTCGATCACCGAAACCACCTCGGCGGGCAGACGACGATAGTCCGCGGCATCGACATATTCGAGATAGAGCTTGCCGTCGCGCAGCACGCCGACCCGCTTGCCGAGACGCAGAAGGTCGAGGATTTCGGGATTCTGGTAGCCGCCCGTGTTGAGCAGGATGGCAACGGCGTCGCCCCAGCTGTCCTCGCCCGGATACTGCTTGACGTACCAGCTCGAGTACTTGTTCGCTTCGGCGTTCAGATTGTTGTTGTACGCCTGTGCCAGACCGCGCTTGAGCCAAGCTTCATCTACGGTTTCACCGGCAGCCATCTTGGCGTTGATGAGGTCGCTGAGATAGGTCAGGCCCTGCTGCGCCTGGTCTTCGGCGAAATAGCTTTCCGCGACGAAGATCAGCGGGTCGTTGTCGGTATAACCGGCATCGGCAGCCGCCTGGAAATAGGGTCGGGCCTTGGCATAGTCGTTGGCCGCATAGGCCAGCTGGCCGGCGACGAAATTGAACTGGCCGACATTTTCCGCCGGAACCTTGCCGCTCTTCAGCATCATCTCCATGCCCTGAAGTGCCGTCGCCTGGTCCTGCTGCTTGGCAGCGTTCGCATAGATGAAGCTACCTGCAGCATAGCGATCGTCGTCGTTCTCGAGCGCTGCCAGCAGCGTCGGGAAACCCGCCTTGAGCGCGGCGTAATCGACCGGCTCGGCCTTCGCGAGCTCCTCGAGCGGCTTGTAGGCCGCAACGAAGGCCTTCGAATAGGACGGCTTTGCCGCCTTTTCTTTTTCTTTCTTCGCAGCATGTGCCGGCGTGTCGAGCACGGTCGCACCGACGACGCCGCCGGCGGTCAGAGCCAGGGCAAGAGCGAGGGTCGAGGCCGCACCATTCTTGCGGGCAAGACGGGTGAAAATCATGTGATAAGCTCCCAAGAGTGGAAAGGGGTCTGAGCGCACCGTGCGCCGGTTGAATTCGGGCTGGGCGGCACATGCCGCGTGTGGGCTCTCATTGCAAATTCTTCTACCGAAATGCGGCTGAACGCGCTTTGAATGCGCCTCCGCCCAACCGTTCATGGTTCCCATCGCAGGCGACAGTACCCATATGTGGAAAAAGCGCACGAAACCGGGCTTTGGTTCCCTGCGCGAGTGGCGCTTTGCCCCCCCATCGCCTAGGCTCCACGCAATCACGACATAAGCAGTTCGCAGTACGGAAACACACGTTTTGTCCGACGATACCGATATTCTGGATACCCCCGCCCCCGGCGGTCACGATTACGCGCGCATCGACATCGTCGATGAGATGAAGACGAGCTACCTCGATTACGCCATGAGCGTGATCGTCAGCCGTGCGCTGCCCGACGTGCGCGACGGCTTGAAGCCGGTTCACCGCCGCATCCTTTTCGCCAGCCAGGAAGGCGGTTTCGTCGCCGGGCGGCCCTACCGCAAGAGCGCCAAGATCGTCGGCGACGTGATGGGCAACTACCACCCGCACGGCGACGCCGCGATCTACGATGCGCTCGCGCGGATGACGCAGGACTGGTCGCTGCGCGTGCCGCTGGTCGACGGTCAGGGCAACTTCGGCTCGATGGACCCCGACCCGCCGGCGTCGATGCGCTACACCGAAGCACGCCTCGCCCGCGTGGCCAATTCGCTGCTCGACGATCTCGACAAGGACACGGTGGATTTCACCGACAACTACGACGGATCTCGGCGCGAGCCGACGGTTCTTCCGGCGCGCTTCCCCAACCTGCTCGTCAATGGCGCGGGCGGCATCGCGGTGGGCATGGCCACCAACATCCCGCCGCACAATCTCGGCGAAGTGATCGATGGCTGCCTCGCCTTCATCGAAAACCCGGCGATCACCAGCGAAGACCTCTTCGAAATCATCCCCGGACCCGATTTTCCGACTGCACCGCTGATCCTCGGAAAGTCGGGTGCGCGCGCAGCCTATACCACCGGCCGCGGCTCGGTCCTGATGCGTGCCCGGCACGAGGTCGAGACCAAGGGCAATCGCCAGTCCATCGTACTCACCTCGATCCCCTACCAGGTCGGCAAGAGCGGCCTGGTCGAAAAGATCGCCGAAGCGGCCAAGGAAAAGCGGATCGAGGGTATTTCCGACATCCGCGACGAATCGAGCCGCGAAGGCGTCCGCGTCGTCGTCGATCTGAAGCGAGATGCCTCGCCCGAAGTCGTGCTCAACCAGATCTGGCGCTACAGCCCCGCGCAGGCGAGCTTCCCGGCCAACATGCTGGCGATCCGCGGCGGCCGCCCCGAAGTCCTGACCTTGCGGGATTTCATCCAGGCTTTCATCGCCTTCCGCGAAGAAGTCATAACGCGTCGCACCAAGTTCGAGCTGAACAAGGCGCGCGAACGGGCGCATATCTTGCTCGGCCTGGTGGTCGCAGTCTCGAACCTCGATGAGGTCGTGGCGATGATCCGCAGTTCGTCGAACCCGGCCGATGCCCGCGCCAAGCTGCTCACCAAGGACTGGCCGATCGGCGACATCGCGCAATATATCGCGCTGGTCGAGGCGATCGAGCCGACCGACGAACAGAGCGGCGGGACCTATCGCCTGTCCGAACGGCAGGTGAAGGCGATCCTCGACCTGCGGCTTCACCGCCTGACCGCGCTCGGTCGCGACGAGATCGGCGACGAGCTCAAGGAATTGAGCATCGCGATCGAGGAGTATCTCTCGATCCTCGCCGACCGCGTGAAGCTCTATGGGGTGATGCGCGAGGAACTCGAGGAGATCCGCAACACCTACGCCACCCCGCGCATCAGCGAGATCGCCCCCGCCTGGGACGGGATCGAGGATGAGGACCTGATCGAGCGCGAGGAGATGGTCGTCACCGTCACCCACGGCGGCTACATCAAGCGCACCCCGCTCGATGCCTTCCGCGCGCAGAACCGTGGCGGCAAGGGCCGCAGCGGCATGGCGACCAAGGACGAGGATGCGGTGGTCGAGATGTTCGTCACCTCGACGCACAATCCGGTGCTGTTCTTCACCAACACCGGCCGCGTCTATCGCATGAAGGTGTGGAAGCTGCCCGAAGGCGGCCCGCAGACCAAGGGCCGGCCGATGGTCAACCTCCTGCCGCTGGGCGACGAGGAGCGCGTGACAAACGTGCTGCCGCTGCCCGAGGACGAGAACGAGTGGTCCAAGCTCAACATCGTCTTCGCCACCGAGCAGGGCATGGTGCGCCGCAATTCGATGGATGCCTTCACAAACGTGCCGAGCAACGGCAAGTATGCGATGGGCTTCGTCGATGGAAGCGGCGATCGGCTGATCGGCGTGCGGCTGCTGACCGAGGACCAGGAAATCTTCCTCGCCTCGGATGCCGGCAAGGCGATCCGCTTCTCCGCCACCGATGCGCGCGAAACGAAGAGCCGCACCGGCATCGGCGTGCGCGGGATGAAGCTCAAGGACGGCCAGAAGGTCGTTTCGATGGCCGTGCTCGACGGCGGCGAATGGACTACCGAGGACCGCGATGCCTATCTGCGCGCGGCGCCGTGGAAGGACAATGACGCCGAGCCCACGCTCGCAGCCGAGACCGTCGGCGAGATGGCCGAGGCGGAGGAATTCGTCCTCACGCTGACCGCCAACGGATACGGCAAGATCTCCTCGGCCTACGAATACCGCACCATCGGGCGCGGCGGACAGGGCCTCACCAATATCGGCACGCCCGAAAGCAATCCCGACCGCAACGGGCCGGTGGTTGCCAGCTTCCCCGTGCGTCATGGGTCGCAGCTCATGCTCGTCACAGACCAGGCAAAGCTGATCCGCATGCCGATCGACTTCCGCCACCTGCTCGAAGGCGAGGATCCCGGCGGATTCCGCATCATCGGGCGCGGATCGGCGGGCGTACGCATCTTCAACGTCGCCAAGGGCGAGCAAGTCGTCGGCGCAGCGCTGATCGACGAGACCGAAGAGCCGGAAAACGAGGCCGAAGAAGCGGTGGCGGACGAAATCGCCGCGCATGGCGGCAGCCTCAATCCGACCACGCCGCACACCACGGCGCATTCGGACAAGAACATCGATGGGGAACCGGGCGGATGAGCCTGACGGTCGAGCAGAGCGGACGGGCGTGCGGCGCACGCGTGACCGGGCTCGACCTTTCCCAACCGGTGTCGCCCGACCTCGCGCGGCAAATCCGTGCGATCTGGCTCGAGCACAAGGTCCTCGCCTTTCCCGACCAGCACCTCGACGACGATGCGCTCGAAGCCTTCACGCTCGCCATGGGCGGGTTCGGCGAGGATCCGTTCTTCGCGCCGATCGAGGGGCGTGACCATGTCGCCGCGATCCTGCGCGAGGCGGACGAGGACACGCCGCTTTTCGCCGAGAACTGGCACAGCGACTGGAGCTTCCTCGAGCACCCCCCGGCAGGGACCTGCCTGATGGCGATCGATATCCCGCCGACGGGGGGCGACACGCTGTTCGCCGATCAGGCCGCCGCCTTCGCGGCGCTACCCGACGAGCGCAAGGCCTCCTTGCGCGGCCTGACCTCCATCCACAGCGCCAAGCTCGCCTATGCGCCCGACGGCACCTATGGCGCGCGCGACAAGGGCCGCACGATGGCGATCAGGCCGAACGAAAGCGCCCGGGCCACACAGCCCCATCCGCTGGTCCAGCGCCACCCTGAGACGGGCGTCGAGTGCCTCTATTCGACCATCGGCTACATCGTCGGCATCGAGGGGATGGAGCAGGCCGAGGCAATCGCCCTGCTGGCCGAACTGTCGCAGTGGCAGGCACGCGAGGAGTTCGTCTATCGCCACCGATGGGAGCCGGGCATGCTGGTGATGTGGGACAACCGCTCGGTGCTCCACAAGGCGACCGGAGGCTACGAGGGTCACCGCCGCGAATTGCACCGCACGACCATTACAGCCTGGCGGGCCTAGGCTGCGGAACGCTGCGCGGCTTTGCGCAACGCCTGCACGACGCCCACTGCGATCAGGAACTGCGCCCCATAGTAGAGCGGCCAAATGAGCCACGGGGTGATTGCGTCGGGGACGACCGATGCCTCGCGCGCAAAGATCAGCAGGTCGCTGACGACGAACATCACCGCCCCGATGCCGACCCGATAGCGCGGAAAGCAACTGGTCCATGCCGCAGCGGCCATGGCACCGACGATCGCCGAGTAGACGGTCGCGACGATCCAGTTGTCCAAGCCGTAGGTCATCGTGCCCGCGATCACCGGCGTGAGGAATAGCAGCGCTGCACCGGCAAGCACCTGGCTCAGCGTCGCCTTCTCGCGCGGATTGCGCAGGTAAAGCGCGATGGCGAGGACATGACCGATGGCGAACAGGCTGCCCCCGACGAGAAAGCTGATCTCGAGCGCGATGTCGCCGGCCGCGCCGAATGCCATCACCAGGGCTATCAGAAGCCCGTCGAACCCGCGCGTCCGGAATGCCGCATAGACGGCCAGGCAGGCGACCCCGGCTCCCTTCCACAGCATGAGCCATGTGCCGCCGATGGGATCGTCGGACACGAAGAAGTAGCTGATGCCCGCAATCAGGCTTGCAAGCAGCCAGGGACGATGTTTGGCGAGGGCGCGGCTAGGCATTGCGCGACGCTAGGCCTTGTCGAAGCCCCCATGCAAGCACTAGGGCGCGCGCGATGACCCACGATATCCACATCATTGGCGGCGGCCTCGCCGGCAGCGAGGCAGCCTGGCAGCTCGCGCAACGCGGCTTCAAGGTACGCCTCTCGGAAATGCGCGGCAGCGGCGAGACGACCCCGGCGCATCAGACCGACGGCCTCGCCGAACTGGTCTGCTCGAACAGCTTCCGTTCGGACGACGACACCAAGAATGCGGTCGGCCTGCTGCATCACGAAATGCGCCGTCTCGACAGCCTGGTGATGCGCGCGGGCGAAGTCGCGCGCGTCCCCGCGGGGTCGGCCATGGCGGTCGACCGCGATGTCTTCTCGGCCGAGGTCCAGCGCAACCTCGAAGAGCACCCCAACGTGACCGTGGTCCGCGAGCGGGTCGATGCCCTGCCCGCCTCCGGCCCGACCATTGTCGCCACCGGCCCGCTGACCGCACAGACGCTGGCCGACAGCATCGTCGCCGCAACCGGGCAGGACCGGCTCGCCTTCTTCGACGCCATCGCGCCGATCGTCCACCACGACAGCATCGACATGTCGAAGTGCTGGATCCAGAGCCGCTGGAACAAGCGCACCGAGGCCTCGAACGAAGACGGCGACTACATCAACTGCCCGATGACCAAGGAGCAGTACCTGGCCTTCCACCAGGGGCTGATGGACGGCGAGAAGACCGAGTTCCGCGAATGGGAGGCCGACACGCCCTATTTCGACGGCTGCATGCCGATCGAGGTCATGGCTGCGCGCGGCGTCGAGACGCTCCGGTATGGGCCGATGAAGGGCGTCGGGCTCGACAACCCATTCGACACCTCGGAAGAATTCCCGCAGGGGCGCTGGCCTTATGCGGTGGTCCAGCTACGGCAGGACAACAAACTCGGCACGCTGTGGAACATGGTCGGCTTCCAGACCAAGCTCAAATACGGCGCGCAGATCGAGCTTTTCCGCACGATTCCGGGGCTCGAGAATGCCGAATTCGCGCGGCTCGGCGGGCTGCATCGCAACACCTTCATCAATTCGCCGCTGGTACTCGACCGGCAGCTGCGCCTGAAGGGCGGCGAGCATGTCCGCTTCGCGGGCCAGATCACCGGATGCGAGGGTTATGTCGAAAGCTCCGCGGTGGGGTTGATGGCCGGCTTGATGGCGGCAGCGGAACTGGGTGGTCGCGATTGGGCCCCGCCACCGCGGACGAGCGCTTTCGGGGCGCTGCTCTCGCACATCACCGGAGATGCGGAGGCCGACACCTTCCAGCCCATGAACGTCAATTTCGGCCTCTTCCCGCCGTTGCACGAGGTCGGCAAGAAGGTCCGCAAGGAAGCCTATACCAACCGCGCCAAGGCCGATTTCGGCGAATGGCTGGCCGGGGCCGAACTCACCGCCGCCTAACAGGCGCAGCGGGTCTTCTTGGTCGGCTTGGGTGCGGTCGCGGCGAACTCGCCCGGGGTCAGCTGGTTGTCGCCATCGGCATCGGCGCTTTCGAATTTCTCGACCGTGGCCACCGCCCACTCCTCGAAATCAAGCAAGTTGTTGCCGTCCTTGTCGAGCTTGCGGAAGCCGTCGCTTCGGGTCGAGAGCATTTCGGTACGCGTGATGCGCCAGTCGCGGTTGCGATCGTAGCGGAAGAAGCGGCGCTGCTCCTTGGTGAGTTCGGTCGCTTCCGGTGGCGCGGGGCCGACGGCATCGCCCGCATCGGAAGCGGGAATTTCGGCGTCGGCGGCAGGCGCCTCCACAGGCTGCGGGGGCGGCGCACCGCGTTCGATCTCGGCCCGGCCCTGCCACCAGAATGCGCCCAGCCCCGCCAGCGCCAGTGCAATCACCGCTCCGAGCACGATCCGGTTCATGGGCCACCCTCCCTCGCCAGCATCTAGCGCCCGAAGAGACCCAATCGCAAGGCAATGAATGGGCTGACGCGATCGCCCAGAAACGGACGACCTCCGGAGTTCAGCGAACGGCGGGCCAGTCCACCGATGACCGACAGGGGCCGCAGTGTGCGCGGCAGGCGCAGACTCTGGTGAGCAATCTCGGCCGCGCGATCGAGCGCTGCGCTGCGTTCGCCGGCCTCCTGCGCGTGGATGGCGAGGTCGGCAAGCCCCCAAAGCGTGCCGGCGCGCTTGGCTTCGCTCACGGCGGCGGGGCTTCCGACGCTTTCGGCCAGAGCCCGCGCGAGGCTCGCTCGCCCAGCCACGAAGGAGGCGCAATCGGCTTCGCTCAAGGGTCGCGGAGAAAGCAAGGCCTCCCACCCGTCGACGAGTTCGCAAAGCGCCCGCTCGCGGCCCTCCCAGCTCCGGCCGATGAGATCGAGCAGCGGATCGCCTTCAGGACGCGTGGCGACGGACTGGCCGAACTGGTCACGCCACCAGGCAAGCCGTATCTGGCCGAGCATAGGCTCGGTCGCGCCAAGCACCATCCGGCCGATGCGACCGTCGAGCGCGAAGGCTGCGAGCCACAGATCGCGGTGCCGCCCCGCGCTCGCCAGGGCGATTCGCGCGACCTCGGGGCATTCGTCGATCAGTTCGGCACGCTCCATCGCAGCGCCCTCCCCATCAGTCGCGATAGCAGACCTTCTTCGCCGCCGCGACGATGCGCGGGGTGTCGATCAGCGCCAGCTTTTCGAGATTGGCGGCGTAGGGCAGTGGCACGTCCTCGTCGCACACACGAGTGACCGGTGCGTCGAGATGGTCGAAACCTTCCTCCATGCAGATCGCGATCACTTCCGCAGCGATCGAGCAGGTCGGCCAACCTTCCTCCGCGATCACCAGACGGTTGGTCTTGGCGAGCGACGTGAGGATCGCTTCCTTGTCGAGCGGGCGCAGCGTGCGCAGGTCGATGACTTCGGCATCGATCCCTTCGCCCGCCAGCTCCTCGGCCGCCTCGAGCGCGAGGCCAACCGCGATCGAATAGGCGACGATGGTCACGTCGGAGCCTTCACGCATGATCCGCGCCTTGCCGATCGGCAGGACGTAATCCTCAATGTCGGGGACGTCGAAGCTACGTCCATAGACGAGTTCGTTCTCAAGGAAGACCACCGGGTCCTCGCAGCGGATCGCCGCCTTCATCAGCCCCTTGGCATCGGCCGCGTCATAGGGCGCAATGACGATCAGGCCGGGGACGCTGGCGTACCACGGGCCGTAGTTCTGGCTGTGCTGGGCGCCGACGCGGCTCGCCGCGCCATTGGGGCCGCGGAAGACGACCGGGCAGCGCATCTGGCCGCCCGACATATAGTTGGTCTTGGCCGCCGAGTTGATGATGTGGTCGATCGCCTGCATGGCGAAGTTGAAGGTCATGAACTCGACGATCGGGCGCAGGCCGCCCATCGCCGCGCCCGTGCCGATGCCGGCGAAGCCGTATTCGGTGATCGGCGTATCGATCACCCGCTTGGGTCCGAATTCGTCGAGCAGGCCCTGCGTGACCTTGTAGGCGCCCTGGTACTGGGCAACTTCCTCGCCCATCACGAAGACGCGTTCGTCCTTGCGCATTTCCTCGGCCATGCCGTCGCGGAGCGCTTCGCGGACGCTGGTCGAGGTGAAGCTGGTGCCTTCGGGCACGTCCGGGTCCTTCACATCGGTCTTGCGCGCGGGCTTGGTGATCTCGGCCTCGCTCGGCTCGCGGCCGACGTCCTTGCCCTCGCCCGGAACGTCTTCGGCGGGCGCGGACTGCGCGGGGGCCGCGACATCGGCGGCATCTTCGCCCTCACCCGCAATCATGGCGATCACGGTCCCGACTTTCACGCCCTCGGTGCCTTCCTCGACGAGGATTTTGCCGAGCGTGCCTTCGTCGACCGCCTCGAATTCCATCGTCGCCTTGTCGGTCTCGATCTCGGCGATGATGTCGCCGGCGACGATCTCGTCACCTTCGGACTTGAGCCATTTGGCGAGCGTGCCCTCTTCCATGGTGGGCGACAGCGCGGGCATCTTGAGTTCGATAGCCATGGCTCAATACTCCCCGACCAGAACGTCGGTGTAGAGTTCGGACGCCTCGGGCTCGGGCGAATTCTCGGCGAAGTCTGCGGCTTCGGTCACGGTCTTGCGAATGTCCTTGTCGATGGCCTTGAGGTCGTCCTCGCTGCTGCCGTTTTCGATCAGCAGCTTCTTGATGCCCTCGATCGGGTCCTTGTGCTCGCGCACGTCCTGCACTTCCTCGCGCGTGCGGTATTTCGCCGGGTCGGACATGGAGTGGCCGCGATAGCGGTAGGTGTTGCATTCCATCAGCACCGGGCCCTTGCCCTCGCGAACATGCGCGAAGGCGATCTCGGCGGCCTGGCGCACTTCGAGCACGTCCATCCCGTTCACATCCATGCCGGGGATACGGAAGGCGGTACCGCGACGGTGGAATTCGGTCTCGGCCGAGCTGCGGCCGACCGCGGTGCCCATGGCATACTGGTTGTTCTCGACGACGAAGACGATCGGCAGCTTCCACAGCGCCGCCATGTTCATCGTCTCGTAGACCTGGCCCTGGTTGGCCGCGCCGTCGCCGAAATAGGCGAGGCACAACCCGCCGTCGTCATTGTACTGGTGCGCGAGCGCGAGGCCGCCGCCGAGCGCGACCTGCGCACCGACGATGCCGTGGCCGCCGTAGAACTTGTGCTCGGTCGAGAACATGTGCATCGACCCGCCCTTGCCCTTCGAAATGCCCGCCTCGCGGCCTGTCAGCTCGGCCATGATGACCTTGGGATCGATGCCGTAGGCGAGCATGTGGCCATGGTCGCGATAGCCGGTGATCACGCTGTCCTTGTCGCCGTCGAGCGCGGACTGGAGGCCGATTGCGACCGCTTCCTGGCCGATGTAGAGGTGGCAGAAGCCGCCGATCAGGCCGAGGCCGTAGAGCTGGCCCGCGCGCTCCTCGAAGCGGCGGATCAGGAGCATCTGCTCGTAGAAATGGAGCATCTGCTCATTGCTCGCCTTGAACTGGCGATCCTTCTCGAGCCGGTCCTGCAGCGAGTGAAGGATGAAGTCTGTATCCTCTACGGGCGACTTCGTGGCGGTCTTCTTGCTCCGGGGGGCTTTGGCCAAGACTTTTGTCCTTGTTCTTCCGGGGAGGAATATCGGTTGCGCCTATAGGCACAGGCGCACGGCCCGCGCAACGGGGCAGCGCATGTGCATACGAAAACCCTTACGGCAAGCTGTGGTTTCCGCCCGGCCTTCGCGCGGCGTCACTCTTCGAGCTTGATGACCACTTCGTCGGGATGGACGACGTTGAGCTGGCTGCGCAGCAGTTCGCCGACCATGTCCGGATCGGCGTGGTCGGGATCGAGCAGCGCCACGCGGTTTTCCAGCGCGATGCGTTCGGCCTCGAGCTCGGTCAGCTGGGCCTTGCGCTGGTCGAGCAGGCGCAGGTTCTCGCTCCATGCGAGCAGGCCCGAGGGGCCCGCAATGGCGAGCCCGCCCATGATCAGAAGCGCCGCCAACGCAGCATGCTGCGTGACTTTCGCCTTGTGAATCAGGGCCGTGGATTTCCTGCGGTGCATCACCATACAGAATCACAGTTAACCCCGCCGCGCAAGCGCAAACTGCGAGGGATTCCGGGCGCTTCAGCTATTTGCGAAGGCCTGCGGCGAAAAGTCCTCAGGGGCATCGACTTCGGTGACCGGCTCGTCGCGATCGTCGTATTCGGTCCGCAGCGCACGGCTCATCACGCCATGCATGAAGTAGAGACAGGTGATGTAGGTGAGCTCGAGGATCTCCTCGTCGGTGAAGGCCTCGCGCAGCTCCGCGAACAGCGCCTCGGGAACGCGGCCGTGATGCATCACCAGGCGATCGGCATAGGCCAGCACCAGGCGCTCGCGCGCGTCGAACAGCTCGCTCGCCTGCCAGTGCGGCAAGGCGGCGATCTTGTCCTCCGGCGCCCTCAGCCCTCTCAGCGACTTGCAATGCTGCGAGAAGACGAACCGGCTGCCGCAGGCCCAGCCCGCCCAGGCCTGTCCGAGTTCACGCAGCACCGGATCGATCTTGCGCTCGGGGCTGCGGTAATAGGCAAAGCCCTGCGCCGCGTGTTTCAGCGTGGCGGGCGAATTGGCGAACACCGTCCACCAGTCCCCAGACGTGCCGGTCGAGGTGCCGGGTTCCGCCACCGGGTCGCGCTCGCCGAAGAGGAAATCGTAGAGCGGCAGCGTGACCTCGGCATCGGCTTCCGCCCGCGGGACTTCGCGCAGCCGCGGCATCAAAGGTCCATCGTGGCGGGTTCGTGCCGCACGTCCCCGGGCGTGAATTTCCGCGTGAAGGCGGCGAATTCCATCATGATGCCGTTGGGATCGGTGAAATAGACGGAGCGGACGAAGACGCCATCGTGCATGTCCCGCGCGACGCCCGCCTGGCTGTCGTCGTGATTGACCACGGCATGCGTGTGCGGGACCCCGGCGGCTTCGAGCTTGTCGAGCGCCGCTTCGAGCTCTGTCTCGACCATATTGAAGGCGATGTGGTTCATCGACCCCACCGCTGTCTTGGCATCGTATGGGAAATTCTTCACCGATGCGATCCCCGGGGCCATCGGCGGTGCGTCCTTCCACCAGAAGAAGGCGACGCTCGCGCCGCCGCCGCAATCGAAGAAGAAGTGCTGTCCGCCGTCGGGCAGTTGGACGGTCTTGACCAGCGGCATGCCGAGCACGCCGGTGTAGAAATCGACCGTCTGCTTCATGTCGCGGCAGACCAGCGCGATGTGGTTGATGCCCTTGTTCGTCTCGAACATGCCCGCTCTCCTCCGGGCCGGAGGATGCCAAGCATCGTGCCGTCGCGCAATCGGAACCATGCGTCCCGTGGGGCGGAGGCCGACCTTGACACAAGGCGGTATCAAGTGTAACTATTTTCGCAGGTCAGCCACAATAATTCCAGAGGATTGCAATGCCCGATCTCTTCGAAAACCCCATCGGTCTCGACGGCTTCGAATTCGTCGAATTCTGCGCCCCCGAAAAGGGAGTGGTCGAACCGGTTTTCAAGGCGATGGGCTTCACCCATGTCGCGACGCATCGATCGAAGGACGTCGATTTGTGGCGCCAGGGCCAGATCAATCTGATCCTCAACTACGAACCCAGGAGCGCCGCGTGGTTCTTCGCCCGCGAACACGGCCCCTCGGCCTGTGGCATGGGTTTCC
This sequence comes from Qipengyuania sp., assembly GCF_048550555.1. Lineage (GTDB taxonomy): Bacteria > Pseudomonadota > Alphaproteobacteria > Sphingomonadales > Sphingomonadaceae > Qipengyuania. The sequence goes on along the minus strand of NZ_JBLYYF010000028.1, from coordinate 42,338 downwards.
GTGTCCGTGACGCGCGCAAGGCCTATGCAGAGCTCCTCGAACGCGGCGCCGAACCGGTCGCGGTCCAGACCGGCCCGATGGAACTGCACATCCCCGCGATCCGCGGGATCGGCGGCGCGATCGTCTATCTGATCGACCGCTATGAAGACACCGAGGGCAACGGCCTGTCGATCTACGACATCGACTTCGAATATCTGCCGGGCGTCGAGAAGCACCCTGTCGGCGCCGGCTTCAACGTGATCGATCACCTGACGCACAACGTCTACAACGGGCGCATGAAGTACTGGGCGGACTATTACGAGACGCTGTTCAACTTCCGCGAGATCCGCTTCTTCGACATCAAGGGCGAATATACCGGCCTGACCTCGAAGGCGCTGACCGCTCCCGACGGCAAGATCCGCATTCCGCTCAATGAGGAAGGCGAAGGCGGCAAGGGCCAGATCGAGGAGTTCCTCAAGGAATTCAACGGCGAAGGCATCCAGCACATCGCACTGATCTGCGACGATCTCGTCGCCTGCTGGGACAATCTCCAGAAGCTCGGCGTGCCCTTCATGACCGCGCCGCCCGAAACCTATTACGAGATGCTGCCCGAACGCCTCCCGGATCACGGCGAACCGGTCGACGAATTGAAGGCGCGCGGCATCCTGCTCGACGGCACGACCGAAGGCGGCCAGCCCCGCCTGCTGCTGCAGATCTTCGCCGAGGCGCAGGTCGGCCCGGTGTTCTTCGAATTCATCCAGCGCAAGGGTGACGAAGGCTTCGGCGAAGGCAATTTCAAGGCGCTGTTCGAAAGCATGGAGCGCGACCAGATCAAGCGCGGCGTTCTGAGCGTCGAAGAGGCCAAGTCGGTCGAAGCGGAGCCGGCGGAATGAGCGACGTCGCCAACCATCCCGTGAAGCTCGGCGGCGTCCACCACGCCGCCTACCGCTGCAAGGACGCCAAAGAGACCGTCGAATGGTACGGCAAGGTCCTCGGCATGGACTACACCACTGCCTTTGCCGAAGATCACGTGCCCTCGACCGGGGACTACGATCCCTACATGCACGTCTTCCTCGACGCGGGGAACGGCAACATTCTCGCCTTCTTCGAACTGCCCAACCAGAAAGACATGGGCCGTGACGAAAACACGCCTGCGTGGGTCCAGCACCTGGCCTTCAAGGTCGGCAGCGAAGAGGAACTGGTGGCGGCAAAGGAACATGTCGAAAGCCTCGGGATCGACGTGCTCGGCCCGACGCATCACGGCATCTTCAAGTCGATCTACTTCTTCGACCCCAATGGCCACCGCGTCGAGCTGGCGGCCGACATTGGCACCGACGAGCAATATGCCGAGCTGAAGCGGGTCGCCCCGCTGATGCTCGACGAATGGAGCCAGACCAAGAAGGCGCCCCGCCACGCCGACTGGCTACACGAACTCGCGCGCAAGGAGCACGGCCAGAGCTGAGCGCCGCGCGCGGAGGAACCTCACCCTTTGCGTTGCGTTGCAGCGCAAAGGGAGTTTCGCACACGTGAATTACATCGGTACGCTGCGCGAACAGCTGCGCGAAATGGGCGAGGGTTTCGTCGCCAGCCTTCCCAGCCTCGCAATTGCCTTTTTCATTATCCTGCTGACTTGGATCGTCGCGCGCTTCGCGGTGCGCATTTCCGACATGATCGTCGGACGGACCGAAATCAGGGCCAGCCTCAAGAACCTGATCGACACGCTGGTCAGGCTCGGCATCTGGCTGTTCGGCCTGTTCGTCGCGGCGATCGTGGTGATGCCCGATCTGACCCCCTCGAGCCTGCTCGCGGGTCTCGGTATCGGCGCGGTGGCGATCGGCTTCGCCTTCCAGGACATTTTCGAGAACTTCCTCGCCGGCGTGCTCATCATGCTGCGCGAGAAGATGCGGATCGGCGACGTCATCGAGTGCGAGGGGATCGCCGGCAAGGTCGAGCACATCACGCTGCGCGAAACGCATGTACGCAAGCTGTCGGGCGAGCTGACCGTCGTGCCCAATTCGATCCTTTTCAAGAACCCGGTGGAAATCCTCACCGATGTCGACGAGCGCCGCCACGAAGTGGTGGTCGGCGTGTCCTACGACACCCAGCTCGACCACGCCGCCGAGGTGATCCGCCGCGCGGTGGAGGATGTCGACGACGTGCTCGCCAGCAAGGGCATCGACATTTTCGCGCAGGAATTCAATTCGAGCTCGGTCGACTTCCTCGTGCGCTGGTGGGCCGGCTCCGCGCCCCGCGCCGGATGGGAAAGCAGGGACAAGGTCGTTCGCGCGATCAAGGCTGCGCTGGACGAAGCAGGAATCGAAATCCCCTTCCCCTATGTGACCCATACCTTCAAGGAGACCGTCCCGGTCAGCCTGCTGGGTGACACGCGCCGCAAGACCCCTTAAGGTTTCGAATCGAGACGGGATTTCCCCGATCTTTCACCGGGAACCCGTCATGCTGAAACCGCTCGGACATTTGGCTTGAACGACACTGCGCGACTGACCGGCGCGCAGGAAACCTCGCTCGCCATCGCTGCAGCGGTGGTGACGGCCAACGCCTATTACATCCACCCGATCATCGGCGAGGTGGCCGACCATTTCGGCGTCAGCCATGCGCGCATCGGGCTGGTCCCCGCGCTCAACCAGCTCGCCCTGGCGCTCGGCATCTTCATGCTGCTGCCGCTGGGCGACCGGTTCTCCAACCGTCGGCTGACCATCTTCTTTGCCGCAGGGCAGACTGCGTCGCTGGCACTCATGACCCTCGCGCAGGGCTTCACGCTCTTCGTCATTGGCTCGACCCTGCTCGGTTACTTCACCATCGCCCCCTATTTGCTGCCCGCCTATGCCTCGAAGCGGGTGGTGCCCGAACGCCTCGGGCAGGTCACCGCCAAGCTCGCCGCCGGGGTCATCCTCGGCATCCTTGTCGCCCGCGTCGGCGCGGGGGTCATGGCCGAACATTTCGGCTGGCGTTCGGTCTACTGGCTGGCCACCGCCCTGATGCTGGCGGTGACGCTGGCCCTGCCGCGGCTGATGGAAGGCGGCGAGCGTTCGTCGAGCGACGCGCAATCCTATCCCGCGCTGCTGATGTCGGTCTTCCCGCTCATCGCCCGGCACCGGGAGATCGTGATTTCCGGCGCCATCCAGGCGCTGAACTTCGGCCAGTTCATCGCGGTGTGGCTCGGCCTCGCGCTCTATCTCACCTCCCCGCAGATGGGCTATGGCACCGATGCCGTCGGCTATCTCGCCGGGCTGGCTGCAGTGAGCATCGTTTCGACCCCGAGGCTGGGCCGGTGGGCGGACCATGTCGGACCGCGTCAGGCGCGCGTGATCTTCGCGCTCATCCAGCTGGCGGGGATCGCCCTCCTCTACCCGCTGAGCGGATCGCTCTGGACATTGCTCCTGCCGCTGTTCGTCACCAATCTCGTCGGCCCGGGCATCGACGTCACCGGAAGAATGACCTTCCTCGCGCTCGATCCCGCGGTCCGGACCCGGCTGACCACGGTTTATATCGTCATCATGTTCATTGGCGGCGGGATCGGCAGTTTCGCCGGCACCACGGTATACGACGCCTTCGGCTGGGTGGGGACATGCGCCTTGATGGGCCTGTGCTCGCTGCTGCTTACCGCGCTGGCAGCGATGGCCCGCATCTATGGCAGATAGTAGTGCGCCCGACAGGATTGGCGCCTGCGGCGCCGTCTCCGCTCCGCTTCGACTCCGAACGAGGTTCGATCCTGAGGCGCCGAACCACAACAGGCGGCCCTTCCCAGGACCGCCTGTTGTGGTGCGCCCGACAGGATTCGAACCTGTGGCCCCCAGATTAGGAATCTGATGCTCTATCCTACTGAGCTACGGGCGCATCCGGGCCCCGTATAGCGGCTCGCCGTCGCGAGGCAATCAGTTGAGTTCGTCGGGCGGTGCGACCGGTACGAGCAGCGGGGCGACGGCAATCCCCTCGGCCGAAAGTTCCTCGGCCTCGTCGCGCGTGGTGCGGCCGTGGATCGGTGCATCGTCGGTCTCGCCATAATGCATTTCGCGGGCCTTCTCGGCGAAACGGTCGCCCACCCAGGTGCTGTTTTCGAGCGCCTTGGCTTGCGCCTTGGCGAGCTTTTCCAGCGCCTTCCGGACGGCCTGCGGCATGTCGCCGGTGGTCATCTGCCGCGTATCGTCGCCTGCGTCGGAGCGCGCATTGCCCTTGGCCGGCACCGATGGCGCCATCGGCGCCTTGCCCACATCGTCGCAGCCGCAAGTCGGGCATTCGATCAATCCGCCCGCCTTCTGGTCGGCGAAGTCGTCGGACGAGCCGAACCAACCCTCGAACCGGTGGCCCTGACTGCAGGAGAGGTCGAACACGATCATTGCGCGGCCTATTTGGCGATTTCGCGGCGATTGGCAAGGCTCGGCACCTGCGCGCGTACCTCGGTGATCCGCGCGAGATCGATGTCGCAGAAGGCAAGGCCGGGCTCCTCGCCGCCCATGTCGAGCAGGACCTCGCCCCAAGGATCGACCACGAGGCTGTGGCCATATGTGCGGCGCCCGTCCGCATGCTCCCCGACCTGCGCCGCCGCGACCACGAAGGCGCTCGCCTCGATCGCGCGGGCGCGCTGGAGCACGTGCCAATGGGCTGCGCCGGTCGGGACGGTGAAGGCAGCGGGAATGGCGATGACATCGCAGCCCTCTCGGCCGAGCGCGTCGAACAGCGCCGGAAAGCGGATGTCGTAGCAGATCGTCAGCCCGAGCGTGCCGACCGGGGTTTGGGGCACGGCGACGAGCTCTGAACCCGGCTGGTAGGCGTTCGACTCACGCCAACTTTCGCCACTGTCGAGGTCGACATCGAACATGTGGATCTTGTCGTACCGGGCCACGATCGCGCCTGCGGCATCTATCACGAAAGCGCGATTGGCCCACCGTCCGGCGCCGGCATCGAGTGCGAGCGAACCGAGCGAAACCCAGAGCGCATGGGCATGCGCGGCGTCGCGGACCTTTGCCAGCACCGGCGAATCTTCCTCGCGCATGATCGACGAGGCCGCGCGCTTGCGGTCGCGATCGAGCATCCCCGACATCTCGGGAGTGAAGAGCATGGTCGCGCCGCCCTGGGCAGCCTGTGCGACCGCTTCGGCCAGCACCTGCGCATTGTCCGCCGGGTCGATCCCGGCGGTCATCTGGAGGATGGCGATGCGGGGCATCAGCCGCCTAGCAGCGCGTCGAGCCTGCCCTCGCGCTCGAGCGCGGCAAGATCGTCGGACCCGCCGACATGTGTGTCGCCGATGAAAATCTGCGGCACGGTCATCGCATTGGGCGCCCTCTCGAGCATCTCGGCGCGCTTCGGACCTCCCATGGTGATGTCGAACTCGGTATAGTCGATCCCCTTCTCGTCGAGCAGGCGCTTGGCGCGAAAACAGTATCCGCAACCGAATTTCGTGTAGATGTCGACCTGGGGCTGGCTCATCGAATTCCTCATGTATTCAGGCGCTAAACTAACGCGCGCGACGGGTACTTGAAAGCCCAAACGGTGCGCCTATCTCGAACGTGTCGCCACGATCAACGTGGGGACGACGGGGTGCCGAATGCGGGCCCCGCCCTGATAGAATCGCTCACAAGAGGATTTGTTTCGATGAACCGTATGGACCTTACCCCCTTCCGTCGTTCCACCGTCGGCTTCGACCGCGTGTTCGACCTGATGGAACGCCAGGCGCGCGGCGCCGGCGGCGACAACTATCCCCCCTTCAACATCGAGCGTCGCGGCGATGACGAATACCGCATCACGCTGGCCGTGGCCGGCTTCCGCAAGGGAGACCTCGACATCGTCGCGCAGCAGAACCTGCTCGTGGTCACCGGTCGGAAGCGCGACGAAGTCGCCGAAGGTGAAATGCTGCATGTCGGCATCGCCAATCGCGGGTTCGAGCGCCGGTTCGAACTGGCCGACTACGTCCGGGTCGCCAATGCCGACCTCGCCGATGGCCTGCTGGTGATCGACCTGGTGCGCGAAGTGCCCGAGGCCATGAAGCCGAAGAAGATCGCGATCGGCGGCCAGCAGCCGCTCGAAGTGGTCAAGGATGACGAGGACGACGGCAACACCAAGGCTGCCTGACCCCTCTCACCCTCTTGCATGACTGGAAACGAATAGGGGGCGGAACTTGGGTTCCGCCCCCGCGACGCATGACGCCGCCTAACCTCGAAATCGACCGTCCGGGTCGCAGAAGACGATCGTCATCGAGGCAAGCCCCACCGCTTGCGCGCGAAGCGTTGTCTCGTGAATTCACGCCTTTGGAGCGGGAATGCGGTGCATCCTGCATCAGATATAACAAAAGATAAACCCGCCAGCGCAGCGTACGCGGATTTTGTCGCATGGTTACAAGCACCCGTGACTCTCTCGCCAAGAAAATCAGCGACTTAGGAAAAGCCGCTGACAACTCGGCTCAGACGAGGCGGGCTTGATCGAGCGCCGCGCCGACGAAACCTGCGAACAGCGGATGAGGATCGAAGGGCTTGGACTTGAGCTCGGGATGGAACTGCACGCCGATGAACCAAGGATGGTCGGGCCGCTCGACGATTTCGGGCAGCAGGCCGTCGGGCGACATGCCTGAGAAGATCAGGCCCTGCTTTTCGAGCGGGTCGACATAGGCGCCGTTGACCTCGTAGCGATGGCGATGGCGTTCGGAAATCGTCGTCGCGCCGCCATAGATGCTCGACACATGGCTGTTGGCCGCCAGCGTCGCGTCGTAAGCGCCGAGCCGCATCGTGCCGCCGAGATCGCCCCCGGCCTCGCGCGTCTGCAACCCCTCTTCGGTCATCCATTCGGTGATGATCCCGACCACCGGTTCCTCGGTCTCCCCGAATTCGGTCGAGGAGGCCCTGGCGAATCCCGCCGAACGGGCCGCCTCGATGCAGGCCATCTGCATGCCGAGACATATCCCGAGGAAGGGCACCTTGCGTTCGCGGGCGAAGCGGACCGCGGCGATCTTGCCCTCGCTGCCGCGTTCGCCGAAACCGCCGGGGACGAGGATCGCGTGCATCGGTTCGAGCCGCGCGGCGATCTCGCTATCGTCGCCTTCGAAGACCTCGGCGTCGATCCACTTGATGTTCACCTTGACCCGGTGGGCCATGCCGCCGTGGACCAGCGCCTCGTTGAGCGACTTGTACGCATCCTGCAGGCCGACATACTTGCCGACCACGCCGATCGTCACCTCGCCCTCGGGATTCGAATGGCGGTCGACCACGTCGTACCAGCGCGACAGGTCTGGGTCAGGCGCATCGGTGATGCCGAAGGCGCGCAGGACCTCGGTATCGAGACCTTCGCCATGATACTGCAGCGGAACCGAATAGATCGAGGGTGCATCGAGCGCGGGAATGACCGCTTCCTTGCGAACGTTGCAGAAATTGGCGATCTTCTGGCGTTCGCTATCGGGGATCGGATGCTCGGCGCGGCACAGCAGCACGTCGGGCTTGATCCCGAGACTGGCGAGTTCGCGCACCGAGTGCTGCGTCGGCTTGGTCTTCAGCTCGCCCGCCGCCGCGATATAGGGCACCAACGTGACGTGGACGCTGAGCGTCTGCCACGGTTCGAGATCGTTCCGCAGCTGGCGGATCGCCTCCATGAAGGGCAGGCCCTCGATGTCGCCGACCGTCCCGCCGATCTCGCAGAGGATGAAATCATGGTCGTCCTGCCCGGCGAGCGCGAAGGCCTTGATCTCGTCGGTGACGTGCGGGACCACCTGGACGGTGGCGCCGAGATAGTCGCCGCGGCGCTCCTTGGCGATGATGTCCTGATAGATCCGGCCCGAGGTGATGTTGTCGCCCTGGTGTGCCGAAACGCCGGTGAAGCGCTCGTAATGACCGAGGTCGAGATCGGTCTCGGCCCCGTCGTCGGTGACGTAGACCTCGCCGTGCTGATAGGGGGACATCGTCCCCGGATCGACGTTGAGATAGGGGTCGAATTTCCGGATGCGGACCTTGTAGCCACGCGCCTGAAGGAGGGCAGCGAGCGATGCTGCCATGAGACCTTTGCCAAGCGAGGAGACCACGCCGCCGGTGATAAAGATATACCGCGCCATGGGAGTCGGGCCTTAAGCTGAAGGGTTGAGTCGGGGCAAGCACAAACAGGTGCAAATCGCGCCGCGAGCGCGACGCAATCCACAGGCCTGCACCTAGAATTCGGTTATTCGGCTACGTCGGCCAGCGGATCGTCGCCGGCCGGGGTACCCTCGCCCGTCGTCGCCGGGCCGAGCGGGTCGGCCGGTGCCGCCGGAGCCACCGTCCGGTCGAGCGTCGATTCGATGGCGTCGCTGCCGGTGGTTTCGACCGCGACCGCGGCGAGCGCGATCGACAGGACGACGAAGGCCACCGCGAGCCATTTGGTCGAACGGGTCAGGAAGTCAGCTGCACCGCGCGCGCTCAGCATGCCCGAGGGGCTGCCGCCGACACCGAGGCCGCCCCCTTCGGAGCGCTGCATCAGGATGACACCGACAAGCGCGGCTGCGACGATCGCCTGGACGACGGTGAGAAACAGGAACATGCGGATACTCTTGGAACTGCGATAGCGGGGGTCACGCGCATTTAGGCACGTGCGGGGCAAACGGCAAGCGTGGCGGGATCAGACCTCTTCGGTCTCCGAGGCGCCGACCACGATGCCGAGAAAGTTCTCGGCCGAAAGGCTGGCGCCGCCGACCAGCGCGCCGCCGACTTCGGGCGTCGCGAGGATTTCGCGCGCATTGTCCGGCTTGACCGAACCGCCGTAGAGAATGCGCACCTGCGCCGAGGCTTCCGCACCGTAGGTCTCGTCGAGCAAGCCGCGGATCGCTCCATGCATGGCGGCGATATCGTCGGTGGTCGCGGTCCGTCCGGTGCCGATCGCCCAGATCGGCTCATAGGCGATCGTCAGCCGGTCGGCGGGATCCTGGAATGCGGGCAGCGCCGCCTTGAGCTGCGCCAGCACGAAGGCTTCCGTCTCGCCCGCATCGCGCGTTTCGAGCGTTTCGCCGCAGCACAGGATCACCCGCAGGCCGGCATCGAGCGCCGATTCGATCTTGGCATTGATCAGTTCGTCGGTTTCGCCATGGTCCTGGCGCCGCTCGCTATGGCCGAGGATGACGAATTTCGCGCCCGCATCGGCGATCATCGAGGCGTTGATGTCGCCGGTGTGCGCGCCTTCCGCTCCGGGGTAGCAGTCCTGCGCGCCGACGCCGATCTGCTCGGCTTCCTTGTGGACCGCGTGAATCAGCGTGTAGGGCGGGGCCACAGCCACCTCCACCTTCATGTAGCGCTGCGCGGCACGGTCGATGGCGCGTGCTTCGGAAAGCATCGCGCGCGTGCCGTTCATTTTCCAGTTTCCGACGATATAGGGCCGTTCGGCCATGGGTAAGTCCTGCGAATTATCTGAATCTGTCGCCCGCTATACGGGCCGGGGGATTGGCTCCGCTAGCCAAGGTTTGATCGCACGTCAAAACCCTTTGCAACCTGTTGCCGGGAGGTCGCAGGGCGGATAAAGCGCCCCAACCCAACCAGGCCCCGCCTGATCGACAGCCGCCAGATACGGGATAGCCCGCACGTCATGTTCCAGTTCTTTCGCAACTTCTTCAAGACCAAGCTCGGCCTCGCGATCTCGCTGGCCTTCCTCGGTCTGATCGCCCTCGCCTTTGCCAGCGCCGATGTTTCCGGCAGCGGCGCATTCGGCGGAATTGCTGGCGGCGATCGCGTGGCCGTCGTCGGAGACGAGAAGATATCCACCGCCGATCTGGTTCGCGGGGCGAATAACGGCCACGAGAGGCTGCGGCAGGAACAGCCGACCGCGACGATGCAGGCTTTCCTGCGCGAAGGCGGTCTCGATAGCGCGCTCGATTCCCTGATCGGCCGCGCCGCGCTCAAGGAATACGCCGAAGAGCATGGCATCCGCGTCGGCGACAATCTCATCAACAGCGAAATCCGCATGATCCCGGCCTTCCGCGGCCCCGACGGCAATTTCAGCGAGGACATCTACCGTCAGACCCTCTCGCAGCAGCGCCTGACCGACGCGCAGGTCCGCGACGATCTCGGTGTCGGCCTGCTGTCTCAGCAATTGCTGATCCCGGCCGGCTTCGGCGCAACCGTCCCCGACAAGCTCGCCTATCGCTATGCGCAGCTTTTCAAGGAACGCCGCAAGGGCGAGGTCGCGCTGCTCCCGGCGGCGACCTATGCACCGGCTGGCAAGGCCGACCCCAAGGTTCTGCGCGCCTATTACCAGAAGAACCGCGATGCCTTCGTCCGCCCCGAGCGCCGGACGATCCGCTTCGCCACTTTCGATTCGAACGCGCTGGGAGATCGCATCGAGCCGACCGATGCAGAGATCGCCGCACGCTACAAGCGCGACGCCAAGCAATATGCCGCCAGCGAGACGCGGGACGTGACCCAGGTCATCGTGCCGACGGAAGCCGCTGCCGATGCCATCCGCAAGCGCGTGGTCGCCGGCGAGTCCTTCGAAGCCGTCGCACGCGAGGCCGGCCTGCGCGCCGCGCCGGTGGTCGACGTGCTGCGCGAAGGCCTCTCGGCACAGGCCTCGCCTGCCGTGGCCGCCGCCTATTTCACTGCAACGCGCGGTTCGATGACCAAGCCGGCGCGTAGCCCGCTCGGCTGGCACATCGCGCGCATCGATGCCGTCGACTCGACTCCGGCGCGGACGCTGGCCCAAGCCCGCGACGAGATCTCCACCGCACTGCGCGAGGAAAAGCGCGTTCATGGCCTGGCCGATCTCGCCAGCGAAATCGAGGAACAGCTCGACGACGGCGCGACGCTGGCCGAAGTCGCCAAGGATCTCGATCTCGATCTCCAAAGCACCGAGCCGGCGGTCGCCGACGGCCGCATCTTCGCGTCGCCCGACCAGTCGGTGCCCGAAGTGCTGCGTCCCGCGCTCGCCACCGCCTTCCAGATGGAGGTGGAAGAGCCCGAGATCGCGCCGGTGGAAAGCGGCCAGACCTACCTCGTCTACGAAGTCAGCGACATCGTTCCTGCCGCGGCGGCTCCCTATGACGAGATCGCAAAGCTCGTCGAGGCGCGCTGGCGCGCGAGCGAGGGGATGAAAGCCGCCCAGGCGGCCGCCGACCGCGTGATGGCGCGCGTCCGTGGAGGCAAGTCCATGGCCGAGGCGCTGGCCGCCGAGGACCGCCGCGTGCCCCCCGCGCAGAAGATCGACATGACCCGCGAAGACCTCGCCCGCCAGCGCGAGCGCCGCATCCCGCCCCCGATCGCCCTGCTGTTCAGCATGGCCGAAGGGACGACCAAGAAACTCGACGCGGGCGGGAATGCCGGCTTCTTCGTGATCAAGGTCGACGACATCGCGATGGACGATATCGCCAGGGACGATCCGCTGATCGAGCAGGCGCACCGGCAGATGGGCCCGCTCCTCGGCGACGAATATGCCCAGCAGTTCGGCAAGGCGATGCGCGAAGAACTGGGCGTTTCGCGCAATCCGACGGCGATCGAGGCCGTGCGCAAGCAGCTGACCGGAAACTGAGGCGCGTTTGAATAGCGGCCTGAAAGGCGTCGGACGGGCACGGGCGGCACTGGCGAGAGGCAAGCCGGCGCTGGTCTGGCGCGAGATCGTCGCCGATACCGAGACCCCGGTTGGCGCAGCGCTCAAGCTGTTCGAACCGGGACGCGGCGACTTCCTGCTCGAATCGGTCGAAGGCGGCGAGATCCGAGGGCGCTACAGCCTCCTGGGTCTCGACCCCGACCTCATCTTCCGCGCCACGGGCGAAAGTGGCGAGATCAATGCCAGATGGGGGCAGACGCGAGATGCCTTCGTCGCTTGCGAACAGGGCACGCTGGATAGCCTGAGGGCCCTGGTCGAATCCTGTCGCTGCGAAGTGCCCGAGGAATTGCCCCCTGCCCTCGCCTGCCTCGTCGGCCATTTCGGCTACGAGACCATCGGCTTGGTCGAAAAGCTTCCGCGCCCTTCCGCGGACCCGCTCGAAGTGCCCGACATGCTGTTCGTGCGGCCCACGGTGCTGCTGGTGTTCGACCGACTGAGCGACGCGTTGTTCTGCATCGCACCGGTATGGCAAGACGCTTCGATCGAGCAGGCGGGCGAGCGGATCGACGAAGTACTGCGGCGGCTGGTGCGTGCCACACCGGAAGATCGCCTGGACGCCGCGCAGCATCCCGAACCCGCGCTCGCCCCGACCATGCCGGCACAGGACTATGCGGCGATGGTGGCGCGCGCGAAGGAGTACATCGAGGCGGGCGACATCTTCCAGGTGGTGCTGTCGCAGCGCTTCACCTCGCCCTTCGCGTTGCCGCCGATGGCGCTCTATCGCGCGCTACGCCGGGTCAATCCCTCGCCCTTCCTCTATTTCCTCGACATGCCCGGCTTCGCCATAGTCGGTTCGAGCCCCGAAATCCTCGTGCGCGTGCGCGACGGCGAGGTCACGATCCGACCCATCGCCGGAACCCGTCCGCGCGGCGCGACGCAGGCCGCCGATCGGCTCGCCGAGCAGGAACTGCTGTCCGACCCGAAAGAGCGCGCCGAGCACTTGATGCTGCTCGACCTGGGACGCAACGACGTCGGCCGCGTCGCGCGATGCGGCAGCGTCACCGTCACCGAGAGCTTCACCGTCGAACGCTACAGCCACGTCATGCACATCGTCAGCAATGTCACAGGCAAGCTCGACCCGGCGAAGGATGCGATCGATGCGCTCTTCGCGGGCTTCCCCGCAGGCACCGTAAGCGGTGCGCCCAAGGTGCGCGCGTGCGAGATCATCGCCGAGCTCGAGCCCGCCACGCGGGGCCCCTATGCCGGCGGCGTGGGCTATTTCGCGCCCGACGGATCGGTCGACAGCTGCATCGTGCTGCGCACCGCGGTGGTCAAGGACGGCACGATGCACGTCCAGGCCGGCGCGGGGATAGTCGCGGACAGCGATCCCGCCTATGAACAGAGAGAATGCGAAGCGAAGGCGAGCGCGCTGCTCGCCGCGGCGAAGGAAGCCGTCCGCCTCGCGAAGGAGCCCGGATTCGGCCAATGAAGATTGCTATCGCCGCGCTGGCGCTGCTGGCGCTGACTGCCTGTGAAGCCCAGCCCGAGGGCGAGCCCGTCGCCCGCGCACGGATCGACGGCAAGGCGCAGGATGCCGCGCCCTCGCCCGAGCCGAGTCCCAGCGAAACGCTTGCCAGCCAGGTCGAGAGCGCCTGTCGCTCGATCATTTTCGAAGACACCCCGCTGACCCATTGCCTTGCCGTGCCCGAGCGCAACACGATCGAAATGGCGCTCGGCTCGAACGGCAAGCCCTATCGCAGCCTCAAGGACTTCGCCGCCGCCAGCGACGGCGAGACGATCGCCTTCGCGATGAACGCCGGGATCTTCGATTCCGAGGGCACCCCGGTCGGTTATTACGTCGAGAATGCCGAGCGGCGTCAGACGCTCGACACCGGCACGGGGTCGGGCAATTTCTACATGAAGCCGAACGGCGTCTTCTATGGCAGCGACGGCAAGTGGATGGTGCGCGAAACCGACTGGTTCCTCGCCAATGTCACCGACCGCCCGCAATTCGGCACGCAATCAGGCCCGATGCTGGTGGTCGATGGCAAGATCCACCCGCAGATCACGCATGACGGCCCCTCGCGGCTGGTACGCAATGCCGTGGGTGTGGACGACGAAGGGCGCGCCCATTTCGTCATCTCGAATGCACCGATCTCGTTCGGCAAGCTCGCCCGTTTCTACCGGAACGAACTCGAGGTGAAGAACGCTCTGTTCCTGGACGACACGGTTTCGCTGCTGTGGAACCCCTCGACCGGGCGCCTCGATACGGGCGCGCCGATCGGCCCCATCGTCGTCGTCAGGAAGAAGGCCAGCGAATGACCCAGGACCGCCGCGCGCTGTACCCCGAAATCGAACCCTACGAGACCGGCATGCTCGATGTCGGCGAGGGCCATTCGCTCTATTGGGAGCGTGTCGGCACCCCCGGCGCCAGGCCCGCGGTCTTCCTCCATGGCGGCCCCGGCGGAGGCATGGCGCCCGACCATCGCCGACAGTGGGACCCGGCGCTCTACGACGTCCTGCTGTTCGACCAGCGCGGCTGCGGCAAGTCGCTCCCCTTCGCCGAGATCGAGCACAACGACACTTGGCGGATCGTCGACGACATCGAGCGCCTGCGCGAAATGTGCGGTCACGAAAAGTGGCAGGCCTTCGGCGGCAGCTGGGGCTCGACGCTCGCGCTCGCCTATGCGCAGAAATATCCCGAGCGCGTGAGCGAACTGGTGCTGCGCGGCGTCTTCCTCGCGCGTCAGCAGGAAAAGACCTGGCTCTACAGCTATGGCGCGAGCGAGGTGATGGCCGAGCAATGGGACCAGTTCACCGGGCTCATCCCCGAGGACGAGCGCGGCGATCTCGTTCGCGCCTATTACGAGCGCCTGACCAGCGATGACGAGGCAACGCGCCTCGCCGCTGCGCGCGAATGGTCGCTGTGGGAGGGCAATGTCGCCACGCTGCTGCCGAATGCAGAACTGCTCGAAAGCTTCGGCGATCCGGCCAAGGCAGTCCCCTTCGCCCGCATCTGCGCGCGCTTCTTCCTCGAGGACTTCTTCCTTAAGGAAAACGAACTGCTGGAAAATGTCGACAAGCTCGCCGGCATTCCCGGGATCATCGTCCAGGGCAGGCACGACATCTGCACCCCGCCGAGTGCAGCATGGGCGCTCAAAAAGGCCTGGCCCGAAGCCGAATTGTGGATCGTCCCCGATGCCGGCCACAGCGCCGGCGAGCCGGGCATCGTCGACGGCCTCGTCCGAGCGACCGATCAGCTGGCCGGCAAAACGGCGTGACGTCATATCGACGTTTCGCGTCTCGCAGCTTTCCTTGCTTGAAAGGCTAGCGTCACCGCCCCATTGACGCCGGAACATGACCGACAGACGTTCCATTCTCGTAATCGACAATTACGACAGCTTCACCTTCAACCTCGTCCATTACCTGATGGAGCTGGGTGCAGGCGTGGAGGTGGTGCGCAATGACGCCATTTCGGCGGGGCAGGCGCTGTCGAGCGGCGCGGCGGGGTTCCTGATCTCGCCCGGTCCCTGCACGCCGAACGAGGCGGGGGTCAGCCTAGACCTCGTGGCGGCATGCGCCGAGGCGGGCAAGCCGCTGCTCGGCGTCTGCCTCGGCCACCAGGCGATCGGCCAGCATTTCGGCGGACGCGTGCTGCGTGGCGGGCTGATGCATGGCAAGACCTCGCCCGTCACGCATGACGGCAGCGGCATCTTCGCCGGGCTGCCCTCGCCCTATATTGCGACGCGCTACCACTCGCTCGTCGTCGAGGACATTCCCGACTGCCTGGTGGTCAATGCGACCAGCGAGACCCCCGGGCTCGACGGCAGCAGCGTGATGGGCTTCCGCCATCGCGAGCTGCCGATCCACGGCGTCCAGTTCCACCCCGAAAGCATCGCCACCGAGCACGGCCATGCGCTGCTCGCCAATTTCCTCGAAATCTGCGGCATCGCCGCGAAGGTCCCCGCATGAAGAGCCTCCCCGACGCCAGGCAGCATCTCGGCGAGGCGGAGGCCGAGGAGATCTTCGGCTGGATCCTCGACGGCGAGACATCCGACGAAGAGATCGCGCGCTTCCTCGTCGACATGTCCGCGCGCAGCGAGACCTCGGACGAGATCGCCGGGGCCGCGCGGGCGCTGAGGGCGCGGCTTATCCCGGTCGATGCCCCCGAGGGCACGGTCGACTGCTGCGGTACCGGCGGCGACGGCCATCACACGCTCAACGTCTCGACCGCCGTCAGCCTCGTCGTGGCGGCCTGCGGCGTGCCCGTGGCCAAGCACGGCAACCGCGCGGCGAGCAGCAAGGCGGGCGCGGCCGATACGCTCGAAGCGCTCGGCCTCGACATGGAAGCGGCGGGAAGAAGCGCCGAGAAGACACTGGCGGAACTGGGAATTTGCTTCCTATTCGCCAAGAACCATCATCCCGCCATGGGCCGCATCCAGCCCATCCGCCAGACGCTCGGCGTGCGCACCATCTTCAATCTGATGGGGCCGCTGTCGAACCCCGCCGGCGTGCGGCGCCAGCTGATCGGGATCGCGCGGCCCGCCTATGTCCCGATCTATGCTGCGGCCAAGGCCAAACTGGGCACCGAACGCACCTTCATCGCCTCGGGCGACGAGGGACTCGACGAGCTCAGTCTCGCCGGCGGCAACGAACTCGCCGACGTGATCGATCACGATTTCGAAATGCGCCGCGTGGTCGCGGTGCAGGCGAACCTGCCGCATGCGCCGGTCGAGGCGATCCGGGGCGGCGATCCGCAGCATAATGCGCGGGCGCTGCAGGCGCTGCTGATGGGCGCGCCCGGCCCCTATCGCGACGCGGTGCTGTTCAACGCCGCCGCGACGCTGATCGTCGCCGGACGCACCGACGACTGGACCGAGGGTGCCGAGATCGCTGCAGAAGCGCTCGATTCGGGCAAGGCCAAGGAATTGCTCGAACGCTGGATCGAAATGGCAGCCTGACATGAACAAGCTCGACGAAATCTGCGCGACGAAGCGCGAAGAATTGGCGACGCGCAAGGCGGCCCGGTCGCTCGCCGAACTGGAAGCGCTCGCCGCCGGCCAATCCGCGCCGCGAGGGTTCCGCGCCGCGCTGGCTCGCGCGCAGCAGAACGGCTTCGGGCTGATCGCCGAAGTCAAGAAAGCATCGCCCTCCAAGGGCCTGATTCGCGAAGACTTTCACCCGGCGCACCATGCCCGTTCCTATGCCGAGGGCGGCGCCGCCTGTCTCTCGGTGCTGACCGACGCCCCCTATTTCCAGGGTCACGAGGACTACCTGGTCGAAGCGCGCGCCGCCTGCGAACTGCCCGTGCTGCGCAAGGACTTCATGGTCGATCCCTGGCAGGTGCTCGAAGCCCGTGCGATCGGCGCCGATGCGATCCTGATCATCGTCGCCGCGCTCGACGACGCGCTGATGGCCGAAATCGAGGCCGCCGCCTTCGACCAGAGTATGGACGTGCTGGTCGAGGTCCATGACGAGGCCGAAATGGAACGCGCTTCGCGGCTGCGCTCGCGCCTGATCGGGGTCAACAACCGCGATTTGCGGACCTTCACCACCGACCTCGCGACGACCGAAAGGCTCGCCCGGCTCGCGCCCGAAGACGCATTGCTGGTGGGAGAGAGCGGCATCGCGACGCATTCGGATTGCCAGCGACTCGCGCGAAGCGGCGTCCGCTCCTTCCTCGTCGGCGAAAGCCTGATGCGGCAAGCCGATGTCGCGCAGGCGACGCGGGCCCTGCTGGAAGGCTGACGTCGCAAGGGGCAAAGCGTGAACGCCTGTTCCACGCGCCATCGCTGAAAAATGGCGCGATTGCTTGACTTGACGAATCGAGTTGCTTACTTGTTCCGCATTCGTTCACAGCTTTGTGAACAGGCGTAACGGGAGTTCGCACCATGCTGACCGCCAAGCAGCACGAGTTGATCCGTTTCATCCAGCAGCGGCTGGAAGAGACCGGGATCTCGCCGAGTTTCGAGGAAATGAAGGAAGCGCTCGATCTCAAGAGCAAGTCGGGCGTGCACCGCCTGATCTCCGCGCTCGAGGAACGCGGCTTCATCCGCCGCCTGCCCAACCGTGCGCGCGCACTCGAAGTGGTCAAACTGCCCGAAGACGCGGTGATGGGGTCTCCCAAGCCCGCGGCGGCCAATGACGCGGTCGACGCAGCGATGCCGACCAGGACGGTCGCTCCCGAACCCGCCAACGACATCATCGACGTGCCCCTGCACGGTCGGATCGCCGCCGGCGCCCCGATCGAGGCGATCGAAGGCCAGTCCTCGATGCCCGTGCCCGCCGCCCTGCTAGGTCCTGGCGAACATTACGCGCTCGAGGTTTCGGGCGACTCGATGATCGAGGCAGGCATTTTTGACGGCGACTTCGCGCTGGTGAAGCGCACAGACAGCGCGCGCGACGGCGAAATCGTGGTCGCACTGGTCGACAATGAGGAAGCGACGCTCAAATACCTGCGCCGCGACGCGGGCCGCATCCGACTCGATCCCGCCAACGGCGCCTACGAGCCGCAGATCTACGAAGCCCACCGGGTCCAGGTCCAGGGCAAGCTCGCGGGGCTCCTGCGCCGCTATCACTGAGTGCTCGGTGCGCGCTCACCGATTGGGCGCGCGCCACCATCCATGGGCACCCTGCTCTTGGCCCACCGTGTCGATTCGCTGGCTAGCGAGATAGATCGCCGTGCCGCCCTCGCGTTCGAGAAACCGGCGATCGGCCTTGAGCCAGCGCGGACGGCAGCTGCGCGGCAGGAAGCGCGCCGCGACGACGATATCGGCCTTCGCGCAAGCCGCGGCGAGCGCGCGCTCCTCGACCAGATCGCGATTGCGCGCGACGAGGACCGCCCAGTCGCGTCCTCCCCGTCTCAGCGACAGTACGCAGAATTCGGCGCTGCAGCGGCTCCCCGGCCATTGCTCCAGCAGTAACGGTTCGCGCATACTGCCCGCGAGTTCGAGCAGATTGTCGAGCGCATAGCCTCCCTCGCCCTCCCGCAGCACCAGCAGACGCTCGCTCTCGTTCGCCACGCCGATATCGCGCCCGTCGCGCGTGATCAGGATATCGGGCACCGGGGCCAGCGCGATCAGCAGGACCGCAACCGCGATCGTTGCCAGTCCCCACATGCGATGCCGTCCGTGCCATAGCGCCAGCCACAGCGCGCCCGCCGCATAGAGCACGACCGTGCCCGTCGGGATGCGCGGCGCCAGCTTCACCGATCCGGGTTGGTCGGCGAAAAAGTGCGCGATTCCGAGCAGCGCCTCGAGCGACTGGCCGACCAGCCACCAGACCGGCCCGCCCGCCCCGACGAGGTCGAGCACAAGCGCCAGCGCCACTAACGGCATGGCAAGGAAGGTCACCAGCGGGATGGCGAGGAGATTGGCCGCCGCGCCATAGACCCCTGCCCTGTGGAAGTGGAACAGCACGATCGGCATCAGCGCCAATTCGATGACGAGGCCGGTCAGGAACAGCACCGCGGTTCGCCGGCCGGCGCGCCGCAGCCAGCTCTCCTCGCGCGGGGCCAGGAAAGTGCGAATCGCCGTCGCATTGTGCAGGGCGACGATCGCGATTACCGCCGCGAAGCTCATCTGGAAGCTCGGGCCGACAAGCGCCTCGGGCCACAGCGCGAGGACCGCGCCCGCCGCGACCGCCACCATCCGCAGCGAGAGGGGTTCGCGCCCCATCGCCAGCGCGATCAGCACCAGCAGCGCGCCGATGCAGCTGCGAACCGTGGGCACCTCGGCCCCGGTAAGCAACGTATAGCCGATCCCCGCCGCGGCAGCCGCGCCGGTTGCGACCAAGGGCAGGCGCACCCGCAGCGCGAGCCACGGCGACAGCGCCAGCAGCCTGAGCGCAAAGACATAGACGGCGGCAATGATCGCGCTGACATGCAGCCCGCTGATCGAGAGCAGGTGCGTGAGCCCCGCATCGCGCATCGCCTCCTCGTCGGCTTCGGGAATGGCGCCGCGATCCCCGCTCGCCAGCGTCGCGGCGATGGCACCGGGCGTCCCGCCGAGACTCCCCCGCACATGCGCCGACAAGCGACGCTGGATCGAAGCCAAGGACAGTCCGCTCCCAGCGGCCGGTTCGACCAGTTCGATTTCGCCGACCAGGCTCCCGGTGGCGCTGAGCCCGTCGAACCAGGCCCGGCGGGCGAAATTGTAAGCTCCCGGAACGATCGGCGGCGACGGCGGCATCAGTCGCGCCGCAAGCCGCACCCTGGCGCCCTCGCGCAGGCCCGGCCGGTCCTCGGTCAGCGGCACGTTGATCCGATAGGCCAGTGCCCGCCCGCTGGCGGGATCACGTGCCGCCAGCACCAGCCTGACGCGATCCTCGGCTGGCTGCTCCGCGCGCTCGAGGATGCGTCCGTCGATCCGCTCGAAGCGCGGCTGTTCGATCGGCTCCGCGCCGACCAGCGCCGAACGGGTCCAGACCAGTGCAATGCCGATCGCCAGCGCGAGAGCGAGCGTGACCAGCGCTGCCAGAACATGACCGCGCCCGTCTTGCCCGCGCCACGCCAGCGCCGCCGCCGTCGCGCTGGCAAGCGCGACGGAAACGGCTGCCAGCCAGTATCCGGCACCGGGAAGTGCGAACCACAGCCCGATCCCCGCCGCGAAGGCCACCACCAGCCAGGGACCGCGATCGAATTCGGCGCGTTCGAGGAACGCGTCGATCTGTGCGGGGAAACTGGACAATCCGGCGCGCATGCGCCAAGGGCGCGGCACTGTATCGCGGGCCCCCTCGTCCGCCTCCCCCATCGGTATCGAAGGCGTCCCCGGCGTCGCCATGCACAGAGTTGAAAGGAAGCGAGAGACAATGGCAAGCGATAGTGGCAGCAAGGCCCCTCCGGTCGTCACCCGCTTCGCCCCCTCGCCCACCGGCTATCTCCATATCGGCGGCGCGCGCACCGCGCTGTTCAACTGGCTCTATGCGCGCCATCATGGCGGGCGCGTGCTGCTCCGCATCGAGGATACCGACCGCAAGCGCAGCACGCAGGACGCGATCGACAAGATCATCGAGGGGCTCGACTGGCTCGGTCTCGATTTCGACGAGCCGCCGCTGTTCCAGTCCGACCGCGCCGAACGCCATGCCGAGGTCGCGCGCAAACTGCTCGAAGCCGGGCACGCCTACAAATGCTACGCCACGCCCGAGGAACTTGAGGCGATGCGTGCCGAGCAGCGCGCCAACAAGCAGCCGATGCGCTACGACCGTCGCTGGCGCGATCGCGATGAAAGCGACGCCCCCGAAGGCGCGCCCTATGTCATCCGGTTGAAGGTCCCGACCGAGGGCGAGACCACGATCGCCGACGAGGTCCAGGGCAAGGTCACCGTCCGCAATGCCGAGATCGACGATTACGTCCTGCTGCGCGCCGACGGCACCCCGACCTACATGCTCGCAGTGGTGGTCGACGACCACGACATGGGCGTCACGCATATCATTCGCGGCGACGATCACCTCAACAACGCCTTTCGCCAGTTGCCGATCATCCGCGCGATGGACGCGATCGAGGGTGGTTGGCCCGATCCGGTCTATGCGCATGTCCCGCTGATCCACGGGCCCGACGGGGCGAAGATGTCGAAGCGCCATGGCGCGGTCGGCGTCGAGGCCTATCGCGACGATGAGGGCGTGCTGCCCGAGGCTCTGTTCAACTATCTCCTGCGTCTCGGCTGGGGTCATGGCGACCGCGAAGAGATCACCAAGTCCGAGGCGGTCGAACTGTTCGACCTCGACGGCGTGGGCAAGGGTCCCGCACGCTTCGACATCAAGAAGCTGCAGAACCTCAACGGGCATTACATCCGCGCTGCGGACGATGCCCGCCTCGCCGCGATCGTCGCCGAGCGGATGGGCCAGGACGCCGATGTAGCACTGCTGACCAAGGCCATGCCCGTGCTCAAAACGCGTGCGAAGTCGATCAACGAACTCGTTGAAGGATCGGCATTTCTATTCGCCACACGCCCGCTGGAGATGACCGAAAAGGCAGCCGCGCTGATCGATGCGGAAGCGCGCGAACGGCTCGCCGGCTTGTCCAAAATGCTGCATGTGCAAAATGACTGGACAATCGAGGCGCTGGAAGCCACTACGAAATCGTATGCGGAGGCCCTCGAACTGGGTCTCGGCAAGCTCGCGCAGCCCATGCGCGCGGCGCTGACGGGCACGACGACGTCGCCCGGCATTTTCGATGTGCTGGTCCTGTTGGGCAAGGAAGAATCGCTCGCGCGTATCGATGCGCAGGCCTTTCCCGCAGGCACCGATGAGAACGAGTGAGGAGACACGCGTGGCCGACAAGCAGGCAACCCTCGATCTGGGCGATCAGACCCAGGAATTCCCCGTGCTGCAGGGCAGCGTCGGGCCCGACGTCATCGACATCCGCAAGCTCTACGGCTCGACCGGCAAGTTCACCTACGATCCGGGCTACAAGTCGACCGCCAGCTGCGAAAGCGCGCTGACCTATATCGACGGCGAAGAAGGCGTCCTGCTCCACCGCGGTTACCCGATCGGCCAGCTCGCCGAAGGGTCCTCCTTCATGGAAGTCAGCTACCTGCTGCTGAACGGCGAACTGCCGAGCCAGGAAGAACTCGACGACTTCACCTACACGATCACGCGCCACACGATGGTGCACGACCAATTGCGTCAATTCTACCAGGGTTTCCGCCGCGATGCGCACCCGATGGCGATCATGTGCGGTGTCGTCGGCGCGCTGTCGGCCTTCTATCACGACAGCACCGACATCTCCGACCCCGAGCAGCGCAAGATCGCCAGCCACCGGCTGATCGCCAAGATGCCGACGATCGCGGCGATGGCGTACAAATATTCGGTCGGCCAGCCCTTCATGCAGCCGAAGAACGAGCTCAGCTACACGGGCAACTTCCTGCGCATGACCTTCGGCGTTCCGGCCGAGGAATATGAGATCCATCCCGCGATCGAACGCGCGATGGACCGCATCTTCATCCTCCATGCCGATCACGAGCAGAACGCCTCGACCTCGACCGTGCGCCTCGCCGGTTCGTCGGGTGCCAATCCCTTCGCCTGCATCGCGGCCGGCATCGCCTGCCTGTGGGGCCCCGCGCATGGCGGCGCCAACGAGGCGGCGCTCAACATGCTGCAGGAAATCGGTTCGCCCGATCGCATCCCGCACTATATCGAGCGCGCCAAGGACAAGAACGACCCGTTCCGCCTGATGGGCTTCGGCCACCGCGTCTACAAGAACTACGATCCGCGCGCGACCGTGATGCAGCAGACGCTGCGCGAGGTATTCGACGCGCTGAACGTCAACGACCCGGTGTTCGAGACCGCGCTGAAGCTCGAGGAGCTCGCGCTCAACGACGATTACTTCAAGGAAAAGAAGCTTTTCCCGAACGTCGACTTCTACTCGGGCATCATCCTCAACGCGATCGGTTTCCCGACCACGATGTTCACCGCGCTCTTCGCCCTCGCCCGTACCGTCGGCTGGGTGGCGCAGTGGAACGAGATGATCTCCGACCCCGCGCAGGTCATCGGCCGTCCGCGCCAGCTCTACACCGGCCCGACCGAACGCGACTACGTTCCGATCGGGCAGCGCTGAGATGCGCTTCGTCCTCATGGTCTTCGGAGTGGCGCTCATGCTCTCCGGAGGCCTGTGGGCGCTTCAGGGCCTCGGCCTGGTCATGTGGCCGGCCGAGAGCTTCATGCTCGCCGAGCGCCAGTGGGCGCTCTACGGCGCGATCACCTTCCTCATCGGAGCCTTGCTGTTCTGGCGCGGTTCGCGCCGCCGCTGATCAGCGCGGCTTCTGCCGCAAATCGTCGGCCGCCGGCACCGAAAGGGTGAAGCGTGCGCCCTGCCCCGGCGCGCTTTCCACTGTCAGATCGCCGTCCATAGCGCGCGCGATTCGGCGCGAGATGTAGAGGCCGAGGCCCGAGCCGCCGTCGCCGCTGCGCCCGAGCCGCTCGAATTTCTCGAACACCCGTTCCTGCTGCTGCTCGTCGAGCCCGTGGCCTTGGTCGGCGACGGTGATCAGCGCGCGGCTGCCGATGCGGTCCAGCCGGATCCACACCTGGCTCTCGTCGGGCGAATAGCGGATCGCGTTGGCGACGAGGTTGAGCAGGATCTGCAGCACGCGGCGGAATTCGGCGATCGCGAGCTGGCTTTCGCCTTCGGGCGGGGCGACCAGCGTGATGCCCTTCTCTCGCGCCCGCACGCCGAGGATGCCGCAGGCGCGCCGGGCGACATCGGCCAGCTCGATCCGATCGGGTGCGGTCACGAAATCCTCCGATTCGACCACTTCGAGATCGGACAAATCGTCGATCAGCGCGAGCAAGTGCTGCGCGGCGGTGGCGATGTCGGCGGCATAGGAACTGTATTCGTCGGCCAGCGGACCGGCGAGCTTGGTGCGGATCGTCTCGGCATTGGCGATGATGCGGTTGATCGGCTGACGCAGGACGGGGGTCAGGTCGCGCCCGAACGAAGGCCCTTCGCTCGTTTCCGCCGCCTCACCCGCGTCGGCATTCGCCAGGGGACGATCGGCGCTCAGGTAGAGCACGAAACCCGCACTGCCCGGTTGCGGTTGCCCCAGCGGTTCGAGATGTGCGGTCCAGCTGCGCTGCGAGCCATCGATCTCGCACCGCGCCCCGTCGAGCAGGCGCCAGTGCAACGGCTGCCGGTGCGCATTGCCGGGCAGGTCGACGAAATCGGTCCAGGGCTTGCCGACATTGGCGAGCGCCTTCTGCGAGAAATCGGCGAGATCGGGCGCTTCGGTTTCCACCGACAGCAGCCGCTGGCCCGAATCGAGCCGCGCGGTGCAGTCGGCCAAATGGCGGTTGATCTCGATCCGCCGCCGCGCCGCCGCGATATCGTTCTCGGGCGGCAGGTCCTCGCTCTGCCAGCTGACCACATCGATCGTGCAGCCCGCGGCCTCGCCCGCCTCGTTTGTCAGCGGAGCGATTTCCACCCAGGCCGTAATCCGGTGCTCGCCGTCGACCGCCTCGAACTGACGCGCGAGCCTCAGGCCGAAGCGCTGGGTCTTTTCGACCAGCGCGAGGAGTTCGGGGATGGCAACCCGCGTGCCGACAGCGCCGCCGCAGGCCACCTGAAGCTGCGCGAGCGGCTCCTCGGCCTCGACGAGCCTGCCCTCGGTATCGGTCCGGGCATGCGCAAGATATCGTGTTCCGACAGTTGCCATGATCACTCGATTCCAGAAATTGATGTTTCGGCGAGCAAGCGGCGCGCCTCTTCTACCGCAAATGCGGCGACGGCCCGCTGTGGCTCGGCCTGCGGATCGAGGCGCAGCACCTGTCGCTCGACATCGCCGCTATCGAGCCCGGCGGCGCGCAAGCC
Source organism: Qipengyuania sp. (assembly GCF_048550555.1). Lineage (GTDB taxonomy): Bacteria > Pseudomonadota > Alphaproteobacteria > Sphingomonadales > Sphingomonadaceae > Qipengyuania. The sequence continues at coordinate 17,557 of NZ_JBLYYF010000028.1, read as the reverse complement.
CAGTGCAAGGCGAGCCGTCTGCCGGTGATTGGTCGACAGCACCGTCGCGACGCGCGACTGCCCCGAACGGGTAGCGAGCGCGGAGAGGAACAGCGCCGCCCCGGCCCGATCGATGTCGAGCGCTCGCAGACCTTCGCTGCCCATGCCCGTGACCACGCGTGCGAGGAGCGATATCCGCCCCGCCCCCTCGTCGAACGCTTCGCGCAGCTTGCTCTCGGCGCGGATCATGGCGTCGGACCGGACCTGCCCGGCATATTCGCGCCAGCCCATCAGCAGGTCGTGGAACAGATCGCCCGGCAATTCGCTGAGCGGAAGCTCCATCCGCCGCTGGCTCTGCGCGAAGCGCGCCTGGGCGGTAAGCGAGGCCATCGCCGCGCTCGCAAGGCTGGCGTCTTCATCGGCGATCAGCTCCTGCACCAGCGGCGAAAGGACCGGGTCGATGCCATATTGCACTTCCAGCTTTTCGGTCAGCTGCCATTCGATCGCCAGGGCATGGCAATGCGCCACCAGCGCCGGACTGCCGAAGAAATATTCGGCAAGGGCTGCGCCATGTCGCTCGGCAAAGGCTTCGCGCCCCGCCTGCCCCGCCGCTTCCGCCTGCGCGCGCAGCACCTGCCAGGCCAGATGCTGGCACATGCCCCGAATCCGCGCGACGATCTCGTCGCTGAACAGCGAATGGTCCGGCGTGGCCAGCAGATGCGACAGGATCGGGGCGATACGCTGGAGCGCGGCATCACCCGCCGCGAGCGCCTCGCGCAGGGTCTCCTGGTCCGAAGCGACCTCGGGGGATGCGGCATCAGGCATCGTCATGGTCCGGAAATAGCATCGCCATGGTTAATTGCGCGTTATGTCTGCGGCCCGGAAGCCAGGAACAGCGACAGCAGCACCCCCAGCGCCAGCACCCCGGCCACGGGCTGCATGATACCGAGTACGGCCGCGGGGACCAGCAGGACGGTGAGCAGCACCCGGTCGCCATAGCTGCGCCGCCAGCGTCGCGCGGCAATCCGCTCGCCCAGATGCAGCAGACCGAACAGGACCGCCGGCACGAACAGTCTCAGCCATTCGGAATCTTCGGGCGATGCGCGGGCGATCAGAATGACGAGCAGGGGATCGAGCAGGACGGTCAGGGCGCGGACGAGGAGTGGAACCTGCGGGCGCAACTGGCCGGCATGGGCGACCCTCCGAACCACTTCTTCCATCGCGAAGAACAACGCCGCCAACACGGCGAAACCGAACCCCGGGACCATCCATCCGGCGATGGCGGAGGACAAGGCGAGCAGGCCCGCGATCGCCGAGCTCAACGCGAGAATACGCGGGAGATTGCCGCCCATCGTATCCTGCGCGAGCCGCACGCCGAGGCGCTCGGCAATCGCCAATCCGGGTGCGGTGAAGGGCGCGACATCGGCATGCCCGGCTACCCAGCTGCGCTCGCGCGTCGCCAGTTCCTCGGGAGAGGGATCGCGCAGCCAGCCATGCTCGTCGAGCAGCCGCGTCTCGAGCGGGTAAGTCCGCGTACCCGACTGCAGGGCGATGCGCAGGAGCGCGGAGGGCGCATCCACGTCACCCGGCAGATGCGCCAGCTGTTCGACCGCACTCCCGCGCACCAGCAAGGCTCCCGCCCAGGCGAAATGCGCATCGATCCGCTCGTAGCCCCTTGCGATCGCCGGGTCTTCGGGAAACACGAGAACACCGGGTTTCGCCAGGTGACGCAGGACCGCCTCTTCCTCGGGCAGGACCCCAGCCTCGATGACCAGCAATTCGTCCTGGGCGGCGACGATCCCCGACAGTTTGTGCGGATCGCGCAAGGCGATGAACCGCGCCCCTGCGGCTTCAGCGCGGTGCTGCAGCGCGATCACCTCGCGCCCCACGGTCCCGGCAAGACAGGCGACCGTTTCGCAGCCTGCCGCCAGCGCGATATCGAGCTGACGATCCACGAGCCGCGCGCCTGCCAGCTTGCGGTACGGCGCGGGAACCGCGCGCGGATCGGCGGGCCGGTGGAGCACGGACAGCAGGGCGATGCGCACGCTTTACTCCGGATTGCGAGCGGGTGGTCGAAGTCTGCTTCTAGGGATGCCCTGCCCCGCTCGCCAAGGGGGCTGTGCCGGTTTCCCTCAGCCGAGAGCGCCGATAAAGGCGTCGATCCGGCGGATGACACTCGGATCGCCGGGCGCTCCCGAGCGCGCCTCGTCGGCCAGCCCCATCAGTTCGACCGCATGGAAACTCGCGGCGATGGCATGAAGGCGCTCGGCCGCGACTTCCCAGTTCGCATCGCAGCGCGCCCTGCGCAGCAGGTCGAGCTGGCGCGCCGTGCTGTCGACGAAACCGGCGCGCAACTCGTTCCTGAGAGCGAGATCGTCGCCGGCTGCGCTCGCCAGGGCGGCATCGAATGCAATGGAGTGATACGCCATCGCCACAGCCTGCACCCAATCGGTTAATGGTGGTTTAAGCCTGCCACCTTTGGTGATAGTTTCGACAGCGATGAGAAAGCGCTCGCTGATCCAGGCCGTCGAACAGTCGGCCGATGAAAGCCCTTCGGAAGCATTGGTTTCCGAAGAGGTTGTCGAAGAAAGCTCGAACATGGAAGAGGACGTGTTCGAGGGAGAATGGGTCGAGGAGCCGGAGCTCCCGCGCGATTACGGATGGGTCCTTCCCGCGCTTGCCTTCGTGGTGGTCGCGGGCTGGACGGGCTTCTTCCTCTGGGCGCGGCAGGCCAAGATCCTGGCCCCCCCCACCGCTGGCGAAGCGATCGACCTGGTCACCCAATGGGCTATCCCGGTGCTGCTGGTAGTCTCGCTCTGGTTGCTCGCCATGCGCCATTCGACCCGCGAGGCGCGGCGGTTTTCGGACGTTGCGCACAGTCTTTCGCTCCATTCTGCGGAGCTCGAAACGCGATTGGCTCGGGTCAACCGCGAGCTGAGCCTGGCGCGGGAGTTCCTCTCTAGCCAGAGCCGCGAACTCGACTATCTCGGCCGCACCGCGACGGAGCGCCTGTCCGAGCATGCCGATCGCCTGCAGGCCTTGGTCGGGGAAAATGGCGAGCGGGTCGAATCGATTGCTAGTGTCAGCGCTACAGCGCTTGAAAACATGGATAAATTGCGCGACAACCTGCCGGTTATCGCGAACTCCGCGAAGGATGTCTCCAACCAGATCGGTGGCGCCGGCCGCACGGCGCAGGCGCAGCTCGACGAACTCGTCGAAGGGTTCGAGCGGCTCAACGAATTCGGCGCGGCGAGCGAGCGCCAGGTGACTTCGCTGCGCGAGCGTGTCGATGCTGCACTCGAGGCCTTCACCGAACAGGCCGATCAGCTGGGAAGGATCACCGACCAACGCTTTGCCGAACTGCGCGAGCGAAGCGAGAGTTTCCGCGGCGAGCTCGATAGCCGCGAAGTGGACGCGCTCGCCGCCATCCGCTCGCGCTTCGAGACCCTGCGGAGCGAGCTAGCCGAAACCGATGCCGCCGCGGAGGTGGAGCGCGACGCGGCGATCGGCAGCCTGAGCGATCGGCTCGCGGCCCTGCGCGACGAAGCGGCACAGGCCGGCGCAACCATCCGCGACGCCGAGGCCCATGCGCTCACCGCCTGGCGGAGCCAGATCGAGGCGCTGCAGAAGCGGCTGCGCGACGCGGTGGCCGAAGTCGAGCGGATCGACGAGGCCGCACTCGCCGCTGCCAACGCCAAGCTGGCCGCGCTCGCGGCCGAGGCCGAGACGGTCGATGCCCGGGTTGCCGAGCGGAACCGCGCCTTCGCAGCGGAGACCGAGCGTCGCCAGAGCGCCTTTGCCCAGGCCGAGGAGGAGGCCGAAACGCGCCTCTCCGAGCGCCTGGCCGCGCTCGACGAAGCGATCGCCGAGCGCCGCGCGGCCCAGGCCGAGCAACTCTCGATCATGGCCGCCGAGGGCGAGGAGCTCGGCGAGCGCATCGAGGCGCTCGGAGCGATCTTCCAGACCATCTCCGAACAGGGACGCAGCGCGAGGACGAATCTTTCGAATGCAATTTCCGCACTCACCGCCAAGCTCGCCGAGAGCCGCGAGGCGCTCGACGGGACCGATTCGGCGGTGGCATCGCTGACCGACGCCAGCGTACGGCTGCTCGAACTGATCCAGGCCAGCGCCAAGCACAGCCGCCAGGATCTGCCCGAGGCGATGGAAGCCAGCGAGGTGCGCCTTGCCGGCATCGAACACCGCGCCGAAGAGGTCAAAGCCCTCCTCGATCAGGCCCGGGCGGCGGGCGAGGCGCTCACCGCAAGCATGGAGGCCGCCGAGAGCCGGAGTCGCGAAGCGATCGACGGTGTGGAGGCCTTCCAGTCGCGCTTCGGCCAAACGAGTGCGGACCATGCCGACGGCATCGACGGCCTGCGCGCGAGCCTCGCCGCGCTGGGCGAGGAAAGCGCCGCCCTGTCGGACAAAGCGCAGGGCGAATTGCGCGACGCCATCGCCGCTCTCGAAGAGAGCGCCCGCAAGGCATTGGCCGCGATCGAGGACGAGCAGGCCGAGCGCATCGCGCGGATCGCCGAGCGGGTCGGCGAACAGAGCGCGGCTGCCATCGACCGCGCCCTGCGCGTGCACACCGCCGAGGCGATCACGACACTCGACAAGGCAACCGGGCGCTCGGCCGAGGCCGGGCGCGAGGTGACCCGCCAGCTGCGCGACCAGCTGGCCAAGGTCAACGAACTCACCGGCAATCTCGAGAACCGGATCGCCCATGCCCGCGAACGCGCCACTGAGGAGGTCGACAACGACTTCTCGCGCCGCGTCGCGCTGATCACCGAGAGCCTCAATTCGAACGCCATCGACATCGCCAAGGCGATCTCGACCGAAGTGACCGACACCGCCTGGGCGAGCTATCTGCGGGGCGATCGCGGCATCTTCACTCGCCGTGCGGTGCGCCTGGTCGACAACACCGAAGCACGCGAGATCGCCGAACTCTACGATGCCGATCACGACTTCCGCGAGCACGTCAGCCGCTACATCCACGATTTCGAGGCGATGCTGCGCACCATGCTGTCGACGCGCGACGGCCATGCCGTCAGCGTGACGCTGCTCAGCAGCGACATGGGCAAGCTCTATGTCGTGCTGGCCCAGGCGCTCGAACGCCTGCGGCAATGATCAATTGGCGTCGGGGCCCCAGAAGATGAGGTCCTCGACCTCGATCCACCCGTAGATATAGTTCAGGACGAACAGCGCCGTCACGACTGCGGCGAGCGCGGCCGCGCGCAGCAGCAGCCTGCCGGGGCGGAATTCGACCGGCGCGCTGTCGGCCTGACCGGGGATCTTCTCCAGCCCCGCCTCGTCATGCGTGCGCACGCCGAACGGCAACAGCAGGAAGGCGCTGAAGACGAAGAACAGGAAATAGATCGCGAGGACGCTGGTCCACTGCATCGCTGCGTCTCCTAGAGGTTCGGTACGATCACGCGCACCTGCGGGCGCTTGCCCGACCAGCGCTGCGCCGCCCTCCGCGCGGCGAGACGTGCCGCTTCGTGGACACTGCTCTCGTTGCGCCGATCCGCGCCGCGCAGCTTGCCGATGGCATCGCGGATGTCCTTGGTCGCTTCGGCGACGAAGTCCTCGTAATCCTCGTCCAGAGGGAGGCCGAGGCTGTCGAGCCGCGGGTTGAGATCGCCGTCGAGCGCGACGATCACGACGCCTTCGCGCATGATCCGCCGCCGCATGGCGATCGCTTCGCCATCGGCGGGGACGATGATGTCGCCATCGAGCACGAGCCGTCCGGCGCGCACTTCTGCCACCTTGCCGGGAGCCCCGGGCGCGAGCCGCACCAGATCGCCGTTCTGCTGAACCACCTGATCGGGGATGCCGCAGGCCTGGCCGAGCCGTGCCTGTTCCTGCATGTGCCGCATCTCGCCATGAACTGGCAGCAGGATGTCGGGGCGCAGCCAGCCATAGAGCGCTTCGAGCTCTGGACGTCCCGGATGGCCCGAGACATGAATCATGCTCTGCCGGTCGGTGACCATGGTGATGCCGCGCGCGGCAAGCCGGTTCTGGACCGCGCCGATAGCGATCTCGTTGCCGGGGATCTGGCGGCTGGAGAACAGCACCACATCGCCGCGCACGAGTTCGAGCGGATGGTTTTCCTCGGAGATTCGCGAGAGCGCGGCGCGGGGCTCGCCCTGCCCGCCGGTCGCGAGGATCAGCAGTTCGCCGCGCGGCAGGCCCATCGCCGTGTCGAAATCCACCGGCTCGGGAAAGTCCTCGAGATAGCCATTGTCCTGCGCCACCTCGATGATCCGGTCGAGCGAGCGCCCGGCGACGCAGACCTGCCGCCCGGTCTCGCGCGCGACGTCACCGAGCGTCTGCAGTCGCGCGACATTGCTGGCGAAAGTGGTGACCAGCACGCGCTTTCCGGCATGCCGCTGGACCTCTTCGAGCAGGCCCTTGTGCACCGCGCCTTCGGATCCGCTAGCCGCGGGATTGAAGACATTGGTGCTGTCGCAGACCAGCGCGAGCACGCCCCCGTCGCCGATCTCGACCAGCTCATCCTCGGTGGTCGGCTCGCCGATGATCGGATCCTCGTCGAGCTTCCAATCGCCCGTGTGGAAGATGCGGCCATGCGGCGTCTCGATCAGCAGCGCATTGCCCTCGGCAATCGAATGCGCGAGCGGGAGATAGGTGACTTCGAACGGGCCGACGGCGAAACTACCGTGATCGTCGGCGATCACATGGACCTCGACCTGGTCGAGCAATCCCGCTTCCTCGAGCTTGCGGCGCACCAGATCGGCCGTGAACGGCGTGGCATAGATCGGCACGCCGAGATCGGCGGCGAAGTAGGGCACTGCGCCGATGTGGTCTTCATGCGCGTGCGTGAGCACGATCGCATCGAGCTTGTCCGCACGGTCCTCGATGAATTCGAGATCGGCGAAGACCAGGTCGACACCGGGATACTGGTCGCCCGAGAAGGTCATGCCGAGGTCGACCATCAGCCACCGGCCCTGGCAGCCGTAGAGATTGACGTTCATGCCGATTTCGCCCGATCCGCCGAGCGCGAGGAAGAGCAGTTCGTCTTCGGGGGTGAAGTCCTTCTTCATCGCGCGCGCTCCGCCACGATCGCGAGGCCTTCGAGCGTGAGGTCGGAATCGACCGCGTCGAACAGCTCGGTATGCTCGTCGAAGAGGATCGCGAGACCGCCGGTCGCGACCACCTTGGCCGGGCGGCCGATTTCGGCCTTCATCCGCGCGATCAGACCTTCGATCAGCGCGACATAGCCCCAGAACACGCCGATCAGCATCTGGTCCTCGGTGTTGCGGCCGATCACGCTGTTGCTCTCGGGCCGCTCGATCGCGATGCGCGGCAGCTTGGCGGTGTTGCCGACCAGCGCATCGAGCGACAGATTGATTCCCGGTGCGATGATCCCGCCCTTATAGGCGCCCGTGAAATCGACCACGTCGAAGGTCGTCGCGGTGCCGAAATCGATCACGATAAGGTCGCCTTCGTATTTTGCATGCGCGGCTATCGTGTTGAGCGCCCGATCGGCGCCGAGCGAACTGGGCTGTTCGATGTCGAGCTCGATTCCCCACTGACCTGCCCCCTGCCCCGCGATCAGCGGGGTGATGCCGAGATATTTCTCCGACAGGACAGTGAGGTTGTGGATCGCGCGCGGGACCACCGAGCCTATGATGACCTGGTCGATATCGCCGCTGTCGAAGCCCTGGAACTCGGCGAGCTGGAGCAGCCACACCGCATATTCGTCGCCCGTGCGGCGCGGGTCGGAGGCGATGCGCCAGCGCGCCTTGATCTCGCGCCCCTCGATCAGGGCGAAGACGACATTGGTATTTCCGACATCGGCGGCGAGCAGCATGGCTCAGCTCTCCTCGTTCACGAGCATCACGTCACCCGCGTGGATGGCACGGGTCGAGCCGTCCGCCAAGCGCAGCGAGAGCGCGCCCTCGCCGGTCAGCCCGGCAAAGCTGCCCGCGATCTGCTCCTCGCCCGGCGGCCGGACCGTCAGCGGCGTCCCCTGCGGATGCGCCACGCTCTCCCAGCGGCGTACGAGCGGTTCGAGGCCGTAGGTCCGCCAGCGTTCGAGCTCGCGGTCGAAGGCGGTGGCCAGCGCGCTCGCGAAGAGGTCGCGATCGGGCGCGGGGCCCAGTGCGGTCAGCGCGACGGTCCTGCGATCGGGCAGGTCGGGCGCGGCGACGAGATTGATCCCCATGCCGACCACGATCGCATTGCCTTCGCGCTCGAGCAGGATGCCCGCGAGCTTGGCTTCGCCGAGCATCAAATCGTTGGGCCATTTGAGCCGCAGGCGGCTCGGATCGGCAAGGATAGCGGAAACTGCCTCGTAGGCGGCGACTCCCGCCACCAGCGCCAGCGTCGCTGGCGACGGATCGCGCGGCGCGCAATGGACCACGGTCGAGCCCATGAAATTGCCGCTGCCGTCGAACCAGGCGCGGCCCTGCCGCCCGCGACCCGCGACCTGGCGGTCGGCGACCAGCCATTCGCCCTCGGGCACGGACTCGCCCGCACGCAAGCACGCGGCGAGATCGGAATTGGTCGAACCGGTTTCGGTGACGAAGCGGATCACATCGCCGCGACGAAGGAGGCGGCCGCCTGCGCGGTCCATTCACCCAGCGGGATGGTCAGCAGGTAGCCCAGCGGCGAGATCACCGCCACGCAGATCGCCAGCACCGCCCAGTGGCTCACCGGGCTGCTCGCTTCGACCTCGCGCAGCGGCTCGTCGAAGAACATCACCTTGATGAACTTGAGGTAGTAGAAGGCACCGATGACGCTCGCCGCGATACCGATCGCCGCCAATGCGACGAGATCGGCCTGCACCGCGGCCTGGAAGACCACGAACTTGCCCCAGAAGCCGAACAGCGGCGGAATGCCCGCGAGGCTGAACATGAGCGCGAGCAGCGACCATGCCAGCGCCGGACGCCGGGTCGAGAGGCCCGAAATGTCGGCGAAGGTCTCGAGATTGTTGCCTGCCGGATCGCGCAGCATCAGCAGCGCGGTGAAGCTGCCGACGACCATCGCGACATAGATCGCAAGATAGGTCAGCGCTCCGGCAATTCCCGCCGGCGTCGCCGCGGCGAGCCCGATGAGGATGAAGCCGACATTGTTGATCGAGGAATAGGCGAGCAGGCGCTTGAGGTTCTGCTGTCCGATGGCTCCCAGCGCGCCGACCACGATCGAGGCGAGCGCGGCGAAGATCACGATCTGGCGCCAGGCATCGACTTCGCCCGCGAAGGGATCCATCGCCATGCGCAGCAGCATGCCCATCGCGGCGACCTTGGGCGCGCTGGCGAAGAAGGCGGTGACCGGCGTCGGCGCGCCCTCGTAGACGTCGGGGGTCCACATGTGGAACGGCACCGCGCTGACCTTGAAGGCGAGGCCTGCAAGGACGAACACCACGCCGAACAGCGCTCCGGTGGAGAAATTGGTGGCGAAGGCGGCGCGGATGCCTTCGTAATTGGTCGAGCCGGTGAAGCCGTAGACCAGGCTGATGCCGTAGAGGATGATCCCCGAAGCGAGCGCGCCGAGCACGAAATACTTGAGGCCCGCCTCGCTCGAGCGGTCGTCCTGCTTGAGGAAGCTGGCGAGGACGTAGCTCGACAGGCTCGACATCTCGAGACCGATATAGAGCGTCATCAGGTCGGTCGCCGAGACCATCATGCCCATGCCGACCGCGTTGAACACCATCAGCACCGGATATTCGGCGCGATAGCTGCCCGACTGCGCGAAGAAGCGCGGGGTCACCACCAGCACCGCCGAAGCGGCGAGATAGATCAGCACCTTGGCGAAGCTGCCGAAGGCATCGGCGCGATAGAGGTCGCCGAAAGCGCGGCCGGCGAGTTCGCTGCCGGCACGGTCGAACAGGCCGACGCTGAAAATCGCGGCGCCGATCAGCCCGGCGACGCTGAGGATCGTCACCAGGCGCGCGGACCTGGTTCCGCCCCAGGCGGCGACCAGCAGCAGCACGAGACCGGTCAGCGACAGGCCGACTTCGGCCCCGGTAAGGTAGAGCGAGGTTGCGTAGGACATCAGTGCGCTCCCTCCGCGCCGTGCTCTTCGCCATGCGCGGCGGCGACATAGTTCGCATTATGCTCGCGCGGGGTACCGATCACATTGTCGGCATCGAAGTCGGGAGCGGCGCGCGCGATGCGTGCCTCGAGTGCGGCAATGTCCTGACGCATGGGGGCAAGGAAGCTTTCCGGATAGACGCCCATCCACAGCACGGCGGCTGCGATCGGGGCGAGCATGGCCCATTCGCGGGCGTTGAGGTCGGGCATGGCCGCGGCGTCGGCGTTCTTCTGCTCGCCGAAGGCCACGCGGCGGTAGAGATAGAGCATGTAGGCCGCGCCGAGGATGATGCCCGTGGTGCAGACCAGCGTCACGAAGGTCGAGACCTGGTAGATTCCGGCCAGCGCGAGGAATTCGCCGACGAAGTTGCTCGTTCCCGGCAGGCCGACCGAGGCCATGGTGAAGAGCATGAAGAACAGCGCATATTTGGGCATGTTGATGGCAAGCCCGCCGTAACGTGCGATCTCGCGCGTGTGCAGCCGGTCGTAGATCACGCCGACGCAGAGGAACAGCGCGCCCGAGACGAGGCCGTGGCCGAGCATGACCATCATCGCACCCTCGATGCCCTGCGCGTTGAAGGCGAACAGGCCGACCGTGACGATCGCCATGTGCGCGACCGAGGAATAGGCGATCAGCTTCTTCATGTCGTGCTGCACCAGCGCGACCAGCGAGGTGTAGACCACCGCAACCATCGACAGGATGAAGACCAGCCAGGCAAACTGCTCGCTCGCTTCGGGGAACATCGGCAGGCTGAAGCGGATGAAGCCGTAGCCGCCGAGCTTGAGCAGGACGCCGGCGAGGATCACCGAGCCCGCAGTCGGCGCCTGGACGTGTGCGTCGGGCAGCCAGGTGTGCACGGGCCACATCGGCATCTTCACCGCGAAGCTGGCGAAGAAGGCGAGCCACAACCAGGTCTGCGCAGCCGGCGGGAAGTCGTAATTGAGCAGCGTCGGGATGTCGGTGGTCCCGGCCTCGTTCACCATCCACATCATCGCGATCAGCATCAGCACCGAGCCGAGCAGCGTGTAGAGGAAGAATTTATACGAGGCGTAGATGCGGTTGTCGCCGCCCCACACGCCGATGATCAGATACATCGGGATGAGGCCGGCTTCAAAGAAGATGTAGAACAGGAACATGTCCTGCGCGGCGAACACGCCGATCATCAGCACTTCCATCAGCAGGAAGGCGCTCATGTATTCCCCGACGCGCTTCTCGATCGCATCCCAGCTGGCGAGGATGCAGATCGGCATCAGGAAGACGCTGAGCATGATCAGCATCAGCGCGATGCCATCGATGCCGAGGGCGTAGCTGAAGCCCGCGAAGATTTCCGCCCGCTCGACGAACTGCCACTGCGCGCCGCCGATATCGTAGTTGAGCCACAGCACGATGCCGAGCGCGAGGTTCGCCAGCGTGGCGATCAGCGCGGTCATGCGCGCGCTCTGCGCTCCGAGGAACAGGCAGGCGATGGCCCCGACGAGCGGGACGGCGAGCATCAGCGAAAGGATGGGGAACTCCATCAGAACAGCACCCAGGTGATCGCTGCAACGAGCCCGAGGAGCATCACCAGCGCATAGCTATAGAGATATCCGGTCTGGAACTTGCGGGCGCCGACCGAGCCCTTCTCGACAACCCAGGCGACGCCGTTGGGGCCGAAACGGTCGATCGTGCCGATATCGCCCAGTTTCCAGAACTGGCGGCCGAGCCAGAAGGCCGGGACCACGAAGAGATAGTGGTAGAGTTCGTCGAAATACCACTTGTTGTAGAGGAAGCGATAGACCGGCCCGAGCTGTTCGGCGGCCTTGGCCGGGACGCTGGTATCCTTGATATAGGCATACCAGGCGACGAGCAGGCCGAGCACCATGACGATCGTCGCGGCATATTTCACCGGTCCGGGAACGCCGTGCATCGCATGGATCAGCGCTTCGTTGTAGTAGATCGATCCGCCCCAGAATGCCTCGCTGTCGAGGAACTGGTGGTTGAAGAAGAAACCGGCGAACACCGCGCCGAGACTGAGCACCCCCAGCGGGATCAGCATGGTGAGCGGGCTTTCATGCGGATGGTAACCCGCCGTACCCGCTTCATAGTCTTCCGAGGGAACTGCATGATGCGCATCGTGACCCGCATCTTCCTGCGAGGGCGGATTGTGGTGCTCGGGTTCGGCATGGCCATGATGCACGGCATGCTGGATATGCTCGCTCTCGGCCCAGCGGGGCTTGCCCCAGAAGGTGAGGAACATCAGGCGCCAGCTGTAGAAGCTGGTCAGCAGCGCGGCGAGCGTGCCCATCCAGAAGGCGAACTTGCCGAGCTCGGTGCCGCGCGCGAAGGCGACCTCGATGATCGCGTCCTTCGAATGGAAGCCGGCAAAGCCCGCATGCAGCATGACCACGCCGACGCCGGTGATCGCGAGCGTGCCGGCCATCATCGCCCAGAAGGTCAGCGGGATGTGCTTCCGCAGGTTACCGTAGTAGCGCATGTCCTGTTCGTGGTGCATCGCGTGGATCACCGAGCCCGCACCGAGGAACAGCAGCGCCTTGAAGAAGGCGTGCGTAAACAGGTGGAACATCGCCGCGCCATAGGCGCCAACGCCGGCGGCGAAGAACATGTAGCCGAGCTGCGAACAGGTCGAATAGGCGATGACCCGCTTGATGTCCCACTGCGTCGTGCCGACGGTCGCGGCGAAGATACAGGTGGCGGCGCCGACAAAGGTGACCATGGATAGCGCGATGGGCGCGGTCTCGAACATGGGCGACAGGCGGCAGACCATGAACACACCCGCGGTCACCATGGTGGCGGCGTGGATCAGCGCGGAAACCGGGGTCGGGCCTTCCATCGCGTCGGGCAGCCAGGTGTGCAGGCCGAGCTGCGCCGACTTGCCCATCGCGCCGATGAACAGGAGGATGCACAGCAGGTCCATCGTATGGACGCTGTAGCCGAGGAAGCCGATCGTCGCGCCGCTCATGCCGGGGGCGGCAGCGAGGATCTCGTTGATCGAGACCGTATCGAAAACGAGGTAGGTGCCGAAGATGCCCATCATGAAGCCGAGGTCGCCGACGCGGTTGACCACGAAGGCCTTGATCGCGGCGGCATTGGCGCTCGGCTTCCTGAACCAGAAGCCGATCAGCAGGTAGGAGGCGAGGCCGACCCCTTCCCATCCGAAGAACATCTGGACGAGGTTGTCGGCGGTCACCAGCATCAGCATGGCGAAGGTGAACAGCGAGAGGTAAGCGAAGAACCGCTGCTGGTCCGGGTCTTCCTCCATATAGCCCCAGCTATAGAGGTGGACGAGTGCCGAGACGGTGGTGATCACCACCAGCATCACCGCGGTCAGCGTGTCGACGCGCAGCGCCCAGTCGAAACTTAGCGTGCCCGAATGGAGCCAGGTCAGCACCGGAACCACGGTCGGCTCGTAGGTCCCGCCCACGAAGCCGAGGAAGATGGGCCAGCTCAGCGCGGCGCTGATGAACAGCGCGCCGGTCGTGATCGACTTGGCGAAGACGCTCGGCGCGGCCTTGTTGGTCAGGCCGGCGACGATTGCCGCGAGCAGCGGCAGGAAGACGATAAGGAGGATCGGATGCACCGGAGCTTATCCCTTCAGCCGGTCGACGTCGTCGACCGCGATCGTGCCGCGGCCACGGAAATAGATGACGAGAATGGCGAGCCCGACGGCGGCCTCGCCCGCAGCCACGGTCAGCACGAACATGGCGAAGACCTGGCCGACCATGTCGCCGAGGAACGAGCTGAAGGCGACGAGGTTGATGTTCACGCTCAGCAGGATGAGCTCGATTGCCATCAGGATGACGATGATGTTCTTCCGGTTGAGGAAGATGCCGAGCACGCCGAGCACGAAGAGGATCGCGCTCACGACGATATAGTGTTCGATGCCGATCACAGCTCGACCCCCTCGCCCACGCCGGGCTGCTTCATGACGGTGGCCTCGTCCGGCTTGCGGCGGACCTGCTTGGAAATGTTCTGCTGGCCGCGCGCGCCATCGGGGCGCTGCCGGTGGGTCAGCACGATCGCGCCGACCATGGCGACGAGCAGGATTACGCCTGCCGCCTCGAACAGGAACAGATAGTCGCGATAGAGCACCGCGCCGAGGCTGGCGGTGTTCGAGGCATCGAGGATCGGCGCTGCAGCCCCGCTCGCAACGCCGAGGTCGAGGCGACCCGCCTGGTAGGCGCCGATGCCGAAGATCAGCTCGGCCGCGAGCACGAGCGCGATCAGGATGCCGAGCGGGAAGTTCTTCACGAAACCCGCGCGCATCTCCGAGAAATCGATGTCGAGCATCATCACGACGAAGAGGAACAGCACCGCGACCGCGCCGACATAGACGATCACCAGCAGTGCGGCGATGAATTCGGCGCCGGTGAGGACCATCAGGCCCGCGGCGTTGAAGAAGGCGAGGATCAGCCACAGCACCGAATGCACCGGGTTGCGCGCCATGATGACCATGACGGCGCTGGCGATGACGAGCGCGGCGAAGAGGTAGAAGGCGAGCGTCTGGATCACGATGTCATATCCCTTGGCGCGGGCCCCTATCGATACGGCGCATCGGCTTCAAGGTTCGCGGCGATCGCCCGCTCCCACTTGTCCCCGTTCGCCAGCAGCTTGGCCTTGTCGTAGAGCAGTTCCTCGCGCGTTTCGGTCGCGTATTCGAAGTTCGGCCCCTCGACGATGGCATCCACCGGGCAGGCTTCCTGGCAGAAGCCGCAATAGATGCACTTGGTCATGTCGATGTCGTAGCGCGTGGTGCGGCGGCTGCCGTCCTCGCGCGGTTCGGCCTCGATCGTGATCGCCTGCGCCGGGCATATCGCCTCGCACAGCTTGCAGGCGATGCAGCGCTCTTCCCCGTTGGGATAGCGACGCAGCGCGTGTTCGCCGCGGAAACGCGGGCTGATCGGGTTCTTCTCGAACGGATAGTTGATCGTCACCTTGGGCTTGAAGAAATACTTCAGCGTGAGGGCATGCGCCTTCACGAACTCCCACAGGGTGAACGACTTGATGAGATGCGCGACGGTGCTCATGCGAAATGCCCCGTGGCCATGAGATAGCCGGAAATGAGTACGACGAAGAACAGGCTGAGCGGGAGGAACACCTTCCACCCCAGGCGCATCAACTGGTCATAGCGATAGCGCGGGACGGTGGCCTTCACCCAGCTGAAGATGAAGAAGAAGAACAGGATCTTCATCACCAGCCAGAAGAACGCGGTCAGGCCCGGTCCGAACAGGAAGGTGTAGAGGATCGGGATGTCGAGCGGCGGCAGCCAGCCACCCCAGAACAGGATCGCGTTGAGCGCGCACATCAGCAGCACGTTGGCGTATTCGCCGAGCCAGAACAGCGCAAAGCTCATCGAGGAATATTCGGTCTGGTAGCCGGCGACGAGCTCTGATTCCGCTTCGGTGAGGTCGAAAGGTGCGCGCGCGGTTTCGGCCAGCGCCGAGATCAGGAACATGACCCACAGCGGGAACAGCAGCGGGTTGAACACGAAGCCGTTGATCACCCCGAAGATGTGCCCCTTCTGCGCGAGGATGATCGCATTCATGTTGGTCGTGCCCGCCCACAGGATCACGCAGACCAGGATGAAGCCGATCGAGACCTCATAGGAGATCATCTGCGCGGCGGCGCGCATGGCCGAGAAAAACGGGTATTTCGAGTTCGACGCCCACCCGCTCATCACCACGCCGTAGACGCCGAGCGAGCTGATCGCGAGGATGTAGAGCAAGCCGATGTTGATGTCCGACAGCACGGCGACGGGGCCGAAGGGGATTACCGCCCAGGCCATGAGTGCGACCGTGAAGGTGATGATCGGCGCGATCAGGAAGATGCCCTTGTTCGCCGCCGTCGGGATGATGGTTTCCTGCAGGAACACCTTCAGGCCGTCGGCAAAGCTCTGCAGCAGGCCCCAGGGCCCCACCACGTTGGGGCCCTTGCGCAGCGCCATCGCGGCCCAGATCTTGCGGTCGGCGTAGATGATCATCGCCACCGCCAGCATCAGCGGCAGCGCGATGAGCAGGATGCCCGCGATCGTCGCGACGCCCCACGCCCACTCGTAGGTCATGCCGAGCGATTGGAAGAATTCGGTCATTTCGCCTTCCTGTCCTTCGCGGTCTCTTCACGCGCCGAGAAGGCTTCATTGCGCCAGCCATTGGCGGCGTTCGACTTGTGCTTGCGATCGGTGCGGAAGCCGCGCCACACGGCATAGCCGCCGGCACCCACCAGCGTCAGGGGAATGATCGGTACGGCCATTATTCCGCCGCCTCCGCCAGTTCGCCGCCGTGGAGCAGTTCCGCCGAACAGCGCTGCATCACCGCGCTTGCGCGGGCGATCGGGTTGGTGAGGTAGAAGTCCTTGATCGGATATTCGGAAATCGTGCCTTCGGCCTTCGCCTTGGCGCCGGCCTTGGGCAGCGCGCCGTAATCGGCCAGGCCTTCCTCGCCCAGCGCGGGCACCTCGGCGATCATCGCCGCCTGGAGCTGCGCGAAGCTGTCGAAGCCGACCGAAACGCCCAGCGCATCGGCCAGCGCGCGCAGGATGGTCCAATCCTCGCGCGCATCGCCCGGCGCGAAGACCGCCTTCTCGGCGAACTGCACGCGGCCTTCGGTGTTGACGTAGGTCCCGTCCTTCTCGGCATAGCTCGCACCCGGCAGGATGATGTCGGCCGCATGCGCGCCCTTGTCGCCGTGATGGCCGATATAGACCTTGAGCGCATCGGCGAAGGGTTCGAAATCCATCTCGTCGGCGCCGAGGCTGATGACAACCTTGGGCTTGGCCGCGACGATGTCCTTCATGCCGCCTTTCTGCGCATAGCCGAGCATCAGACCACCCATGCGCGCGGCGCTGAAGTGGAGGACGTTGAAGCCGTTCCAGCCATCACGCACGAGCTTGAACTGCTCGGCGAAGGCAAGACCCGCACCGAGCGCGCCCCTGGCCAGCGCCGCGCCGCCCATGATAATTGCGGGACGCCCGGCCTGGGCGAAGGCTTCGGCCACTTCCTCAGGCAGGTCGCCGAGGACCGCCAGGTCGTCGCCGAGGAAATGCGCCGGATAGGTGGTGTCCCAGAAGGCGCCGATCACGAACACCTTGGCACCGCGCTTCACCGCCTTGCGCAGGCGGACGTTCACCAGCGGGGCTTCCCAGCGGATGTGGCTACCGACGATGAGGATCGCATCGGCGGTCTCGATCCCGGCGAAGGTGGAATTGAAATTGACCGCCGCGAGGTTCGATACGTCGTAGTCCATGCCGGTCTGGCGGCCTTCGATCAGGGTCGAGCCGCAGGCCTTGAGCAGCGCCTTGGCGGCGAACATCGTTTCGCAATCGACCATGTCGCCGGCGATGGCGGCAATGTCCTTGCCCGGCTTGGCCCTGGCAATGGCCTTGAAGGCCTCGTCCCAGCTGGCGGGCTTGAGGCCACCCCTCGTGCGCATGAAGACCTTGTCGAGGCGGCGCTTCGACAGGCCATCGACCTGGTAGCGCGCCTTGTCCGAGATCCATTCCTCGTTGACGTCGTCATTGATGCGCGGAAGCG
>NZ_JBLYYF010000027.1:0-115882 GCF_048550555.1 Qipengyuania sp. | reverse complement strand
TCCGGGGGCATGTGGCGATCGTAGCTCAGTTGGTTAGAGCGCCGGTTTGTGGTACCGGAGGTCGCGGGTTCGAACCCCGTCGATCGCCCCATTTTCTCCCCCTTTTCAGCGCCGTCCATCACAGCTCTTTGGGGGCACGCAACGCATGACGGCATTCTGGACCGAAGCGGATTTCGACGACCATGAACTGGTTCAGGTGGTACGAGACGCAAAGAGCGGTCTGACCGCCATTATTGCGCTGCATTCGACCCATCTCGGGCCCGGTGCGGGCGGTACGCGCTTCTGGCACTATGCCGAGCCCTCCGACGCGATGCGCGATGCGCTGAGGCTGTCGCGCGGGATGAGCTACAAGAATGCCATGGCCGGCCTGCCGATGGGCGGCGGCAAGGCGGTGATTCTTGCAGACAAGGACAAGGCGAAGACGCCCGAAATGCTCGCCGCCTTCGCCGATGCGGTCGATGCACTGGGCGGTCGCTACGTGACGGCCGAGGACGTAGGGATCTCGGAAGCCGACATGGCTGCGGTGGCGCAGCGGACGCAATTCGTCTCGGGCCTGCCGGTCGAGGGCGAGGACGCTGCCGGTGGCGATCCGGGCCCGTTCACTGCGCTCGGCATCTTCCTCGGCATCAAGGCCGCGGTGCAGCACAAGCTGGGCAAGGACAGCGTCGCAGGCGTCCATGTCGCGCTGCAGGGCACGGGCAGCGTCGGTGGCGGCGTCGCTCGTCTGCTGGCCCGCGACGGCGCGAAGCTGACCCTTTCGGACATCCACATGGACCGGGCAGAGGCGCTCGCCGCCGAACTCGGCACGGATACCGCTGCGCCCGATACGATCATGTCGGTCGCCTGCGACGTCTTCAGCCCCAATGCGCTCGGTGCGATCCTCGACGACGAGGGCATTGCCCGGCTCGACTGCCAGATCGTGGCCGGTGGCGCGAACAACCAGTTGAAGCGCCCCGAACACGGGCCGATGCTGGCCAAGCGCGGAATACTCTACGCACCCGATTACGTGATCAACGCGGGCGGAATCATCTCGGTGACGCTCGAATATCTGTGCCGCAACGATCAGGCACCATGCGACATCAACGAGGTCCGCAAGCGGATCGCGCTGATCCCCGGCCGGCTCGAGCAGATCTGGCAGGAAAGCGACAAGACCGGCGCTTCGCCCGACCAGGTTGCCGATCGCATGGCGCAGGAACTCATCGGCCGCTAGAACTGCGCCCTTGCGACACCGGGAGAGCGCTGCCAAAGCGGGGCTGGACGGTATAAATCGATGCATGGCTTCGCCAATCCCAAGCGCTTCCTGTCGCTCGCAAACTGGCTGACACCGCTGCTGCTCGGCAGTGGGCTGCTGGTGAGCGCGGGCGCGCTGCTTTGGGGCCTGTTCCGCGTCGCCCCCGACCGCCTGATGGGCGAGACGGTCCGGATCCTCTTCCTTCATGTCCCGACCGCCTGGCTCGGCATGGGCGGGTGGAGCGCGATCGCCATTTCCAGCCTCGTCTTCCTCGTCTGGCGCCATCCGCTGGCGGCGCTGGCCGCGCGCGCAGCGGCGGTGCCCGGCTTTGTCTTCACCGTCATCTGCCTCGCCACCGGATCGATATGGGGGCGCCCGACCTGGGGAACCTGGTGGGTGTGGGACGGGCGACTGACCAGCATGCTGGTGCTCGCCTTCCTCTACCTCGCCTATATCGCGCTGGCGCAGGCCGCCGAACGCGAGGGCGTCTCGCCGCGTATTCCGGCGATCTTCGGCTTGCTGGGCGCGATCAACATCCCGATCATCAATCGCAGCGTGGTGTGGTGGAATTCACTCCACCAGCCGCCCAGCATCACCATGGGCAAGAGTGCGATCGACGCGCAGTTCCTCGTGCCGCTGATGGTGGCCGTGCTCGGCTTCTCGCTGTTGTTCGGCGGCGTCGTGCTGGCGCGCATGCGCGCGCTGCTCGCCGATATCCAGGCCGAGGCGCGCTTGCGGCGCCGCGCGATGGAGGCCGCGTGATGCGCGAAGCGCTCGACCAGTGGAATTTCGTCATCGCCGCCTATGCCGTGGGCATCGTCGGGACGCTCGGCATGGTCGCCTGGGCCTGGATCGACATGAAGCGGGCTGAAAGGCGTCGCGAGGAGAGCAGGCGCAAATGAACGCGTGGAAACCCAAGCACCAACGGCTCGTGCTCGTCGCACTGGCGCTGCTCGCGCTGGTCGGGGCGGGACTGCTCGCCGCCTATGCGTTGCGCAACCAGGCGAGCTATTTCTACCTGCCCGAGCAGATGCTTTCGGACCCGCCGGCTGTCGGACAGGCGGTGCGCCTCGGCGGCATGGTCGAGCAAGGCTCGCTCGAAACGGCACCGGACGGGGTGACGCTCACCTTCGCGGTGACCGGCAACGAGGGCTCGCGGGTGCCGGTGCGCTTCAGCGGGATCGCGCCCGACCTCTTCGTCGAGGGCTCGGGCGTGGTGGCGGAGGGGCGCCTCGGGCCCGACGGAACCTTCGTCGCGGATACGCTCCTCGCCAAGCATGACGAGAACTACGTCCCCCGCGAACTGCAGGAGATGGACGAGCACCAGGCCGCGAAGATGGCCGAGGAAACGACGGTCGGCATCGAATGATCGCCGAACTCGGTCTTGCTGCCCTGTGGCTCGCCGCCGCGCTCGCCGCGATGCAGATGGCTGCGGGTTTCATGACGCTGCGGGTGGAAGGCCCCACCGAGCTGGCGAAGCTGATCCGCCCGGCGGCAATGGTGCAGGGCGTGCTGGTGACGCTGTCCTTCGCCGCGCTGGTCTGGCTGTTCGCGGTGACCGATCTCTCGGTGAAGCTGGTCGCGGCCAATTCGCATTCGATGAAGCCGCTGATCTTCAAGATCGCGGGCGCCTGGGGCAATCACGAAGGCTCGATGCTGCTGTGGGTCATGGTCATGGGGCTCGCCGGAGCGCTGATAGCTGCGGCCGAGCGCCGCCTGCCCGAGAGGACGATGAACGCGACGCTCGCCGCGCAGGGTGTTGTCTCGCTCGGATTCTATGCCTTCCTCCTGCTGAGTTCGAATCCGTTCGAGCGCTTGCCCGTACCCGCGGCCGAAGGCATGGGCCTCAACCCGCTGCTGCAGGACATCGGCCTCGCCTTCCACCCGCCGACGCTCTATCTCGGCTATGTCGGCCTCTCGGTTGCCTTCAGCTTCGCGGTGGGTGCCCTCCTGACGCGGCAGGTGACCCCCGAATTCGCCCGCGCGATGCGGCCATGGGTGCTCGGCGCCTGGGTGCTGCTGACGGTGGGTATCACCGCGGGCAGCTATTGGGCCTATTACGAGCTCGGCTGGGGCGGCTGGTGGTTCTGGGACCCGGTCGAAAACGCCAGCCTCATGCCTTGGCTCGCCGCGACCGCGCTGCTCCATTCGGTCAGCGTGCTAGCCAGCCGTGACGCTCTGCGCACCTGGACGATCATGCTCGGCGTGGTAGCCTTCTCGATGAGCATGGTCGGTACCTTCCTCGTGCGTTCGGGCATCCTCACCAGCGTCCATGCCTTCGCCGTCGATCCCGAACGCGGGACCTTCATCCTCGGCCTGCTCAGCCTGTTCATCGGCGGTGCGCTGCTGCTCTTCGCGCTGCGTGCCAGCACGATCAGCGAGGGCGCGCGCTTCGCCATCGCCAGCCGCGAGGGCGCGCTGGTGTTCAACAACGTCATGCTCAGCGCGATCCTCGCGATCGTGTTGCTCGGCACGCTCTACCCGCTGCTGACCGAGGCTTTCGACGTGCGCGTGTCGGTCGGGCCGCCCTATTTCAACCCGGTGGGGGCGATATTCGCGGTACCCATGCTGCTGGTCATGGCAGTCGGCCCGCTGCTGCGCTGGCGGCAGGACCGGCCCGAGCGGATCGGCAAGGAGGCCGCGCTGTTCGCCGCGCTGGTGCTGGCGGCGCTGCTGCTGTTCGGCCTGCTGGTCGAGATCGCGCTGCTGCCACTGCTTGGCCTCGCACTCGGTTTCGGTCTCGCAATCGCCAGCCTGATGCCGCTGCGCGGGCGCAGGCTGGCGCGCACGCCGCTGGCCACCTGGGGGATGGTCGTCGCGCATTTCGGCATTGCGGTGGCGCTGCTGGGAATGGCGAGCGAGAGCGCCTTCTCGGTCGAGCGGCTGGCCGCTGTGGGCGAGGGTGACGGCACCACTGTCGGGCCGTGGACGGTCGTGCTGGAGGCGGTCGAACCCGTGGCCGGCCCCAACTGGACCGCGCTGCAGGGCCGCATGGCAGTGAGCTATGACGGCGGAACGCCGACCACCGTGGCCCCCCAGGCGCGCAATTTCTGGGCCCCGCCGCAACAGACCACAGAGAGCGCGCTCGTCACGCGCTGGAACGGCCAGCTCTATGCGGTGATCGGCGACCGCGCGCCCGATGGACGCTGGCAGCTGCGGCTGTGGTGGAAGCCCTTCGTCCCGCTGATCTGGCTGGGCGGCCTCCTCGTCGCGCTGGGTGGCGTGCTCGCGCTGCTCGGCCGGTTGCTGACCGACCTCAGGAATCGTCGGCTGGCCGCGCGCATCGCCGAACGGCGCGCCGAGCGCGAGGCGCTCGCATGAGCTGGCGCCTGTGGCTTCCCCTGCTGGCCTTCGCGGGCTTCCTCGGGCTCGCGGCCTATCAGCTGACGCAGCCCAAGGACGAGTTCGTCGAAAGCGGCATGATCGGACAGAGGCTGCCCTATTTCGATCTTCCGCCGGCGATCGAGAGTGTCGATGGCGCTGCGAGCGCGAATTTCGCCGACGGCAAGCCGCGCCTGCTCAACATCTGGGCGAGTTGGTGCCTGCCCTGCATCGCCGAGGCGCCGCAGCTCGAAAGCCTGAAGCGGCAGGGCGCGGAGATCGTTGGCATCGCGATTCGCGACCGGCCTCCCGACGTCGCGCGCTTCCTGGCTCAGAACGGCAATCCCTATGCTCGCATCGGGCGCGACGACCTCTCCGAAGTGCAACTCGGCATCGGGTCCTCGGGCGTGCCCGAAACCTTCGTCATCGATGGCAAGGGCGTGATCCGCTACCAGCATATCGGGGATATTCGCGCGGAGGACGTGCCGATGCTGCTCGAAAAGCTGGAGGAGGCCCGATGATCCGCGCTCTCATCGCCTCGCTGGTCCTGGCGCTCTCGCTCCCGCTAGCAGCCCAGCAGAACATGCCGCCCGCGCCCTATGCCTATCGCCAGCTCGATGATCCGGCGCAGGAAGCGAAGGCGCAGGAGCTGATGGAAACGCTGCGCTGCCTCAAGTGCCAGTCGCAGTCGATCGCCGACAGCGATGCGCCGATGGCAGGCGACATGCGGCACCAGGTCCGGCTCCGCATTGCCGCGGGCGAGGACCCCGAGGCGATCCGCGCCTGGCTGATGCAGCGCTATGGCGACTACGTCAGCTACAAGCCCGAGGTGAGCGCGACCACCTGGCCCCTCTTCGCAGTGCCGCTGCTGCTGGTGCTGGTAGCCGGCCTGTTGCTGCTGCGCCGCTTCCGGAGGCGCGGATGAGCTGGCTGCCTGTCCTCCTTCTGGCAGTGCTGGCCTTTGCGCTGGCCGTCGTCGTGCTCAAACTGCCGCGAACCCTGTGGACGCTGTTCGGATCCGCGCTGCTGTTCGGTCTCACCGGCTATGCCTTGCAGGGACACCCGGGCATGGCCGGGGCCCCGGCCGCTCCGGCGTCGCAGGACGATGCCGATACCGGCGAACTGCTCGTTTCGGCACGGCGCGAGTTCTATCCCTCCGGTGCGATGCCCTCGCGCTTCGTAGTCACGGCCGATGCGTTCACCCGGCGAGGACAGCACGAACAGGCGGCCAATTTCCTGCGCAATGCGGTCGAGGAAAACCCGAACGACAGCGAAGCCTGGCTGGCGCTGGGCAATGCGTTGGTCGAACATGCCGATGGCCAACTCACTGCCGCCGCGCTCTACGCTTATTCGCAGGCCGAGAAGATCGATCCGAGCAATCCTGCACCGACCTATTTCCTGGGCATGGCCTTCCTGCGCGCAGGCGAGCCGGGCAAGACGCTGGCCCTGTGGCGCGAACTGCTCAAGGAGGCGCCCGACGATGCGGAATGGCGGGCCACTCTGGCAACGCGACTCGAACGGCTGGAAGCGATCTTGGGGATCGCACCGTCACCATCGCCGGACGAGGATTAGGCGTCTGAACATGCGGCGTGTTGCGAGCGGGCGGGCATGCTGCTAATCGCCGCGACTTCGCCACACAGGCCTAGTGACACGATGCTGTCGGAACCCAATCCCGCATGACTGATACCCAACCCGCGCCGCCCCCGCTCAACGACGGCATTCCGCCGGCGGATTCGCATGGTGGCCACGGCAACAGCGGGTCGCGTACCGCACTTGCTGTCGGCGCCATCGGCATCGTTTTCGGCGATATCGGTACCAGCCCGCTCTACGCATTCCGCGAAACCTTCGCCGGGACCGCGAGCATCGCGATCGACAGGATGCACGTGCTGGGCGTGGTGAGCCTGATCTTCTGGTCGATGCTCATCGTGGTGGCGCTGCAATATGTCACCATCCTGATGCGGGCCGACAACAAGGGGCAGGGGGGCAGTCTCGCGCTGGTCGCGCTGCTCAGCCGCCACATAGGCCGTTCGAGCTATGGCTGGCTGGTGGTTCTTCTCGGGGTCTTCGCAACCTCGCTGTTCTACGGCGACAGCATGATCACGCCTGCCATCTCCGTGTTGTCGGCAGTCGAGGGCCTGACCGTGGTCAATCCGGGGCTGGATCCCCTGGTGATTCCGATTGCGCTGGTTCTGCTGATCTTCCTGTTCTTCATCCAGAGCCGCGGCACGGCCAAGGTCGGCGCGTTGTTTGCGCCGGTGATGATCGTCTATTTCGTCACCATCGCCGGGCTCGGGCTCAACCAGATCGCCCACAATCCCGACATCCTGTGGGCGCTCAACCCCTGGTACGCGGTCCAGTTCTTCATCACCGACGGGGCGATCGCCTTCTTCGCGCTCGGCGCGGTGGTCCTCGCGGTGACCGGTTCCGAAGCGCTCTATTCGGACATGGGCCATTTCGGACGCGGGCCGATGCGCCTGTCGTGGTTCGGCTTCGTCATGCCGTGCCTGTTGCTCAACTATTTCGGCCAGGGCGCGATGATCGCCGGCCTGCCGGCCGAACAGGCGGCCGAAGTGGTGCGCAATCCCTTCTTCCTGCTCGCTTCCGAGGAATTCCGCCTGCCGCTGGTCATCCTCGCGACGATGGCGACCTTCATCGCCAGCCAGGCGGTGATCTCGGGCGCGTTCAGCATCACCCACCAGGCGATGCAGTTGGGCTTCATGCCGCGCCTGACGATCAGCCACACCAGCGAAACCGAAGCCGGTCAGATTTACATTCCGGTGGTCAACTGGGCGTTGATGGTGGCGGTGATCCTGCTGGTGCTAACATTCCAGAATTCGTCGAGCCTCGCCGCCGCCTACGGCATCGCGGTGACCGGCGCGGTGACGATCGACACACTGCTGATGGGCGTGCTGTTCGTCGGCGTGTGGAAATGGAAGTGGTTCCTCGCGCTTCCGGTGGTGCTGTTCTTCCTGATCGTCGATGGTGCCTATTTTGCGGCCAATCTGGTCAAGGTGCCCGACGGTGGCTGGTTCCCGCTGCTGATCGGCCTGATCGCCTTCACCCTGCTGACGACCTGGGCGCGCGGGCGCAAGCTGATGCGCGACCGCATGAGCGAGACCGCGCTGCCGATCGAGATCTTCGCCAAGAGCGCCAAGAACTCGGCCACCCGCGTGCCGGGAACGGCGATCTTCATGGCCAGCCAGACCGCCGGCGTGCCCTCCGCCCTGCTGCACAACATCAAGCACAACAAGGTACTCCACGAACGCGTAGTGATCCTGACCGTGCTGATCGCCGATACGCCCTATGTCGATGGGGACAAGCGCTGCGAGATCCACGACCTCGGCGACGGCTTCTACCGTGCCGTGCTGCACTACGGTTTCATGGAGGAAACCAATGTACCGCTGGGACTCAAGCAGATGTCGCGCTGTGGCGGTGACTTCGACATGATGCACACCAGCTTCTTCCTCAGCCGCCAGACGCTGCTCGCGAGCGACAAGCCCGGCATGCCTATCTGGCGGGAGAAGATCTTCTCGTGGATGCTGCGCAACGCGGCCACCGCGATGGATTTCTTCCGGCTGCCGACCAATCGCGTCGTCGAGCTGGGGAGCCAGGTCGAGATTTAGGCTGACACTTCGGCTTCGACGTCGCTTACCTTTTGGACCTCGAGGTCGCGACGCATCTCGAATGTGCCGTCGATTTCGAGGATGCTCCATCTGCCTCGTATGAGATTGCCATCACCGGAAATCGTGCCGACATAGTCGACGGGATTGGCGTAGTCTGAATGCCCGCCGGGGCCATATGTTTTCGTAAAATCCACCCCGACACCGTTGCGCGCCCCGGCAATCCGAGCCTCCAGCATCCCGGCGGCAACGGTATTGGGCTCCATGATCGAACCAGACAGATGGCCAGAGTGATCGACTATCGTGGCGACAAAGGGGGTAACCGGGCCGAGGTGGTCCGGGTAGCTGTACTCCCCGTCCCAACGACCTGAAAGATCAGCTGCGTCCCCTTTCACTGGATCAAGCCGTGGGCGGCTCGTCCTTCACCACCTCGTCCTGATCATCGAGCGCGAGGCCGTGGCGAAGCAGCATGGGGATCTGGGTGAAGGTGAAGAGGAAGCTGAGCGGCATGAAGACCCAGAGCTTGGCCCAGAGCCAGTCCTCGAAGCCGAGCTGCGCGCGCATCACCTCGTTGAGCGCGGCCAGCGCGAAGAAGAACAGGCCCCAGTTGCGCGACAGCTTGAGCCAGCCCTCCCGATCGACTCCTTCGAAGGCCGCCTCGAGCAGGACCTGGAGCAGTGCCTTGCCGCGCAGCCAGCCGCCCAGCAGCAGGGTGCCGAACAGCAGGTATATCGCGGTGGGCTTGATCTGGATGAAACGCTCGTCCTGCAGCCAGATCGTCAGCCCGCCGAAGCCGACGATCAGCGCGGTCGAGAGGATCAGCATCGGGCTGACATGGCCGAACTTGATCTTGCTGAAGACCAGAGCCGCGACGGCCGCGATCATGAAGGCGATCGTGCCGTAGATCACCGCGGCGATCTCGCCGAAGGTCGAGGTCTCGGGCGGCTGGTAGAACTTGTAGACGCCGAGGAAGACCAGCAGCGGTCCGTAATCGACGAGGATGTTGAGCCAGCCGGACTTCGGCTTGGGCTTGGTTTCTGGTTCGCTCATCGCTCTCTCAATCAGTCATTGCGAGCGGCGCAGCCTCTCGGCAACCCATCTTCGGTTCTGTCGGCAAGCGCGGCGTGATGGATTGCCGCGTCGCCTTCGACTCCTCGCAATGACTGCGAGATGAAGCTCACGCCACCCCCGCGATCACGCGGGCCACGAGGTCGGGGTCGAAGGGGCGCAGGTCGTCGATCTTCTCGCCGACGCCGATCGCGTGGATCGGCAGGCCGTATTGCTCCGCCGCCTGCACCAGCACACCGCCGCGCGCCGTGCCGTCGAGCTTGGTCATCACGAGCCCGGTAACGCCGGCGACTTCCTTGAACACGTCGATCTGCGCGAGGGCGTTCTGGCCGTTGGTGGCATCGAGCACCAGCACGACGTCGTGCGGCGCTTCGGGATTGAGACGGCCGAGGACCTTCCGGATCTTGGCCAGCTCGTCCATCAGCTCGCGCTTGTTCTGCAGGCGCCCGGCGGTGTCGACGATCAGCACGTCGGTGCCCACCTCGGTCGCCTGCTTGACCGCGTCGAAGACGATGCTCGCCGGGTCGCCCCCCTCGGGGCCACGCACGAGCGGTACGCCCACGCGGTCGGCCCAGGTCTGCAGTTGGCCGATCGCCGCGGCGCGAAAGGTGTCGCCCGCGGCGAGCATCACCGCGTAGTCGTCTTCCTGGAAGAGATGCGCGAGCTTGGCGATGGTGGTGGTCTTGCCGCTGCCGTTGACCCCGATGACCAGTAGCACCTGCGGTCGCGGGAAAGCCGTGATTTCGAGCGGCCTGGCCACCGGGCGGAGGATCGCGGCGATCTCATCGGCCACGGCTTCCTTGAGTTCGCGTTCGGTGATCTCGAGCCCGAAGCGCTTGTCGCGCAGCTTCTCGCGGATCCGCGCGGCGGCACGCGGCCCGAGGTCCGACAGGATCAGCGCGTCCTCGACATCGTCGAGCGTCGCATCGTCGAGCTTCGCGGTGCCGACCACCTCGGTGAGATTGCTCGTCAGTTTCTCGGAGGTCTTGCGAAACCCTCCGAACAGCCGGTCGGTCCAGCTTTGCTTGTCACTCATTGCAGAAGGCCATTCTCGAATGCGGTCGGCGTCAGGGAGACGATGGTGCCTGCCGGTGTCCCCTCGGGCACGGCGACGCGGGCGAAGTGCGGCGTGTAGCCCGTCCCGTCGCGTTCGGCGAGGACGCTGTGCGGCTTATCGACCAGCGACGCCAGCCACTCGTCGCGCGTCGCGCCGACGACCGCGCGCAATTCGGCGGCACGGCGCTTGACCGTTTCGCGCGCAACCTGCGGCATCCGAGCGGCGGGCGTGCCGGGGCGGGGCGAATAGGGGAAGATATGGCCGTGGACGATGTTGAGCTCGCGGATGATCGCAAGGTTGGCCGCGTGATGCTCCGCGGTTTCGGTAGGGAAGCCGGCGATCAGGTCCGCTCCCACAGCTAGATCGGGGCGACGATCCGCGAGACGCGTTACGAGGTCTACCGCATCGCGGCGAAGGTGCCGCCGCTTCATGCGCTTCAGGATGAGGTCGTGGCCGTGCTGTAACGAGAGATGGAGATGCGGCATAAGCCGCTGTTCGTGCGCGAAGAGTTCGAACAGCAGCGGGTCGATCTCGATTCCGTCGAGCGAGGACATACGGAGGCGCTGCAGCTGGGGAAAGGTCTGGAGCACGGCGTGCACCAGTTCGCCCAGCGGCGGCGTATCCGGTAAATCGTGACCCCATGAGGTCACATCTACGCCCGTCATGACCACTTCGGGCGCTCCGTGGTCGAGATGGCATTCGACCTCGGCCAATACCTCGGCCACGGTCAGCGACCTGCT
This sequence comes from Qipengyuania sp., assembly GCF_048550555.1. GTDB lineage: Bacteria > Pseudomonadota > Alphaproteobacteria > Sphingomonadales > Sphingomonadaceae > Qipengyuania. Next base: position 104,845 of record NZ_JBLYYF010000027.1, on the reverse strand, counting down.
GCGTCCGCGGCCCTGCGGGATGACGCAGAAGGTGCAGGCATGGTCGCAGCCGTTCTGCACCGCGATGAACGCCCGGGTGCGGTTTTGCGGTGCGGGAGCGGCCGCAGGCACGTTCCAGGCGCGCGCGTCCAACTTGGCGGTATTGGCTACGAGGCCGTCGACCTCGGGCATGGCGGCGAGCTGGTCGCGCTCGATATCGGCGGCGCAGCCGGTCACGAGCAGCCGCGCATCGGGATGGGCCCGGCGTGCGCGGCGAATCGCCTGACGCGTCTGGCGCACCGCCTCGCCGGTTACCGCGCAGCTGTTGACCACCACGAGGTCGCGCTCCTGCGTCAGCATGGCGCGGATTTGCTCGCTCTCGGAAATATTGAGCCGGCAGCCGAGCGAGATGACCTGGGCCTCGCTCACGCGAAATCGCTCCAGTCGAAGCTGCCGCGAAAGGCCTCGGTTGCGGGGCCGGTCATGGCGATACGATTGTCTTCGCCCCAGCCGATGACGAGGTCGCCGCCGGGGAGGGTCACGCGTACCTCGCGTTCGACCAGTCCGCGGCGCATGGCATGGACGGCGGTGGCGCAGGCTCCGGTTCCGCAGGCGCGTGTCAGACCTGCGCCGCGCTCCCAGACGCGCAGGCGGATATGCGTGCGGCTCTCGATCGTGGCGACATTCACGTTCACCCGCTCGGGAAAGAGCGGGTCGTTCTCGATCTCCGGTCCGATCGTGTCGAGCGGTACGGTATCGGTGTCCGCGACGAAGAAGATAACATGCGGGTTGCCGACATTGACCGCGCCCGGATGGTCGAGTCCGTCCCAGCCGACCGGCATGACGGCGGTGTCCATGCCGTAGGCGAGGGGGATCGCGTCCCACTCGAACCGCGGCTCTCCCATGTCGACGCTGGCACCGTCGCCCGCAGGTTCGACGCGGATCGTGCCGCCCGCGGTCTCGACGCTTGCGGCCGAGCCATGCAGGAGAGCGACGGCGCGGCTGGCATTGCCGCAGGCGCCCACTTCGCCACCGTCGTGATTGAATATCCGCATGCGGAAGTCGGCCGTATCGCTGGGTTCGAGGACGATCAGCTGGTCGCAGCCGATCCCGGTGCGCCGGTCGGCCAGAGCCCGGGCAATGGCCGGATCGATGAGGGGCAATGCGCGCGTGCGCGCGTCGAGCACGACGAAGTCGTTGCCCAATCCATGCATCTTGGTGAAATCGACGCGCATTGCGCCGCCGCATCTATGCACTCGTCGGCGCAGCGTCCAGTGCTGTATCAGCCCGCGCGTTTGCCCCCGCCGTGGCGATTGTCATGCGCGGTGAAGTCGACCTCGGTGACATTATCGAGCTTGTCCTTGGCCAGCAGGTTCTGGCGAGCCAGCCGTTCGAGCACGAGCTCGGCGGGTTCGGGGCGGCCATAGTGATACCCCTGGCCCTTCATCTTGCCCATCCGCTTGAGCGTTTCGAGCACGAGCTCGTTCTCGATGCCTTCGGCGGTAACCGGCAGGTTCAGACCATCGCTCATCGTGAGGATCGCATCGACGAGTTTCGCACCGTGCTCTTCCTGCTTGAGTTCGGCGATGAAGGCGCGGTCGATCTTCAGCCGGTCGAAGGGCAGGCTGCGCAGTTGCGACAGGCTCGAATAGCCGGTCCCGAAATCGTCGAGGCTGACCCGCACCCCCTGGTTGCGCAGGCTGCTGATCATCGTGCGGACCATGCCGACGTTTTCGTGAAGGCAGCTTTCGGTGATCTCGATGTCGAGCCGGTTGGCCGGAAAGTTGTGGCGCACCAGCAGCTTGAGCAGTTTCTGGGCGAACCACGGGTCGCGCATCTGGATCGGAGAGATGTTGACCGAGAGGCTGAGATCCGAATCCCATTGCTTGGCATCCTCGAAAGCCTGGGCAATCAGGGCTTCGCTCATTTCGCTGATGACGCCGATCTCTTCGGCAATGGGGATGAAGATATCCGGGCCGACCACGCCCATTTCGGGCGATTCCCAGCGGGCAAGCATTTCGAAGCCGACCAGGTCGCCGGTTTCGATGTCGATCTGCTGTTCGTAATAGGGGCGGAACTCGCCGGCCGCGATGCCGCGACGGATGCCCGCCTCGAGCTCGTTGCGGAAGCGCAGTTCGTTTTCCATCTGCGGCTCGAACCAGTAGAAGCGGTTCTTGCCCTGCTTCTTGGCGTGATACATGGCGATATCCGCCTTGTGCATCAGCTTTTGTGCCGAGGCCGTGCCATCGCGCATGTCGTCCATCTGCGTGCTCGACGCGATGCCGATCGACATGGTCACATCGACCGGCGCCTCGGCATACTCGACCGGACGCGCGACGTGCTCGATCATCCGCGCGGCGAGTTGGTCGACACGGTCGGGGACCTGCGGGTGATAAGGCACCACGCAGACGAATTCGTCGCCGCCCAGGCGCGCGAGGATTCCTCCGTCGGGCAGCAGGCGCTGGATGCGTGCGGAAGTGACTCGCAGCACCTCGTCGCCGGCCTGGTGGCCATGCAAATCGTTGACCTGCTTGAAATTATCCAGGTCGACGGCGATCGCCGCCAGCGCCTGTTCGCGGCGCTCGAGATCGACCAGCAAATCGCCCAGCGCGGCGGTGAAGCTGCGGCGGTTGTGGCAACCGGTGAGGTGGTCGATATCGGCCAGGCGGCGCGCTTCGGCTTCCGATGCACGACGCTTGACGAGTTCCTCGGTCAGCGCCTTGTATCGGTGCCAGCCGAGCAGGATCAGCGCGATGTTGAGAAGCAGGGCATTGGTGAGCGCGGCATCGGGCGAGGCGCCCTCGCCGTTCCATGCCTTGAGCAGGTTGGGCAAGACCACACCCGCCGTGCCGACGAACAGGATGATCGCGGCAAAGGCGATCCCCAGCGTGGTTATATCGCGCTCGCGCGCCCCGACCTTCCGGCTCGGGCGATCGCTTCGGCGTCGGTGGGTCTTGGCACTATTCGCGGTCAATCCCGCCCCCTGGGTTGCTCTTTGCGCATCCGGCTTAGTCCGTGACGCCTAAAAACAGGTTAACCGCGGGTCCCTTGGGGTGGTCACTGCACCGGCTAGCGGCTAGGCGCGCATCATCCTGGGCTGCTTGACGGAGAAAGGTCCCCGATGCGTTACTGGCTGATGAAATCCGAACCCTTCAAATACAGCTGGGACGATCTCGTCGCCGAAGGCGAGGGTACCTGGGATGGCGTGCGCAACCACCGCGCGAAGAACAATCTCGCTGCGATGGAGGTGGGTGACCAGGCCTTCTTCTATCATTCGCGCGAGGGGCTGGAGATCGTCGGCATCTGCGAGGTGAGTGTGGCGGGGATCACCGACCCGACCGATCCCGAGGGCAAGTGGGCGGCAGTCAAGGTCAAGCCGAGGACGAAGGTGCCGCATCCGGTCACGCTGAAGCAGATCAAGGCCGAACCCAAGCTGGCCGATTGCGAACTGGTCAAGCTGTCCCGCCTGTCGGTGGCCGAGATCACGCCCGACGAGTGGTCGGTGATCTGCTCGATGGCGGGTATCTGACCTTCGTCGCAAGCCGCCCTCGCTTGATCGCTATCATCGGAACACAATCGCGCAACGGTCGGTTATATCCCTGTAACCACGCAATAATCTGCGTGTTCAAGAAGAGGAGACATCCCATGGGCGAACTTAGCGAAAAGATCAAAGGCAATGCCAACGAAGCGGCCGGCAACACCAAGCAGGCGGTTGGCGACATGACCGACAACGAGCGTCTCGAACGCGATGGCGAGCGTCAGGAGCGCAAGGGCGAAGCCCAGCAGCTCAAGGGCGAAATCGAAGGTGCGCTCGGCAACGACGTCTGACGCAAGCCAGGCGCTGTCACAGCGACGAAGGGCCGTCTCTCCCGTGAGAGGCGGCCTTTTCGTATGCGCTGCTATCGGTCGCGTAGCCCGCTGACGCTGGCACCGCTCGCGGCGAGCTGCTCGATATCGATGGTACAGTGGATCAGGCGCAGGCCGCTGCGTCCCTGCGCTTCTACCAGCGCTTCCTCGAATTGCTCGTTGGTTGCTGCCCGCGCCGACCACCCGCCGAAAGCCGCAGCCAGCGCGGCGAAATCGGGGTTCACCAGGCGGGTCGCGCTGATCCGCTCCTCGCCCGGGAATTCGCGTTCCTGATGCATGCGGATCGTGCCGTAGGCGGAATTGTCGACGACGATCACGATCAGATTGGCACCGTGCTGGACTGCGGTCGCCAGTTCCTGCCCGTTCATCAGGAAGTCGCCGTCGCCGGCCACCGCGACCACCACGCGTTCCGGGTGGCGCAGAGCCGCCGCGACCGCCGCGGGAACGCCATAGCCCATCCCGCCGCAGGTAGGGGCGAGCTGAGTAGGATGACCCTCGTAGCGCCAGTAACGATGCCACCAGCCGGAAAAATTGCCCGCGCCGTTGCAGATGATCGTGTCGCCGGGCAGCGTGTCTCGCATGAACTGCACGGCTTGTCCCATGTCGAGCGCGTGACCGTTGGGATGCGCCGTGGCCCAGCTCTCCCATTCGGCATGCGCCTCGTGACCCGCATCGAAATCGAGGACCTCGTCATCGTCCCACAGTGCGGCGCTCTCGGCGAACTCGTCCATGCTCGCGCAGATCGCGAGATCGGCGGGATAGACGCGATTGAGTTCGTCGGGGTCGGGATGGACGTGGATCAGCTTGCGGTCGGGCGCAGTCAGGGGCGGGACGGTGTAGCCATCGGTGGTCGCTTCCCCCAGCCTTGCGCCCACCGCCAGGATCAGGTCCGCCTGCTTGACCCGCTCGACCAGCTTGGGATTGGGGCCGTAGCCGAGGTTCCCGGCGTAAACCTTGCTTGAACTCGAGATCGCATCCTGCCGTCGGAAGGCGGTCGCGACGGGTAGGCCGAGCCGTTCGGCGAAGAGCTGGAAATGTGCGCGGGCCTTGGCATTCCAGCCAGCGCCGCCAATGATCGCGATCGGTGCGGCGGCGTCGGCGATCAGTGCCATCATCGCCTGCATCGCGTCGGGGCAGGGCGCCTGTGCGGGCCGTTCGACGCGCGGGCGCGGGGTGGCGGCAGTCTCGCGGCTGAGCATGTCTTCGGGCAGGGCGAGCACGACCGGTCCCGGGCGGCCAGAAATCGCGGTGGCATAGGCGCGGGCGACATATTCCGGGATGCGGTCGGCCGAATCGATCCGCGCGGCCCATTTGGCGATCGGTGTGAAGAAGGCGGCGAAATCGACTTCCTGGAAGCCTTCGCGGTCGCGCATCTCGCTGTCGACGTCGCCGACGAAGAGGATCATCGGCTGCGAATCCTGCATCGCGACATGCACGCCGATGCTCGCATTGGTGGCGCCGGGCCCGCGCGTGACGAAAGCCACGCCCGGCCGGCCGGTCATCGTCCCGTCGGCACCGGCCATGAAGCCGACGCCGCCTTCCTGCCGGCAGGTGACCACCTCGATCGCGTCCTGCTGGGCGAGCCCGTCGAGCACTTGCAGAAAGCTTTCGCCGGGAACTGTGAAGATGCGGTCGCAGCCCTGTTCGATCAGGCAGTCGATGAGGAGCTGGGCGGCTTGGGGCGTGTCGGGCGCTGTCATGAGCCGCGGTTAGCCCGGCTGATCGGGTGGTGCAATCGCGCTGATCCGTCCCAATCGGGGACAGGTTCTTTGGGTGAGGATAGCCAAAGGTTAAAAAAGCGTTAACGTGAGGGCATGAGACGCGCCCTGGTCCTGACCGACGAATCCGCCCGCCACTGGTTTCGCGCCAGCCTGCCCCAGCGCCGCAGTGCTTTCGCGGATATTCCTGCGACCAGGGCGATCGACTGGCCTGCGGGCGCCGCGTTCGACTGGCGCCTGACCACCGCGGATGTGCGCGGCGTGGCGACGACCTATTTCGCGACGCTGGCGGCGGTTCTGGCCTTCATCATCTAGCAGTCACGCCCCGGCGGCTGCGGCGAGGTCCGCAGCGGCGTTTTCCGCGGCGATCAGTCGGCGCGCGAGCCAGGCCGAGACCAGGCACATGGCGGCGCAGAGCAGCAGCTGCTCGGTGATCGGGACGCCTGCCGCGCTCAGCGCCATCGCGGCCAGCGATCCGCCGACCATGGCCCCCGAATTGACGATATTGTTCGCCGCGATCGTGCGCGAGGCCTTGTCCGGAGAGACCCGCGTGGTGAGGAAGGCGTAGAGCGGCACCACGAACATGCCGCCCGATATCGAGATGCCCAGCAGGCACAGCAGCAACACCGCCGCCATCGGCCAGGCGATGAACTCGCTGACGCTCAGCAGGCTGGTCGGCTGGTCCGCCTCCCACATCTTGGCGACGACGTAGAAGGCGAACACGAACAGCCCCATGACGATCACCGAGATCGGCGAATAGCGCGCCGAAACGCGCCCCTTGAGCAGCGCGTTGACCGCAACGGAGCCGATCGCCACCCCGACCGAGAAGACCACGAGGAACAGGCTCGCCACCTCGGGGCTGGCCATGATCGTGTTCTTCGCCAGCGGGGGGAACTGGATGAACAGCACCGCGCCGATGGTCCAGAAGAAGCTGATCGCGAGGATGGCGTAATAGACCTCCGCATTTTGCATCGTGTCGCGCACCAGCTTCACCGAGGCGCGGAGGATATGCCAGTCGAGCTTTTCCGGCTCGCCCAGCGGCGGGGCGGGCGGCACCTGGCGGCTGACGAGATAGCCGATACAGGCGGTCACCAGGATCCCCACCGTGGCCCATCCGGTATGCTCGACCGCCAGCGGCCCGGCGAGGATCGTGCCCGCGAGGATGGCGATATAGGTGCCGGCCTCGACCCAGCCGGTGCCGGCGAGCACCTCGTCCTTTTCGAGGTGCTGCGGCAGGATCGCGTATTTGATCGGCCCGAAGAAGGTCGAATGCACCCCCATCGCAAAGAGCGCGACGAGCAGCAGCGGGATCGCGAAGCCGTGCACCCCGATCCCCTTCCACGCCAGTGTCAGCCCGACCGCGCCGATGGCCATGATGCCGATCTCGCACAGCTTGATGATGCGGATGATCTTCGCCTTGTCGCGCATGTCGGCGAGCTGGCCCGCCAGCGCGGAGAGGATGAAGAAGGGCAGGATGAACAGGCCCGAGGCGAGGCCGCTGAACGCCGCCTCCGTGCTCTCGTCGTTATAGACCGCGTAGACCACGAACAGGACCATCGTGGTCTTGTAGAGATTGTCGTTGAACGCGTTGAACAGCTGCGTGACGAACAGCGGCAAGAACCGCCTCGTGCGCAGCAAGTGCATCGATGTAAGCATGACCCCCCGGGCAGAAACCCATTCTCGTGTCCGAGTCTAGTGCCATCGCCATGGCGGACAAGGGCAATCGACGGCTTTTGCGACGGGGCGATTGCCGCTAGGCATGCGGCCAGCATGCTGACCCTGCCCAACACCCTCACGCTGTCGCGCATTTTCGCGATCCCGCTGCTGGCCTATTTCCTGTGGTGGCCGGGCTGGGATGCGGGCTACCTGCTCGCCTTCGTGCTCTACTGCCTGATGGGCATTACCGACTATTTCGACGGCTATCTCGCGCGATCGAGCGGGACGGTGTCGAAGCTCGGCATCTTCCTCGACCCGATCGCCGACAAGATCATGGTCGCCGCGGTGATCCTGGTGCTCGCGGCGCAGGGCGTGCTGACCGGCCCCTATGTCGGCGATGCCCATGTCATCGCCGGGCTGATCATCCTGATGCGCGAGATCGCCGTTTCGGGCCTGCGCGAATTCCTCGGCCCGCTGCAGGTCTCGGTCCCGGTGTCCAAGCTCGCCAAGTGGAAGACGACCTTCCAGATGGTCGCGCTGGGCTCGCTCATCCTGGGCGAGGGGATGCCGCAATGGACCACCCTATTCGGCGCGATCGAGGCCAATGTCCCGCACACCGTGGGCCTCACCACGCTCTGGGCCGCGGCGGTGCTGACGGCGATCACCGGCTGGGACTACCTGCGCGTCGGCCTCAAGCACATGGATTAGGATTCGCCCTCGGCCAGTCTGTAGACATGGACCGGGTGTTACACCGTTCAGGCGCAGAAAAACCGGGGACCCGAAAGGGAGGGAATTCGGCTGGTCTGATGGCGAGAAAGAGCGGGCGGAACCCTAGCGCACCCGCCCGATGTAGGAAATGTCGGAGATTGGGTCGCAGGTAGACTGTCGGCTTTCAGCATTCAGAATGCGAAAAGCTGCCCTTCGATGACCGACCCCACTAGCGGACTCAAAACGATGTGCTACTCTGACCCTGGAAGGTGGCGCTCGTGACCGTAGCCGTTGTAATCATATCTGCCGTATTTGCGCTTATATTAGCGGGATTGTCTATTCGCGCAAATGCTCGTTTTAGGAAAGAGCAGAGGTTGCCGATGCAATGGATGATAAGCCGGTCAGCGCCACTTTCCGAGACAGTTACCAAGTCTGCCCCCCGCGCTTTCGCTCTCGCTTTTATTCCGAGCCTCGGGATCTGTGCGCTCGTGCTGCTTTCGGTTGGCGCGATGACGCTTACACCGAGACCAGGCCAAGAAGGCATGCTGCTGCCGTCCGCCCTCATGCTAGGCGGTGTGTTCGTTGCGGCTCACGTTTTTTATCTCTGGCTGGTCGATAGAACGCTCGGCGGTGATGGTAACTAGTCACACCATCTTCGTCGCCAGTTGCAAATGTGCCGCGCCTGAAGCTGGTCAGGCGAAGGCGTGCAGCTGACCGGCAAAACGTGGGCCGTTTGCGGAATGTCCGGTCCTGACCAGAAAAATGCCCAATCCGGACATCCACGAGGGCATCAGGGACGGTCAAAGAAATCAACAGCGCCTGTATCGAGATCGTAGTGAGCCCCCACGACCTTAAGCTTGCCGCTTTCCTGCGGGTCGAGCAGCAGCGGATCGGTGGAAGTGCGCAACTGTTTGACCACACGCGAGACGTTGGCATGGATTGCATGGTCGAGCATATCGCCGTCGCGACCGCGCACTTCGAGAACGGCAGGTATGATCGGCTCAATCATGCGTCCGATACTGCCGGGGAACGTGGCGTTTTCATCCACCACAGCTTTGGCGGCCTTAACCGCACCGCAGGCTTCGTGTCCCATCACGACGATCAGGGGCACGCCCAGTTCGGCAACCGCATATTCTATTGAGCCCAGAGCCACCGTATCAACGGTGTTACCGGCGTTACGGATGATGAACAATTCGCCCAGACCACGGCCGAAGAGTATCTCCGGCGAGACGCGACTGTCGGAACAGGTGACATAAGCCGCGAACGGCGCCTGACCCTGGGCGATCTCCAGCCTGCGTTCCCGGCCAATCGGCGGGGCCGTCGGAACGTCATTGAGGAAATTCTGATTGCCTTCGATCAGCAGGTCCAGCGCCTCGTCAGGCGAGAGCGTGGTCTTGCCGTCGACGACGGGCGCCAAACGAACGGGCCTTGGCGATTGCGCTGCCGCAGCGCCAGTACCGGCAGTCAGGGCTCCTCCCACGGCGGCGGCGCCAGCCAGAACATTACGTCGAGACATCATGACAAACTCCTTTGGATCAAGCGTTGAGGATCAGAAAACTGAGATATGCGGCGTAGGCGGCGAGTAGGGCGAGCGCAGGTAGTCGGGTCACGCTGCGAAGGAACGCCAGCAACAGAATCCCGAGCGCACTCGCCAGCAGTAGTCCGATGTCCAGGGGCAAGAGATTTGCCGGAACAGCTCCGGGTGCCAGCAACATGGTTGCGCCGCCAATGCCGAGAATATTGTAGATGTTGGAACCGACGACATTGCCGAAGGCGACTTCGGCCTCTCCCTTGCGGGCTGCGACGATGGATGTGACCAGTTCGGGCAACGAGGTGCCGACTGCCACGATGGTCAGGCCGATCATGGTTTCAGTGAGCCCGGCGATACGCGCCAGCTCGATCGCGCCCGTGACCAGAAGTCTGCCACCGCCAATCAGCACAGCCAGACCGACAAGGGTTAGCAATGCCGGCCTGGTCCAGCCTCCGTTCTTCGCGTGTAAACCTGGGTCCGTCAGTTCCAGTGCCTGCCCACGGTCGTACGGGGCGTTGTGGATCATATCCGGCGCGACAAGGCGCTCCTCATGGTAGCACCAGGCGATATAGCAAAGGAGGCAGCTTATCAGGGCCACGCCAACGATTGCGTTGCCAAAGCCCGTGGCCACGAGCACCAGCAAGACAGCGCTTGCGCCGACCGCCACGCCGGGATCGCGCCAACGATTGGCGGACGAGATTGCTATTGGTGCAACCAGCGCAGCAGCACCAAGTATCAGCAGGCTGTTGGCAATGTTGGAGCCGACGATATTGCCCCAGGCAATGGCCGGCGATCCGGCCCATGCCGCTTCTACGCTCGTCACCAGCTCGGGCATCGAGGTGCCGAACCCGACAATGACGAGCCCGATTACCAGCGCGCTGACGCCCGCCTTTTCGGCGAGCCCCACCGCACCGCGCACCAGCAGCTCCCCGCCAATGACGAGGAGGACCAGCCCGGCAATGACCAGACAAATGGCCAGGATCATGATGCCATGCCCTCGTCATGTCGGGATGAAGAAATGCCCAGCACCGTCATTCCGAGTAGAGCCGAGACAAGGGAACCGCTCAGGACGCCCAATTTAACTGCGTCGGTCTGTCCCGGATCGACAAAGGCGAGCCCGCCTATGAACAGGCTCATCGTGAACCCGATACCCGCAAGGCAGGCAAGGCCAAAGATATGCCTCCAGCTCACGCCATCTGGCAGGGAAGCAAGCCCGGTTTTCGCAGCAAACCAGCAAGCGCCAAAGACGCCTACCTGCTTGCCGATTACAAGTCCCGCTGCAATGCCGAGCGACAAAGGCGCGAACAGAGCATCGAAGCCCGCACCGGCGAATGACACGCCAGCATTGGCAAAGGCAAAAACCGGCAGGATCAGGAATGCTACCCACGGGTGCAATGCATGTTCGAGCCGCTCCAGCGGGCGCTCATCGCCCGTCGCGATGGGGACGAACATAGCTGTGATGACACCGGCCAGCGTCGCGTGAACGCCCGATTTGAGTATGCAGATCCACATAAAGGCGCCGAACAGGAAATAGGGAATGGTCCGCGCTACACCCGCACGGTTGAACAGCAGCATCCCGACAGCCGGCACGATAGCGAGGCCGAGCGCCGCAAGGTTCATATTTTCGGTATAGAACAGCGCAATGATGGCGATGGCGCCAATATCGTCAATGATCGCTATGGCCAGCAGCAAGGCTTTCAGGGCCACTGGCACGCGCGAGCCCAACAGAGCCAACAGTCCGAGCGCAAAGGCGATGTCTGTCGCCGCAGGTATGGCCCAGCCACGGATGTTTTCCGGCGAACTGGTATTGAGCGAAACGAAAATGAGTGCGGGCACGATCATTCCGCCAAGCGCCGCATAGACCGGCAGCGAAGCTTGCTTCCAGCTTCGTAGCCGACCAGTCACGATCTCGCGCTTTACCTCGAGCCCGATGAGGAAGAAGAACAGCGCCATCAACCCGTCGTTGATCCACAGCAGCAAAGGCTTGTCGATCGAGATGAGGTTTCCGGCGCTGAACAGCACCGGCGTATCAAGCAGAGCCTTATAATGCGGGAGCAGCTGCGAATTGGCGATAGCCAGCGCGATTGCAGCGGCAAGGATCAAAACGATGCCGCCTGCGCTCTCGCTGGCTATGAACGCGCGCCGGCGTTCCTTGGGAGTGGGCTGGATCATGGGAATAGGTTGGCGACGATCCGGAAACGGGAAATTGGGAGGGGCGATCCGAACCGCCGCCTGGTCGCGCAGCTATGCGAAGCTTCGTCCGTAATAGTGACGCTGAAGTGCGGCGATCTTGTCCTTCAGGCGCAAACGAAGGCGCTTCATTGCCTTCACATCTTCTCGCGCCCCGGCTGACTTAGTGGTGTCAATCAAGCGATTCAGCGCGCGGTGCTCACGCATCAACTTGCGCAAATAGGGGATCATGATCTTCTCGTCGGCGGATGTCGTTGTCATCACTCGCTCCTTGATGGGGTGATGAGGATATGCGGAAGAGTTGCATCATAATCCAATTCGACTTTCTGCCACTTTTTGATAAGATATTCTAATGCCCACGTTGCGACAGATCGAGATTTTCGTGAAACTTGCCGAGATCGGCAATATGGGCGAAGCAGCCACGACGCTCGGCCTGACCCAGCCAGCCCTTAGCCAACAGCTGCGCTCACTCGAAGAGCGGCTTGAGCTGAGATTGTTCGAGCGCGTGCCGAGGGGGATGCAACTGACGCCCAGTGGTCGCGAGTTGCTGGTGCAGGCACGGGCGGTCTTGTCTTCCGCGCGCAATTTCCGCGATGCGGCCGATCAGCTTGCAGCCCGGCCTGCCGGGGCGATCAGGTTTGGAGTTACACCGACGCTCGGCCCCTATCTCATGCCGCGGGTCATCAAGATTCTGCACAAGCGTTATCCCGATCTGCGCCTTTTCATACGCGAAGGGATCCCCGTTCTGCAGCAGGCGGAACTGGCGGCAGGCGAGCTGGATATGCTTCTTTCTCCTACGCCCATTGACGGAAAGGGCCTTCATATCGAACCGTTGTTCCGCGAACCGCTGCGGATCATCGTACCGCCGGATGACCCGCTGCTGGGCATAAGGAGCTTGCAACGCAAGGATTTTGCCGGTCGCACATTCCTGACCCTCGATCATCGGCATCACTATCATCGCCAGTTGGCCAGCATCTGTGAGGATCTGGGAGCAACGATACTGGCCGATTATGAAGGCACCAGCCTTGATGCACTTCAGCAGATGGTGGGCTCAGGCGTGGGCCTTGCTCTCCTGCCCCAACTTTATGTCAGTTCGGAAGCTGGGGGGCTTGACGTCGTCCGGATCGCAGAGCCTGCAGGCTGGCAAACCCATCGCAGTATTGCTGCCGCCTGGCGCACAAGCGCCGCCTATGCTGACCTATACGCCGAAGTCGCCGACGTGATTGCTGGCGAAGGCCGACGCTAGGCGGACTGCCTGCAATCAGCCAGAGGTGGGCAAACGGAAACGGAAACCGGTCGGACCGCACCCAGAGGAGGTAGTTTGAAGGCTAATCGCCCGAGACGCGTCTCGCCCAGAAGCCCACACAGAGGCATCCAAAAGTCCGCTGTTCCATATGTAAGGCCGTCACCCGCCGTTCCAGACAGCGCGACATAACCGCCGCACTGCGATGATCATTTCGACGTCCGCTTATGTGAACCTACCCGGAGTTGTCGGCTGACTGAAATGGGGGCTCTTTGCGGACCGGCAGGTCTTGGAAGACCCTGAGCGAGACCGTAGCCGATCTGCCGGAGCCTCCCGTTTTCGGACCGGAGAACACCAGTAGCATGATTCAGGATACCGAAATCCCGGGCAGCAGGGCCCAGGCGACCGACGAGTGGGAAAACGAGGGCGGCTCGGTCAAGCCCACTGCGTCCTCCGCATTGCTCGAAGGGGGCACATCGGTGACCGTGACGCAATATCGGGTCGGCCCTTACACATACTCCAGCCTCGACGACGCGATGGCGGAGCACAGCCGTCGCCAGAAGAGATAACCGCCCCTCGCGCGGCTGGGTGGCCTGATAACGCGAGCAATTTTCATATCCTTCGCACGCGCCTCTTGTAATTTTTCTGCACGCTGTTATATGGAAATTGCCTAACGTCGTTTGCGACGGATTTTGATTGCCACACTCTGCGCATTGGCGCGGTAGCGGCACCACTTCCATTTCATCCTACCCGGCTCCGCATCGGAATTCGTCCGTGCGGATGATTTTTCGTACGCAAGGACGATTTGATTGGCGAAAGAAGAGCTCATTACGATGGAGGGCGCGATCGACGAGATCCTGCCCGACGGCCGTTTCGGCGTAACCCTCGACAATGAGCATCGCATCATCTGCTACACAGCAGGCAAGATGCGTCGCTATCGTATCCGATCGGTTGTTGGTGACCGCGTACACGTCGAAATGACGCCCTATGATCTGACCAAAGGCCGGATCGTCTTCCGCGAGCGAACGCCGGGGCCAACGCCCGCTGGCGCTCGCAAGCGCGGATACGGGCGCTGAGACTTCCAAGAAAAGGCGGCGGGGCCAACCTGCCGGAACACGACAATAATGAATGCAATGAACCTGCGCGATGCCTCGCGCCCCAAACTTTCGCTGCGCTATGGCGCAATCCATGCACCGCGCGCGGATCGGGAACGGGCCAGTGCCAGTCCCATACCCGCCACCGAGTTGCGACAGCTCGTCGCAACGATGATCGACTGAGCGACAGAGATAGACTTGCGGCCATGCATCAGCATCCCCGCTACAGCAGGAGAACGGGCATGGACCTGAACCAACAATATGCCGAGCACCAGCGGGCCCTCATGGGGGCCGATGATGCCGCGAACGATGACGACCGTTTCGCAAAGCTGGCGAAGGCATCGCACATCGCCGGACGGATCAGTGATTTCCAGCATGGGCTGGGTGCCGCCGCGGCCTGTGCCTGGAGCAAGACCCAATTGGCCAACTCGGCCCTGATCAGGGCGGGCGCCGAAGCCACGCGCTAGTCGGCGAGTAGCCCCGCCGACCACATCGGCTCTGGTCGAATTTCGCCGGAGCTGGAAGCCTGGCCGGGTTTTCGCGAACTGCAATACGCGGCACCACAATGGTCCATGACGGAGGCCATGCGCTTGATATCGCGGGTTAAGGCTCTTAGGTCTGCCGGTGTACCCAATCCGAAAGGGAGCCGGTCATCGAAGACATGCAGACCGATGATTCGCTCGCACCGCCCTCCGACCTGCCTTCGGACAAGTATCTCGCGGAGGTCTGGCGTCGCCAGCAGCAGATTCTCGGTCGCGTGGCGCTGGGCGGCGATCGCGAAGCCATACTATCCGACATCGTGCGCCTTGCCGAAGAGCAGACCGGTGACGGGATGCTGGCCTCGATCCTGCTGTTGTCCGAAGACGGGGTGCACCTCGAACTCGGCGCTGCCCCGAGCCTGTCGGACGAATACAATGCCGCGATCGACGGGATGGAAATAGGCGAGGGAGAGGGATCCTGCGGCACCGCCGCAGCAACCGGGCGTCCCGTCTTCGTCGAGGACATAGCGGCCGATCCGCTCTGGACCGACTTCCGCGAATTGGCCCTCTCCCACGATCTGGGCGCTTGCTGGTCGGTGCCGATCGTGGCCGGCGATGGCAGCATCCTCGGTACCTTCGCCAACTATTATCGCGAGCCGCGCCAGCCCTCGGACCTCGATCGTGACATCATCGAGGCGATAGCGCTTACGACGTCCATCGCTGTCGAGCGGATACGGCTGGAACGGATGCGCAATCGTGCCGAAGAAGCGGAGTCGCTGGTGCTGGAAGAACTGCAGCACCGTGTGAAGAACGCGTTTTCGCTGGCGCAAAGCCTCATCAACCTGAACGTGCCGGCGGCGCTGAGCGCGCGGGACCTGGCGGACAAGGTCAATGGCAAGCTCCGCGCGATTGCGTCTGCGCAGGATCTGATCATCGTGCGCAATGCGAGCGGCCGTTCGGACGAAATGACGTCGATCCGGACGCTGCTCGCAACAATTCTCGGACCTCTGGGATATGGCGACGCGGACAACCGGATAAGCCTGAAAGGGGAAGACCATACCGTCGATGCGCAGTCGCTTTCCGGCCTCGCCATGGTCTTTCACGAACTCGCCACCAATGCGACCAAATACGGGGCGCTGAAGGATGCCGGAGGCACCGTCTCGATCGACTGGACGGCCACTTCCGAAGGGCTTGAGATCGCATGGGCCGAGAGCGGAGGGCCCTCGGCCACGGCTCCCGAGATCCAGAATTTCGGCTCCCGGCTTGTCGCCTCGACGATCCGCCAGCTCGGTGCGGCGATCGATTACGATTGGCGAGCCGATGGCCTGCGAGTGAAGATCATCCTGCCGCCCACATCGCTGGCCGGATAGGACGCGCTATCTCGCGGTCGGATTACCCCAGTATTTCCTGTATCGCGACGTGGATGGTGGCGGGTACATAGGGTTTCGGGAAAAACCTCGAACCTACCGGCAATCTGTCCTCACCGAGCGCCGTCTTGCCGGACGTGACGATGATGCCGATCTCCGGCCGTGTCTGAGACACCTCGTGCGCCAACATGACGCCGTCAGGGTCGCCCGGCATATCGATATCGGTGAAGAGAATGTGGACCGCATCGGCATTCGTGAGCGCTTCGAGCGCCTCGCGACCGGAGGATGCCTCGATGATGATATAACCAAGTGCGGTGAGTTGATCGACGACATCCATGCGGATCAGTATCTCGTCCTCGACGACGAGTACGACGGCATTGGCACAATGCATCGGGACGTAATCCTTTTGGGAAAGCCCCTCCGCCTTGTGGAACGACACCCCCTCGAACGCCGGCTGCGCCGTTAGGTTCCGGAATTGCTCGCCTGGATCCGATCGTGTGCCCGGGCCGCAGCCAGAAATCGCAATACAGGCTTCGAGCCATCCGGCTCGCGATGGCCCTGCGGAAGGGCGAACCGCAGGGCGGCGCTCCGCGTTCGTAGTGCCAATCTCGACCACAGGCTTCCGTCCCGCTTTAGGGACGGACGCCTGGCCGCAACGATGTCCGCGGCGACTGATCGAGCTGAAGCCCGGCCTGTGGCTAACCCGCCCGCAATTCCTCGGCGAGCAGTTCGAAATCATCCCGTCGCGGCGAGTTCTTGCGCCAGATCAGCGCGATTTCGCGGGTGGCGGTCTTGCTCTTGAGCGGGCGGGCGACGACTTCGGTGCCGTCGAGGATGCCCGCATCGACGGCCATCTTGGGCAGCATGGTCAGGCCGAGGTCGTTGTCGACCATCTGCACCAGCGTGTGCAGGCTGGTGCCGATCATCGTCGCGCTGGCGCGCAGTTCGGGGCGGTTGCAGGCGGCGAGCGCATGGTCCTTGAGGCAGTGCCCGTCCTCGAGCAGCAGCAGCCGGCCCTCGTCGATCATGCTCGGCGGGACCAGGTCGGGCGGGTCGCGCGGATCGTCCTTGGGGAAGGCGACATAGAGCTCGTCGTCGGCGATATGCGCCTTCTCGACCTCGCCGGTGGCGAAGGGCAGGGCGAGCAGCACGCAGTCGACGCGACCGTGCTGAAGCGATTCGACCGCGTCGTGGCTGGTCTCTTCGCGCAGGAAGAGCTCGAGTTCGGGCCGCTCCTTGCGCAGCCGCGGCAGGAAGCGCGGGATCATGAAGGGCGCGATCGTCGGGATGACGCTCATCCGCAGCTGGCCGGCGAGAGGCTTGCCCGCGGCCTGGACCAGATCGGCCAGTTCCTCCGCCTCGCGCAGGATGCGATGCGCCTTCTCGACCACCTGGTTGCCCAGCGCGGTGAAGCGGACCACGCGGCGGCTGCGTTCGACCAGCGTCACGCCGAGCAGCGATTCGAGCTCGCGAATCCCCGCCGACAGCGTCGATTGCGAGACGAAGCTCGCCTCCGCCGCGCGGCCGAAATGGCCGTGCTCGTGCAGCGCGACGAGATATTGCAACTGCTTGAGCGTGGGGAGGTAAGTGCTCACGCGGGGCCTATTCCGCCGCCTGCGCTTCGACCATGCCGGCGTGAAGATCGTCGACATGGGTCATCAGCAGGCGCCCGTCCTTGACCGCGAAGGCGAGCCGCCCCTCGACCAGTTCGAGTGCATCCTTGCCGAAGACGTCGTAGCGCCAGCCTTCGAGGATCTTGAGGTCGCGCACGCCTGCGGCGAGCGCTTCCATCTCGTCGGCCTTGGTCAGCAGCCGCGCGGCGACGTCGATTTCGCGCGCGCGGATCTTGAGCAGCAGCTTGAGCAGGTCGGCGACCAGCGCGCCTTCCTTGCCCAGCGGCGCGCCGCGCTGCGGCTTGTCGGGCATTTCGTCCTTGGGCAGCGGCTCGGCCTTCTCGAGCACCTTCATCAGCCGCTTGCCGATATCGTTGTCCTTCCAGGCATTCGACAGGCCGCGCACCTTGGCGAGGTCGGGCTGCTTCTTGGGCGGGTGGCTGGCGATGTCGGCCAGCGTCTCGTCGCGCATGATGCGGCCGCGCGGGATGTTCTTGTGCTGCGCCTCGCTCTCGCGCCAGGCGGCGAGCGCCTTCAGGCGCCCGAGCACCGCGGGATTGCGCCCCGGCGAGCGGATCCGCTGCCACGCGCTGCCGGCGTCGTTGGCGTAATTGTCCGGGTCGGCGAGCTTGTCCATCTCGGCATCGAGCCAGGCACCGCGGCCGGTCTTGATCAGCTTCTTGAGGATGCGCGGGAAGATATCGGCGAGGTGGGTGACGTCGCCTATGGCATATTCAATCTGTCGCTCGGTCAGCGGGCGGCGGCTCCAGTCGGTGAAGCGCGCGCCCTTGTCGATCGTCAGGCCGAGCCAGCTTTCGACCAGATTTGCATAGCCGATCTGTTCCGACTGGCTGATCGCCATCATCGCGATCTGCGTGTCGAAAATTGGGTGCGGCGTCTTGCCGGTGAAATTGTAGACGATCTCGACATCCTGCCCGCCCGCGTGGAAGACCTTGAGCACCTCCTCATTGTCGCACAGCAGGTCCCACAGCGGCTTGAGGTCGATGCCGTCCGCCAGCGGATCGATCGCCGCGGCTTCCTCCTCATTGCCGATCTGCACCAGGCAGAGTTCGGGCCAATAGGTGTTCTCGCGCATGAATTCGGTGTCGACGCAGACGAATTCGCTCTGGGCCAGCCGCTCGCACAGTTCCGCCAGCGGTTCGGTCTCGGTAATCAGCTCATGTATTTTCATCGTATCTTTTCATTTCTGTCGGGCGGAGTACCGCCCACGGGCCGGCGAGGCCCCAGTTCAACCGGGCGCGAGTGAACTTGACAAAAGTCCGTCCGTGCCCTGTTAGCGCGCGCGATTCCTGCTAGAGGAGCGCGACGCTCGCGCCCCTAGCGCCATAGCTCCGAAAATGGAAAGATTTTAGATGCACGCCTATCGTACCCACACCTGCGCACAGCTGACCAAGGAAAACGTCGGCGAAACCGTTCGCCTGTCGGGCTGGGTGCACAACAAGCGCGACCACGGGGGCGTGCTGTTCGTCGATTTGCGCGACCACTACGGGATCACGCAGATCGTCGCCGACGAGGACAGCGCGGCGCTGCCGATCCTCGACAAGATCAAACTGGAATCGGTCGTCACCATCGACGGCGTGGTCAAGGCGCGCGCCGATGTGGCGGTGAACACAAACCTGCCCACCGGCGAGATCGAGGTCTTCGCGCGCGAAGTCAGCGTCCAGAGCCGTGCCGAAGAGCTGCCGCTGATCGTCAATTCGGCCGAGGACTATCCCGAGGAAACTCGTCTCAAGTACCGTTTCGTCGACCTGCGCCGCGAGCGCGTGCACGCCAACATCATGCTCCGCAACAAGGTCATCACCTCGCTGCGCCGCCGGATGATCGACCAGGGTTTCAGCGAATTCCAGACGCCGATCCTCGGTGCCTCGAGCCCCGAAGGCGCGCGCGACTACCTCGTTCCCAGCCGCCTCCACCCGGGCCGTTTCTACGCGCTTCCGCAGGCGCCGCAGATGTTCAAGCAGCTGCTCATGGTGGCGGGTTTCGACCGCTATTTCCAGATCGCGCCCTGCTTCCGCGACGAAGACCTGCGCGCCGACCGCAGCCCCGAATTCTACCAGCTCGATTTCGAGATGAGCTTCGTCACGCAGGAAGACGTCTTCCAGGCGATCGAGCCCGTGCTCGCGGGCGTGTTCGAGGAGTTCTCGGGCGGCAAGACCGTCACTCCCGCAGGCGAGTTCCCGCGCATTCCCTATGCCGAGTCGATGCTGAAATACGGCACCGACAAGCCCGACCTGCGCAACCCGCTGATCATCAGCGACGTGACCGAGCATTTCACCAGCTCCGGCTTCGGTCTGTTCGAGAAGATCGTCGGTTCGGGCGGCCGCGTGCGCGTGGTCCCGGCGCCGGACACGCATGAGAAGAGCCGCAAGTTCTTCGACGAGATGAACGATTGGGCGCGCCGCGAAGGCTTCGCCGGGCTCGGCTACGTCACCCGCAAGGGCGGCGAATTCGGCGGCCCGATCGCCAAGAACCACGGTACCGAGGGCATGGAAAAGCTCTATGCCGAGCTGGGGCTGGGCGAGAACGATGGCCTGTTCTTCGCCGCGGGCAAGGAAAAGGACGCCGCCAAGCTGGCCGGCGCCGCGCGCACCCGGGTGGCGGAGGAACTGGGCCTGATCGAGGAAGGCTGCTTCAAGTTCTGCTGGATCGTCGATTTCCCGATGTTCGAATACGACGAAGAGCTCAAGAAGGTCGATTTCAGCCACAACCCCTTCTCCATGCCGCAGGGCGAGATGGAAGCGCTCGAAACGCAGGACCCGCTCGACATCAAGGCCTGGCAGTACGACATCGTCTGCAACGGCTACGAGTTGTCGAGCGGCGCGATCCGGAACCACC
This sequence comes from Qipengyuania sp., assembly GCF_048550555.1. Lineage (GTDB taxonomy): Bacteria > Pseudomonadota > Alphaproteobacteria > Sphingomonadales > Sphingomonadaceae > Qipengyuania. Next base: position 84,544 of record NZ_JBLYYF010000027.1, on the reverse strand, counting down.
GCCCGGACATCATGTACAAGGCCTTCGAGATCGCCGGCTACAGCCAGGCCGATGTCGACGAGAACTTCAGCGGCATGATCGAGGCATTCAAGCTCGGCGCCCCGCCGCACGGCGGTTCGGCTCCGGGGATCGACCGCATCGTGATGCTGCTGGCCGACGAGCCCAACATCCGCGAGGTGATCGCGTTCCCGCTCAACCAGAAGGCGCAGGACCTGATGATGGGCGCACCCAGCCTCGTCAGCCCGCGCCAGTTGCGCGACGTCCACATCCGCATGGTCGAGGCGCCCAAGCCCGAGGCGAGCTGACAGATTTGCGCATGACAGCGCCGAGCCGGTGATCTAGCTTGCCCCGCTCAGGGGAGGATCATGCGCAAATATCAGATTATGCTTGCGGCAGCGCCCGCGTTGCTTTGTCCGACACTCGTGTCGGCCGAAGTGCTCGACGTGGACGCTGTCTACGCGGCGCGCGATCCGGCCGCCGTAGAGATCGAGGAAATCACGGTCGAGCGGTTCGGCGGCGATATGGGCGAACTGCTGGCGATCGCGATCACCGATCGGCTGGAAGAAGTCCGGCTGGATTCGCGACCTTATTTCACGGTGAAATCCGGATCGCCCGGCGGAAATACCTACAACATCTACGGCGCTGCGGGAGCTCCCGCCGCCGAGCCGACACCCAAGGCGGCCACACTGCGCGGCACCGCCAGCGAACAGCGTTCGGATACGCGCGACGGAGAGAAGAAGGTCACCCGCTGCCTGAAGCGTGACGACCGGAAGAAATGCATCGAGGAAACGGTGGATGTCTTCGCGTGCCGCAAGCTGACCGTCACGCTCCAGCCGGTGTTGCGGCTGATCGCCCGCGAGGGCGGAACGCTCTACGCCGCCGAGGACACGCTGCTGCGTTCGCAGCGCTATTGCGCCGACGAGCGAGGCAAACCATCCGCGACCGACATGACCCAATCGCTGGTCGACGAATTCGCCGGCCGCGTGCGCCTCGATCTCGCGCCCGAATATCGTCACGAGGAAGTGCGGATCATGGAAAGCCGCAAGGGATTGAGCAAAGCCGATTCCGGGGCGTTCAAGGATGCCGTCCGGCTCACGAAATCCGATCAGGAGGCTGCCTGCGCGCGTTTCGCCGAAATGCTCGCCGTCTATCCCGAACACTCCTCGGTGGCCTTCAATGCGGGTCTGTGCGCCGAGCGCGAAGGCCGGCTCGAGGATGCCGCGGGCCTCTACGGCCGCGTGATGGCGACGTCCGAGGGGCGCGACTATGCGCGTGCGGGGCTCGACCGTGTGGACAGCCAGATCGAGGCGGAACGTCAGCTGGAACGGCGTTATGCCGCCGGGAGAAGCTAGGCACCGGTCCACCGCGTCGGCCGCTTTGCCGCGCCACCCTCTTGCGCTGTGCCCCTGCGTTCATTAGGGCGACAGGCAATTCACAAACCCCCAAATCTGAGAGGGACAAAAATGAGCGATACTGCCGACCGCGTGCAGAAGATTGTCGTCGAGCACCTCGGCGTCGAGGCCGACAAGGTCACCCAGGAAGCCAGCTTCATCGACGACCTCGGTGCGGACAGCCTCGACATCGTCGAACTGGTGATGGCCTTCGAAGAGGAATTCGGTGTCGAAATCCCCGACGATGCGGCCGAGAAGATCACCACCGTGGGCGATGCGACGAAGTATATCGAAGAGCACAAGGGCTAAGGCCCACGCTTTTCGAATCCCGCCCATCATGCGGGACCGGACAGGCCCGACCCGATAGCGGGCCGGGCCTGTTGTCTTTTTGCGGAGATTTACATGCGTCGTGTGGTCGTTACCGGACTTGGCCTCGTCACCCCCCTTGGTGGTGATGTCGAAACAACGTGGACAAACCTGATCGCGGGCAAGAGCGGGGCGGGGCCGATCACCCGTTTCGACACTACCGGGCAGAAATGCACCATCGCCTGCGAGGTGAAGCCCAAGGACCACGAATTCGGCTTCGACCCCGACAAGCGCGTCGACCACAAGGTTCAGCGGCAGGTCGATCCCTTCATCGTCTACGGCATCGACGCCGCCGGCCAGGCGCTCGAAGACGCCGGGCTCGTCGACATGGACGACGACCTCAAGCAGCGCACCGGCGTTTCGATCGGTTCGGGCATCGGCGGCCTGCCGGGGATCGAGAGCGAGAGCATCGTGCTCCACGAACGCGGTCCTGGCCGCGTCTCGCCGCACTTCGTCCACGGCCGGCTGATCAACCTGATCAGCGGCCAGGTCTCGATCAAATACGGCCTCATGGGCCCCAATCACGCGGTGGTGACCGCCTGTTCGACCGGCGCGCACTCGATCGGCGACGCGGCGCGCATGATCAAGGACGGCGACGCCGACGTCATGCTGGCGGGCGGCGCGGAATCAACTATCAACCCGCTCGGCGTGGCCGGCTTCGCGCAGGCCCGCGCGCTCAACATGAGCATGAACGATCGCCCGACCGAGGCGAGCCGCCCCTACGACAAGGATCGCGACGGCTTCGTCATGGGCGAGGGCGCGGGCGTGGTGGTGCTCGAGGAATACGAGCATGCCAAGGCGCGCGGCGCGAAGATCTATGCCGAGGTGGTCGGTTACGGCCTCTCGGGCGACGCCTACCACGTCACTGCCCCGCATCCCGAGGGCAAGGGCGCCGAACTCGCCATGAAGATGGCGCTGCGCAAGGCCGGCATGGAAACGAGCGACATCGACTATGTCAACGCCCACGGCACTTCGACCATGGCCGACACGATCGAGCTCGGCGCGGTCAAGCGCGTGCTCGGCGACGATCTCGGCGGCGCGTCGATGAGCTCGACCAAATCGGCGATCGGCCACCTGCTCGGCGGCGCCGGCGCGGTCGAGGCGATTTTCTGCATCCTCGCGATTCGCGACCAGATCGTCCCGCCCACGCTCAACCTCGACAATCCCGACGAGGGCACCGAGGGTGTCGACCTGGTCCCGCACCAGGCGAAGAAGCGCGAGGTCAAAGCCGCGCTCAACAACAGCTTCGGCTTCGGCGGCACCAATGCATCGCTGATCGTCAAGAAGGTCGACTGAGGTGAAAAAGGCCGGCTGCCTGCTGGCAGGCGTGCTGTCGCTGGTCCTGGCGATCGGCGCGATCTGGTTCCTCTCGGGCTGGTGGGGTGGCGCCAATGTCGAGGAGGACACCAATTTCATCGTCCCCTCGGGTGCGAGCCTGACCACAGTGGCCGAAAAGCTCTCCGACGAGGGCCTGATCGGCGATGCCGACGGCTTCCTGCTGCGTGCCAAGATCTTCAGCTCGTCCGACCCGATCATGGCGGGCGAGTTCCTGCTGCCCGCCGGTGCCAGCAATGCAACCATTCTCGACACCTTCCAGCATGGCGAGGTGATCCGCCGCTTCGTCACCATTCCCGAAGGCATGCCCTCGATCATGGTGCACGAGCGGCTGATGGCGGAAGAGAATTTGACCGGCGAAATCCCCGTGCCGGTCGAAGGCTCGGTGCTGCCCGATACCTATGATTTCGAGCGCGGCGAGGCGCGCAGCGCCGTGCTCGCGCGAATGCAGGCGGCGATGCAGAACTATCTCGCCGAAGCCTGGCCCAAGCGCGCGAAGGGCATCGCGGTCGACAATGTGAAGGACGCGGTGATCCTCGCCTCGATCGTCGAGAAGGAGACCGGCAAGCCGAGCGAACGGCGCATGGTCGCCGGGCTCTACTCGAACAGGGTCAAGGACGGCATGCTGCTGCAGGCCGACCCGACGATCATCTATCCGATCACCAGGGGCAAGCCGCTCGGGCGCCGCATCAAGCAATCCGAGATCGCGGCGATCAACGACTACAACACCTATACCATGGTCGGGCTGCCCAAGGGGCCGATCACCAATCCGGGGCGCGAGGCGATCGCGGCGGTGCTCAACCCGGCCAAGACCAGCGCGCGCTATATGGTCGCCGACGGCAGTGGTGGTCACGCCTTTGCCGAGACGCTCGACGAGCATAATCGCAACGTCGCCAAATGGTTCGAAATCCGTCGCCAGCGCGGGGAAATGTGAGCGGGGACGGCGATGCCCCGCTGATCGTCACCGCGCAATTGCCGCGCGACCTCCACGCCCGTTTCACCGCGCTGCGCAGCGCGCATTTCCCGCCCGAGCGCAACTATCTCGACGCGCATGTCACGCTGTTCCATGCCTTGCCCGCCCAATGCGAGGATGAGGCGTCGAGCTATCTCACGCGGCTTGCCGGCGAATTCGCGCCCGTTGCCGGGCATGTCGAAGGGATCATGTCGCTCGGCCGCGGCACGGCGGTGAAACTGTCCAGCCCCGCCATGCTCGCCCTGCGCGACATGATCGCCGATCATTTCCTCGGCATGCTGACCCAGCAGGACCAGCATCGTCCCCGCCTCCACGTGACCCTGCAGAACAAGGTCAGCGGGAAGGAGGCCAGGGCGCTCCAGGCGGAACTGGCCGGCACGATTGCGGCGCGTCCCTTCGCGTTTCGCGGCCTGGCGTTGCATCGCTATCGTGGCGGACCATGGGAGATGATAAAGGAATTTGCATTTCGCGGGCGGGGCGCGGCATAAGGAACCCCTGATACAGGGGGGATCGGATATGTCCGGAGTTGCCAGTATCCTGGCCTATGGAGCCGCGCTTCTGGCCGTCGTCGCGATGGCCGCCACGACGATCAGGCAGCTGCGCTATGCGATGCTGGTCGCCGGGCTGGGCTTGCTCGGACATTTCGCGCTGACCGGGCAGGTCGGCTGGACGGTGGTCGCTTTCGTCTTCGTCGCCGTCAATACAGTGCAGATCTCGGTCCTCCGTCGCCGGGCGCGGCGCGGTGCCATGCTGGAAGAGGAAACCGGCCTGTTCGAGCGCCTGCTCGGCATCGAGGATCCCGGGCGCCAGGAGCATTTGCGCGATCTCATGACATGGCGCGATGTCGAGGAGGGCGAGGTGCTGATGCGCCAGCACCAGCTCGATCCACCGCTGATCTATGTCGCGCGTGGAGGGGTGCATGTCGAATGCGACGGCCGGATCGTCGGGACCTGCGGGCCGGAGGAATTTCTCGGCGAGATGAGCCTGGTGTCGGGCCAGACCGCCTCGGCCACCGTGATCGTCGCCCAGCGGTCGCGGGTGGCCACCTTCGATCGCGACGCGCTGGCGCATTATGCGCGAGCGGTGCCCGAGGTCGATACCGCGCTGACGCACGCGCTCAATCGCGGTCTCGCGGCGAAGGTCAGGCGGATGAACGAGGCGGCCGCGCAGGGCTTCGCAGAAAACGCGAGCGAGGCGTAAATGCGCGGTTGACCGCGTGCCCCGGCCACCCTAAATGCGCCGCCTGCCGAGCGGCCATCTGCCCCGGCATGCCTCTTTGGGGCGGAGTAGCTCAGGTGGTTAGAGCAGCGGAATCATAATCCGCGTGTCGGGGGTTCGAGTCCCTCCTCCGCTACCAAATCCTCCTGCTTGAAGCAGGTTTTCCCGCGACCACGTTCTTCCGAAGCACCGGCACCGTGCTGATGCGCTGGGGCTTGTGAGCCCTTGAACGGGCAATTTCCGCGACCGGAACACGCGTTTCGCGGGGCGGTAGCGTCGATTTCGTCCTATATTTCGGCCGGGAAAGGTCCAATTTGGGGGAGTTTCGAGTCGCGAGCTAAAATTGCACCGCGCTGTCTGGGGCGATGAACCCGGAATGGGACGGGATCACATTCCTCCGCAAGGCAGCCGCTGCGAGTATCGCTGATTGCCCGCCTGACGGCACGCAACGCCGCCGAGGTCGAGCGACCAGCCCCTTCGAGGGGATACGCGAATGGCCGGACCAGCAGAAGTCGACGACCAGGTCGAAGGTACACCGGAAGACGGGATCGGCCTGTCACTGTCGGGCGGCGGCTACCGTGCCATGTTGTATCACGTGGGCGCGATCATCCGCCTCCACGAATTCGGGCTGCTGGGCGAAATCAAGCGCATTTCCAGCGTTTCGGGCGGGTCGATCGCCGCCGGCGTGCTCGCGCTTGCCTGGGACAAGATCGCCAGCCGCGATGCCCTTTTCGAAAACTTCGTCGACAAGCTGCGAACCATGGCCGGGCGGACGATCGACAAGTCGTCGTCGCTCAGCGGGCTGTTTCTTCCGGGCAATGCGGCGGACTTTGTGGCCAAGGCCTACGACAAGCACCTGTTCGGCGGCGCGACGCTGCAGGATCTCCCCGATTTCCCGCTGTTCGTCTTCAACGCGACCAATCTGGAGAGCGGCGCGCTGTGGCGGTTCACCAAATTCCATATGCGCGACTGGAAGATAGGACGTATTTCGCGGCCCGAGCTACCCCTGACCGAGGCGATCACGGCCTCGTCGGCGTTCCCTCCGGTGCTGTCACCCTATATCCTCAAGGTCTCGCCGGAGGATTTCGACATCCGGGTTCCCGGTGTGCCGGACGACTATTTTTCCGACATCATGCTGAGCGATGGCGGCATTTACGACAATTACGGACTGGAAACGATCTACAAGCGCTACCGCGACGTGCTGGTGTCGGACGGCGGCGCTGCGCTGGACATGGATCCCGATCCGCCGAGAAACTGGGTGACGCACACGAGCCGCGTCCTCTCGGTCATCCATGCCCAGGTCCACGCGCTGCGGAGCCGCCAGCTCGTCGGCGACTACCTGGCGGGAGAGCGCGCCGGCGCCTTCTGGAGCATCCGTACTCCGATCGAGCGGTTCGACGTGGCGGACCCATTCCCCGTGTCGGCGGAAGCCGTCCTCCGGCTGGCGCAGACCCCAACGCGTCTCAAGGCGTTGGATGCCGATCTGCAGGAGCGGCTGATCAACCTCGGCTACGTGCAGTGCGATGCCGCGGTGCGCGCCTATTACCGGCAGGCCACAGCGCGCGGTTCGAGGCTGCCCTATCCCGATCGGAGCTTCTGAGCCATGGCAGACCTCTCGCTCGGCCCGCAGCTCATCGACCGGCTTCTTCTCGGCCCGCGCGCCGACGGGCGAATGGTGCAGGATTCGCCGATCCGCGGCGATGTGCTGGCGGCATTCGCATCGAATCCGCGCGGGCGGCTCGACCTGCTGATCACACCCTACAAATCGCAACCGGCTTCGGGGCTGGCCGCCTATCTTTCGCGTGCTGCCCGCGAGGACGAAGAGCCGCGCGTCTCGTTTCTCGAAGGGGTCGTGGTGGCCCGGCTCAGCCTCGCGCGCGTGCTCGAAAGCGTGCTTCCGGCGACCGGCTGGTTCCGGACGCTTTGCAACGAGGAGATCGTCTCAAGCGATCTTGCCTATGCGATCGCGCGGAATATCGCCCTGATGCGCGAGGAAGAGAAGCAGGGGACCCTGCCGATGGCCAGCGACGGCGAAAATCTTCCGTTCGCCGTCCGGCGCGCCGCGGTTTTCTTCACCCTGCTGGGTGCGGTCCAGGCGCTCGGCGACGTGATCGAAACAGGGCAGCCGCCGCGGACGCTCGATACGGTCGAGGAAATCGTCGAATTCGTCTCGCTCGAGGCGCTGACCGAAGCGGGCGCGGGCATTTTCCGGCGCCTGACCAAGACATGTCCGGCGATGGCCGATCCGATCGTCTTTGCCGTGTCGCTCAATCGACCGGTGGAGATGGCCGTCAATCGCTCGGCCTTGACGGTCAAGGCGGACAGCGCACGCCTCCTCTTTGCGGTCAACTGCTCCGAAATCACATGGGCGATCCTCGATTCCGGGATCGACGCGGAGCACCCGGCCTTCGTCGATCACGCGTCGGCCGCAGGCACCAGCAGGGTCGTGGCGACGTTCGATTTCTCGCGCCTGCGCGATCTGATTTCGACCGACTACCTGTTCAATTCTCGGGCGCTCGACGAAGCGGCCAGGACCTTCGCGAGCACGCGATCGAAAGAGGCCGCGGCAGAGGCCAAGGCCGATCTCAAACTGCTCGCGGAAGAGGCCGAAAGGGGGCGCCCAGTCAATTGGGGGCTCGCGAGGCGGTATATCGAAGTGGCGTCGCCGGCGCCCCCGGATGTTGCGCACGGGACCCATGTCGCCGGAATTCTCGCGGCGGACTGGCGCGAGCGGGACGGGAGCGATCCGGCCAAGACCAGGCAACGTCTTACCGGCGTGTGCCCCGACATCCGGTTGATGGATTTCCGCGTGGTCGGCGCGACGGAGGCGGACACCGAATTCAATGTGATCGCGGCCATGCAATTCATTCGCTTCCTCAACACCCAGAACAACTACCAGATCGTCCATGGCGCCAACCTGAGCCTGTCCATCCCGCACTCGGTCCGCAACTATGCCTGCGGTGCGACCCCGGTTTGTGAGGAGGCGGAGCGGCTGGTTTCGTCGGGGGTGTTCGTGGTCGCCGCGGCGGGCAATCGCGGATACCAGAATTACCAGCTCAGCGGTGGCGGAAGCTTCGACAGCTACGCCCCGTCGTCGATCACCGATCCCGGAAATGCCGAAGCGGTGCTGACCGTGGGAGCTACCCATCGGACTTCGCCGCACAATTACGGGGTGAGCTTCTTCTCGAGCCGCGGGCCCACGGGCGATGGCCGGGCCAAGCCCGATCTGCTGGCCCCCGGCGAGAAAATCCTCAGCGCCATCCCCGGCGGGAAGGAGGGGGCCGACGATACGCGCGACGGAACCAGCATGGCGGCTCCGCACGCCAGCGGCGCCGCGGCCCTGCTGATGGCGCGCAATTCGGAATTCATCGGTCGCCCGGGGAAAATCAAGCGAGTGCTGATGGATAGCTGCACCGATCTCGGCCGGGAACGCAGCTTTCAGGGGGCGGGGCTGATCGACGTCCTGCGCGCCATGCAGACAATCTGAGGATGAGAAAGGAAGTTCAATGGAACTTGAGGTCCTGCCTGCCCGTCACGGCGACTGCATGCTGCTGCATTTCGGCAGCGAGGACGATCCGCGTCTCGCGCTGATCGATGGCGGACCGGCCGGCGTCTACCACGAAGCCCTGCTTCCCCGTCTGGAAGAGCTTCGGGAGCAACGCGGTATCCCGGACGGCGAGCCGCTCGTGATCGACCTGATGATGGTCAGCCACATCGACGACGACCACGTCAACGGCATCGTGCGTTTTTTGAAGGACCTGCATGAACGCGCCGAAGAAGGGAAACCGCCACGGTTCCGCATCCGCCGGCTGTGGCACAATTCCTTCGACGACATCATCGGCAACAAGGAATCCGAGACACGGCTGCAGCTGACCAAGCAATTCGGTACCGCGAGTGCGGGAGAAGCGGATATCCCGCGCGGCGGCGACATGCCCTTTCGCGACTGGCAGGTGCTGGCCAGCGTTTCGCAAGGGCACGCGATCCGCAAGCTCGCCGAGGCGCTCAGTATTCCCGTGAACCCGGAATTCGGCGGCTCCTTGATCAAGTCCGCCGGCGGTGCCGAGGTCGAAATCGACGATCTGAAAATTACCGTCCTCGGACCGCTCGAATCCGAACTGTCCGCGCTCGAGGAAGAGTATGACGACTGGCTCAAGCGGACCAAGCGAGGACGCGACAGCGGCGAGGCCCTGCTGGCGTCCTTTGCCGATGAATCGGTCGCCAACCTCTCGAGCCTGGTGTTTCTGATCGAGTCCCGCGACGAACGCTACCTGCTGACCGGCGATGCGCGGGGCGACAAGATCCTCGATGCCATTGCCCAGTGCGGGCTGGCCGATCGTGCGGGAAAGCTCGAGGTCGACTTGCTCAAGGTTCCGCACCACGGCAGCGACCGCAATGTCACGGCCGAATTCTTCGAGGCAATTCCGGCCACGCGCTACGTCCTGAGTGGCGACGGCGGGCACGGCAATCCCGAGCGGCCGTGTATCGAATGGATCGTGGCCGCGCGGGGCCAGAAGCACACCGTGCTGCACTTCACCTATCCGCTCGATCGTATCGACCGTCGCCGCGAGGAATTGTTCAAGGGCGAGGAATGGTCCGACGAGGCCCATGGCATCGAGACGCTGACGAGGACCTTCCCCGATGCGGTGAAGATCGTCGCGGGCGGTGGCGACCGGACGGCCTGACTACAGTTCGAAAACGAGGAGAGTAGCGATGGCGAGCAAATCGGTAGAGAACATCAAGCAGATCCAGCACGCGCTGGCGCGCAAGGGCTACAATCCCGGCCCGGTCGACGGAGTCTGGGGGCGCCTGACGGAAGCCGCGGTCCGCCATTTCCAGGCCGATCATGGCCTGGTGGCCGATGGCGTCGTCGGGCCGAAGACCAGCGTGGTCCTGCTCGGCAACGAAATGGCCGTCGCGCCGTCGGACGACCCATCGATCCCGTGGTTCCAGGAAGCGCGGCGGCTCATGGGGGTTCGCGAAGTGGTCGGGCCGGGGAACGAACCGCAGATCATCGACTGGGCCAAGAAGGCCGGGATCGATTATCGCGACGACGACATTCCCTGGTGCGGTCTGTTCGTCGCGCACTGCGTGTCGTCGACGCTCAGTAGCGAATTGCTGCCTGGCAATCCGCTGGGTGCCCGGAACTGGCTGAAATTCGGTGCCCCCTGCAGTCCCATGCTCGGCTCGATCCTCGTCTTCTGGCGCGGGAAGATCGACGGCTGGAAGGGGCACGTCGGCTTCTATGCGGGCGAGGACAAGGATGCGTTTCACGTTCTCGGCGGCAACCAGGGCAATTCCGTGTCGATCGTACGCATAGCGCGCGACCGGCTCTTGGAAGCGCGCTGGCCCGCGAGCGCTCCGGTGTGCGTGACCGAGAAGGTGGAACTCGCTGCGGGCGATTCCTTCTTTTCGACCAACGAAGCCTAGTCCTCTGCGGCAGCCTCGGGATCGGCGCGCGCCTTGCCGTCGAGCAGACCTGTCCCGAAATAGGCGCCCAGCGCGGAGATCACTGCGACCAGCAGCGAGCCCACGGTCACGCTCGCGGTGAAGGGGAGGAGGTTGATCCCCACCGCATAGGCCCCCCAGATCACTACGCCGACCAGCGCCGACAGCAGCAGGGCGCCGATCCCCGGGCGGGGGCCCGAGCCCGGCCTGATCAGGCGAATTGCCGCCCCGATCAGCGCTCCCAGCAGGCTGGCGAACAGGGTCCGGAACGGGAAGCTGAACTGGATCCGGTCCTCGCTCGCCGGCATGCCGATCATCGAACCGCTGACCGTGACCATTCCGGTCGATTCGGACCGCAACAGCGCCGTGGCTTCGCCGGCGGCGTCGAGCTTTACCGACGACGGTGAGATATAGCCGAACGGATCCACGGTCAGATTGACGATCTTGCCGGCCGGATTGTCCATTCCGCCCGCCGTGACGGTAACGGTCGATGTGCCGATGCCCCAGCCCTCGATCGAGCCGGCATCGAGGCTGACCTTGAGGATCGGTTGCAGGGGAAGGCGCAACTCGATCCCCTCGCGATCGAAGCGCGTCACGATCCGAAGCAGGGCGCCGTCGGGTGCCGTCGGCACGCGGATAGTGATATTCTCGAAGGGCGGGCTCGTCTTCGACACGATGAAGGGGCTTGGATCGGCCGTGCCGCTGCCGATCACTTCCACGACTTCGGGCGCGGTCAGTTCGCGAACGCCTGCGCCCGGCCCGATATCTGCCAGCCCGACCGAGATCGAGCCCACGTACTGGCCGGTTTCACGATCGTACCTCAGCTTCTCGCGGGTGAGGGCAAACGCCTTAAGGTTGAGCGGTTCGCCGTCGGATCCGGTCTGGCGGATCAGGCCGGGAAACACGAACATCCGGGCCTGCTCGTCGGCCAGCGCAGACCGGATTTCGGTCTTGGATGCCAACGCCGCTTCTGCCTTCCGTTCGAGATCGGGGCGCAATTCGACGACTTCGGTGAAGCCGGGCCTCACCAGGGTCGGTTGCGCAGCTTGCGTGGGCGCGACGGTGGGGGAGGTGATCCTGGGATCGCGCAGCACGGCCGTGGTGGCCGCGCGATAGCGTGTTTCGGGAATGTCGTCCTCGTCGCGAACCGTGCCCTGGGCGTCGACTACCCTGTCTGCGGGAAGCCGGGTGACGGCGGCGTCGAGGGAGCGCATCTCCGAGGTGCTGAGTCGCGATTGCACCGTCACCTGACGCGGCTCTTCCGCCGATCCGGGCACCACTGCGAGCGCGATCAACGCTCCCATGGCAAGGGCCAGGACCCTTGCACGACGTGTAAGGAAACGACTCATCCCTTCCTCCAAACGCTTCACCGCCTTCTAGTGACGGGTCGCCGGGCGGTAATTGTATACCTGCGCCATGCGACTGGCCACCCTGTCGAATATTTACATTTCTCGCCTTGCGCCGTTAACTATAATTGACGTTGAAATCTTTGAACTTAACCGATCGCCGAAACAAAGATGTAGCGAAACCGGAAATATTGTTTCGCAGACCGAATATGTTTGGAAACCACCCCGCGAAACCTTGCGACGGAATTGCCCGGGAACGGCGGTTCCCTTATACTGCGGGCGACGAGTCCAGCCCATCGGTACGGGAACGGGGAAACGGGATTTGCGGGTCGCTGGCGAGCTTGAGGGATCGGTTGTGACCTGGTGTGTTGCCTGAAGGGCCTTCCTCGAAGGAAGGGGTCGACGCAGCAAATCGGACTCTCATGGCCGCAGGTATCGTGTCTGCCGCAAGCGCGGCAGATGCCTTGGAGTGAGGCGGCACAATGGCGGCGATTTTGCAGGACAGTTCCGAGATTCTGTGTCTCGCAAAGCATGCCGGGGCGCGCTCGGTGAGCCACCTTTCCGCAGTCGTGCGCCAGGCCGGATTTCGCATTGCCTCGATCGACACGCTGCGCGGGGTCGAAGACCGGCTGGCAGGCGATGCCAAGGTGCTCGTGCTCTGCCGGGAGGCGGCGGCGGGAGATAGCCACGCGGTCGAGGATCGTCGACAAAGCAGGATAATTGGCGAAAGCGAGCATATCCAGACGATCCGCGACCACGTAGGCTCGCTCGCGCGGTTCGGTGTCACCACGGTGATCACCGGGCCGACGGGCTGCGGGAAGGAAGTCGTCGCGCTCGACCTCCACGACCGGTCGTTGCGCAGGACCGGTCCGTTGGTGGCGCTCAATTGTGCGGCGATCCCGGACGAATTGCTCGAAGGCGAGCTGTTCGGCTACGAAAAGGGCGCTTTCACCGGAGCGACGCGCAGCTATCCCGGCAAGCTGAAGCTGGCCGATGGCGGTACGCTGTTTCTCGACGAGATCGGCGAACTGTCGCCGCTGGGACAGGCGAAGCTGCTCCGCGCGATCGATACCGGGAGCGTGTACCGCCTCGGCGCCCGCGATCCGACCAGCTTCGATGTGCGCATTATCGCTGCCACCAACCGCGATCTTGCCGAGGAAGTAAGCGCCGGCCGGTTTCGCAGCGATCTCTATTACCGCCTTGCCGTGGCGCAGGTCGAACTGTGGCCGCTGTCCCGGCGGCGATCCGATATCCTGCCTCTCGCACGCCATTTTGCGCATCAGGTCGAAACGTCGCACCCGGTCGGGCCGCTGCAATTCTCGGAAGCGGCGCAATGCGCGCTGGTGTCGTACTTCTGGCCGGGCAACGCGCGCGAGTTGCGCAATTGCATCGAACTGGCCGGCCTCTCTTCAACCGATGGCGTGATCGATGTGGGCGATCTGCCGCGCCATGTGTCGGGGATGCAGGGGGCGATCGCCCCGCGCAGGGTCGGAGAGGTCGCTGCTCCTGTTACCGAAACCGAGCTGATCCGCGAAACCATCAGAGGCTGCGAAGGGAACAAGTCCGAGGCTGCGAAGCTGCTCGGCTGGTCGCGTATGACGCTCTATCGCAAGATGGCGCGCCTCGGCTTGAGCGAGGACGTGTAACATCGGCGGCCCACCTGTAACGCTCCGCTGTCGCAGACTGTGTAACTGTAACACCGCACTTTCCGGTAACCCACTGTAAAACCGTATCGAATTGGTTGGCACGCTTTTTGCGAAAATGCCGCCATGGAGGAACGGGAGTGACCGAAGCAGGCAAGAAGCCAGCGGCCCCAGACGGGGCGCCCGAGCGTTCGCCCGCACCGCTCTACGTCAATCATCTCCAGCTCGACGCGAGTCTCGCGGAAATCCGGCTCGGTTTCGGGCAGATCCCGGACGATGGCGAGGGGCTGAGGCCTGCGGCCGAGCTCGTCACAAGCCCCAGTCATTTCGACCGCTTCCGCCAGCAGATCGAAGATTGCTGGGGGCGCTATCGCCTTGAGTTCGGGGGCGCCGGCGCCCGCGACGGCCGGGGGAGGCGCTCCTGATGGCAACGATTGCCGCCGTGAACCAGGTCGGGGAGAGCATCGTCGCCATGTTGCGCGCCCGTCGCGACCTGATGGCGAAGGCCAATCAGCTGGGCCCGGTGCCGGCAGCCGTCGAGATCAGCCAGCTTTCGCTGGCGAAGCTGGTGAGCGGAGAAGCCCCCAAGACCGGCCTCACCCTGACCTGCTTTCACTTGGGGACCTCGGACCAGCCCCCCGTCAGGCCCAAGATACCGGGCGAACCGCAGCGACCCGAGATTGCACTCGAACTCCACTATCTGCTCGCCTCATGGTCGCCCAAGCCCGAGGAAGAGCAGGGCACACTCGCGTGGGCATTGCTCGAGCTTTCGGCCCACCAGTTGTTCGATCGCGCGATGCTCAAGGGCGAGGCGATGTGGGAGCGAGACGAGACGCTGCAGGTCGTGGCGACACCGACTGCCGCCGAGCCGATTGCCAAGATCTGGGATGCGACCGGTCAAAAGCTGCACCTGAGCGCGACCGTCGTGGCGCGCATCCTGCGGGTCCGCCGCTCGCTCGAGGCGGACCGCGAAGTCGTCGTCGCCAGCCGTTTCGGATTTTCCGATGCCGACCCGCTCGAACTGGAGCCGGCCTCGTGACCGCCGCGATGGATTTGCTCGACCGCCGGGTCCTCGCCGCATTCCGGCTGCGCGATCCACTGGGGCGCCCGGTCGGGCAGAGGCTCGTAGCGTCCGCACCGGGTCTCGACCTGATGGAGAAGGGGGCGGGTGAATGGGTCGTGACGCGAGCGGATGCCTTGCCCACGCATCATCTGTCCTTTTCCGGACAACCTGCGGCCCCGGCGATCGGAAGCGTCGACGCCGTCATGTCGATCAAGGCGTTCGGCGGGAAATTCATGTCCCGCGATTTCACGCTCAAGCTGCCGCGCGATCCGGATCCGTCGCATCGCAACCAGGCGAACTCGCTGTTTCGCTGGCACGAGGTGGCGATCCCCTTCGGAACCTGTGCAGGCATATCCGGCATGTCCGCCGCCGCGCTCGTTACCGTGACACGCCAGGGCGATCACTTCCCGATCGAGGGCGCCATCGTACGGATGCGGCCGAACGGCAATCGGGGCGAGGCGATCGGCATCACTAATGCGGCGGGAGAAGCGATGCTTGCCCTGCAGACCGTGCCGCTGTCGAATAGCGGCGGCGGGGCGAACGTCACCCCAGATCTCAATGCCAAGTTCGACACGATCGTCGATCCGGACCTCGTGTCCTTCAACGATCCGGCCGATCTCGCCTCGGCGCAACGCCGTTCGCTCGCCCGGATGAGCGGGTTCGTCGACCCCGACGATGTCGTCGCCCGGCTCGCCGGCTCGGCGACACCCCCCGCAACCGTCAAGATTGCTGCCGGGCAGCTTCGCACCACGACCCTTTCCTGGAGTGCGCCATGACCCATGCGCGCGCCTTTCAATCCCATCCCAAGCGCAGGAGTCTCTGACGATGGCCGAATATCTGGCACCCGCCGTTTATGTCGAGGAAACCAGCTTCCGGGCGAAATCGATCGAGGGGGTCGGTACCAGCACCGCCGCCTTCGTCGGCCTCACCGCCCGTGGCCCCATCAGTTCGGGCAAGAAGCCGGCGCGGCCGCCGCTCCTCACATCCTTTGCAGATTTCGAGCGCACCTATGGCGGGCTCGACAATCTGGTGATCAACGGCAAGAGCACCCTCAACTACATCGCCCATGCCGCCCGGGCGTTCTTCAACAATGGCGGGGGCCGGCTCTATGTCGCGCGGATCGAACCTGCGAACGCGGGCGACGCGACCTCCGGGGCCCTCAACGATGGCGCCAACCCGCCGGCGAACAAGACGGTAAAGCTCGACGCCCGCAACCCGATCGGCAGCGTGATGGCCGGGCCGTCGGGTGCGAACCTGACGGTGCAGCTGGTGCAGGAAGAACTGGCCTCGACGAAGAAGCTCGCACTCAAGCAGCCTGCGGGGACGATGGTGCGGGCCGGCGACAAGTATTACGTCATCGGCTCGGAACCGATGGAAACGAGCGCGGGCAACGCCTCTGCGTTCACCAACCTCGCCGACGACGGCGACGTGACCATCGTTTCGCTTGCCGTGATGGTGAGCGACGCATCGGGGGTCATCTACGAGGCAGGTGGGCTGGGCTTCCATGCACTCCATCCGCGGTATTGCGGCAGCGTGCTGGGAGGCAATCCGCCCAATCCGGGCGACGCGCTCTACAATCCCGTCGTGCTGTCGATCGGAGACAAGGCCAAGGGTGTCGAGGTCCGCGAGACCATCTTCGGCGCCAAGACCGAAAGATCGGTCGAACTCAAAGGCGGTAACTCGGGTGATGGCCCGCCGCAGGGCGCCGAGTTCCAGTCGGCGCTCGACGGGCTGCTGGCGATCGAGGACATCTCGATCGTGGCGGCGCCGGGGGCAACGAGTTTTGCCGCGCCTCTGCCTGCCAGCGTCAACGGCATGCTGGTATCGCATGCGGAAACCCGGCGGTCCTATCGCATCGCGGTACTCGATCCCCCGCCTTCGCTCCTGCCGAGCGGCAACGGTGCCGTTACCGAGGTGAAATCGAAGATCGATAGCACCTATGCCGCGCTCTATTATCCGTGGATCCGGACGGCCAATCCCGTGGCGGGGGCGGCGGGTGAACCCGGAGAGCTGGTGCTGCCGCCATCGGGCTTCGTGACCGGGATCTACGCCCGCAACGACGTCCAGCGCGGGGTCCACAAGGCTCCCGCCAACGAAACCGTCTCGGGCGCGCTCGGTCTCGAATATTCGGTCCGCTTCGGCGAACAGGAACTGCTCAATCCGCTCGGCATCAACTGCATTCGCGAGCTTCCCAACCGGGGCATCCGCGTCTGGGGTGCGCGCACGACCAGTTCGGACCCCGAGTGGAAATACGTCAATGTGCGGCGCTATTTCCTCTATCTCGAGGCCTCGATCGATCGCGGCACCCAATGGGCCGTATTCGAGCCGAATGGCGAGAGACTGTGGGCCAATGTACGAACCACGGTCGAGAACTTCCTCTACAACGAGTGGGTCAACGGAGCCCTGCTGGGGGCGAGCGCGAAGGAAGCCTACTTCGTGCGCTGCGACCGCAGCACGATGACGCAGAACGATCTCGATAACGGGCGGCTGGTCTGCCTGGTCGGCGTCGCCGCTCTCAAGCCCGCAGAATTCGTCATCTTCCGCATCGGCCAGAAGACGGCCGATTCCCGCGATTAAGGAGGCCGACCCATGGCAACCCGAGAAACACCCTATGGCGCCTACAATTTCCTCGTCGAAATGAACGACGGCACCTCGTCCGACAGTGCGCTGGGCGGCTTTTCCGATGTCAGCGGCATCGGGACGGAGAACAGCCTCATCGAATACCGCCAGGGCAACGACAAGGAGAACCACGTGCGCAAGCTGCCCGGGCTCCACAAGACATCCGACGTCACGCTTAAGCGCGGGCTGATGGGCATGCGCAACTTCTGGGAATGGATCGAGGCGACCCGCACCAGTCCCAAGACGGCGCGCAACCTGTCGATCACGCTCAATGACGAGCAGGGCAATGCGGTCATGCGGTGGAAGCTCATCAACGCGCGACCGATGAAATGGACCGGCCCGACGCTGGCAGCCAAGGGCGGCAGCGATGTCGCCATGGAAGAGCTGGTCGTGGCGGCCGAAGGCTTCGAATTCGACGCTGTCTGACGCGAACGGAGGCTGGGGGACGATGCCCGTACCGGGAATCGAGATCAGGGAACGCCCCGCGCGGGCCGGCTTCGCGCCGACCCGGGCCGATGTGGCGCTGTTCGTCGGGCTGGTCCATCGGCGTCCGGGGCCGCTGCCGGGGGCAGTTTCCGAGTGGATCGCACAAACCGACTTCGTCCGGCCGGGGCCGCTGTTTCGCGCTGCGGAGAAGCGCGAGGCCCTGCTCGACATTCCCGTACCGATCGATTCCTTCGAAACCTTCGACGCGCTATTCGCCTGGGACGAACGACCCTTGGTGGCGGGATCGCCCGAGCAGGTGCCTTGCCGCCTCGGTCTGGCCGTGCGGTCCTTTTTCGAAGAGGGCGGTGCGAAGGCCTATGTCGTACGGACGGGCGATCCGCTTCCCGTGCTGGCGTCGCACGATGGCGATCGGGAAGCGGCGTGGCGCGACTTTCGCAACCTGCTCGCCTGGCGCAAGGCCACTGCTCCTGTCGATGCCGCTGAACGCGCACCTCTTCTACCGGGCTTCATCGGCTCCGCCGGTCCAGGCGACATGCGGGATCCCGCCAACTGGAGCGGGGCGGCGCTGGTCCATTACCTCGAGGATGTGGCGCTACTCCTGCTCCCTGACCTGCCCGATCTGATTGCGGGTCCGGCACAAGTGCAACGCACCGAATTCGTACCCGACACGATCGAAGAGCAATTCGTCGACTGCGCACCCGAGGCGCCCGCCGTGGTCCTGCTTCCGCGTCCGGCCAGCGAGCGGGTGCTCGCGCCTCGTCTTACCAAGGGCGATTTCGGAACCTGGCGAAAGGCAATCGGGGTCGCGCTGAACATTCTGGCGGGGACCGGCGGCGCGAGCCATCGCCGCGATGTCATGCTGCTTGCCAGTCTCCCGCTCCTCGATGCCGCGTCGCTGGATGGATCGCAGAACGAGGCGGAACGCACGCTGGCGCTCGTTCACCAATCGGGCGCGATTTCCAGCGCCCGGCTCCAATTGGCCTGGCCATGGCTGGCAACGCCCGCCGCGTCCTTGCTCGGCGAAGGCGTCGAGGGAGGAGAAGGCGTTCTGGCCGGGGCGATCGCGCGCACCACACTCACCGACGGCGCCCACAGTCCCGCCACCGGGCGCCTGCGCAGCACGATCCGCTCCACCCTGCCGGCCCTGTCCCAGCGCATGTTGCAGGCCGTCCACGAGCCGGCCCAGGCGGACTGGCTGGGCGCAACCCTCTCGCTTTTCGGCCGCAAGGCGGGCGAATGGCGCCTGCTCAGCGACGCGACCGCGTCCGGCAGCACCCACTGGCAAGCCGGGTCGGTGTCGCGGCTCATGGCTTCGCTCGTCCAAAATACCCGCCAGCTGGGCGAGATGTTCTTCTTCGAGGCGTCCTCACCCGAAACCTGGGGCCGCATTAGCCGACAGTTCGAAAGCCTGCTGCGCTCCTTGTGGCGCGACGGTGTGCTCGGGGGACGCAGCGAGGCGGAGGCGTTTTCTGTCGTCTGCGACCGCCGGAGCATGACCCAAGCGGACCTCGATAGCGGACGGCTTGTCGCGGATATCGAGGTCCTGCCCGCGCAGCTGGTCGAACGGATCAAGGTATCGCTGGTCTTGTGGGCGGGAGACAAGGCATGACGATCCCGGCAGGACAGGACCCGCTGACGCCGCTCCCCGGCTTCAATTTCCACGTCGAGATTGCGCTGGGCCTCTACAATCGGGTTCGCGACACGACCGGCGACGATGGCGGTTCGGTGCCGCGCACGGTCATCACCGGCGCCTTCTCCGAGGTCACAGGGCTCGAGGCCTCGATGGAGCCGAAGGTGATCCGTGCGGGGGGCGAGAACTATCGCGTCTACCAGCGCCCGGGCCCGGTCTCGTTTTCGACCGTCATGCTCAAGCGGGGGATCGTGACGTCGCGGCATCTGTGGGCGTGGTGGTCGCTCTTTTCGGGTTCGGGCGGGCTGAACGGTGCCTGGGGCAGCGAAGGCCGCGCCGATGTCAGCATTTTCCTGATCCGCCCGACCATCGCGAGCGCGCCGTCGGCACCCGACGCTCCGGCGGATGGCAGCCCCGCAAGCACCGGAAGCTCGCGCGAGGCGGTGGTCGGGTGGCGTCTCTCCTACGCGATGCCCGTCAAGTTCCGGGTCGGCGACCTCAATGCCAGCAGCGACGAGATCGCGATCGAGGAACTCCATCTCGCCCATGAAGGCCTTCATGCGCAGGTGCCGTCATGAGCTTCGCGATGATGGAGATCAACGAGAAGGGCGGCGGGATGGGCTGGATGGCCTATTTCAACCCGGAGTCTCTCAAGGTTTCGCTGACCAACAATCTCGGCGGCGAGGAGAATTCGAACCAGGCCACGCAGCCTGCCAAGCCCAAGCTCGAAGCCACGCTGATCTTCGACAGCACCGACATGGGCATGGATGTCCGCGGCGGCTTCATCATCGGTACCCAGGCGCTGAAGGAAATGGCGCTGACCAACCCCGAACACAACAATGCGCCTCCGGTGCTCGAACTGGTCTGGGGCAATTTCAAATTCGAAGGCGTGATCGAATCCTTCAACGAGACGCTGGACTTCTGGTCGGGCGAGGGCGTGCCGCTCCGTTCGACCGTCCAGCTGACGATGCAGGGCGTCGTCGAAGAGGGGCGGGCCAAGCTCGATACGCTGGTCAACGACGACATCGAGATCGAGGTCAACAGCATCTCGGACAGTGCCCTGGGCACGACCGAGATCGCCCAGCGCGTCGGGGCGGCATCTGGCGATACCTCCGCCGCACGCGATATCGCCGCCGAGAACGGCTCAGAAAGCATGCGCTTCCCTGGAGGGGAGCCGGATGAAAGCGAAGCGGCGACACCGGCCGACGACAAGAAGAAGGAAGAGAAGGACAAGGCCAAGAGCGGCGGCGGGGGCGGAGGAGGCGGCGGTCTCGCGGTAAAGGGCGGAGTCGAGCTCAAGGCAGCGGCGGGATTCAGCCTGGGCCTGTCGGCTGGCGCGTCGGTCGGATTCGGCTTCGGCGCGGCGGCGGGCGGCGGCGTGGGTCTCGGCGTGGGCGGTGGCATCGGCGCGGGGATTGGCGGCGGCATTTCCGCAGGCGCTGGCATAGGCTTCGGCGCCAGCGCGGGTGCCGGTTTCGGCGCGGGCGGCGGCGCGGGAATTGGCTTTGGCGCGGGAGCTGGCGCAGGAGTCGGCTTCGGTGCAGGCGCGAGCGCCGGTTTCGGTGCCGGCGCTGGCTCGAGCTTCGGGGCTGCAGGAGGCACGGGTTTTGGCGCGGGCGCTGGCGCAGGTGCCTCCTTCGAGAGCGGTTTCGCTGCGGGCTCGAATTTCGCGAGCACGTCGTCGGCGGGCTTTGCCGCCGGGGGCGCTTTCGGCGGCTCTGCCGGCGATGGCGGCAGCGCGATGTTTGCCTACAGCGAGTCGACGACGACGGGATTCGATGGCTCGACCGTCAGCACCAGCACGTCGTCCAGCTGGACCCCGTCGGGCGGATGGGAAGAGCACAGCTCGACCACCTATGGAGGCGGCTCCACCAGCGCCCTGGCGGGGCTGTCCGCCAGCGAGGGCGCATTCGCCGGCCTCTCGACGGCCAGCAGGGGGCCGCAATTCCAATCCTATTCGACGTCGAAGCTGATGGCGCCTGCTGCACCACCGCAGCCCGGCCCAGATGCCAGTTTCGATGCGACCGGCAGATTGGTGAGCTCCGGAGCGGGCGTGCGAGCGACCGCGTCGGCAAGCGCATCGGTGCGGATCCGGTGATCGAGGAAATGACAATGGGAATCAAAGCATGACGGTCATGATCGAGGAAATGGAAGCGCACGCTCTTTCCGAGCCTGCGGCGCCCGCCAGCCCTCCGGGCGCCGCATCCCCTCGCTTGTCCCGGATCGCGCTGGCTACTCAGCGCCGGATCGAACGGCGGCTTGAGCGCACGGCAAGGCTGAGGGCCGACTAGATCATGGCGCGCGACGATCCTCCGACACTGTTCAGCGCACGTCCCACCGTCCGCATCGGGACGATGGAATACCCGATGCTGGCCGATCAGGTCACCGCGATGGAAATGCGCGAGGCGACCGGAGGAATGTCGTCGCTCGAGATCAGCTTTACCGACTGGGTCACGGCGCCCGACGGCAGTGCTGGCTACGGCGCACTCGGCAGCGACCAGCCTTTCAAACTGGGCGAGGAGATCGCCGTCTATGCGGGCCCTTCGGGCGGTCCGCAGGAGATCTTCAAGGGACTGATTACCGCGCTTGAAAGCGAAGTCTGTGCCGACCGCGGTCCGCAATTGACGGTCCTTGCGGAAGACCTGCTCTTTACCATGCGCCGTACTCGCCGGTCCCGCCTTTTCGAAGACATGTCGCCAAAGGCGATCGTCGAGCAGATCGCGGGCGAATACAGCCTGACGCCGCAAGTGCGCGATGGCCTCGACGATCCGGTCAAGACTTGGGCGCAGCTGGCGGAAACCGACCTGGCCTTCCTGCGGCGCGTCCTCGCCTTGCTCGACGCCGATCTGCAACTGGTCGGTACCGACCTGCAGGTCGGCCCGCTCGCCCGGGATCAACGGACGGCAGTCGAACTCGCCTTTCCCGAAAAGCTGGTTGCCCTTCGAGCGACCGCCGATCTCGCGGACCAGTTCGGCGAGACGAGCGTCTCGGGCATGGACATCGATGCCGGCGAGCAGGCCGAGGCTAGCATGACCGAAGGCGAGCTGGGGCCGGGCGAGGGCGGGCTTGCGAAGGATGTCCTCGCGCGCAAGTTCCAGCCCTATCGCAACCATCTGAAAGAGCACGGCCCCGTCGATGCATCCTGGGCGCAGGTCATGGCGAAATCCGCGCACGGCCGGCAGGCGCGCAAATTCCTGCGCGC
Source organism: Qipengyuania sp. (assembly GCF_048550555.1). Lineage (GTDB taxonomy): Bacteria > Pseudomonadota > Alphaproteobacteria > Sphingomonadales > Sphingomonadaceae > Qipengyuania. Next base: position 61,866 of record NZ_JBLYYF010000027.1, on the reverse strand, counting down.
CCATGGGACAGCCGTGGGCGATCCGCGCATCCGCGTGGGAAGCTGGCTTACGCTGACGGGGCTCAATCCCATGTTCGCCAATCAGTACGTCGTCGCCGAGGCCGTCCATCGCTTCGACCTCGAGAACGGCTACCAGACCGATTTTACGGCGGAATGCGCGCGGTTCGGAGGCGAGGCATGAGCGCGCCGCTGACAAGCTCGAGCGCACGTCTCCACGCGCCCGCCGACTGGCTGGCGGCGACGCAGATCGCGCGGGTGGTCTCCGTACAGGACCCTCTCGGCAAGGGCCGGGTCCAGGTGCAATTGCTGGCCGCCGATCCGGCGGGCGACGCCCCGATCTGGGCGCGCGTGGCGACCGCCTTTGCCGGCAATGACTACGGCATGCACGCGCTGCCCGACGTGGGCGAGGAAGTGCTCGTGGTCTTCGTCGGCTTCGACAGCGCGCATCCGGTCGTGGTCGGGGCGTTGTGGAACGGTGCCACCGAACCGCCCGACCAGTTCCCCGGGGATGCGGTCGATCGCTGGTCGCTCAACGGCAAGGCCGGAACGAGGATCGCCATCGTCGAGGAAAGCTCGGGCCAGGAACGCATCGAACTGCTGACGCCGGGCGGGACGAGCGTGGTCATTACCGACGAGGGTGGCGGCAAGATCCAGTGCGACGTGGCCGGCTCGACGGTCACGATCGACAGTTCAGGCATGGTCCTGACCAGCGGCGCCAAGGTCGACATCACCGCCTCGGGCGAATGCAAGATCACGGCGAGCAAGGTCTCGGTCCAGTCGGCCATGGCCGATTTCTCGGGCGTGGTGAAATGCACCACCTTGCAGGCCACCGCGGGCGTTATTTCGCCGTCCTACACGCCGGGGGCGGGCAACATATGGTGACCGCGACCCTCCACCCGGCCCGCGCGCGGCGCATGCGGCAAAAGCTCCCGCCGCGTCCGCACCACGCGGTCGAGCTTCGTCCGCTGGGCACGAATGTCCCGGGCGAATGCATCGTCAGCTATTCGGGTGACGATTTCATCGACGCGCTCATGGCCGATCTGCAGGCGGACGACTGGCAGTCTCGCCTGGCCGGGCGCCGCAACGTCCGCCGGCGACGCGGAACGGGACGGCTCGAACTTTCTCCACCCGTGCATCGCACGTTCCAGCTGTGCCTGTTCGAGGTGCACTGCATGACGCCGGGGCTGCCGCCGGTCGATCCGAAGAAGATCGTCGGCTCCGGCCTCGTCGTGCGTCGTAGAGCCGGCGATGGCCGCGACCTGGCGTGGAAGAAGGCCGGGGAAGAGGTCCTTGGATGGACTCCGGTGACCGGCGAAGGCGATCTGGATCCCGATCCGCTGCAACGCCATGCCGTCGCGGCGAATGCGGCGGAGCTGACGCGCATCGTGGCCGAGCATCGGCGCAAGAACGATATGCAGCGCGAGGAACTGCATCCGCTGCAGGTCGCGCCGCCCGAGGTGTGCAAGGCCCGCGGGAAGACCATTCTGTTCGGCCTGGTCCCGGTGGCGAGCGACGAGCGCGCGCCGGGCAACGAGGCGCGGATCGACTTCGCCGCAGGCGGGACCGATCCTCAGTCGAATCCCTATGTCGGAACGCTGTCGCCCTATTTGCGCCGGCGGGGCTCGATTTCGATGCCCTATGCAGGCGAGGCGCTTGCGCCGACCCCCTTCGTACCAACCTTGGTGAGGGCCGGCATGAACCCGCTTGCTGCCTCCGCCAAGGGGGTTACGCTCGACGAACGCCGCTATCACGAGCTCGGCCTGTTCCTCCAGCAACTGAGCGTCCAGGTCGACTTCTTCGGAGCCAGCCAAGGGGCAGCCGAGGCAAGGGCCGTTCTTGCCGGGCTCGACCTGCCGATGCGGGTCGACGAATTCGGCCGGGTGGTGGCGACGATGCCCGCGCTCGACTGGATCGGGAAGGCGATCCCGCTGCTGCTCGAACAGAAGCCCGTGGCGGGCGGCCTGACGATGCCGCTGAGCTGGCCCGCCATCGACGACAGGACCGGAGACGCCCTGACCTCCGCGGCGCTCAAGGGCCTGACGACGACATTCGACTCCTTCCACTCGGATGCCACGCGGTTCGAGGGCCGCGACTGGCTCTACCGCGCGCGTGGCTTTGTGCGCCTGTCGCATGGCCCCGATTGCCCCGTGCGGCTGGCGTGGAGCGACTACAGCAAGCCGTTTCACATCGCGCCGTGGTGGGACAGCGACGGGCCGCCCACGAAGATCGCGCTCCCGGTGCTCGGCGACCTGCGCTCGATCAAGCCGAACGTGGCGTTCGAAATGCCTCCGGAGCTGGCCGCGCTGATGAACCGCGATCCGCTGGATTCGCTCAAGGGCGAGGGCGGCGAGCCGTCGAAGATCGGGCTCGGCTGGCTGTGCAGCTTCTCTCTGCCGATCATCACCCTGTGCGCTTTCATCGTGCTCAACATCTTCCTGTCGCTCTTCAACCTGTTTTTCCACTGGATGCTGTGGATCAAGATCTGCCTGCCGATCCCGGCCCCCCAACCAGCTTCGAACGAGGGAGGCCCCTAGTGTCAGCTCCCGTGCTAGCCACATCCACTCCGCAGGGCATGCGTCCCGACCTGGCATGGCCGCTGTTGCCCGTGCCCGGCGAGAACGGACGCATCGAATGGCCCGGGCTTGCCCAGTCTGTTCGCGAGATGATCGAAGTCGTCCTGCGAACCACCCCCGGTGAGCAATTGCTGCGTCCCGATTTCGGCGCGGGTCTCGAACGGATGGTCCACCGGCCGAATACCGTCACCACAAGGGCGCGGATGCGCGATGGGATAACCGGTGCGTTGCGACGCTTCGAACGGCGTATCCTGCTCGATGAGGTCACCGTCGAGGAAGATGCCGATCCCAACCTCGTGCTGGTCGCGATCCGCTATCGCCTGCGCCACAACGGCCAGCCGGGCGCGATCAAGGCAGCCGTATCCGTGGGAGGCGCCTGATGCCGATCCGTCCGCCCGCCCTCGACGACCGCAGTTTCGACGATCTCGTCACCGACCTGATCGCCCGGATCCCGTCGCATACGCCGGAATGGAAAGACCCGCAGCCGGGCGATCCGGGACGCACGCTGCTCGAGCTGTTCGCGTGGCTGGGCGATACCATCCTCTATCGGGCCAATCTCATTCCCGAGCGACAAAGGCTCGCGTTCCTGCGTCTGCTCGACCTGCCCCTGCGGCCGGCGCAACCAGCCCGGGGATTGATCAGCATTGCCTCGGCCGAAAAGGGTCCCGTACCCGCGGTGACCTTCCCCGTGTTGAGCCGGATCGACCAGCCGTTCCCCTTCGAAACCTTGAGCGAAGTGACGCTCCTGCCGGTGGATTCGCAGTGCTACATCAAGCGGCGTCCCACTTCGTTCGAGCAGGGCCAGCTGGGCGGCCTGCTGCCGGATCTGCAGAGACTCTACCAGATCCCGAGCCGGGCGCAGGGCTACGTGACGACGCCGGTCTTCACCTCCGGGGCGGATATGGCGGGTATCGATATTGCGCAGCAGGCGGTCGACGGCTGCCTCTGGCTCGCCTTGCTTGCGGCCGATCCCGATCCTGTCACGGTCGCCGCAGCTAGGGCCCAGTTGGGCGGTGGGGCAGACAATCGCGGCGAGGTCGTCAACGTCGGCATCGCTCCTGCCGTACGGACTGCGCAGTTCTATGAGGAAATCGGGGTTCGCGCCCCGCTGCCGATCGTCTGGGAGATTTGCACCGGGCGCGGCGACGGCAACGAATATCTCCCGCTGCGCGTGCTTTCGGATACCAGTCGCGGCGTAACGCAGACCGGCGTGGTGCGGCTGGCGCTGCCCGGCGTGGACGATATCGGCGCGCCCGAAAACGATGTCACCGCCCACTATCGGGCCGGCGTCGGAGACCGCCCGCCGCGGATCGACGACCCGCTGACCGCGGGACGACTGGTCGGCTGGCTGCGCGCTCGGCCCCGGAAACCGGGTGCCATCGGTTCGATGGCGATCTCTTGGGCCGGAACCAATGCGGTCGAGATCGAGCAACGTCGCAGCTTCGGACGGCAGACCGTCGGGCGCGGCACGGGTGCATCGGGGCAGAAGTTCTCGCTCGGCCAGACCTCGATCGATCCGGCTACGCTGGTCGTACAGGTCGAGGAGGAAACCGGTCTGCAGACCTGGCGGCAGGTACCCGAAATCGGCGCGACCGCGCGCGGCGAGCGCGCCTATGCCCTCGACAGCGAGGCGGGAACGATCCGCTTCGGCAATGGCGTGAACGGCAAGGTGCCGGGCGAAGGTCGGGCGGTGCAGGTCGCGATGATGCGCAGCGGCGGCGGCATCCGCGGGAACCTGCCTGCGGGATCGATCACCAAGCTCGCCAACATCCCCGGCCTGCCGAAGGTCAAGGTCACGCAACCGCTGCCGCTTGCCGGCGGGACCGATGCCGAGACCATTGCGCAGGCGGAGGCGCGCATTCCTGCCACGCTGCGCCATCGCGAACGCGCGGTCACGCGAACCGACTATGCCGAACTGGCGGCCACAACCCCGGGGGTTCAGGTCGGGCGGGTCGAAGTCATCGAGCGGTTCAAGCCTCACCAGCGTCTCGAGAACATGCCCGGTGCGGTCTCGGTAATGGCGATCCCGCCGAGCAACCGCGCCCAGGCACCGGCGCCGCGGCCCGACCGGCCCCTGCTCGAAAGCGTCTACCGCTGGCTCGACCGGCGCCGGCCGCTGTCGACCGAACTCTATGTCGTCGGCACCGACTATGTGCCCATCGGGATTTCAGTGGCGGTCGAAATCACCGACAGTGACCGCCGCGAGGCGATCCTCGATGCCGTCACGGCGACGGTCCATCGCCTGCTTTGGCCGCTGCCTCCGGGAGGCGCGGAGGGTCGCGGGTGGCCGCTTGGCGGAACGGTCGACGAGAGGCTCGTGGAATCAATCGTCTCGCGCGTTCCGGGCGTGTTCACCGTCGCTCCGGTCAAGCTGTTCCGCCGGGATGCCGAAGGCGGGTGGCTGCCTGTCGCGGCCGACCTTGCCGGGCGGCGCACAATCACGCTCGAGAGCTGGCAATTGCCCGAACTCGTCTCGCTCGGCGTGGGCGAGGGGAGCGAGGCGTCGGATCGTCTGCCCGACACCGGTCTGGCCGACGTCGCCGGGGGCGACGCGGTTCCCGTGCCCGTGGTTCCGGAGCACTGTTGATGGATGTCAACGGCACCCCTTTCTGGCAGATCGCAAGCGAAGCGGGCTTCGGGTTCGGCCGCGATCCGGACAAGGCGCCGGCGAATTTGGTCGGGGACCGGCGGCTGGGAGTGGTGCGGCTCGCTGGCGAGCAGGCGTCTCCGGTGTTTGCCGAGGACGAAACCTTCAGCCGCCAGATGGCCATGCAGCCGTCGACGGTCTTCGACGAGGAGGGCAGCTTCGCGTGGTGGGACGGGCCGAGCAAGGCGGTGCTCGCGTCGGGCTTCATGCCCGGGTCGGCCCTCCTTTCGCTTGCGCCCGACGATCCGGTCGGCGTGTCGCAGCCGACGGACATGGCGTTCGACCGCGACATTCTGTTTGTCGCCCGGAACGACGGCGTCCTGATCCACGATTTGCGCGGTCGTTGGCCGGACGCCCGTGCGGAGCATGCCGATTTCGACGCGCATCTGCTGGCACCCATCGGTGGTGGTGCGATGCTGCTGGTCGATCGTTCGCGCGGCTCGCTCGCGATCCTGCGCGGCACACCGCGGCGCCCGCGCGGCTACGATTTCCAAGACGAAGAAGCCTTCGGTCCGGTCGGACCCGATCCCCAGTCGCCCTCGATCGTCACCCTGCCGCGGCTTTCGATTTCCGCGCCGCTCGAGGCGGTGGCGGTCGCCGGTCGGGCGGACGGGCGTGCGGCCATCCTGTGCTGGGATCCGTCGAACGAGGCGGTCCTCCTGTTGTGGGACGGCCGCACCCTGGCGCGCAGCCAGCCGCTGGAGGGGCTGCGCTTTCCCTATTCGCTGGCGTGGGACGGGGGCGATGCCATCGCTGTTCTCGCCAGCGACGGTCCGGCACATGCCTCGCGCGCGATCTCCTATGACCTGGCGGAACTGTTCGCGGAAGCCGACAAGGCGGTTCCCAACGGCCGCGTATATCCCTTGCGCCAGCCGTTCGGCGCGGGCTTCTGCAACGCGCTCGCCGACCTCCCGAACTATGTGTCCGGCGAGCCGGACCGGCTTGGTCTCCAGCGGTTGCGGGCGGTTTCTCGAGCGACATTCGCGCGGTCGGGCTCGCTCTCGCTCGGCCCTTACGATTCGCAACGCTTCGATTGCGTGTGGCACCGCCTCCACGCCGAACTCTGCCTGCGCGGATCGGCCGGGCTGCGGATCTGGGCCTTGGCGTCCAATACGACACAGCGGCCCGCCCTGCCGAGCGCTGACAACCCGCGCGGATGGAGCCCGCATCTCTTCGGTCTGCCAAGCGAAGGCGCTGCCCCGGCCGGGTCGTGGTCGCATCTCCAGTCCGAGATAGCGGGAGACACCGGCCTGTCCGATTGCCCGCGCCAGCCGGGGCGGGCCGGTCACTTCGAAGTCCTGTTGCAGGCCAGCGCGCGCCAGGTGCGGCGGCTGGAAGGACGCTACCTCCACCTGCATGTCGAGTTCGTCGGGGACGGGCAGCACAGCCCCGAACTGTTTGCCTTGCGGGTGTACGGCCACCGCTTCGCCTATCGCGACAAGTATTTGCCCGAGCTCTATCGGGAAACCGCGGCGGGGAGCGATGCGACCGACAGCGGTCAGGCCACGCCTGCCGATTTTCTCGACCGCTTTCTCGGGATTTTCGAGGCCGAGCTTACGGCGATCGAAGGCCGCGTGGCGGATGGTTGGCGGGTCACGGATCCGCTCGCCGCGCCCGATTTCGCGCTCCCCTGGCTTGCCCAGTGGGTGGGTGTCGATCCCGCCGGCGAAGTGTCGCCGCAAAGGCTGCGCCAGAGGCTGGCCTGCGCCGCACCGCTCGCCCGGTTGAACGGCACCCTGGGCGGCCTTCTCGCCCAGCTCGAGATCGAAAGCGGAGGGAGGCTGCTCCGGGGCGGCAGCCTGGACGAACGCGGCGCCATTCCCCAGCCGGGACAGTTCGCGCTCGTCCATGCAGGAGGCAAGGCCGCCCGTGCGCTCGTGCTGACGGCGCGCGACCCATCGGCAGGGGCGGGTTCGCAGGTGCTGGTGGGCGGCGGCGTGACCAGCGGCCGGATTGCGGTCGTCGAGGGTTTTCGCCTGCGACGCACCTTCGCCACCATCCTCGGAGCCGACCTCACGCTCCACGAAGATCCGCTCACGCTCGGCATGACCCGATCGGGCAACAGCCTCGTGGGCGACACGCTGATACTCGGCGAAGAACACAATGATGCCCTGCTGGCGCTCTTCCGCGACGATCTGCCCAAATCGCTTGCCGAGAGAGCCGCGGTCGAACGCTTTTTCGAGAAGCTGGCCTTTCGAACTCTGGTGCTGGTTCGCGGTGAAGGCGACGGCGCGCCGGCGGAACTGGCGCGCCTGAGCGCTGCTGCGCGCAAGGCCGCGCCTGCCCATGTCGAACTTATCATTTCGCCAAGCAACAGCAGCTTCATCGCCGGGATCAACGCACTGGTGGGGATCGACAGCTGGCTTGCGGCGCCGGTCCATCCGGGCCGCGTGCGTGTCGGCGAATCCGAAATCGGCGGTGGCGACCGGATCGAGGGCGAGGGCCAGCTCGATCCGCGTGCCGACGGGCCAGCGCCCTATCCGCCGAAGGCGAGAGCCGACGGGCCGGAAGAAGTGCTGTCCGACAGCGCCTTCGTACTCAGTGCCCTGCGGTCGAGTGCCGCAACCGGTCGGGTGATCGATCGGTACATCTGGACCTGGAATTGAGGAGACAAGCCGATGGCGAAATTCGTCCGCAACAAGCCCGTGCAGAGCGATGCACCGAATGTGAAGGTGGAACTTGCCACAGGCGAGCAACTCGATCTCGGGGCCAACCGGTTCAAGCTGGTCGTAGTCGACGATGCAGGCAACGAAAGCGAACCCGCTTTCATCGACGTGATCGTGAAGGACGCGGCCAAGCCCACCGCCGTGCTCGACCTCGTCGACGGCAACGGCAAGGTCCTCGGCGATCTGACCGTCAAGCAGGGCGACACGATCATTCTTTCGGGCGCGCGGTCCAAGGACCAGGCCCCCGGGAAGGTGGTGAGCTACACCTTCACCTGGATCGATCGGGGCTGACCGCAATGCCCAATCTCGCGCCCAACAAGCCCGTGACAAGTCCCCGCCCGGTGCTCGCTGTCGGGTCGGATTTCGAGCCGGGCAGCTATGTCTTCCGGCTGCAGGTCACCGACGATGCGGGCAATGTCAGCGATCCCGCGCAGATCAGGGTCACGGTCGAGAAGCCGGAGGTTCGCGTTCGCCCGGGGCAGCTGTCGACGCCGGTCGTCCGTGAGGCGGCCGTGCGGGTCAATCCGCGGCTCGTGACGCCCAGCCGGATCACCATCAGGAGGCCGAAATGAGCGATGCCTATGCAGAAGAGGTCGTCGATCCGCTCGAACAGGAACTTGCAGCGGAGCGCCTGAACTACTCGATCGGACAGATGCTCGACGCGACCGATCTGCGCGACGAGCAGACCTATCACCGCGCGCGATTGGCCAGGCTTGCGAAATATCTGCTGGGTCACGGCACGCTCGCCGGGCTGCGCGTCGTCGCGCCCGATGCCGACGATCCCGAAGCGCATCTGACCGTAGAGCCCGGCGTCGCGCTCGATCGCTATGGCCGTCTGGTCGAAATATCCTCGCCGCAATGCATCCGGCTCGCCCGCTGGTTCGACGATCGCCGCGATGCCGAACTCAACGCCGCCAGCCATTCCGAACCGCGCGTGCCGAAGGACGATATGGTCGCCGCCGACCTGTTCCTTTCGGCGCACAGCTGCGGAGCGGCGAAGACGCCGGCCTTCGCCACCGGGCCCTTCGATGCGCTCGATGCGGTGGTCTCCTCGCGCTTGGCCGAGCGTGGTTCGCTCGAACTCGTCCTGCGGCAGGAGGGCGGCCCCGCTCCGATCCCCGAGCCTGCGAACCAGTGGCCGGGCGGCGGCAATGCCGAGAAGCAGTTGAAGGCGGTGCTCGGCAGCTGGGACGAGGGAACCGAGAACCGCACGGCGGACGGGCCAAATCCCCTGGCAGAACATGTTTCCGGGCACGATCCCGCAGCAATTTTCCTGGCGCGCATCTTCCTGCCGATCAAGCCGCCCAGCGCCCCGGAAACCCGCCCGCGCTTGCAGATGAGCAAGCGCATTGTCGTCGATAACTCCAAGCGACCCTTCATCTTCTTCCCGGGCAAGTGGTTCGGGCGCGAGATCGATGAACGGCCGCTTGTCCAGCCGTAGTTCGCGAGGATTTCGTCATGGCCACTCCTTTCAAGACTCTCGATGTCGCCGCGACCCGGCGCACACAGATCGATGTCGCCGAAGCGCTCGGCGCCTCGCAGGTAGCGGGGCGAAAGGCGGGCACTCTGCTGTCTCGCGACGAACTCGGCGAGTTGCTGGCCGAGTCCGCCCTGGTCCTCGACGGCGTTCGCCGGCGCACGCGGTATTTCGATGGGCGGATGCTTACCGGCGCGGATCTGACGCGCGACCAGGACTATATCCGCCAGCGGCAGAACGATCTTGCACAAGCCAGCGGGACCGGCGTGGTCTACGGCCTGCGGGTCGCCCTGTCCGACGATCCGCGCGGGCAGACGATCGTCATCGAAGCCGGCCACGGGGTTACCCCGTCGGGCGCGATCGTGATGATCGAGAAGACCCGCGATGTTGCCCTCATGGATTTGCCCGAAACCCGGCGCCTCGATGCGTCGCTTGGTCTTTCGCGCAAGCCGAACCAGCCCCTCGGGCGGCGGACCGGCCTGTTCATAGTCGCGCTGAGGCCGGTCGAATTTTCGGCCAATCCGGTTTCGGCCTATCCCACCGAAATCACCGGCCAGCGGAGAGTGGAAGATGGCGATATCGTCGAGGCGACCGCACTGACGCTGATCGCCTTTCCCGACGGCGACAGCGCCGGTTCGCTCGACGAGGCCCGGCGGATCGTTGCACAGGCGATCTTCTCGGGGACCGGGTCGGGCATGCCGCAGGATGCCCTGCCGCTCGCCATGGTCGCGCTCGATCGCGGCGTGGTCGACTGGATCGACACGGCGATGGTCCGGCGAGAGGTCGGTGCGGACACGCCCTTGCAGGTGTCGCTCGGCGCATCGCCCCGCGCGCTGGCGGAGGCGTTCGTGACCCAGCATGAAGAGCATCTTGCCGACGTCATCGCGCAGCGGAGCAGCCGCGGGCAGGGGATGGCTTTCCCGGCAAGCGAGCATTTCTCGCTCCTGCCGGCGGTCGGGCCGATGCCGGCGGCGGCGATTTCCATGGGCGAGGACGGTCTTGAACAGATCTACTTCCCCACCGGTACCGACGTCACGGTGGGGTTCATCCCTGCGGACGAAATGCCCGCCATCGTCGAGGAAAGCGTCGGCATGCCGCCGATCGCACTGGATGCCAAGGCCGGCAGCGCAGAAGGCCTCTCGGTCGCTGCACTCATCCCGGTGCCGCGTCCGCTGTTCCAGCAATTTGCCCAGTCGCTGGTGACGCTCGACCTCAAGGCCAAGGCCAGCGTGGCCGCGACAGGCTCGGCGCGACCGCTGGCGACTCTCAACGCCATGCTCCTGCGCCGAAGCACGCGCTTCCGGCCCGCGCCCCTCTCGGCCTCCTCCGAAAACACCGCCATCCTGACCGCCGAGGAAAGTGCAAGCCTCTCGCTGTGGCAGGCGGCGCTTGCCGAAGCGCGCGCGATGTTGCCGCGAACGGCGGACGGGACTCCGCTGATATACTACGCCCGGACGCGGACGATCGTGCATTCGGAACACAGAAGCGGGAGCGTGGTCGTCAGCCCGGACGTCACGACCAATCCACCGGTCAGCGAGGAATCGCTCGAGAGCCGGATTGCCGAGCGCATGGGCGAACTCCGGCTCAAGACGCGCTACGAGAACCTCAAGAAGCAGGCGACCGCCCCGGCAACCGCGCGGATCAACCAACTGCTCGGCATGCGAACGGTGATCCAGTCCGATCTGTTCTCGGTCGCGGCGATCAAGGAGCTGGAAGAAGCCTTGCCCCAAGCGGTGATCGAACGAGCCGCCGCCACGCCGGCGGTCAGCGCGACGCCGACCCTGACCGGGTTGCGGACGGCAAGCGTGTCACCCGCGGTCCTGACGAATGCCCGACTGTCCGCCAATACGCTGGCGATCAACCGCGCCGCTACCTTGCGCCGCGCCACCGTGCTGACGCGGGCGACCGAATCCGAAGCCGCGCCGACTATGTTGAGCGAGGCCGATGTCGCGGCGGTCGCCACCGTCTTCAAGCGACAGGAACTGGGCGAGGGTATCCGCCGCCTGGCCAAGGCCTCGGACGAAAAGTTCTTCACGGGAACCGAAGGCAACTGGCTGGCCGAAACCGGTTTCGCGCTGGAAGTCGACCTCGTGGGCACGACATTCGAGGGCGGCAAACTCGAGGAAGCGGCCAAGATGGTGGTTGGCGCGATCGAGAAGCGGGACGTCGCCCAGATCGAGAAGATCGTGCGCAAGCTGCTGGGAGCCTAGGGCCATGGTGCAATCGATCACTCCCATTCGCCCGCATTTCGGTGACGAGCACGTGGTCGGGGTCGATCCCCCGATCAGGCCGAATACCGGCACTTTCTGGCGGAGAAGGATCCGGCCGTTCACCGGCAGGGCGCTTTCGCATGTCGCCCTCGAAGCGGAGCGACAGACGCTCTCGGGGCTGCAGCGCCTGCGCGGACAATCCGTCTCGCATGGCACCATTGCGGGGCTGGAGGTTTCCGCGTCGCGCGACGCGATCGGAGCCTCTCTCGATGTCGCGCGGATCCAGGTGGGCGAGGGGTTGGGGCTGGCTCGATCCGGAGAGGATGTGTCGATCCCGGCATCCCGGTCCCTGCTCCTGGCCAAGCTGCCCGTTATCGCCCGCGCTGATCTCGGCGAGGACGAACGCGAAAGATCCGCCGGGCAACCGCGGGACACGCCGATGGGCGACGGGCTCCAGCTGCGTCCCGAGGCACCCCGAACGATGTACCGATCGCTCGCGCACCTTGTCGAGCAGGGGGATGGCGATGCGCTGCCGCGCGTGATGGTGTTGGTCGCCGAGCCCGTCGTAATGGTCGAGCTCGCCAATCCTTCGGAAGGAGATTGTCCGCCGGATCGCCGCGACGAGGCGTTCGACGATCTGCAATATGTCGATGGCGCGCGCCTGGCTCTCTACGCCTGGCCCGAAGAGATGACCGGCATCGGTGGGGGCCTCGGTTACGCAATGCCCGGGCCGGGCGAGCAACGCCGCAATCTCCTCGCCAACCGGATTTTCGACGTGGAGCGGAATTTCGGGTCGGGCGACGCTCATCCGTGGGAGAACCACGGCGTGCCGCTCGCCCTGATCGGATTTGCCGAGGACTGGAGCCTGGAGTTCATCGACGCCGCCGCTGTGGCGCGGATCGGCGGGCACCCCCTGCCGCGGAGCTATTCAGCCGGGAGGGGCGGAAATCCCTATCTGTGGCAGGCGCGCCTGGCGCAATTTGCGGGTCAGGTCCTCGAGCTCGAGAATGCCGATGCGAAAGCCTTCGCCAAGCCCTTCGCGCTGCTGCCGCCCGTCGGCATGTTGCCGGGCGACCTGTTCGATCCGCTGACCCGCCACCAGTCCTTCTTCCCTTCCGGCTTCGATGTGAGGATGGCCCCGGTGGCGATCGAACAGGTCGAACTGGCCGTGCGCGAGGCCGCACCACTGGCTCCGATGGACCTGACTCAACCCGACTCTGTCGAGCTGCTGCTTCCGGTCCCGGCGAAGCTCTACGATGGCGACCTCTTCAGGATTGCCGCTCCCGACGGGGCATTCCAGATTGCGATCGACCGTTTCGTCGACGATCGAAGCGACGGGTTGAAGCGGCGCGGGAGCGTCCGCAGTTCGATGAACGCGCTCAACCTTGCCTATAACGGCAAGTACGCCGAATTTCCGGCAGAGGACGAACGCAGCGGCGAGCTGGCCGCGGTCGGCGACCTGCCGGCGCCGCTTGGGGCCGCGCGCATACTCAGGATCGAGGCAGGCAATGGCGTCGAAGTGGCCGGCGCCGGTCCTTCCGTTCCGCTGCCGCTGGGCGAGGGGGGCAGGCTGTCGCTCTGGGTACGATTGTCCTCGAGCAAGCCGCCCAAGGCGCTGGCGGTGCGTATCGCCGCGAGCGAGGACGGGAAGAGCGGCGTGCTGGGCCATGTCTGGGGCGAGCGCAAGGCGCTGGCCGACATGGACGATCTGCCGAAGGAGGCCGGCGAGTCCGACCTCCCCGAGGCCGATTCCTGGATCAGGCTGGTCATCGATGGGGCGGATGTGGCCGCCAAGGCCGCGGGGCAGGTGGCGCATCTTGTACTCGTCCAGGCGGGCGGGGTGGCCGAATGGGGCCCCATCGCGGCGATCGATGCGGCCGGGCGCGAACGCACACTTTTCGCCGGCTACTGGCCCGAGAAATCGAGGCTTGAAGCATCGGCCAAGGCCAAGGTTTCGGAGCCACTGGAGCTTGGCGAAGATAGCTTTGGCGTCGTCGTGTCCGGCGATTTCCAGACCGTGCCCGATATCGCCGCGTTCAGCGCGCGCTGGCAGCAGGATTTCCTCGCCGACCACCTCAAGCTGCTTTCGAACAGGGGTCTCATCGGTCTCGCCGAAGACGTCGACAAGCGGCTCAAATCGACCAATGACGCGGTCGATCTCGGCTTCGTGCGTGCCAGGTCCGACATCTATCGCCTGCGCGAATACATCCTCGGAAAAGACGCGGCCGCAAAACTCGTCACCTCGCCCGCCCTCGCGGACCTGTCCAGCCGTGACGAGAGCGCGCGGGCAACCGGTGAAGACCTCGCGAAGTTCCTCGAAAAATCGCACACCACGCTGGTCAGCAATACCGGGTTCGGAAGATTTGCGAAGGCGACCGACAAGGTGGCGGTCGAAGTGGCGCCCGCGCGAACGGCAGCCGAAAGCAGGTCTGGTCCCGTTCCGACACCCGCGCCCAGCGAGAAGTCCGTCACCATGGCATCGATGATGGCGTTCAAGCCGGCGCGCATCGCCGGTGTCACCAGCAGCATGGTAACCCTTGCCGCTCCGCCGCCGCCCCCCCCGCCTCCGAGCCCGATGCTGAATGTCGCGCTGGGCTTGACCCCCGAGAGGCAGCCCGGGCTGCTCGGGTTGCTGGGCGGTCGGGCAACAAGCCCGGTCGAGCCGTCGCGCGTGCCCGCGCTCGAGTGGGCCACACCGGTCAGGCCGGTCGCGGTCGCCGCGGTCGAGCCGGCTGTGCCCACCTATCGTGTCGCGACGGACATAAAGTACGACCTCAGGCCGACCTATGCTTCGGTTGCGGCCGGGATATTCGCGCGTGACGTCACGAAGCGCGACATCCAACTCGACCGGCCGCTGCCCAGCCTGGTCGAACGGACGGTCAGCGTCGCCCGCCGCATCGACGATCCCCCCTCGAAGAAGGCCTACGAATATGCCGTCGCGGGGAAGATGGCGATCATGAACACCATCGCCGGCCTTGTCGGCGATATCGAGCAGAAGGACCGGGCGAGGGGCATTGCTCTGGCCGACCTGCCCGCGCCGGGGTTCATCTTCACAGGCGACGAGGCGAAGGCGAAGAAGGATGGCCGGACGCCGAATACGATCGGCGACGTCCTGCTCGACCAGCAGCGCACCGGTGGAGAGCCGGGCAAGACCGAATACAGCGACCCGGCGGATCTTTCGGCCGATGAAAGCAGCCGACATGAATCCGAATATTTCAACGCTGCGGTCAAGGCGCTCGACAATGCGATCGCGCTGATGCGCTTCGTGGAGGGGCGGATCGACCTCTACACCGGCTTCCTGGCCGATGCCCGGCAGACGGCCGAGGCGATCGCCACGCGTATCGATGCCGCTTCCGCGCGCCTCCACGCGATCGGGATCGAGCTGGAAGAGGCGCGTCACGATGTCGAAGTCGGCCTCTCTCTCCTGGCCGAGGCAGAGAAGGACGCTGCCGAGACCAACGCGCGCCGGGCCGGGATCATCCGCGAGTTCGGACACACGATGATCTTCCGCCGCGCGCGCAGAGACCTCCTGCGGCGCCCCCTGCGTACCGCGACCACGCAGGATGCGCTCGCCCCCGATCCGGTCTTTACTTGCATGCGTGGGCATGAAGACCAGCCAGAGGAGCTGCGCGGCTACGTCGGCCTCTTCCAGGACGCTCCGCTGGCATGGTTCCCGTCCATTGCGCGTCAGGTCGAGGCTCTCGACAAGCGCCCCGTGGCGGTCGGTTTCCTCGCCGCGGTGAGCGCACGGCTGGCGCTGGCACGACCCGTCGAGCCCGTTGTGCAAGCCAGTACGGCCCGCGCGTTGCTGGCGGTACAGGGGGCCATGGTGATGCAAGGTGCGCGCATCGCCAAGCGGTACGACCTCGTTCAGAGGCTCGATCTGGCCAAGCTCGCGCGCCTCGATCTCGGCGAGATGCAGCGGAAGGTTCAGGAGCTGGCGAGCCTGGGAGACGTGATGGACGGTGCGCGCGAACGGCCCCAATTGGCGCGAGCCGCCAGCGGGATGATGGAAGACCTCGGCAAGGTCGCCGCCTGCCTTCATGCCGGCTTCGACGATATCGCGCCGGTCATTCGCATGCAGTGGGCGGAACTGCTCTCGCAGTACGACGAGCCGGTCGCGCTCGCCCGACTTTCGTCCCTTCCCCAATGGGGGGCAATCCCCATCGAGCAGCGCCGCGCGTTACAGGACCTGGTCAACTGGCTGTTTGCCCAGATCGATACTGGGAAGGCGGATGCTGTCGAGGCCATGAGCGAGCTCGTCCGCGTGGCGCTGCTCCTTGCTGCCCATGCTCCCGTCGATCAACTGATCCCGGCAAGCCTGGCCGCCTCCGTCCCTGCCGAGCCGGGTCAGCGCGTGCCGCTGGCGATCGACGTCTCGGTCATCCGGACCGGGCTGATCGGCGTCATCCGCAATGCGCAAGGGGTGAGCGTGGCGCAGGCCCGGATCGAGGAGATCGGCCCCGACATGGCGCAGGCCCGCATCGTGCGAAGCTTCGTACCTGGAGCGAGTTTGCAGAAGGGCTTCAAAGTCGATTTCGGCAGCCTGAAGTTGAGGTGATGATCGCATGCAGGTCGGCCACCTGACCCTCCATACGCGGCGCGACACCGCCGGGGCGGTGCGCACGCGCCTCGAGCGCGCGCTGGAGGCCGCCAATCCGCCGACACGGCGCCTGGTCCTGGTTCGCAGGATCGCGTTCGGGCGCCTGGCCGTCGACGGCCCTTCTTCCTCGTTCGAAAGGCAGGTCGGTGGAACGCTGGAAGCCGTGTGCGCCGAGGCCGTTCACGGTTCCACATCGGGTGCCGGATCGTCGAACGCGGTCTGGTTCCGCTCGCGAGCGGAGGCCTCGACTCTTTTTTGGGAGCTGTTACTTGCCGGAAAGCGACCGCGCGACTGGTTCTGGCGGCTTGTCATGCCCCGGTGGAACGCTGAAAATCCCGAAAACTGGGTGGCCGCGGAACTGCCCCGGACGTGGGCGGATCGGTCGGCGCGCATGGTCCTGGCCCGTGCTCTGTGCCGCGCGGCGAGTTCGGGGCACGCTGCCCAAATCGTGGACGTGTTCGAACGGGCGGACTTGTCGGCATTTGCTCCACGAGAGGAGTCACGCGGCACTACACCGAGGGAGGCGCAGGTCGGGGAGCATCCCCCCACCGCTTCCGGTGAGCCCGCAGGCGAGCAGGCGAGCCGCCTCCGACCCGCGACCGAATTGCCGTATTTCTCGGCCAGTCGCGCAGTCAGCAACCTGATCGTCGCCGCGCTGACCCGGACGACCCGGGAACGGGCGATCGGGCTCGCCACCTTGGCCATGGTCGGTGAGAGACCCGAGAGGGCGGCCGATTTGCCCGGCCTGTCGTCGACGGTCCGAAACCTCGTGGATGCGGTGATAGCCACCGCAACGGAAAGTCGGCGAAGGGGCGCACACGCCGCATCTCTGCCTTCCGATGCGGCAAGGGCAAGGCCAACCGGGGCCGACTTGGACCATGCTACATCCCCGGAAGCCCGGGAATGTCTCATAGGAGCGAGTGGGCGCGGACCCGCAGATGCCAGGGCCGATGCCGCGGAGGCACCGGTTTTGCCAGACCGCGCCATCCTTTCGCTGGAGGTCGAATTCGCGAAGGCGGGCGTGTTCCTTGTTCTGCCGCTCCTCAATCGCCTTGGGTTGCAACAAGCGATCGAGGACGAAGGGCTTTCGCGTCGGCACAATTTCGCCGCGCATTTGCTAGTGAAGATGGCCCTCGGCTTCGGGCAGGGCGACGGCTCGGCGATGGGGCAATGGCTTGGCCTTGACCCGGAAGAATGCGATCGAGAAGCGCGCGAGCTGGCGCGGCCGCTCGCGTTCTGGGCGCGCCTCGCTGACAAGGCCTTGCGGAAGTATGCGCGGCGCCGGCTTCACGACCTCGCGGGGCGGCAGGGCTGGATCATCCGCGACGACGCGACGCTGGACATCCGGTTTCCGCTGGCGAGTGCCGACATCGCCCTGCGCCGGCGGGCTCTCGACGTGGACCCCGGCTGGGTCCCGTGGCTCGGCCGGATCGTGCACTTCCATTTCTCCGATGCGGCGATGGACGCGGCGCAATGACCGACATGTCCGCCTGCGCACCCGCCGACAGTCTCGCAGCCATCGCGCGGGAGGCCTTGGCCCAGTTTCTTGCGCCTGACGAAAGTTGTGAATCCGGTGAATTCGCCGAACGCATTGGCGCACTCCGAGAGCGAGAGCCTGCCGTCGGTTCGCATCAGGCGCGCCTGCTGAAACTGGCAGGAACGCTTGGCCTTGGGGCCGATGAAATCCTCGCCGTGGCGATGTGCTTCGAAGTCGAGCGCGATCCCGTCTTTGCCCGTCAGGTTGCGCTGGTGCAGCAACCGGTCGGAAAGGCGCGGCCGATGGTCGGAATGCTTGCTCGGATCGCAGGCGATGCCGAAGACCGGGTCCTGGCGCTTGCGCAGGGAAAGGCGGTCGCAACCGGCTTGCTGAGGCTTGGCGATGAGGAAGCGCCCCTCGGCGAGCGGAGTCTCTCGTTGCCCCCGCACATGGTCGCGGCGCTGTCGGGCAAGCCCGTCGATACGCCCGATTTCACCCTGCCTTCGCCAACCAATATACGCCTCTCGAGGGCGCAGCTGGACGATGCGAGGGAACTCGCCGCGTTTGCCGCGCAGCAGGCGACCACGACCCTGGTCATCCGGTCAGCCATGGCAAACGAAGCCCAGGCGCTGGCGAGATCCGTCGCGGCGCGCTTGGAAAAGCAGATCGCCGTCGCGCGCGATGCAGACGAATATCGCCACGCCGCGTGGTTCGCCTCGCTCGGCATCGTCCCCTGTTTCGAAGCTCCGGGTGGCGCGGGCGAGCGCTGGAAGATGCGCGAATGCCATGCCTATCGCGGTCCACGGATCGTCCTGGCCGGGCTCGAAGCCCTCATCGACATCCAGGGACCGGTTCGCGAATACCGTCTGGGTACGCCATCGCCGGAGGACCGCGAGCTGCTCTGGCTCGAACACGGACTCGACGAGGAAACGGCGAAACGCGCGGCGCGCAGCTATCGACAGGGTAGCGGAAGGATCGGGCAGCTGGCGGCCCGGCTCGCCGGCTCCCATTCGGAATGGGACGACCTCAAGGCGCTGGTCCAGGCGCCTTCCCACGATCTGGGCATCGCCGCGCAGCACATCCGCACGGCAAGGGTGACCCGCGACAGCCTCGTCCTCGAACCGCGACTGACCGAGGCTCTCGACGAGCTGGTCGAGCGTGTCTGGCGGCGCGACGGGCTGGCCGACGGCCTTGGTCCGGCACTGACGGCCCGCTATTCCCCGGGGGTGACCGCCCTGATGTGCGGCGAGTCCGGGACGGGCAAGACGCTGGCCGCCCACTGGCTGGCCGAGCAGATCGGATTGCCCCTCTATCGGGTCGACATGGCCGCGCTCACCAGCAAGTGGATCGGCGAGACCGAAAAGAACCTATCACACCTCCTGGCGACCGCCGAGCAAGCCGACCTCATCCTGTTCTTCGACGAAGCGGATTCGCTGTTCGGCGCGCGGACGGACGTGTCGGACTCGCACGATCGCTATGCCAATGCGCAGACCAATTTCCTGCTGCAGCGGTTCGAGGAGTTCGAAGGGATCGCGCTGCTATCCACCAACAGCCGCGACCGGTTCGACAGCGCCTTCGTCCGCCGCATCGATGCCATTCTCGAATTTCCGCTCCCCGATGGTCCGGCCCGGCGCGAGCTGTGGGTCCAGCATCTGGGCAAGGGGCATCGCCTCGCGAAGGCCGACCTCGATCTGCTCGCGGTGGAAGTCGACATTGCCGGCGGCCACATCCGCAATGTCGTGCTCGGCGCGGCGGCCCGCGCGGCCCGTAGCGGCAAGCCCATCGCGCGGGGCGACATCGCGGCCGCGGTGCGGCGCGAATACGCCAAGCTGGGCAAGGCCGGCACACCGCTCGAGGCATGGTGACCTCGCCGGCCATGCTCGCCCGGCGCGAGGTCATGGAGCGCTCGCGCGCCGCGCGTGCAGCGCGGGCGAGGGCTGATCCCGAGCATGGGGCCGACGACGAGGAAGTACCCCGTTACCTGCGCTCGCAGCTTCCCCCCGATCGCCGGGGTGGAGCCATGCAGCAGGCCGAACGGGTGCACGGCGGGCTGCGGGACAACCGGATCACCGGTGTCAATCCCGATCTCGCCAACGTGATCACCATGCCGGAAATGACCATCCATGGCCGGGCGCCACCGGCTTCCGGCGGCGGTGTCGTCACGCTGCCCGAAACCACCATCTACGGTAGTCCACCACCGGACTCGTCCCAAGGCGGGGTCATCACGCTCCCGGAAACGACGATCTACGGCAGTCCGCCTGACGACGAGCAGGGCGATCAGGGCAATGTGATCACGCTCGATCCCATTACCATGACCGGTCGAGCGCCTGCCGAAGACGCTGCCGGCGACGATAATGTCATTACTCTCGATCCTATCGTCATAACGGGCGATCCCGGCGCAACGTCCGGGGGGAGCGGCGTCGTCACGCTCGACCCGATCGTTATCACGGGCGCCCCCGATGCGGCGAGCGAAGAGGGGGAGGACGGAGAAACCGCCGACCCGGAGAGCGACGAAGATACCACCGAGGAGGAGCGGGAAGACGAGGGCGGAGCGGCTCCGGGTGCCGGCAGCGAAGCGGTTCCGGGAGGCGCGGAGGCACCGGTTGCAGGGGGCGGAGGCGCACTGGCCACGCTCCGACAGCTCGAACCGGAAAGCCCGGCCACGGATTCGGAAGGAACCCCGATTGCGCGGCGTCCGCGCCTCGTGCCGTACCGGCTGGACCAGCGCAGCCCGCGTTTCGGCGAAGTGAAGGCGCCGTTGCGGATGCCTGCCTATCTCGCTGCGAAGCCCAAGCAGGACGACAGCACGCTGCCGTCCCAATTGGCCGACTACGCAGGCTATTTCACCAAGGCGGCGGCAACCGCGCGACAGGTCTACGACGAAATCCGCCAGACCGCCTCGCGCGAACGCAGCCGGGCACAGGCGACGGCGCACCGGCTGGCCGACCGGCGCACTCTCCTCCTCGACATATCGATGCGCCGCCTGAGCAGCGATTTCGAGGGGGCCGTGGCCGAGCTGCGGAGCGCGGAATTGTCGGCGGCTGCGGAACTTCGCGGTCTCGCCCGCAACGCGCGCCGCGCGATCCACGCCGCGGCACGCAATGCCCGGGGCACGATAAACGCGCGGCGAACCTCGCTCGAAGGCAGTCTCGCGGAGCAGCAGACCCGTCGCCAGGATTGTATCGCGTTGATCGACAACGATGTGGCATGCATCAATTGGGGGGCAAGCCATGCGCCGCCGAAGATGGCGGAGCTACGAGGCGAACCGAGTCCGGCCTTCGTGACCGAAGCCGAGACCGGCAGCAAACCGAATCTGGCCCTGTTCACGAACGAAATCCTCGGTCGGTTCATTCCCGAGGTCGCGAGGCTGCGCCATACCTTCTGGTCCGAAGAGGCAGGCAAGCACACCACGCGCGCGCAGCAAACCCGCACGAATGTGGTCAACACGCTCGACGAGGGATTTCGGGAGTTCGACCAGCTGCTCGCGACGCTCGCTCCGGCGTCGGAGACCAATCGCGGCGGCGGGCCCGCGATGCAGCAGATCGGCAAGATGGAGCGCAAGGCGATCGATGGCTGCGACGATGCCGAACGCAAGATACGGGCGGCCATTCTGAAGGTACGCGTGGAGGGTGAAAACTCGCTCGCCGAGCAGTTCGAGAACTCCCGCGCAGCGATCGCCGACAATATCCAGCAGATTGCCGACCGCGAGATTACCGCGGAGGAGAAGGGCACGAACGCGCTGGTCATGCGCTATGACGGGCTGGCCTTCGCGCAGGGCATCGCGATCACTTCGCTGGCCGAGACGATTGCGGGAAAGACCGATCTGGCGCCCGAGGAATTCGCCGGCTTCGTCATCCAGAGTGCGACGAATGCACAACGCGAGGCGCAGGGGCAGACCCGCAAACAGCTCGACACCATGGTCCGCTCCAGCCGCAAGACCGAGGACTCGATGGTCAAGCAGGCCGACGGATCGCGTGCGGCCATCGACAAATCGGCCCACGCCAGCGGCGCGGTGATGGGCAAGGCTGCGAGAAAGATCGCGGCAACGCTGGCCGAGCAGGTCGCGGCCACGCGCGACACCTTCCGGAAAATGCCCGACCCGGTGATCAAGACGCTCGACAATTACCCGATCCCTGGCGGGCAAGACCTGCAGGATCGTCTCGATGCCTTGGCGCTGAAGGTAACCGACGCATTCGAGGTTGCGAACGCGGCTTGGGAAGGGCGCTCACCGCAACTCCAAAGCCCCCAGCCGACGGGAGGAAATACCCCACCGGCCACCGAGGAAGGCGAAAGCCCGCAGCTCGCGCCGAAGGATTTCGTCGACAAGAGCTATGTCGTGGGGGTCACGCCGCAGGACGACGAACGGGTCCAGGAGAAACGCACCGAGGCCAAGGGGGCGTCGGAATCCGACATCAACGAGCGCTCCGAACAGATGGACGGTCAGATGACCCTGACGGGGCAGAGTCCCGAGGAGACGATGGAGATCGTGCGCGGCATATCCTATTATCAGGGATGGGCGCTGCGCGAAGGCTACGAGGCGATCCGCCATTCGAGCCTGTGGGACGACATCCCCTATTACGTCAGCTTCGGCAATCTCGTGACCGATCCATGGGTCCGGTTCTATTACGGGCGGGCCATCCAGAACTATTTGCAGGGGAACCGGGCCCTCGGCGCGCGGTACGAACTGCAGGGCGCGACCTGGGGCTGGGACGATACGGACCAGGTCGACAAGGCCATGTCCGCCCTCGACGTCACCACGCGCGAGGAGCTGCAGGACCTCCCGGACCCGGACATCATGACATCGATCCGCGAGGATCTCGATGGGGTCGATGCGCAGGTCTACGACATGATGATGGCCGGCGATGCGCAAGGCGCACGGGCGCTCCGGCTGGAACAGGCGGTGAAGGAGGCTCGCGATGCCCGCGGCGATGATGGCGCCGACGCCGCCTACGACGCCATGACGCGGTACTACAACGAAATGGGTGCCAGTCGGATGGAGACCGAAGATCCCTACAATCTGATGGGGACGACTCTCTATCCCGGAGCACCGCCGACGCCGGAGGAGATGGAAGCGACCCGCGCCGAGCAGTGGAACGATCTGATGCTGCGCTACGGCAACAGGGGCGTCGCGCGCGAAAGCAGCGACGAGGGCCTCGATGCCGGGGTCGACGCGCTGATGGCCGATGTCACGGCGGTGCAGACCTACACCGATTGGACTCCAGGAGAGGACCGGTACGGAAACTTCATCCTGATCGGGCGGCAGGTCGACGAAGGGATCAGCGCCGAACAGGCCCAGCTCATGCGCGAGGCGGCACGGCATGGTCCGCGCTCGGCCCGCGCGAGGGCGGCACAGGTCATCGTGGAGGAAAATCGCGAGGGTGGGCCGAAACGCGACCGCGTGGAAAACGCGCTCGATTTCGAAGGTCTCAACGATGGCCTCGCCAATCCCGACGCGCGCCCTCGGCCGCCGAGGGAGGATGGCGAGGAAGAGGAGCCGGTCAACGCACGTGCGCTGCGGCAGCGCGAGGAGATGCTGCGAGCCTATGCCGAACTGCACGGTGAAACGAGCGAGGGTGCGGCCACGCCCAGCAGCGAAGATATCCGGCGAAGCATGGGTGATCGCCTGGCGACGGCGGCGGGGGACGATGCGAACCTCGCGGCTCTCATGCGGGCCCGGGCGGTCGATGAGCCGCACAGCCCGCGGGTGGCGGCGCTGGCGGTTCGCGATGCGGTGGAACGGGGCGGCACGCTCGAAGAGGAGATCAAGCGCCAGTTCGGCCGGATGAGCCGCGAGCAGATCGAGGCGGCGGCCGCAATTTACGAGGACATGTACGGCGAAGACATGTTCGCCCGGCTCGGCATTTTCGAGCATTCCGACGACTGGGGCACCGAGCTTTCGGGCGACGATGCGAACGAGATCCAGGTGCTCGCCATGGGGCAGCCGCGCAACGACCGCGAGAGGTTCGAAGTGGCGCGGATGCGATCGAGGATCGAGATCGACGATTCCACCGAACTCGGTCGCTGGCTGGCGAGCGACGAAGCCGCCCGGATGCAAGCGACCTACGACCGCCTGAACTTGCTCGCCGGAGGCGACGACCTCAGTTTCGACCAGCGCGGTTACATCACCAATCGCAGGGGTGGGGAGCGGATCGGCAATTTCGATGCCGAGGGGAATTTCAGTCCGACAGCTGAATCGGGGTTCGATCCCAACGCCCTGAGCTTGACGATCAGTTCCGCCCGGCATGCGACCACCAAGTACAAGGCGGCGACCGATGCCATTGCCAACATCATCACCACCAGCCTCGTGGTGGCCGCCGCTGCGGTTTCGACCTTCTTCACCGGCGGCGGTGCCGCGGCGATCTGGGTGCCGGTGCTCACGACGATGGCGGCGGGAATGGCCGGCATGGCGGTCAACTATGCGATCAAGGGCGGGCGCTACGGCTACGAGGACATGGCCCGCGACTTTGCAATGACCATCATCCAGTCTGCAACAGCCGGCGCAGGCGCGGCGGCCGGGGTCTACCTGGCGGGCGGAAAGACTGCACTCCAGGCCGTGGGCAGCCGGTTGATGGTCGCCGACGAAGCGCTCAGCTCCTTCTTGGCGGCGGGCGGCAAATCGATGCGGACGCTTGGCATGATGGATGAGATCGCGATCGGCGGCATGACCGGGATCATGGGCGGTGTCGGCAATGCCGTGATGGACGAACGAGCATGGGACCGGGGCGAATGGGGCAGCGAGTTCGGTCACCACCTCGCCAAGGGCGCGATTTCGGGCGTGATCGGTGCCGGCGCCGGCCGTGCCTTTGGCAGCGGGTCGCAAAATGCCGCAGCCCAGTTCACCGGGCGGACGGTCGGCAGCGGCGCGGGCGCGTTCATGGGAAGCGTTGCCGAGGCCGCCTACGACGCGGACCGTGGCAAGCGCCGCGGACGCTGGGGCGACGTTCTGGACCAGGCATGGGTCGCGGGCTTGCAGGCCACGGCGCAGGGCGTGCTGGAATATGGCGCAGAGCGGGCTGGAGACCACTACGCATCACGGCACCCCGACGGCAGAACGGCCCGAGCGCGCCGCCGCATGATGGATACGGAAGTCCGGCTGCCGGGAGGATCGCGCGGCGGGGAGGGGGGCTCCTCTCCGGGGCGGCGACCGGGAACACTGGGTCACGACATTGTCGATCCGGCGCAACTCGCCGCGATCCGCAGCAACAAGGACTTGTCCGATACGCTCGACGCGGTGCTGCTGGCCGACCGGTTCGGCATCCCGATCTCGCCCGAAATGCTCCCCGAAGCGATCCGCCCGATCGCCCGGGCGCTGGCCGATGCGCCCGACAGCGCGCCGGACCTGCCGAGGATGCCGAGCGCGGCGAACGATCCCGGAGAGCCAGCCGCCCCGCGCATGCGCTCGCGCGACGATCCCGACGCCGACACGCCGGCATCGGAACGGATCACGCGCGAGCTTCCGGCCTTCAATCCCGACGAGCCCGTCACCCCGCGGCGCGCGCATGACGATCGGGACCATGCGGGCGAGCAGTCGCTGGTGGAATTCCTCGGCGACGGTGCGGTGACGGAGCAGAAGGTGTTCGCGAACACGGACCTCGATCGCGAAATGCTGCGTCACCAGCCCTCCGTGCCCGACGACGCGACGATCTATGCCAGCGACCCCCACAGTTACGATGCCGCAAAGGCAAATTACGATGCGCTACGGGGCGCGGACCCGCATCGCGAGGCGCTGATCGCGCACAACCCGGTGACCGGCGAATACAAGGTCATCCAGGGCGTGCGCGGTTCGGTAAGAGCACCCGGCGAAGGCTGGGCGACGTTGCGCCACTCGCACCCGCGCCTGCATGAAACGACGGTGATCAGCGATCGCCTCAGTGCCAGCCTGCCGAGCAGCTTCGGAGGCGATTTTACGGTTCTGCGCGGGGAACTGCTTTCCGGTGTCGGTACCGTGCAAACGCCCGAGGGCACGGTGCGCAGTTCGATCATCGACATCAGGCTCGGCGACCAACACTACGAAACCCATTTCTCGATCACCCGGAACGGTCACGACGAACAATACCGGGTCAGTTTCCGTCCGCCCCACGACGGTGTCGGCGAGCTGGGTCCGTTTTCGAGCATCGGGGACTTCGAGACTGTTGCACGGTCGCTCGCCGGCGGGTCATTGCCGCAGGCTTCCACACGCGACGGACATATCTACATGGGGCGCGAAGGAGGCGAGTCAGCAGTCGTCTCCAGACGCTCCGCAACGCATGGCGAGATGCTCGGCGAAGCGGCGCGGGGAGATATCGATTTCATCCGCCGGCGGATGGAAATGGCCGACGACTTCGACCTCCAAGTACAGGGGCTGCGCCAACGTGGCGACATCGATCCGGTGCTGGGGCGGTCGGCGTCGATTTCCGACGCCCACGACCGGGTCCAGCGGATGGGGCTGGTGGGGCAGGAGGATTCGATGATCCGCCTGCACAACATTCTCAACGACGAGACCATCCCGATCGCGACCCGCGCCATGATATCGGACGTCACGCTGGAGGCCACCCGCCAGCATATGCTGGATACCGGCCAGCTGGCGCCCGGCGAACCCCTGGTCATGCTGTTCCACGGGGCGACCAGGTCGCGCAGCGACGATCTCATCGAAACCGGTATCGACTTCACCCGCAATCCGGGCGGCGTCGACGACGATTTCGGCGAAGGGCTCTACTTCACCCGCCACTTCGAATCCGCTCGAGCCTATCGCGAGGGGCGGCATGGCGACGTTCCGGGCGACGTCATCCCCTACATCCTGCGCGGCAGCGACCTGGGGGTATTCGTCGACGTTTCGACCGGTGGGGCACACCGCCGCCAGTGGGAGGATTTCGTCATGAACAACCTCCACCTGTTCGCTGGTGCCGAGGGCCGGGTTACGCCCGAGGTCGCCCGCCGGATGATCGACGGCACGCTGACATTCGACGACTTGCCCTACACCACCCGAAGGGGAGAAGCGTTCAACGCCTTTCTCGCCTCGCTCGGCGCCGAACACGGCAACCCCCAGATCATCTTCGGCGATCTCGGCGGGCCGCTGACCAGCGGTATCCAGTACCGCGGCGGAGTGACCGACCAGGCGGCCGTTCGCTCGCAGCGCCTCGGCGATCTGCTGAACGCGCAGCACGTCCGGCGGAGCGCAGCATCGGGCGATGTGACTTCGGGCGAAGGCGGTACGCGGTTGCGCTCGCGTGATTTCCTGCATGACAGCGAAGGAGCGCCGCCGGTCGTCCATCACGAGGAGGGCGCGTCCGCCGCCGGTGAGCCCAGCAAGACGCCGCAATCGGACGAGAGGCTGCATGCGGCGGAGCAGGCGACGGGGGAGGCAGCAGCTGCGGCGACGGCGGAGGCGGCGCTCGGCAAGCGCCTCCTCGCCGAGATGCTCGAATCCACTACGCCCTTGACCGACGCATTGCTCGCGGATGCTGCAGCGCGTCGGCTGGCGGCGGGAGAGGTGGCAGAGATTGCCGACCAGGACGAGGGGGTCCCGCAGAACAATCCCGATGCGGACGACACGAGCGAGCAGGCCACCGCTTCGCGACCGGAAGATGGGCTGGATACCGAGGCTGCCGACACGGTTCTCGACACGATCGACGCGCCCGACGAGCTTTCGGCATTGCCTCCACAGGAGCGCGTGCCGTTCGAGGATGCCGATCCCGCCGAACGCTTCCGTCAGGCACGGGAAGCGATCGACCATCTGCGCCAGACGCATCCCGACCAGGCGGCCTTCCTCGACGGACTCGCGCATATGCCCGAAGCCATGCGCGACGCGGCCGTCACCGCGATTTTCTCGCAGCAGCGGAAGGATCGTGGCCAGGCGATCAGGGACTTCGAAACCTATCTGAAATCGACCGGCGTCGATGACACGACCGCACGGCAGGCACTGCGCAATATCGTCGAATTCACCAATTACATGTCCGAGCAACTTCGGCTCAGCCTGCGTCATGTGGCGGAGCGTCAATTGCATCGAGCGAGTTTCGAACAGCTGCCCGACGGCATTCGCGGGATCGCGCAGGATTCCAATCTGCTCCACTATGTCGGCGCGCATCATCCCGACGTACTGCAGGAATTGTACGGGAAGTTCGCCACGGCCCATCCCGACCTGCCGGACCAGACGACGGCGAAGTTCGAGGAGTTCGTCGCGCGCGCCCTGACCGACAGACCGGATATTCAGGCGGAAACGGTTGGCCGCCGTATCGTGAGGATGGATTCGCTAGACGATTTCGATGCTGCGGCGGCGGTCGCGACTCCGCTCACCCGCTACGAATTCGGCAGGATGGCGTTTACCACCGATGCGATGGGACGCGTGATCATGGCGGAAGGCGTGCCGGTGCGCACGCGCGGAAAGCGACACGGCGCCGATCTCCAGCGCAGCATCGGGCATGAAGGCGACGCAGGCGATGTCGGTTTCCATCTCCTCGCCCATATCTTCGGCGGGCCGGTCAATCGGTTGAACGTCGTGCCGGGGAACGGGAAGCGTGTCGCCGGCGATCCGGGCAAGAATCTCAACAGCAGCGCCTACAAGGTCGAGTTCGAAAACCGCGTTCGCGAGATAATCGAAAACCTGCCCGATATCGTGGAAGTACAGGTCGAGCCGATCTATAGCGACGACAGCACTCGCCCGGATCGGATACAGGTCCGGTTCCGGACCGATGCCGGAGACTGGGTTGCCGTCCCGGTATTCCTCAATCAGCCCGGTGGCGGGCGACCGTAGAACTCGAAAGGCGCCGGATGCGGGGCATGATTGAAAAGCAGCAGGATGCCGTCGAAGCCGTGCTCGACGCGATTGACCGCGACGACGATTGGGCTTTCGCTTTCATGCATGCCGATTTCTCGGACGATCCGGTGCCGCATGCGATCTTGCGAGGGTTCCTCGTGGTCGAAGAGGACGGGAAGGTGCGGAAGGCTCCCTTCGCCATGGCGTCGAACCGGATCGAGGAATGCTTCCTCGCCCTTCGCGAGGTCTATCAGGAGGCAGGCGATACGATCCATCGCCTCGACCTCACGATCGAGGCCGATGGACCTTTCCGCTTCGAATTCGACTATGACGGCGAAGCTAGGTCCGCGGCCGAGGCGAGCGCCGAGATCGAGCGGCGGTTCGAAGACCTCGCAGCGTCGATCTGACTAGCCCGCTCGGTCCGTCGCCAATGCGGCCCAGGTGTTCTTGCCGACGATCCCGTCGGCGTAGAGCTTGTTCCACTTCTGGAACTTCACCATCGCGTTCTTGGTCATCCGGCCGAGATCGCCATCGGCGGTGAGGCCGCACAGCGGGCTCGAGGTCGATGTGCCGCTGGTGAAGTGTAAGACTCTGTAATTGAAGGGCAACCAGTGACAGGCCTTGAGCAGTACCAATGGCACATTTGGGCCAGCCAGGGATCGCTAGCCATGATTGCTATTGCGAGTAAGTCGCATAAGCGTTAGGCGGCGGCGAATCTTCGAGGAGTTCCAGATGTTCCGCTATCTCGCCGGCGCGCTCGCGCTGGCCCCGCTGTCGCCCGCCTTCGCTCAGGACGTCCCGCCTTCGGACGAAGCCGTGCCCGAGCAGGACGCGGGAGCGAACATCGTCGTGACGGCCACGCGCACCCAGCTTCCGGCCAGCGCCCTGCCGTTGACGGTGGATGTGATCGATAGCGAAGCGCTCTCGCGGCAGGTGCTCCTCTCGGGATCGACCGTCGATGCCGTGTCGGCGCTGCTGCCGTCCTTCTCTCCGACGCGGGAAAAGCTTTCGGGTGCCGGCGAAAGCCTGCGCGGACGTGCGCCGCTCTACGCCATCAACGGGATCCCGCAGTCGACGCCGGTCCGCGATGGCTCGCGCGACGGTTACACGATCGACCCGTTCTTCATCGACCGAGTGGAAGTCATTTACGGCTCCAACGCCCTGCAGGGCATCGGTGCCACCGGCGGCGTCGTCAACCAGGTCACCGTGGGCGCCCCGCGTGAAGACGGCGTAGCGTTTCGCACCCTGTCGCAGGTCACGCTTCCCGACGGGTTCGACGGCGAAGGCATCGGCGCCAAGACCGCCGGGCTGGTGGGCTATCGTGCCGGACCCTTCGATGCGAGTTTCGGTGCCGCATTTGAAAAACGCGGCGCGTTCTTCGATGGCTCCGGCAATCGTATCGGGGTCGATGGCACGCAAGGGGAAGTACAGGACAGCGACAGCTGGTCGGTCTTCGCGCGGCTGGGCTACGAGCTTGCAAACGGCGCGCGCTTCGAACTTGTCGCCAACCGGTTCGAGCTGGAAGGCAACGCCAATTACGTCTCCGTCCCCGGCGACCGCGCCACGAACACTCCCTCGACGAGTATCCGCGGCGATACGCCGGGCGCGCCGCCTTCGAACACCGCGCATCTCCTGTCGGCCTCGCTGGTCGATCCCGATCTCGGCGGCGGTACCTTCGTTCTGCAGGGCTTCTACAGCCGCACGAACGACGTGTTCGGCGGCGGGGTCTTCGGGACCTTCCAGGATCCGGCCATCGATCCCAGCGGCAATCTGTTCGACCAGTCGGCCAATCGCTCGCGCAAGCTCGGCGCCAAGGTCAGCTACGAACGCGCGGTTTCGGGCTTCGAGGATCTGGTCCTGACGGCCGGGTTCGATGCCCTGTTCGACCGGACGCAGCAGTCGCTCGTCCAGACCGATCGCATCTGGGTCCCGCGGAGCGACTTCAGCAGCCTCGCGCCGTTCCTCCAGGGCAACCTGGCCTTGGCCGATGGGCTGGTCCGCCTCGCCGGCGGCCTGCGCTACGAGAATGTCGAACTCAAGGTAGGCGACTTCACCACGCTGGCAAATTACGGTGCCGTGGACGTCGCGGGCGGCTCCCCCTCGTTCAAGGATCTGCTGTGGAACGGCGGGGTGATCGTCGAACCGATTGACGGGCTGCGGGCCTATGGCAGCTATGCCGAGGGTTTCACCATCGCGGACGTCGGCCGGATCCTGCGCGGGATCACCGAGCAGGGCGTGGATGTCGACGAGTTCCTCTCGCTGGAACCGGTGGTGTCCAACAATCGCGAACTCGGGCTCGAATGGGATCGCGGCGCCCTGAAGGCATCGGCGAGCTATTTCTGGTCGTCGAGCGATTTCGGTTCGCTCCTCGTGCTGCGCAACGACGTGTTCGAGGTAGAGCGCCAGCCGATCCAGATCGAAGGCTTCGAAGCCAGCCTCGCTTGGCAGACCCCGCTGCCCGGCTTTTCGCTCAGCGGCGGCTATGCCGCGCTCGAAGGGCAGACCGACAGCGACGGCGATGGTCTGGTCGACGAGGATCTCGACGGCGCGAATATCTCTCCCGACCGCATCAATCTCGCCGCTGACTTTAGCTCGGGTCGCTTCGGCGCGCGGGCGCAGGCACGGATGTATCTGGCACGTGAGTTCAACGATGTAGCCACGACCACCGATTTCGATGGCTACACGCTGCTCGATGCTTTCATCTCCTATCGCGCCGACTTCGGCGAGATCGCCTTGGCCGCGCAGAACCTGACCGACGAGTTCTACGTCACCTATGATAGCGATACGGTGCGAGTGACCGACAACAGCCGCTTCTTCGCCGGTCGTGGGCGCACCTTCACGCTGAGCCTGCGCAGCGAATTCTGATGAAGCTGCTGTCCCTCCTGCATCGCTGGACAGGCGGCTTCGTGGGCCTCCTGCTGGCCGTCATCGGCCTCTCGGGCACGGCGCTCTTGTGGGAGGACAACTGGATCCTGCTCGACGGGGCGCATGATGCGCCGGTCAGCACCCCGGCAGAGCTGGGCGATGCGATTGAAGTCGCCATGGAGACCGCGCCGGGGCTGTCTCGGATAACCTTTGCGGGCGATGAAATCGGCCTGCACCAGGCGATCTATGCGGATGGGGGCGGCGCCTATATCGCGCAGGACGGAACGGTCGTCGACCGCTGGACCGGGCCGTGGGGGAGGCCCGAGCTCTGGCTGTTCGATCTCCATCACCATTTGCTTGCCGGCGAAACCGGAGAGACCATCACGGGTGTGTTCGGGATATTGTTGCTGGCGTTCGCGATCACCGGGTCGATCCTGTGGTGGCGCACGCGAAAGACGTTCCGGTTTCGACTCTGGCCGGCCCGCTATACCGCCAGCGCGATCGTGCGGCACCACCGCGATCTCGGCGTCATCGCCTCGCCGTTGCTGATCCTTACCGCAGCGACCGGCACGATGATGGTCTTCCCCGCCATCTCTTCGGTTCTGCTGTCATCGATCGCCGCGCCGAATTCCCAGCCGACGCTGCCCGATGGGCTCGCCCCTGCCGATCGCGACACCGACTGGAAACGCGTGATGGCGAATGCCCAATGGGCCTACCCTTTGGGCGCAGCGCGTCGATTGATGATGCCCAAGCAATCCGGCCAGCCGATCGCCATTCGCTTTCGCCAGGACTTCGAATGGACGCCGAACGGACGAAGTTACGTGTGGATCGCGCCGGAGACGGGGGCGGTGATCGCGACGGACGACCCCGCGAAGGGCGATCGTGCATCCGCGATTGTCGAGAAGTTCTATCCGCTCCATGCGGGCAAGGTCGGGGGGCTTGCATGGCGGATCGCGCTGACTTTCGCCGGCTTCGCCCTCATCGTTTTGGGCCTGCTTGCCAGCTGGAGTTTCTGGACGGCGAAAATTGGCAGCCGGCCTGCCGCTGCCTTGCGGGCCAAAGCGGCGACGCGCTGATTGCACCAGCCGCTAGGCGAACAGCTCAGCCGCCCTCGGCACCTCGCCATGGACGCTCGGCCTCTCAAGCCTTCAAGTTCGAGTGGGCTCTTTGCGAGTTGCAACCCTGTTCTTGCGATTGACAGGTCACATCCCGGTCCGACTTGGTAGCGGTACCTAGGTCATTTGGCGGATGGAACAACCGACCGCTTTGAAAGTATAGTTTCATGGGAGAGTCGAATTTTGGTCGCATGCAATAATAGTCAACGGGCCGAGAATGTCCGTGTCTTGTAGACCTCAGACTTCCTTAGACGATCTGGTTTTACCGCACTTTTCCTTGGGCGGGCGGCCGGAATGCGACCATGGAATTGGAAGGAGCGATCGACTGTCGACAGGATGTAATGGGAAATAGTCCGCTCCCGAGCTGGCGGTAACGGTATTTTTACGGGCGCCCGATTTACCATAACTTCGCTTCCGAGTGGCATTTTCGGCCAAGTGGGGACGCGTGTGAATCTTTGGCGACGCATTGACAGGATGATCGGGTTCGAATCCGAGAACCAGGTCGCTGCCGCTTTCGGTCGTGAACGGATCAAGGCCGTCCGCGATGTCATACACCTCTATTATCTCACGATTCTCGCCCCCTTCGCAGGTTTCGCCTGGATCTATCGGGATCAGACCGTCACCAAGGTAGTCGGCGCAATCCTGGTGTTCGCCGTCGTGCTGCGCTTTCGGCACTGGAGCTCGCCGCCGGTGGCGGGAGAGTCCGAAGACGTCAATCCGGTTGCGGCCCGGGTAACCGGCGCGATGGTCGTGTTGCTGTCGACGGCGCAGGCAGCTTTCTACATCTCGATCGGCCTTTTCGAAGCCGAGCAATCCCCCGGAGATCTCGGATGGGGTCCCATCCTGGCACTGGGGATGCTGGCGGCGCTCATTCAAGGCGCCGCGTTGACGGGGATCATCTTCGCGTCGCGCGTGATCTTCTTCTGTTTCGTCCTGCCGATGGTTCTCACGCTGCTCTACCTGTTCGTCGGCGTGAATCTGCCAGCATCCATCGCCGTGGTATTCTTGACCGCCGTCGGCCTTTTGCTGAGCGAGGCCAGCCACCGGATACAGCTGCGGCTGTTCAAGGCACAGTACGACGCCGACCAGGCGCTGATCGGAATGGAGAAGACCCATCTCAAGCTGATCAATGCCCGCAGGCAGGCCCAGCATCAGGCGGAAACCGACAGCCTGACCGGCGTGCGGAGCAGGTTCGCTTTCATCCGCGATGTCGAGGCGCAGCTCACGGAGGGGCAAACCGGCCTGTTGGCGGTCATCGACCTCGACCGGTTCAAGCCGATCAATGATCTCTACGGCCATCATGCCGGAGATGTGGTGCTTCGGCACGTCGCCCGTCGCCTCAAGCGGGCGCTGCCCTCGGGAACGATCGTGGGGCGGCTCGGGGGTGATGAATTCGGCCTCTTCCGAGGCGGTATCACGCATGCCGACGGCATCGCCGAACTGGTGGCGCAATGCGACGAGGCGTTGGTGCAAATTCGGCGGCCGATGCGCTTGTCGAGCGCCCTGGTGAGCATCGGCGGCAGTGCGGGCGCGCGAGTGCTCGGCTCCGATGCGGTCGATGTCGGGCGCGCGCTGCGCGACGCGGACGCTGCGCTTTACGTAGCAAAGCGAGAGGGGCTCGAAGCAACCAAGCTGTTCGACGACGTCATCCGTGACGAGAGCGAATGGTTGCATACGATCGAAGCCGAGCTCATGCGGGTTGATGCTGTCGATGAGATGTCGCTTGTTTATCAGCCTATTCTCAACTTGAGGACCGGCGAACTCGCGTCGTTCGAAGCATTGGCGAGATGGTGCCACCCCACCCATGGCGAGATTTCTCCCGCACTCTTCATTCCAGCTGCGGAGCGGCTTGGGAGGATCACCGACATTACCCTCGGCATGCTGGAAAAGGCTCTGGCATTTGCTGCCGACTGGGATCTGCCATGCCGGCTCTCCTTCAATCTCAGCGCCGCCCATATCTGTTGCGAGGATGCCGCTCGCAACATTGTCGAATTGATCGAACGCTGCCATTTCCCCAGCCATCGTCTGCAGTTCGAAATTACCGAGACTGCTATGCTGGTGAATTTCGAGGTGGCGCGCGCCAACGTTGAAATTCTGCGTGAGGCGGGGTGCAGGATGGTGCTCGACGACTTCGGCGCCGGGTTCGCATCGCTTGTCTATCTGCGAGAGATCAGTTTCGACAAGGTGAAGATCGATGGGTCACTGATCCGCGGCGCTCGCGTGCAGCAAGGGCGCGACATGCTGCGTGGGGTAATCCAGATGATCAACTCGATGAAGCTCGAATCCGTTGCCGAGTTCATCGAGTGTCGCGCAGACTACGAGACGGCGCTCGAACTGGGAGCGGAATTCGGGCAGGGCTTCTACCTAGGAAGCCCGATCGACGAGCTGGGTGCACGGGAACTGCTCGAACGGCACCGCGAGCCGCAATCGGAAAAGATTCGCAGCCTCGTCAACCGACCGTTCGAAGGCCCGGATCACGATGGGATCGACGAGTTCGATCACTCGCGACCCTATTCGATGACACGCAAAGGCTAATTCGTCGGGTTGGGAAGTGCGACCTTGGCGCTCGAGCCAGTTGGCGTCCTCCCGGAATGGGATCGCTTGTCCGCGTATGCTGGCGATCAAAGCGCGCGCGTGTTGACCCGTCTCGATCGTACGCCTCGCTGCTGGTCTAACAGAAGGACGTCGAGCTCCACGAACTCCGGCTCGTCAAGAAGATATAAAGTTAAAGCTAACTTGAATATACCAGAGGGCGTCCCAGATCATGGCCGTCATCATCCACGGGTATCGCCCGACAGCGCGCCGGGCGTGACTCCCCCGACACATCAAGCGCCGGTGGGGCTGCTCAGTCGGCTGCCAGCGCGGCCCAAGTGTTCTTGCCGACTATCCCGTCGGCATAGAGCTTCTTGGATTTCTGGAACTTGACCACGGCCTGTTTGGTCCTGGGGCCGAAATCCCCATCGACGGTCAGCCCGAGAAGCGCCTGCAGGTCCTTCACCGCGTCGCCGCGGTCGCCCTGACGCAACAGGGGGCGGGGGGAAAGCACATGCGGACCGCCCGCCGAATGGAAGCGATAGGCCGCTTCGAGCTTCTCGTCATACTTGTTCGCGCGGTAGGCCGGACCGTTGTAGCCCCGGGCGAAACCCGCCCAGTCGGTGCGGATCAGCTCGTCGTCGAGATGGTTCTTCTTCACGAAGGCGACGAAGGCATCGAGCTGTGCCGGTTCGCCCGAGACCATCGCTGCGACGAAATCCTCGGCGTTCTGAAAACCGCAGAGGCGGTAGTTGTCGCCCATGATCTGGAATGCGCCCCAGCTGGCGGAGCGGAGCGCTGCGTCGCGGTCGAGCGCGATGGCCTGACCGAGGCGATCGTATTCGGCTTCCTTGCCTTTGTAGCCACCCCATTTGGGGTTCGAGATCGCCGGGTGTGTCCCATCGTGCTTGCGGCCGGTCAGGCGCGAGAAATAGTGCCGTTCGAAGAGGATTTTCGGGCGCTTGTCGGCCAGGAAGCCGCCGCGGCTTTCGACATCGATCACCGCGCGTACCGCGGCGACCTGGCAGCCGATCTTGGTGGCGGCGCTTTCGATCGCTTCGTCGTCCAGAGGTGTCGCCGGTCCTGCAAATTCCAGTGGCATGTCTCGTCTCCCCAAAAACCGTCTCCGCCCGGAGATGGAAGCCGACCCCCGACACCCTGCCCGGGCGTCGCCGAGGTTCTACCAGTGCTTCGGGCGAGGATATAGGACGCCTACGCCATCGACCGTTGCGCCATCATGGCGCTCGACACCGGTGTAGGAAAATGCTTCCTGCCGCGACGATGCAAGAGGGATCGGCACATGGCTGAACTATCGCATATCGACGGACACGGCCGGGCGCGGATGGTCGATGTCGGCGACAAGCCGGTCACCGCGCGCCGGGCGCTCGCTCGGGGGCAGCTGGTCTGCGCGCGCGAAACGCTGGCCGTGGTGCAGCGGGGTGAGGCGCCCAAGGGCAGCGTCATCGCTACGGCAGAACTCGCCGGGATCATGGCTGCCAAGCGGACCGCCGAACTGATCCCGTTGTGCCACCCGCTGCCGCTCTCGCAGGTCGACCTTGCGATCGGGATCGATGAGGCCTTGCCCGGCTTCACGGTCGAGGCCGCTGTGCGGACCGAGGGACGGACGGGGGTGGAAATGGAAGCGCTGACGGCCGTATCCGTCGCCTGCCTGACGCTTTTCGACATGCTCAAGGCCGTCGACAAGACGATGACGATCGGCGGCGTCTGCGTGATCGAGAAGGAAGGCGGTCGTTACGGGAACTGGTCGAAGGGATGATCTCTTTCGACGAAGCGCTGGCATGCCTGCGTGCGTTCGTCTCGCCGCTCGGTTCGGAGACCGTCGCGCTGGCCGGGGCCTCCCACCGCTGGCTGGCCGAAGACATCGTCTCGAGGATCGCGTCGCCGCGCCATACGGTTTCCGCGATGGACGGCTATGCCGTGATCGAACGCGGTATTTCAGTCGGCAAGGCCATTCCGGTGGTGGGGGAAGCCCGCCCCGGTCACGCCTTCGATGACCAGCTGGGGATCGGCGCGGCGGTCCGGATTTTTACCGGAGCGCCGCTTCCGGGGGGTGCCGATTGCGTCATCATGCAGGAATACGCCGAGCGCGAAGGCGACGAAGTTCGCTTTCGCGAAGGCCATGGCCCCTCTCGCCATGTTCGCGAGCGGGCGAGCGACTTCGACACGGGTACGGTGCTGGTGCCGGCGGGAAGACGGCTCGATCCGCAGGCGCTGGTAGCCGCAGCGGCGGCCGACGTCGGCGCGGTCCGGGTCCATCGCCGCCCGCAAATCGCGCTGGTCGCGACGGGTGACGAGCTTGCCGAGCCGGGCAAGGCGATGGATTCGCCCCGTGCAATTCCCGACAGCATCACCCACGCGCTCGCCGGGCTGATCGAACGGCAGGGCGGGTCGGTCGTGACGCGTCACCGTGCGGTCGACGACTTGCCTGCGCTCGAGCAGCTGGCGGGCGATCTGCTGGCCTCCGCCGATCTCGTGGTGGTGACCGGCGGCGCCTCGGTGGGGGAGCGCGATTTCGCCAAGCCGATGTTCGTCGCCCACGGGCTCGAACTCACCTTCGACACGGTAGCCATCAAGCCCGGCAAGCCTGTGTGGCTGGGCCGGGCCGGGGGGGCGTTGGTGATGGGCCTGCCGGGCAATCCGACCTCGGCCATGGTCACGGCGCGCCTGCTGCTCGTTCCGCTCCTCGCCAGACTGCAGGGGGGCGATGGGGCGCATCGTTGGCGCAACCTGCCACTCGCGGCGATGCTGGGGGCGACAGGAGGCCGCGAAACCTTCGCACGGGCGTGTTGGGACGATGCGGGCCTGGTCCCGATCGGAAATCAGGACAGCGGCGTGCAGGGCGGCCTTGCGCGCGCGGACTGGCTCATCCGGTGTCCTCCCGGCCAGGCTGAACTCCACGCGGGAACGGTGGTACAGGCGCTCACCTTCTGAGGCTCAGCCGCGGCGCCAGACTGCGAGCGCCTCGCCTTCGCGCACGACCGTGCCTTCCGTGCCAACCGGTTCCCGCTTTCCATCGGTAAGGAAAGCGATCGTCGTCCCATCGTCTGCGGCGACGCTCGCGAGCGTGCGTACGCCATCGGGTGTGCGGGCGACGACCACGCCCGATTGCGGTGAGCCGTCGCGGCCGTAATGCACCGTATAGCTCTCGATCGTCGCGGGGCCGGCATAGCCCTCGTCGAGCGGGGGAACTGCGCCACGACGGTCATCGGCTTCGGCCTGGTAGTCGAAATCCTGCGGAAAAGCGGCGCCGGTCGGTGCTCCCGACAGGAGGATCGTATGGTTGTGGGTGGCATAGCCGCCATTCGCGAACAGCAGGCCCTTGTCCCCGGACCCGCGCAGTTTCTCGACCATCGCGACCACTGCATGGCTCATGTAATTCCCGATCGGACCACCGCCGAAGGTGAGGCCGCCGAAGACGGTGGCGGGCTTCTCGAGCGGCCAGCCGAGTACGCGGCGCGCCATCTTGGGAACGCAGGGAAAGCAGCTGTAGAGTTCGACATGCGCTAGATCCTCGGTGGCAATGTCGTTCAGCGTCATCGTTCGCTCGATCGAGGTCGCCAGGCTGGGCGAGGCATCGTAGCGGTCGCGGGCGAGGAAATTGCCGTTCTCGTGCGCTGCCGCCCCGTGACCGATCCACACCATGCGGTCTTCGGCAATACCGCGCCGGCGCGCTTCGGCGAACGAGGTTACGATGAAGCCGGCACCCTGATTGACCGAGGAATTGGCGACCTGAAGCTTGGTGTAGGGAAAGGCGATCTGTCGGTTGCTCTCCGACGGCGTGGTGACACTGTCGGCACTCACCGGATTCCGGATCCAGGCCCCTTCGGTCTCGGCAGCGACCTCGCTCATCAGCGACCAGATGGCGCCGCTCTCCGCCTGCCCTTCGGCGAGCGTCTGCCCATGGGCGGCGCGCCCGGCGTTTTCGTAGAGCGGGTACACATCTGTCGGTACGACGAGGCCGTAGCTCTGCGCATAGCCCTTGCGCACGCGATGCGTGGCATCGCGTAGTGCATTGGGCTTTTCGCTATCGTCACGCTTCCTGAGCGCCGCCAGCTGGCCCGCCGTGCGCAGCGCCTCGCCGCCGGTGATGGCGCAAATCCTGGCTTCGCCCCGTCCGATCCGGTTGGCAGCCTCGTGGAGCAGCAGGATCGGACTGTCTCCATTTGGCATGGCGGTCTGCATGCGGTGCGCAGGGGCGATGCCGAGCCTCTCCGCCACCGCGCCGTCGACGGGGTTGAGCTGCGGCCAGGCGAGCTGGGCCACGACGGAAAGCGAGTCGCAATCCTTCAGCAGATCAGCGCCCGTATCGCTGTCGGCACGACGCAGGGCCTCGACCATCAATCCGACCGGATCGAGCCCGTCGCCCGGCTCTTGGGGCCGGTCGTTGACCTGGCCGACACCGACGATGACGGGGACGTGTTCGGGGTCCAGTTCGCTCATGCGGTTCTCCTCTCGCCCATGCCTAGCAAGCGGGTTTCATGCCGCAACCCAAATTCTGGCGCACACCGCGGATCGCCGCCGACAGGAACGGCGGGGGCCGGTCGTTCGTTTGAGGTCTTACGTAGGGTCAGCTAGAGCGCGTTAACCAGGCTGCGAGACTGATCGTTTATGGCCGTTTTGATGCAATGGTCCCTGCGTTATCTCTTCCCGGCGAGAAGCTCGCGCGAGCAGCGAGAGCAGATCATCGGGACTTTCGAGAACCTGCGTAAGCAGATCCCGCTGCTCTACGGCGTATCGCTGGTCAATCTTGTCGGAATGCATGTGGCCACGGATGGTCGCGATCTCGATTGGTTTTCGCCCGTCACGATCCTGTCATGCATCCTCTTGTGGCGGATGATCTACTGGATCGCCTTCCAGAAGCCGACGCGCCAATTCCGCGAGATTCGCCGCGAGTTGATCCAGATGGCGGTCTTCACAGCGCTCTTGTGCATCGGTTTTTCCTTATGGGCGCAATCGCTCATCACCCAGTACCCCGACAAGTCACTGACCATCATTCTCTATAGTCTGTTGGCGGCCCTGGGCGCTGCCTACGGCCTGAGCAGTTTCCCGCGCGCGGCACTGCTGCCGCTGATCATCTTGGGCATGCCTCTCGCCATCAGGCTGTTCCTGTTCGATGACCAGTCGGCCAAGGGCATCGGGGTCAGCCTGTTCCTCGTGCTGATCCTCTTCATGTGGCTATTGCAGGTCCATAGTCGTGCGCTGTCCGATCTGGTGAGCGGGCAGCTCGCCATCGCGCGCGAACGCAACCGCGCGGTGGCGGCGGAATCCCAGGCGGTCAAACGGGCCGACGAAGATGCGCTTACCGGCCTCGCGAACCGTGGCAGGCTGGTCCGCGAAATTCGCCATCACCTGGTGCGGGGGCCTGCCTCCGGCGGCGGCAGCGTGCTGGCGATATGCGATCTCGACGGCTTCAAGTCGGCGAACGATGCCTTCGGCCATGCTGCGGGCGACGCCATTCTCAAGGAATTTGCGGATCGACTGACCGACGAGTTCGCCGACACAGCTCTCGTCGCGCGCCTGGGCGGAGACGAGTTCTCGATCTTCTGGAAGGAAGGACTTTCGCGGCAACAGATCGAGGATGTCGGCAATCGGATTTGCGAACTCGCCGCCAGGCCCATCGAATGGGATGGCAAGGACCTCTCGGTCGGGGTTTCTTGCGGTCTGACCGAGGCCGGCCCCTTCACCCGGTCCGATGGCGAATTCTTCCGCCAGGCGGATTCGGCGCTCTACAATGCCAAGGAATCGCTACGCGGCCATTGGCACCTCTACGACCAGCCCCAGTTTCAGGCCGATCAGCGCCGGGCGAGGATCGAAAAGCTGATCCTGTCGGGTAACGCGGTCGACCAGATGCATGTCGTCTTCCAGCCCATCGTCAACGTCGAGACGGGCCGATCCGAATATGCAGAGGCCCTGGCCCGGTGGGACAGCCCCGATCTGGGCGTCGTCGGTCCCAGCGAATTCATTCGCATCGCCGAGAAGCTGGGCGTGATCGACCGGCTCAACGAAAGCCTGCTGGGCAAGGCCTTGAGCGAGGCCGTGCATTGGCCGCCCGGCCTTTCGCTGTCGTTCAACCTGAGTGCGATGCAGCTCAGCCGACCGGCCGCTGCCGAGCGCATCCTTCGGATCGTGGATGCCCACTCGCTACCCCCCGAGCGGATCCAGTTCGAGGTGACCGAGACCGTCCTCCTGACCGATCTGGGACAGGCGGAGCGCGAGCTGAGGAAGCTCACGGATATCGGTTTCACGATCGCGCTGGACGATTTCGGATCGGGCTATGCCTCCGTATCCTATCTCAGGGAATTGTCGTTCGACACGGTCAAGCTCGACGGATCGCTGATCGACGACGTGCTCCACAGCGAAAGGTCGCGGCAGATTCTTCTCGGGATGGTCGACCTGTGTCATGCAGCGGGTGCCCGCTGCGTAGCGGAGCATGTCGAAACCTATGAACAGTTCGCCTTGGCGCGCGCCATGGGGTGCGATTATGCGCAGGGCTTCTGTCTCGGGAAACCGACGACGAGTGCGAAGATGCTGGCCGCGCTGGACCTGGGCATCAGGCCGCCGAGCCTGCCCCTAGGACATATCGCCGAGGACTGACCCGACTTGCGAGGCCCGATCGCGGCTTCCCGCTGCGGCGGCTCCCTGACGGTAATCAGACCCCCGGCGGGCCAAACGGCCGGGGGTCTGGCGGGGCGCACTCCGTCCCCAGTGCGGGGCCAGCAGATGGCCGGTCAAAAGCGGTAGCTGACGCCCGCGCTGAGCACCCAGGGATCGAGCTTGTGCTCGGTCTCGATCGCGAGCGTGTTGCCGGCATACCAGCGTGCCGTGGTATCGACGAAATAGCGCTTGGCATCCACCGTGAAGCCCAGGCCGCTGTCGCCGATGGCGATGTCGGCGCCGCCCTGCAGCACCAGGCCGAATTCGTCGGACAGCGTTGTCCGCGTGACGCCGAGCGGGATGGTTGCGGCGCCCGGTTCGACGTCGATCCACCAGAAATAGGTCGCGCCCGCGCCGAGATAGGGTTTCACTCCGCCCAGATCGAAATGGTATTTCGCGGTGAACGTCGCCGGAATAACCTTGGCGTCGGAGACGAGTTCGGCGCCAGGCAGGCCCGCAACCGCATCGACATCGTGCTGGGTAACGCAGCAGATCGTCTCGATCGAGAAGTTCGGGGATACGAAATACTCGACCGCCAGCGTCGGTACGAAATTGTCGCTTGCCTCGGTCTGCGTCCCCGCGGGGAGGCCGACGATGTCGGTGTTGACGGCCGTGATCTTGCCATCGGGTACTACGTAGGTCCCGAGCAGTTTGATCTGGATCTTTCCTTCGTCGTCCTGCGCCTTGGCGTACGCCGGGGCAGCGACCATTGCGACTCCGGCCACTGCGGCCATGAGCACCTTGTTCATTTCCATCTTCCTTCGCGCTGCAGTGGTCGCCCTTCGCGACCCAGGGTTCTTGCAGCGTCGGCATTCTGGCTAACGACGCGCAATTCGCGTCGCATTGATCTGGATCAAGGAGTTCGCCGGGCGAACCGGCGAAAGGGAGAGACATGACCTCTCTCTCCCATCCCTTCGAACAATTTGCCGAGCGGGTCCTGCCATCGACTCTGGGCGGGGACGTGCGGTGCGGTTTCCGGGCGCTCGCGCGGTGCCATCCGCTCGCCCGTGACGTCTCGCTCGATTTCGCGGCGGGGGGCGAGCACATCGTCTTCGTCGTTCGAGGCGCGACCAAGCTGGTGGCGCATGCCTCGGAAGCGCGAGATCAGGTCGTGGCCTTCCACTTCGCCGGCGAGGTATTCACCGTGCCCGAGCCCGACAATTACTCCTATTCGGTCTGCGCGCTGCGCGAATGCGACCTCCTCACCTTCGCCTCGCCGGAGTTCCTTTCCCTAGCGGAAGGGGAGGCCGAGATCATGCGGCAGCTGCTCGACAGCACGAAGCTGTC
Source organism: Qipengyuania sp. (assembly GCF_048550555.1). GTDB lineage: Bacteria > Pseudomonadota > Alphaproteobacteria > Sphingomonadales > Sphingomonadaceae > Qipengyuania. The sequence goes on along the minus strand of NZ_JBLYYF010000027.1, from coordinate 19,007 downwards.
GCTGCGGCGCTGCCGCGAAAAGACCATCGCGCTGGGGCGCAAGACCGCAGGCGAGCGCGTCGCGGTCTTTCTGCTCGGCATGGCCCGGCGGATCGGGGTCGAACAGGACGGACGGGTCGCGCTCGAACTGCCCATGTCACGCCGCGACATCTCGGAGAGCCTTGGCCTCACCATCGAGACGGTCAGTCGGCAATTGAGCAAGCTCAAGGACGATGGCGTGATCGAAACCGCGGGGCGCTCCGGAATCATCCTCCGGAACTGCCCCGATCTCCAGCGGCGTGCGGGGTTCCTGAAACACGCCGCCTGACTTCTTTTTCCAAAATTGACCTGGATCAATGCGAGCGCTGACCGGGCCGCCTAACCAGCGAGAAACGGACGGAGAATTTTCATGCAAGCGGAAGCTGCACTGGGCCGCATCGGCCTGTGGTTCCTGATCATGCTCGCCGCGATCGCGGCAGCCGTGGCTGCTGCCGACGGCGGTTTCGCCGCCCACGCCACGATTATCGCCGTCATTGCCTTCGCGATGATCTGGATCAGCGCCACGCGCTTCGATCCGCTCGGCAAGGCGCAGGGCTTCTTCAAAATGCCCGATGGCCCTTCGCGCTATGACGACGATCCGATCCGCTGGGGCGTCATCGCCACCATGTTCTGGGGCCTGGCGGGGCTGCTGGCGGGCGTCTTCATCGCCAGCCAGCTCGCCTTCCCGCAGCTCAACTTCGAACCCTATCTCAATTTCGGCCGGCTGCGCCCGCTGCACACCAGCGCGGTGATCTTCGCCTTCGGCGGCAACGCGCTGCTCGCGACCAGCTTCTACGTCGTCCAGCGCACCTGCCGCACCCAGCTCGCCTTCCCCGGCCTCGCGCGCTTCGTCTTCTGGGGCTACCAGCTGTTCATCGTGCTGGCCGCCACGGGCTATCTCCTCGGCGTCACCCAATCGAAGGAATATGCCGAGCCCGAATGGTATGTCGACCTGTGGCTGACCATCGTCTGGGTGGCCTATTTTCTGGTCTTCGTCGGCACGCTGGCCAAGCGCAACGAGCCGCATATCTACGTTGCGAACTGGTTCTACCTGGCCTTCATCGTGACCATCGCGATGCTGCACATCGTCAACAATCTGGCGATGCCGGTGAGCCTGCTCGGCGCCAAGAGCTACAGCGCCTTTTCGGGCGTGCAGGACGCTCTGACGCAGTGGTGGTACGGCCATAATGCCGTGGGCTTCTTTCTGACCGCGGGCTTCCTCGCGATGATGTACTACTTCGTGCCCAAGCAGGCCGAACGCCCGGTCTATTCCTACCGGCTTTCGATCATCCATTTCTGGTCGCTGATCTTCCTCTACATCTGGGCGGGCCCGCACCACCTCCACTACACCGCGCTGCCCGACTGGGCGCAGACGCTGGGCATGGTGTTCTCGGTGATGCTGTGGATGCCCAGCTGGGGCGGCATGATCAACGGCCTGATGACCCTCAACGGGGCATGGGACAAGGTCCGCACCGATCCGATCATCCGGATGATGGTGATGGCGCTCGCCTTCTACGGGATGAGCACCTTCGAAGGCCCGATGCTGTCGATCAAGAGCGTCAACAGTCTCAGCCATTACACCGACTGGACCATCGGCCATGTCCACTCGGGTGCGCTCGGCTGGAACGGCATGATCACCTTCGCCTGCGTCTATTTCCTCGTTCCGCGCTTGTGGAAGCGCGAGCGGATGTATTCGCTGCGGATGATCAACTGGCACTTCTGGCTCGCGACGCTGGGCATCGTCTTCTACGCCGCGAGCATGTGGGTGGCCGGCATCCAGCAGGGGCTGATGTGGCGCGAATACGGCCCCGACGGCTATCTCGTCTGGTCCTTCGCCGACAGCGTCGCCGCCATGTTCCCGATGTATGTCATGCGTGCGGTCGGCGGGCTGATGTACCTCTCCGGCGCGATCATCATGTCCTACAACATCTGGATGACGCTGGCCGGCAAGCTGCGCGAGGAGGCCCCGCTGCGCGATGCCGCCTACGATCCCCAGGCCGACCGCCCGATCGTCGCCAACCAGCCCAGCGCCGTTCCGACCGAATGAGAGGCAAGCCATGAGCGATACCACCAAGGAACCCCTGTCCGGCCACAAGAAGCTGGAGCGGAACATCACCCTGCTGGCGGTGGCGACCTTCGTCACCGTGGCGATCGGCGGGCTCGTCCAGATCACCCCGCTGTTCTACCTCGAGAACACGATCGAGAAGGTCGAAGGGGTGCGTCCCTATACCCCGCTCGAGCAGGCGGGGCGCGATATCTACATCCGCGAGGGTTGCTATGTCTGCCACAGCCAGATGATCCGCCCGTTCCGCGACGAGGTCGAACGCTACGGTCACTACAGCCTCGCTGCGGAGAGCATGTACGATCACCCGTTCCAGTGGGGCTCGAAGCGGACCGGGCCCGACCTGGCGCGCGTCGGCGGGCGCTACTCGGACGAATGGCACGTCCAGCACCTGACCGATCCGCAGAGCGTGGTGCCCGAGAGCGTGATGCCGCAATACGGCTTCCTCAAAGATACCGAACTCCACATCGGCGACCCCAAGGCCACCCTGACCGCGCTTCGCCGCGTCGGCGTGCCCTATAGCGACGAAGATCTCGACAAGGCCTATGCCGACATGCTCGCGCAAGCCGATCCCGACGCCGATGCGGGCGATCTCGCGACCCGCTATCCCAAGGCGCAGATTCGCGATTTCGACGGCGACCCCGACAGGCTCACCGAGATGGATGCGCTCATCGCCTATCTCCAGATGCTCGGCACGCTGGTCGATTTCGACAGCGCCGCCGCGATGGAGGAACTCGCGCAGGAGAAGGGTCGATGAGCCTCTACGACACGCTCCGGCACTTCGCCGACAGCCACGCCCTGGTGTTCATGCTGGTGCTGTTCGTCGGATTGTGCGCCTGGCCCTTCCGGCCCGGGGCGGGGAAACGCAACCACGCGGCTGCAACGCTGATTTTCGAAGGGCAAGACGATGGCGAGTAAGCGGATCGATCGGCCGACCGGCACCGAAACCGTCGGCCATGAATGGGACGGGATCGAGGAACTCAACACGCCGCTGCCGCGCTGGTGGCTCTATACCTTCTATCTCACGATCGTCTTCGCGGTGGGCTATGTCATCGCCTATCCCGCCTGGCCGATGATCGACCGCGCCACCGCGGGCGTGCTCGGCTGGTCGAGCCGCGGCCAGCTTGCCGAGGACATGAGCGCGGCCGACCAGGCGCAAACCGGCGTGCGCGAGCAATTGGCGCGCATCCCGATCGAGCGGTTGGGCGAGGACAGCGCGCTGATGCAGCAGGCCGTCGCCGGCGGCGCGGCCGCGTTCCGCATCAATTGCGTCCAGTGCCATGGCTCGGGCGCAGCGGGCAATCACGAGCTCGGCTATCCCAATCTCAACGACGACGACTGGCTGTGGGGCGGCGATCTCAAGGCGATCCACTATACGCTGACGCATGGCATCCGCCAGGCGGGCGATGACCAGACCCGTACCAGCCAGATGCCGGCCTTCGCCGGGGCTTTCGATACGCGCCAGCTCGACGCGCTGGTCGACCATGTCCTGGCGCTCAGCGGTAAGGCCGAGAGCAGTGCGCTCGGCGCGCAGCTCTTCGCCGACAATTGCGTCGCCTGCCACGGCCCCCGGGGCGAAGGCAGCCGCGACGTCGGGGCACCGCGCCTTAACGACGCCATCTGGCTGCGCGGAAGCAGCCGCGAGGCGATCAAGCGCCAGATCCTCAACCCGCGCATGGGGATGATGCCCAGGTGGGAAGGGCGTCTCGATCCGGTGACGATCAAGATGCTCGCGGCCTATGTCCATTCGCTCGGGGGCGGCGAAGACTTCGTGGAGGTCGCTGCCGACCCCGAGGTCGAGGTCGATGAGCAACCCTGACGCACCCCGGTCTGAAGGCGAGCGCGACTGGTCGCTCGTCGTCGAGGACGGCGTGACCAAGACCAACGAACCCGTGTCGAGCGCGGTCGCCGATGCCGAGGCGGCGACCCGCCGACACGAACCCCACGAACCGGCGCAAGAGCATCTACCCGAACGGCTCTACGAGAAGCGCGAATTCGTGCATAACAAGCGGATCGACGGGCCCTTCCGGCGCTTCAAGTGGTTCGTCATGGTCGTCACCCTGGCGATCTATTACGTCACGCCGTGGATCCGCTGGGACCGCGGGCCCTATGCGCCCGACCAGGCGGTGCTGGTCGATCTCGCGCATCGGCGCTTCTACATGTTCGGCATCGAGATCTGGCCGCACGAATTCTATTTCGTTGCCGGGCTGCTGATCATGGCGGGGATCGGCCTGTTCCTCGTGACTAGCGCGGTCGGCCGGGCCTGGTGCGGCTATGCCTGCCCGCAGACCGTCTGGACCGATGTGTTCCAGCATGTCGATCGCTTCGTCGACGGCGACCGCAATGCGCGCAAGCGGCTCGATGCGGCTCCGTGGACCTGGGGCAAGGTCATGCGCCGAGCGCTCAAATGGAGCATCTATCTCGTCATCGGTTTCTGGACCGGCGGCGCATGGATCATGTATTTCGCCGACGCGCCCACCCTGGTGCACGATTTCTGGCGCGGCGAGGCGGCACCCGTCGCCTATATCACCGTGGCGGTGCTGACGCTGACCACGGTCACGCTCGGCGGCTTCATGCGCGAACAGGTGTGCATCTACATGTGTCCCTGGCCGCGCATCCAGACCGCGATGCTCGACGAGAAATCGCTTATCGTCACCTACAAGGACTGGCGCGGCGAACCGCGCGGCAGCGTCAAGAAGGCCGCACGCGATCCCGGCAAGTTCGGCGATTGCATCGATTGTACTCAGTGTGTGCAGGTCTGCCCGACCGGAATCGACATTCGCGAGGGGCCCCAGATCGGCTGTATCACCTGCGCCTTGTGCATCGACGCCTGCGATCGGGTGATGAAGGACATCGGTCGTCCGCGCGGGTTGATCGACTATGCCACGCTCGAGGATTGCGAGCGCGAGGCGGCGGGCGAGGCGCCGAGATCGCCTTGGCGCACGCTGTTGCGCCCGCGCACGGTGGCCTATTTCCTCATCTGGGGCGGGATCGGCGGGGCGCTGCTGTTCGCGCTGGGAGTGCGCAGCCATACCGAGCTGACCGTGGCCCCCGACCGCAATCCGCCCTATATGCTGCTCAGCGACGGGTCGGTGCGCAATTCCTACACGCTCAAGTTGCGTAACATGCAAAGTCGGCCGCGCGACATGGAGATCGCCGTCGAGGGCCTGCCCGGCGCGGTGATGTGGACCGATGCCATCGGTCGCGGCGATGCGGCGCCGACCCAGCGAGTGACCGCTCCCGCCGACCTCGTCCGCCAGGTGCGCGCCTATGTCGCGGTCCCGCCGGGCGCCGCGTCCGAGGAATTCACCTTCCGCGTGACCTCGCTCGACGAGGAGCGCGAGAGCGATACCGTTACCACCCGCTTCGATGCTCCGGAGGACCAGTGATGCAGCGCGAATTCACCGGCAGGCACATGGCGCTGGTCCTGGTGGCCGGCTTCGGCATCGTCGTCGCGGTCAATTTCTACATGGCGTCGCTCGCGATTGGCGGGTTCGGCGGCGTCGTGGTCGAGAACTCCTATGTCGCCAGCCAGAAGTTCAACGGCTGGCTCGAACAGGCACGCGTGTCGGATCGGCTCGGCTATGCGGCCGCGCTGGGGCGCGACGCCGAGGGCCGGCTGGTGGCGACGACCGAAAGGGTGCCCCAAGGCGCACTGCTTTCCGCGGATCTCAGGCGCCCGCTCGGCCGGCCCGACCATTTCAGCCTGCGGTTCGAGCAGATCGGACCCGACCGCTTCGTTTCTACCCGGAGCCTTCCCGAAGGGCGCTGGGTCGTCCGCCTCGCTATCGATGCCGGCGGGGGGCGCTGGGTCGAGGAGAGCGAGGTGCCATGACTGCGCCGCTGACCGCCGAACCGCTCGCTGCCGAAAGACTCGAGGATAGCCGTTTCACCGTGCCCGGCATGCGCTGCGCCGGCTGCATCGCCAAGATCGAACGCGGACTTGCCGGGCTCGATGGCGTGGAGGCGGCGCGGGTCAATTTCTCGGCCAAACGGGTCGCGGTGCGCCACCATGCCGCACTGACGCGCGAGGCGATCGTCGAGGCGATCGCGCGGCTCGGGTTCGAGGCGCAACCGGTGGCCGACAATCCGCTGGCGCAGGACGATCGCGAGGGAAGGGCGCTGCTCCGCGCATTGGCGGTCGCGGGCTTCGGCATGATGAACATCATGCTGCTGTCGATCAGCGTGTGGTCGGGGGCGGGCGGGGTGACGCGCGAGCTGTTCCACTGGCTATCCGCCCTGATCGCGATCCCCGTGATCGCCTATTCGGGGCGTCCCTTCTTCGCCAGCGCGGCAATGGCGCTGCGCTATCGGCGGACCAACATGGACGTGCCGATCTCGATCGGCGTGCTGCTCGCCGCGGGCCTGAGTCTCTACGAGACGCTGACCGGCGGCGCGCACGCCTATTTCGACGGCGCGGTCATGCTGCTCTTCTTCCTGCTAGCGGGCCGTGCGCTCGACGCCACCATGCGCAACAGGACGCGCGCCGGGATAGGGGCTCTCCTCTCGCGCATGGGCAAGAGCGCGACGGTGCTCGACGACAAGGGGTCCAGCCGCACGCTCGCCGCGGCGGAGCTCGAACCGGGGATGCTGATGCTGGTCGCGGCGGGCGAGGCGCTCGCGGCGGACGGGGTGATCGAACAGGGCGCGACTTCGCTCGACAATGCCATGCTGACCGGCGAGAGCGTGCCGCAATCGGCCGAGGCTGGCGAACTGGTCTATGCCGGAGCGATCAATCTCGGCAGCGCTATCGAGGTATGCGTGACCGCTGCGGCTTCGGACACGGCGCTGGCCGAAATCGCGCGAATGATGGACGAAGCGGGCCAGTCGCGCAGCACCTATGTGCGCATAGCCGACCGCGCTTCGCGCCTCTACGCACCGGCAGTGCATACGCTGGCCTTGCTGGCCTTCGTGGGCTGGATGATCGCGGGGGCGGGCTGGCATCACGCGCTGGTCATCGCCATCGCGGTGCTGATCATCACCTGTCCTTGCGCCATGGGTCTGGCGGTTCCCGCGGCGCAGGTCGTCGCCTCGGGAGCGCTGGCGAGGCGGGGGCTGCTGGTGAAGGACGGCAGTGCGTTGGAGCGGCTCGCCGAAGTCGATATCGCGCTGTTCGACAAGACTGGCACGCTCACGCTGGGCGAGCCGGTACCGCAGCTCGATCACCTGACCGCGCAGCAGGCATCGGTCGCCCTCGCACTCGCGCGGACTAGCCGCCATCCGCTGAGCCGCGGAATCACCAAGGCCTTGGTCGAGTGCGGGATCGAGGCGGCACCGGTCGCGATGGTGCAGGAGCAAGCCGGGCGCGGCGTGAGCGGGATGCTGGGCGATGTGCCGGTTGCGCTCGAACGGCCTGCGGGGGCCAGCACGGCGCTGTCGACCAGCTTGCGGATCGGATCCGACAGCGTTGCAATCGCCTATGCCGACCCGATACGCGACGATGCACGCGAGGCGCTTCGTGCACTCGGTGACGACGGTATCAAGGCAAGCATCGTATCAGGCGACCGCGCCGATCCGGTTGCGGCGGTCGCCGGGGAACTCGGGATCGAATGGCGGGCCGAGTTCCTGCCCGACGCCAAACTGGCCTTGCTCGAGGAACTGAAATCCGCCGGGCACCGCCCGCTGATGGTCGGCGACGGGATCAACGACGGCCCAGCGCTGGCCGCGGCGCATGCCTCGATCGCTCCCGGCAGCGCGAGCGATGTCAGCCAGCAGGCCGCCGATGCCGTGTTCCTCGGCCGCTCGCTGATGCCCGTTGCGCTCGCCGTGCGCGTCGCGCGCCGGACCATGGCCATCGTGCGCCAGAATTTCGGTTTCGCGCTGTTCTACAATCTCTGCGCGGTGCCGCTTGCGCTTGCCGGGATGGTCACACCGCTGATCGCGGCGGTCGCGATGTCGCTCAGCTCGCTGGTGGTGGTGGGCAATTCGCTGCGGCTGGCGAGGGCGGCCCGATGAGCGGCCTCGCCTTCCTGATCCCTGTCGCTCTCGGCATGGGGCTGCTCGGGCTAGCGGCCTTCTTCTGGGCGATGCGCGGCGGACAGTTCGAGGATCTCGACGGAGCGGCGCAGCGCATCCTGATCGAGGACGAGGAGAACGAGAGGTGATCCATTCGCTCGCCATCGGCCTCGCGGCGCTGCTGCCGCTCGCCATCGGCCCGCTGCCCGCCGCGCAGACCAGCATCACCGCAAGGTTCTGCGGCGGCGGAACGATCGAGATCCCGATCCGCCGCGACCGCGAACCGGCACCTCCATGCACGATGAAGGGCTGCCACGCGGGATCGTGCCGGAAGAGAATTGATCTGCGTCAATGACGCTCGTGCCCGCATGCGCGAACTGGCGTGCATGTGGACCTATTACCCCGAGCTGCTGGCGAAGCCGGTACCGCGCTACACCAGCTATCCCACCGCCGCCGAATTCGATGCGATCGATGGCGATCTCTACCGCACTGCGTTGCAGCGGACGCAGGGGGAGGTCTCGCTCTACGTCCACATCCCCTTCTGCGAGAAGATCTGCTTCTATTGCGGCTGCAATACGGGGCGTGCCAACCGGCGGCAGCGGCTCGAATCCTATCTCGCCGCGCTGGATGGCGAGATCGACAGCGTTGCGCGCGAACTGCCTGCCGGTGTCCGAGTCACCTCCATAGCTTTCGGCGGAGGCAGTCCCAATGCCGTCACGCCCGACGATTTCCGCGCGCTCTTTGCCACGCTCGACAGCTGTTTCTCGCTCGACAATCCGACGCTCTCGATCGAGCTCGATCCGCGCACGCTGACGGCCGACTGGATGGCGGTCGTCGCAGAGCTGGGCATTTCCCGCGCCAGCCTCGGCGTCCAGACCTTCGCGGCGCATTGCCAGCAGGCGATCGGGCGCATCCAGCCCGAGGATTGTATCGTGCGCGCGGTGGATGGACTGCGCGATGCGGGGGTGGCGTCGCTCAATTTCGATCTCATGTACGGCCTGCCGGGCCAGACGATGCAGGACCTGGAAGACAGCCTCCAGCGCACCCGGGTGCTCGGCGCCGACCGGATCGCGCTGTTCGGTTATGCGCATGTCCCGCATGTCGTGCCCCGCCAGCGGGCGATCAATGTCTCGGCGCTGCCGGACCAGGCACGGCGCTTTGCCATGGCCGAACTGGGCTACGCCTATTTCGCCACGCATGGCTATGTCCCGATCGGTTTCGACCACTTCGCGCGGCCGGGAGGGGATCCACTGGCGAGGGCAGCGCTCGAAGGGAAATTGAGGCGCAATTTCCAGGGCTTTACCGACGATGGGAACGAGGTGCTGATCGGGTTCGGTGCCTCCGCAATCAGCAGTTTTCCGCACCTCCTGGCGCAGAACGAGAAGAACAGCGGGCGCTACCGCATGGTCAGTTCGCAAGGCCGGCTGGCCGCGCATCGCGGGATCGTTCGCAGCGCGGAGGATCGCTATCGCGGCGCGGTCATCGAACGGCTGCTGTGCCATGGCCGCGCCCGGCTCGGGGCGGGGCTGATGCGCGAAGCCCGACCGCAGCTCGAACCCTTCGTCGCGCGTGGGCTCGCCTCGGTCGACCGCGAATGGCTGACCATCCTTCCCGAAGGTCTGCCCTATGCGCGCTCGATCGCCGCGATTTTCGACGTCTATCGACAACCGAAGTCGGGGCAATTCAGTTCGGCAGTCTGACGCCTGGCTCTATCGGCTACGCAAGAGTAGTACCGCAACCGCGCAGCGCGGTTAGTAGCTCATTGGTGGCTGTCGATCCCCGGCAATGACTTTCGTTTGTTGGGGGCCACCAACGTGCTTGCCGTGCCGTAGTGATCGAGCCAGTCCTGGGGGGGAAGCGGAAGGGCCCTGCTATCGGCTTCGCGAGCCGGGGTGAAGGCTTTGGAAGTCGCTCTGGGGCGAAACTGTTCAAGCCAGAAGACGCCATCAAACTGTCCGCTGTTTCCCCGGGTTGCGACGATATCGAGATCGCCGTCTGCATCAAGATCGCGGGCGATGAAACCATCGTACATGCCCCTGACCCGGCGTGAGATATCGTGGCGCGTCCATTCACCTGCGCTGTCGCCGGGGTTCTGGAACCAGGCGATGCGCCCGACGCTGGAGGAGGGGGTGACGGAGGGACTGTCGACTTCGCGTTCGGCATCCGAATAGCCGCCCCCGACGATGTTGAGCCCCGAATATCCGCCGGTCACCACATCCATGTCGCCATCGCCGTCGAAATCCGCGATCTCGATTCCGATGACCATGTCGGGCAGGATATCGCCGATGCGGCGATAGGCCCACGGCTGGTCGAGCGAGGCCGGCTGATGGAGCCAGCCCAGCGCCGGCAGCCCATTCGGTGCGCGTGGATCGCCGCACTTCTCGATTACGCCGACGACGAGGTCGGTCCGCCCGTCGCCATCCATATCCGCGAAATCGGATTGAAAGGCCGAGGTGGAGACGCTGCAGGCCGAGCCCGCCGGATCGATGACGATCGGATGGGTCTCGATGCGGATCCGGCCATCGGTGCTCATGCCCCGATTCTCGAGCATGAAGGCCTGCTGGTCGATCCGAGCTGCCGCCAGCACGTCGAGATCGCCATCCCCATCGATATCGACCGGCATCGCGGTATTGGGCACACCATGCGTCAGCAGCGCCTGTTCGTGCCAACTCGCATCGAGGAGAGGATCGCCCGACAGGGTGAAGAGCGAGGTCGTTCGATCGGCGCGCGGAGCGGTCGAGTCGACGATATCGCTCGCGCCCTTGTTCGCCGCGAGGACATCCACGCGCCCGTCGCCGGTGACATCCGCAAGGAACACGCGGAGCCACGAGCCGCGTCCCTTGGTGATCGCAGGAATGTGCGATTGCCAGGGGACGGTGCGCACGGCCTTGCCGGGATTGCGGAAATAGGCGAGCTGCGCCTCCTCGCAGGCTGCGACGAGATCGGGCCAGCCATCGCCGTCGAGGTCACCGATCGCGACGTCCTCGATCGCGCCGACGATGTCCCCCGACGCGACGGTGACGAGGGTCCAATCATCCGGGTCGGCACTGCCGAAGGCGATCCGCAGATGGTTGGAGTCTTCGTGGACCGAGACGATGTCGATATAGCCGTCGCGGTCGATGTCGCCTTCCACAAGTCCGTCGCCGCCGCGGATCGGGATGCCGCCATTGGTCGCCTCGTCGTCGATCAGGTGCTCGCGCCAGGCGATGAAGCGGCCGTCGACGGCGATCGCTTTCGTCGGCGTCTCGGCTACGGTGAGCGGTGACCGCGCCTGCATCTCTGGAACCGACTGGCACGCAGCGAGCAACGCCATCGCCAGCGGTGCGATGGCTACAACCCGGAGGACTCGCAAGCAGCGCATGTCACGCCGCGACCGGATCGTTCGAGGGGCTCGCGTCGAGATCCGCCTGAATCGATCGCGCGGCGACGAGGTAATGCATTCCGCCCCAGAGCGACGCGGTACACCCGGTCAGCAGCATGGCGATCGCCAACGGGTTCCCCACGTCGCCGGCAGCGAAGCTGTCGCTGAGCGAGCCGACGATCAGCGGCCCGAGCCCCAGCCCGATCAGATTGATGAAGAAGAAGAAGATCGCCGAGGTGAGCGCGCGCATCCGCAGGCCGACGAGGCCGTGCGACACCGCCAGAGCCGGCCCGAGATAGGATGCCGACAAGAAATGGAACAGTCCAGTCAGAACCAGGGCGAGGGTCAGCGTCTGGGTCGTCAGGATCACCAGCAGCACCGGCGCGATGCCGAGCATGAGGATGGCCGGACCCCAGACGTACCACCGGCTGTCGCGCACGCCGAGGCGATCGGTCATCCAGCCGCCGAAGAACGAGCCCGCACCGCCCCCGAAGCCCGAGGTCAGCGCCATCCAGATACCGAGTTCGGTCAGGCCGATGTCGAAGTTGCGCAGGAAATAGGAAGGCAGCCAGTTGCCGATGGCATAGATGACCAGCGCCTGCAGGCTGCCCGCCAGCGCGAGATTGCGGAAGGTCCGCCGCGACCACAGGAAGCCGAGCACGGCCTTGAGCGGCGGTGCCTCTGCATTGTCGTTCTCGCGCCCTTCGGACCAGCCGCGGACCGGTTCGCGCACCGTCAAACGCAGGAACAGTGCCACCGCAACCCCGGGCAGGCCGACGACGAAGAAGGCGGTGCGCCAGCCGAAACTATCGGCGATCCACCCGCCCAGCGCGAAGCCGAACAGGATCCCGATATAGATGCCGATCGAATAGATAGAGAGCGCGGTGGCACGCTCCTCCTTGCGGAAGATGTCGGAGATCATCGAATGGGCAGGGGGGCTCCCGCCGGCTTCGCCCACCCCCACCCCGATCCGTGCGAGCAGCAGTTGGAGGTAATTCTGCGCCAGTCCGCTGACCGCCGTCATAAGGCTCCAGACCGTCAAGGCGAGCGCGATAATGCTGCGCCGTTTCCCGCGATCGGCCCAGCGCGCGATCGGGATTCCGCAGGATACGTAGAACAGCGCGAAGGCGAAGCCCGAGAGCAGGCCGAGCTGAGTGTCCGATAGGACCAGCTCCGCCTTGATCTGCTCTTGCAGGATGACCAGCAGCTGGCGATCGATGAAGTTGAGCGAATAGACCAGCGTCAACACCGCCAGTACGAAATAGCGATAGCGCGGCTTCGCGTAGGGGTTGGCGGCGGTCTGGTCGGTCATCTCTCGTCTCTCCCCGAAATCTCGTTATCTGTCCTGCCCGGCTTCGGCGGCTGCGAGCTCGATCGCACCGCCCCACGATTTGCCGAGCGCACGCTGACGGCGCGCGAATTCCTCGTGCAGCTCGAACATGCCTGGCACCATGTCGCGACCCGGCTGTGGCTCGTCGGCGAAGCGCATGAAATTCTGCTGTGTGTCGTAGGCGGACCATGCGGGCAGACCGCCGCCTCCGGGGTGCCCGCTGGCGGCGAAGCTGGTCCAGTAATCGAGCATCGCCTCCGAAACCGCCCGGTCGGACGGGCCGTCGGGCACGGGCCACATGGCGGGCAGGGCGTCGGCGTCCATATTGCCGAAGGTGAACGGCAATTCGCTGGCATGGAAGGCGCACAGCTCGCGCGCTTCGGCCGAAGGATAGCAATAGTCGAAGACGTAGAGATAGGCGTCGAGCCCCAACGCCTGCTGGCTTCGCGCTATGCGTTCGCCCGACCAGCCGAAAATCGCGTCGCTCGTCGCGTCGAACAGCGCGTCGACACCCTTGCTGGCGGGATAGATGCGCAGGAATTCGGGCCCGAGATCGCGGTAGATCTCGTCGATCTGCGCGCCGTAATTCGCCATCGACGGCGCGCTGCGGTTGCCTAGGCTGCCCTGGGGCCGAAACTCGTGCGCATTGTAGCCGACGAGAACCGGGACCCGCGCCTGTTCACCGGCATCGAAGCTGTCGACCAGCTGGCGTGGCAAAACGGTCCCGTCGATCGTCCCCTGCGGGACGAAGCCCGCCAGAGTCGAACGATTGGTAAGGCTCTGCGCATCGAGCTTTCTCGCCTCGGCGATATCGGCGACGCCGAGCGTTGCAAGCAGATCGGCCCCGATCTTCTCGGCCGATGGCAGGCCGTAGCTCGGCTCACGCAGAGCGGGAAAGTTGCGCACATTGGTGCTCTGGACGATCGCCTTGCCGAACAGCCCGCGCGCCAGGGGGGACACCAGCAGATAGGTCGTGCTCAGCGCGCCGGCGGATTCGCCCATGATCGTGACATTCGCCGGATCGCCCCCGAAAGCGGCGATGTTGTCGCGCACCCATTCGAGCGCGGCGATCTGGTCGAGCAGGCCGTAATTGCCCGACAGGCCCGAAGGCGTTTCTTCGCCCAGTTCCTCATGCGCCATCCAGCCGAGGGCGCCCAGTCGGTAATTGACCGACACGAAGACGGTACCGCGCTCGGCGTAATGACTGCCGTCATACAGCGGCAGGCTGCTCGCGCCGATCCGGAGCGAGCCGCCATGCAGCCACACGATAACGGGCGCCTTGTCGGCGGCCTGCGGCGCCCAGACATTGAGCGAGAGACAGTCTTCCGAGGTCGCTGCGGGCGGATCGTTGTAGAGGCTCTGCGCGGGAACCGGAGGCTGCATGCAACCGGGGCCGAAGTCCTGCGCTTCGCGGACGCCCGTCCATCGGGGTGCGGGCTGCGGAGCCTTCCAGCGCAGATCGCCGACAGGGGCGGCGGCATAGGGAATTCCCTTGAAGCTGCGGATCGCACCCGATTGGCTGCCGCGCAGCGAACCCGCCGGCGTCGTGACTTCCGGTTCACCCGATGCGTCCGCCGGGGCGTGAAGGCAGGCGGTGAGCGACAATGCGAGCACGCAGGCGGGCCAGATGCGGTTGACGAGGCTGCTCATACTCCTGCTCCGTAACGATCCTGCAACAGCCGCTTGTCGATCTTACCGGTGGCGGCGAGGGGGATGCTGCTCACGCGGATGATATCGTCGGGAACCCACCACTTGGCGAAGCGATGTCTGACCGGTTCGAGCAAGGCGTCATCGCTGATCGAGTCCCCATCGGCGATCTCTACCACCATGACAGGCCGTTCGCCCCAACGCGGATGCGAGCGTGCGACTACTGCGACCTTGCTGACCTGCGGAAGCGCCCCGACGACGTTTTCGATCTCTACCGGATTGACCCATTCGCCGCCCGACTTGATCAGGTCCTTGACCCGGCCGGTGATGCGCAAATTGCCGGCGCGGTCGATCATCGCGAGGTCCCCGGTATCGAACCAGCCGTTCACCGTGGCACTGTCATCCTGGCCGAAGTACCGCTCGACCACCGAAGGCCCGCGGACATGCAGCCTGCCTTCGCCGTCGCGCTGCTCGGCCAGTGGTTGCCCGTCATGGTCGAAAAGCAGGAGGTCGAGCCCCAGCGCCGGCACCCCCGACGTGCCGGTGACTGGCTTTGTATCACCGGGGCGCATCGCGGTGCCGAGCGGCGAAATTTCGGTCATGCCCCAGGTCTGCTGGACCTCAATCCCGCGTGCCGCAATCCGGCGCTGCAGAGCCTCGGGCATCGGCGCGCCGCCGCCCATGATCCGTCGCAGGGAGGGCATCTCGATCCCTTCGCGATCGATATGGTCGAAGAGATCGAGCCAGACCGTCGGCACGCCCGCCGCGATCGTCACCTCGTGCTCGACAATCAGGCGCGCGAGGCTCGCGCCATCGGTGCTCCTCCCCGGCAGGACCAGCGTTGCCCCGACGGCGGGGCAGGAAAAGGGCAGCCCCCAGGCATTGGCGTGGAACATCGGTACGGCGGGAAGGACGACATCACGCTCGGTGATGCCCGCCACATCGGCCTGCAACTGCCGCAGCGTGTGGAGGAAGTTCCCTCGATGCGTGTAGGTCACTCCCTTGGGCGATCCGGTCGTCCCCGAAGTGAAACAGAGGCCGCACGGCTGGTTCTCGTCGAACCGTCCCCAGTCGACTTCCGGACAGACGGCCCCATCCCTGAAACGCGCGATCGTCAGGCGAAGAGTCGCCGGGGGTGTCGCAGGACGGATTTCATCGATCACGAGAACCGTTTCGAGCGCCGTCCCCTGTGCGACGATCCGGTCGACCTGATCGAGCTGATCGGCGCTGGCGATCACGATGCGGGCCTGCGACTGGCGTACCATCGCTGCGAGGGCGTCCGCCGCGAGACGCGGGTTGAGCGTGTGGCATACGGCGCCCATCCCCATGATGGCATACCAGGAGGCCATATGGTCTTCGGTGTTCCAGGCCAGCGTGGCGACACAGTCGCCCGCCACGACGCCGTGGTTTGCCAGTTCGGCGGACATTCGCCGTGCGCGCGCAAGCAGTTCGCCGTAGCCGGTGCTCCGATCGGGCCCGCCATTGCCGGCGGTCACCACCTGCTTGGCGCCATGCCATTTGGCCGCATGCCCGATGATCTTGTCGAGCGTCAGCGAATAGTCCTGCAGGGCGCCGTGGTTCACTGGCATTGCGCGGTCGGGCCCGGGTTTTCGGGCGAGGCGATGCCGACATTCCAGTGCCAGGAGACATTGCCCGCCGCCCGTCGGCGGCAGACGATCCTGTCCTGAAGCTCGAACGCCGGGCCTATCCCCCCGGCTTGAGGCTCGATCTCGTCCGCATAGACCATGATGTTCCGTTCGGCGCCATAGGCGGGCCAGGCCGGAGCTTCCGACGCCGAGGGCTTTCCGCTTTTCGCGAAAGCAGCCCAGTATTCGGCCAGGGAGTTCGCGAAGGCGTGTTCCTCGGGGGTGCCCGGAATGGCCGGCCATGCGGGGGTGATGCGAGCGACATTGCCCAGTACATAGGGGATCTCGGACGCGTGGAAGGCATGCAGCCCTGCGGTGTCTGCGGCGGGATAGCCATGGTCGAAGAGATAGAGGAACGCGGGTTCGCCGAGCTTCTGCTGTCCCGCCACCATCCGTTCGGCGGTCCATCCGTACATGGCGTCGCGCGTGGCTGCGAGCATGCTCTCGTCGATGTCCGAAGGCGGATACAACGCAAGGAAGGTCTCGGCGAGGTCGCCATAGCTCTTCTCGATCGCCTCCGAATAGGCTTGGGCGGTCGCGGGAGCGGGAGCGAGCAGTCGGCGAAGGCTGCGGATCTCGCCGCTGTTGTATCCGGCCAGTAGTGGCACCGGCGCCTGTTCGCCGCGGTCGAAGGTCTCGACCGTCTGGCGGGGGAGGACCTTCCCGTCGATAGTTCCCCAGGTGAGGTAGCCCGCGCCGATCGCCCGGTCGGTCAGGCTCTGCGCGTCGATCGCGCGCATCTCGGCGATGTTCGCCGCGCCGAGCTTCTCTTGCAGCCACAGGCCGAGCGCCTCACCCGAATAGTGGCCATGCGCCGCCTTCGAAAGCTCCGGGCTGGAGATCATGTAGCCGCTTTGCGAGATCGCCCGTTGGAACAGCCCGCGGGCATCGGGTGACGCCATAAGATAGAGGACGCTCAGCGCGCCGGCCGATTCGCCGGCGATGGTGATACGCTCGGGATCGCCACCGAAGGCCGCGATGTTGTCCTTGATCCAGCGGAGTGCTGCAATCTGGTCGAGCAGGCCGTAATTGCCCGAAATCCCGCGGTCGGATTCGGCGCTGAGTTCGGGATGCGCCAGGTAGCCGAGCGGACCCAGGCGGTAGTTGATCGAGACGTAGATGACGCCCTTCCGGGCCAGGCTCTCCCCATCGTACATGCCGAAGCGGGTCCCGCCCGATACCAGCGCGCCGCCGTGGATCCAGACCATGACTGGCGCGTCCCGCGCATCGACATCGCCCCAGATGTTGAGCGTCAGGCAGTCTTCGCTGGTCGGCCCCGGGTCGTCGGCGTAGATCGAACTCGCGGCGGGATTGGCGCGCAACTGCACGCAGGAATCGCCGAATTCGCCGGTGTCCTTCACGCCCTGCCAGCGGGGCAACGGTTCGGGCGGTTTCCAGCGCAGCGGCCCCACCGGGGGCTGCGCATAGGGGATGCCCTTGAAGCTTCTGATACCGTCGTCGAGGCGCCCCTCGACCAGGCCCGCGGGGGCATCCACCTGCGCGAGGCCAGGCGCCCCGTGAAGCACTGGTTCCTCGACCGTGGCGCAGGCGCTCGCAAGCAGGGCTGCCCCAAGCAGGGGCAGTGCAGATAGGCGGGTCTTCATGGCGTGCGATCCCAAAAGGCTAGGTGAGGGGCGCTCGAACCGCGCGGCCGAAGAGGAAGCCGCGCGGCTCTCCCCCCAAATCAAAAGGCGAAACTCGTCCGCACACCGAAGGTCCTTGGCTGGAGGCGTGCGTAGCGACCGTCGAGAAACGCTTCGGGATGGACGTACGTGATCGCATCGTTGTCGAAGACGTTCTCGATATAGGCGGTCACGCTGAAGTCGGAGCTGAATCTGATCCCGGCATAGAAGTTGGCGAAGGTGTACGCGTCGGTCACGTCATATTGCGGCGACGGTACGCCAGGCTGCCCGGGTATGTTGGGCAGCAGACCCGGGTAGGAGCCGACATAGGACAGGTTACCGGTGACGAAGGCCTCCTCGGTATCGCCCACCGGGAAGCTGTAGGTGGCCGAAGCCGAACCGGAGAATTTCGGTGCAGCGAGGCGGACGCCGTCGACGGCTCCCGAGATGGCCGCTTCCTCAGCCGTCAGATCGTCGATCTTCGCATCGATATAGGCACCGCTTGCGGCCAGCCTCAGGCCCTTGACGGGATAGGCGGCCAACTCGACCTCGATGCCCTTGCTGACCGCGCCTCCGATATTGGTGGCGAACTGTATCGTGTCCGAGACCCGGTTGGCCTGGACCTGGATGTTGTTCCAGTCGATGTAGAATGCTGCGATGTTGGCGGTCAGGCGACGGTCGAAGAAGCTGCCCTTCAGCCCGATTTCGTAATTGGTCAGCTTGTCCGAACTTGCGCCATCGGGAATGGTGATGTCGTTCGGGGCGCTGGCAGGCGGTGCGAGGCCGGCTCGTGCATTGACCACCGGCGGGCGAAAGCCGGTCGAGATCGTCGCATAGGTGGTCAGATTGTCGCTCGGCTTGAACGAAAGGCTTGCCTTCCACGACAGCTTGTCGTCCGAAGCGAGCAGGCCGGTCGCCGCCTGGACGGGGGTAATAGTCAGCGCGGGAACGAAGCCGAAGCACTGTGCGGTGAACACCGTGCAATAGCCCCGCGTCAGGAAATTGCTTGTGAAGCCCCCTTGCCTAGTGGTTGTCTGGACCTGAACCTGGCCATAGCGCAGGCCGCCCGTCGCCCAGAAATTGTCGCTGAAACGATAGGTGAGTTCGCCGAACACCGCCTTCTCGGTAATGTCGGTGAAGTTCTTGAATCGCTGGTAGTAGAGGTCGGGAAAGGCGGTGACGCCGGTCAGGTCGAGGAACTCCGGCGTCGTGCGATAGTCGAAGTCGACCTCGCGCCGCTTGTCGAAATAGAAGCCGCCGAGGATCCATTCGAAGGGCCCGCCATGCGACGATGCCAGGCGGACTTCCTGCACGATGATGTCGTCGTAGCCGACCGCGTCGAGCGAGAAGGGGACGAGCTGGTTGT
>NZ_JBLYYF010000026.1:0-7438 GCF_048550555.1 Qipengyuania sp. | reverse complement strand
GGGCGAAGGCCGCGGCTTCGAGATCGCGCAGGGCCGCCTCGGCCCGGGCCGCATCCACCACTGCATGCGCACCATCGGCGTGGCCGAGGAAGCGCTCGCCAAGATGTGCAAGCGCCTCCAGGAACGCGAAGCCTTCGGCAAGCCGATCTACAAGCATTCGGTGTGGGAAGAACGGGTTGCGCGCGCGCGCATCGACATCGACATGACCCGCCTGCTGTGCCTCAAGGCGGCCGACATGATGGACAAGGTCGGCAACAAGGCGGCCAAGCAGGAAATCGCCATGATCAAGGTCCAGGCGCCCAACATGGCGCTGAAGATCATCGACGACGCCATCCAGGCGCATGGCGGCGGCGGCGTGAGCGAGGACTACGGTCTTGCCTCGGCCTATGCCCACCAGCGGACCCTGCGCCTCGCCGACGGTCCGGACGAGGTCCACGCCCGCTCGATCGCGCGGATGGAATTCGCCAAGCACCTGCCGGAGAAAGGCCCCACCGCCAACGCACTGCGCGAGGGCGCGGCCCCGACATCGGGCAACGACAACTTCAGCTCGGGCGACATGGGGGCGACGCGCTGATGGCCAAGGCTGCAATTCTCGAACAGGTCGGTTCGCTCACCATCGGCGAGGTCGAACTCGCCGACCCCGGCCCGCACGAGGTCCTGATCGACACAAAGGCCTGCGGCCTGTGCCATTCGGACCTGCACTTCATCGACGGCGCCTATCCGCACCCGCTCCCGGCCATTCCCGGCCACGAGGCGGCGGGCGTGGTGCGCGCGGTCGGCAGCGAAGTGAAGACGGTCAAGCCGGGCGACCACGTGGTTTCCTGCCTGTCCGCCTTCTGCGGGCACTGCGAGTTCTGCGTCACCGGGCGCATGGCGCTGTGCATGGGGGCGGACACCCGCCGCGCACCCGATGCCAAGCCGCGCATCATGCGCGCCGACGGCAGCGGCCCGGTCGCGCAGATGCTCAACCTCTCGGCCTTCGCCGAGCAGATGCTGATCCACGAGCATGCCTGCGTCGCGATCGACAAGGACATGCCGCTCGACCGCGCCGCCGTGATCGGCTGCGCGGTGACCACGGGGGCGGGCACGATCTTCAACGCGTGTTCGGTCGTCCCCGGGGAGACCGTGGCCGTGGTCGGCTGCGGGGGCGTGGGCCTTGCGGCGATCAACGCCGCCAAGATCGCCGGTGCCGGCAAGGTCATCGCGATCGACCCGATCAAGGAAAAGCGCGATCTCGCCGAAGTGCTCGGCGCGACGCACACGGTCGACGCCATGGCCGACAATGCGGTCGAGGAAGTCATGAAGATTTCCGGCGGCGGCGTGCATCACGCGATCGAAGCCGTCGGCCGCCAGGCTTCGGCCGATCTCGCGGTGAAGATCCTGCGCCGCGGGGGCACCGCGACGATCCTCGGTATGATGCCGCTCGACTGCAAGGTCGGGCTCGGCGCCATGGACCTGCTTTCGGGCAAGAAGCTGCAGGGCGCGATCATGGGGATGAACCATTTCCCGGTCGACCTGCCGCGCCTCGTCGACTTCTACATGCGCGGACTGCTCGATCTCGACACAATCATCGCCGAGCGCATCCCGCTCGAGAAGATCAACGAGGGCTTCGAGAAGATGAAGGGCGGCCATTCCGCGCGCAGCGTGGTGGTGTTCGACTGATGGCCGAAGAGAAGCCCATCGATTTCGACAAGGAGATGGTCGGCACGGTCGAGGTGTCCGACGCCGACAAGATGGACCTCGACGCGCTGACCGCTTGGTTCGAGGCGCATGTCGAGGGCTTCGAGGGTCCGATCGACTATTCGAAGTTCAAGGGCGGGCAGTCGAACCCGACCTATCGCATCGATACGCCGAACCGGTCCTACGTCCTGCGCCGCCAGCCCTTCGGCAAGCTGCTGCCCAGCGCGCATGCGGTCGACCGCGAATACAAGGCGATGCACGCGCTCGGGCCGACCGGCTTCCCCGTGCCCAGGACCTATGGTCTGTGCGAGGATCCCGAGGTCATCGGCAGCAAGTTCTTCGTCATGGGCCTCGCCGACGGGCGCAGCCTGTGGAACGGGTCGCTGCCCAACAACACGCCCGAAGAGCGGCGCGAGATCTACAATTCGATGATCGACACTTTCGCCGATCTGCACACCAAGGACCCGGAGGCCATCGGGCTGGGCGATTTCGGGAAGCCGACCGATTATTGCGCGCGCCAGATCAGCCGCTGGTCGAAGCAGTACAAGCTCTCCGAAACCGAGCACATGCCCAAGATGGAGCGGCTGATCGAATGGCTGCCGCAGACCATCCCGCCGCAGCATGAAAGCTCGGTCGTCCATGGCGACTACCGGCTCGACAACATGATCTTCATGCGTGACGAGAACCGCGTGCTCGCGGTGCTCGACTGGGAATTGTCGACGCTGGGCGATCCGATCGCCGATTTCAGCTACCTCATGCTCAACTGGCACAATCCGCATGATGGCCGCGCCGGGCTGGAAGGGCTCGACCTGAAGGAACTCGGCATCCCGTCGCAGGAAGAAGCGGTCGATCGCTATGTCGCGCGCACCGGCTACCCGGTCCCGCCGATGGACTGGTATTTCGCCTACAACCTCTTCCGGCTCGCCGGGATCATGCAGGGGATCAAGAAGCGCGTGATCGACGGCACCGCTTCCTCGGCGCATGCCAAGTCGATGTCCGAACGCGTCGCGCCGCTGGTCGAGAGGGCCTACGACTTCGCGGTCGCGGCGGGGATGGACTAGCGCGCCCACACTGCTAACGACCGCTCCGCATACCAACCGGAGACCAGCATGAGCGCCGAGCTAGAAACCCGCATCGAAGCCGCGTGGGACGACCGCGCCAATGTCACCCCGCAGAGTGCGGATGTGCGCGAGGCGGTGAATGCGGCGCTGGCCATGCTCGACAGCGGCACGGGCCGCGTCGCCGAGCCCGATGGCAAGGGTGGCTGGACGGTCAACCAGTGGCTCAAGAAGGCGGTGCTGCTCAGCTTCCGTCTCAACGACAACCGGTTGATGGAGGGCGGCAGCGCGGGCCATCCCGCCTTCGACAAGGTGCCAAGCAAGTTCGCCGGCTGGGACGAGGCGCGCTTCCGCGAGGCAGGTTTCCGCGTGGTCCCCGGCGCGGTGGCGCGCGAAGGGGCCTATATCGCGCCCGGCTGCGTGCTGATGCCGAGCTTCGTCAATATCGGCGCCTACGTCGGCAAGAGCACGATGGTCGATACCTGGGCCAGCATCGGCAGCTGTGCACAGATCGGCGAGAATTGCCATATCTCGGCGGGTGCCGGGATCGGCGGCGTGCTCGAACCGATGCAGGCCAATCCGACCATCATCGGCGACAATTGCTTCATCGGCGCGCGCAGCGAGATCGTCGAGGGCGTGATCGTGGGCGAAGGCAGCGTCGTCGCCATGGGCGTCTTCATCACCCAGTCGACCAAGATCGTCTATCGCGACACCGGCGAGGTGATCCGCGGACACATCCCGCCCTATTCGGTGGTCGTTCCCGGATCGATGCCCGGCAAGGACGGAGGTCCCGGCCTCGCCTGCGCGGTGATCGTGAAGACGGTCGACGCACAGACGCGCGAAAAGACCGGCATCAACGACCTCCTGC
This sequence comes from Qipengyuania sp., assembly GCF_048550555.1. Taxonomy (GTDB): domain Bacteria; phylum Pseudomonadota; class Alphaproteobacteria; order Sphingomonadales; family Sphingomonadaceae; genus Qipengyuania. The sequence continues at coordinate 3,832 of NZ_JBLYYF010000026.1, read as the reverse complement.
GCGACTGAACGACAGGAACATTCGCCGTACGAATGCGTAAAACTTCCTGAAACGCGCGTATTCGCGTAATTGGGAGTAGTGCCATGCACAAGGACGGCGAAGAAATCCATGTCGACGATACCGAGGCGAGCGGCGGCTCGAAAGAAGGTGTCGTGCGCTGGGTGCTGGCCGGCGGCCTGCTGCTGGCGATCATCCTGCTTTCCGTAACCTGGATTATCCCGGCGCTGAGCACCGGCGACGTCGAGGAGGAAGGCACGGTAAGCGGCCAGATCTCCTCGATGGAAGACGATGGCGACGATACCGACAGCATCGTCACCGACCTGGGCGATGACCAGGCCGCCCCCGGCGACGACCAGACGACCATGGAGGACGGCGTCGAGGTCATCGAGAACTGATCGCGACCGGAAATCGGGAAATGAGCACATCGAACAGCTTCCGAACCGGCCAGCACGTCGAATGGGACTGGGGTGACGGCAAGGGCCAGGGGCAGGTCAAGCAGCGCTTCGAGCGTGAGGTGACCCGCACCCTGCAGGGAAGCGAGATCACCCGACACGGTGACCCCGACAATCCCGCCTACCTCGTCCGGCAGGACGACGGCGATGAAGTGCTGAAGCTCGGCTCCGAGCTTTCGGGCCAGAACTGATGCCGGCGAAGTCGAAAGCCCAGCAGCGCGCGGCGGGAGCCGCGCTTGCCGCCAAGCGCGGCGAAACGAAGGTCGGCGATCTCCAGGGCGCCTCGCGCGAGATGTACGACAGCATGAGCGAGGACGAGCTCGAGGATTACGCCTCGACCGAGCTCGATGGCCTCCCCGACCATGTCGACGAAGGCTGACCTCGAGGGGTTCGCCCATTTTCTGCAGGCGCAGGACGGCGGCGTGTACGACCGCGCGCTCGACGAAATCCGCGAGGGCGCCAAGGCCGGCCACTGGATGTGGTTCATTTTCCCGCAGATCGCGGGCCTGGGGACGAGCGCGACGACGCGCAAGTTCGCCCTGGCCAACGCCAGCGAGGCTCGCGGCTACTGCATGCATGAGGAGCTCGGGCCGCGGCTGTTCGAAGCGACCGAAGCCATGCTCGACTGGGCCGGAACGATGAGTGCCGAGGAAATTCTCGGCCCCGTCGATGCGAAGAAGTTCCGCAGCTCGATGACCCTGTTCGAGGCAACCTGCGCCGACGAGGATGCGCAGGTCTTCGCCGATGCGCTCGACCAGTTCTTCGACGGCGAGCGCGATCCGCTGACGCTCGAGCGGCTCTGAGACGCGCCCGCGGGCTGCGGCCCTATTCTTCGGGCAGCGGGGTCTCGATCGGCGGCATGTCGCGCACGCTCGCGGCATAATGCTCGGCCGCGCGCAGCACGCGCATCATGTTTCCACTCGCGATCTTCTGCAGGTCGGCCTTGCTGTAGCCGCGGCGGGCCAGCTCGACGAACAGCGCCGGATAGCCGGTGACGTCCTCCATCCCCACCGGGCCGGTGTCCATCCCGTCGTAATCGCCGCCGAGGCCGATGTGATCGATCCCGGCGACCTCGCGGATATGATCGATATGGTCGGCCATGTCGGAGACCGAGGCGGTGGGCATCATATGGGCAGTATCCCATTCCGCGAGCGCCGCCTCGACCGCAGCTGGCTGGCCGCGCCACAGCGATTCGAGCCGCGCCTTTTCGCCCTCGCGGTTGGCATACCACTGGCGCTGCGCCTCGCTGAGATAGCCCGGCAGCGCCACGACCATCACCACGCCGCCGTTCTCGGGCAGCCGCGCCAGCACGCTGTCGGGCACATTGCGCGCATGGCCGTTGATCGCGCGTGCGCCCGAGTGGCTGAAGATCACCGGCGCCCTGGCGGTATCGAGCGCGTCCATCATGGTCGCTTCGCTGACATGGCTCAAATCGACCAGCATGCCGAGCCGGTTCATCTCGCGCACCACCTGCTCGCCGAAGGGGGTCAGCCCGTCGTTCTCGGGGGTGTCGGTGGCGCTGTCGGCCCAGGACATCTTCTTCGAATGCGTCAGCGTCATGTAGCGCGCGCCGAGCGCGTAGAACTGGCGCAGGACCGCCAAGCTGTCCGAGATGGCATAGCCGCCTTCCATCCCCAGCAGCGAGGCGATCTTGCCGCTCTTCATCGCCGCGTCGACCTGGTCGGAGCTGGTGGCGAAGGCGAGATCGTCGGGATAGCGCGCGATGACCCGCTTCATCACGTCGATCTGCTGGAGCACCGCCACCGTGGCATCGGCATCGGGCAAATTGGCCGAGACGTAGACCGACCAGAACTGTGCGCCGACATGCCCCTTGCGCAGGCGCGGCAGGTCGGTGTGCATCCCGCCCTCGCTCCACCCGTTCGACGGTGCCTGCGCCGTGTCGGCGAAGTCGAAATCGGCGAGCATGTTGCGATAGCGATCGCGCAGCTGCTCGGGCACGTCGTTGTGCCCGTCCCACACCGGCGCTGCTTCGAGCGCGGCCTCGGCCACCTGCTCGGGCGTTTCCGCGAGGGCGGGCGTGGCACAGGCGAAGGCGGCAGTGGCGGTGGCGAGCAGGAAATGGCGCATGACGAGGAACCCCTTGATGTCTTGCGGGCTGTCCTAGCAAAGAGGACCCGCAAGGAAAGGCCCAATCATGACGATCACCGCCCGCTGGAATGGCGAAACCCTGGCCCGGAGCGACGATACGGTCGTCGTCGAAGGCAACCACTATTTTCCCGCCGGGGACGTTGCCCGCGGGGTGCTGGTCCCGAGCGAGACGACCAGCCGGTGCCCGTGGAAGGGTACGGCGAGCTACTACTCGATCAATGCGGGCGGCGCGATCAATACCGACGCGGCCTGGTACTATCCCGAGCCCAAGGAAGCCGCCGCCGAAATCAGGGACCGCATCGCCTTCTGGAAGGGCGTCGAGGTGGTCGAGGAGTGAGCCCCGCCCGCAAGATCATCGAGCAGCTCGGCCTCGAACCGCATCCCGAAGGCGGCTGGTACAAAGAAACCTGGCGCGCGCCGGCCGCCGAGGGTGAACGCGCGGCCGCCACCGCGATCCATTTCCTGCTCGAGCACGGCCAGGCCTCGCACTGGCACCGCGTCGACGCCTCCGAGATCTGGCTGTGGCACGCGGGCGATGCACTCGAGCTGTCGCTGGCCGAAACCGACCATTCTCCGGTCGAGACGATCACGCTCGGTCCCGATGTCCTAGGCGGCCAGGCGGTGCAGCATGTCATCGCTCCGCACTGGTGGCAGGCCGCGCGGCCCGCCGCAGGCGCGCATGGCTATGTGCTGGTGTCCTGCGTCGTGGCCCCCGCGTTCGAATTCGCCGGTTTCGAACTCGCGCCGGCGGGATGGGAACCGGGCGCGTGATCCGTGCTGGCCTGCGCTGGCTGCTGGCGCTGTTCTATGCCTTGGCCGGATACATGCATTTGGCAGATCCGGCGCCCTTCCTGGCGATCATGCCCGGCTGGGTCCCCGCGCCCGAGGCGGTGATCTGGTGGACCGGAATTGCCGAACTGCTCGGAGCGGTCGCGCTCGCCCAGCCCTTCAGCCAGCCGCTGCGCCATGCGGGCGCCGTGGGGCTCGCGCTTTATGCGATCTGCGTCTTTCCGGCGAATATCCACCACTTCGCGCTCGACATGGCGCGCCCCGATGGCGGGTGGGGCCTCGGCTATCACCTGCCGAGGATGGTCGCGCAGCCGCTGCTCGTGTGGCTCGCGCTGTGGACCGGCGGCGCAACGGACTGGCCGCTGCGCCGCCGGTAAGCTGGATCAGCTCATGTGCTTCGAGACGGCGCCCGTCATCTTGAACATGGAGATCTGTTCCTTGCCGATCACCGCGCCGAGCTTGTCGTCGGGGTTGATCATGCG
>NZ_JBLYYF010000025.1:0-27291 GCF_048550555.1 Qipengyuania sp. | reverse complement strand
GGCGACGTGATCGTGGTTTCCGTCAAGGAAGCCCAGCCGCGCACCAAGGTGAAGAAGGGCGATGTCCATCGCGCCGTCATCGTGCGCACGAAGAAGGACGTTCGCCGCCCCGATGGCAGCGTGATCCGCTTCGACAGCAACGCCGCGGTGCTCGTCAACAAGAACGAAGAGCCGATCGGCACCCGTATCTTCGGCCCGGTGGTGCGCGAACTGCGCGGCCGCGGCTTCATGAAGATCATCTCGCTTGCTCCGGAGGTGCTGTAATGGCTGCCGCTAAGATCAAGAAGGGTGACAGCGTCGTCGTCCTGTCCGGCAAGGACAAGGGCAAGACCGGCACCGTCGCGAAGGTCATGCCGAAGGACGGCAAGATCGTCGTCGAAGGCGTCAACATCGCCGCCCGTCACCGCAAGCCGACCCAGCAGAACCCGCAGGGTGGCATCGACCGCTTCGAAGCGCCGATGGCCATCAGCAAGGTTGCGCTGGCCGATCCGAAGACCGGCAAGGCCACTCGCGTCCGTTTCGAAGAAAAGGACGGCAAGAAGGTGCGCGTTGCCGTGAAGTCCGGGGAGACCATCGATGGCTGATTACACGCCCCGCATGAAGCAGCGCTACGACGACCAGATCGTCAAGGCGATGACCGAGAAGTTCGGCTACAAGAACGCTCTTGAAGTCCCCAAGCTGGAAAAGATCACGCTCAACATGGGCGTTGGCGAAGCCAGTCAGGACAAGAAGAAGGTTCAGACCGCAGCCGAGGAAATGGCACTGATCGCCGGCCAGAAGCCGGTTATCACCAAGGCCAAGAAGTCGATCGCGCAGTTCAAGCTGCGTGAAGGCATGCCGATCGGCTGCAAGGTCACCCTGCGCCGCGAACGCATGTACGAGTTCATGGATCGCCTGGTGACCGTGGCCATGCCGCGCATCCGCGACTTCCGCGGCCTCAACCCCAAGTCGTTCGACGGCCGTGGCAACTATGCCATGGGCCTGAAGGAACAGATCATCTTTCCCGAGATCAGCTACGACCAGATCGACAAGGTCCGGGGGATGGACATCATCGTAACCACGACGGCGAAGACTGACGAAGAGGCTCGCGAGCTTCTGAAGCTGTTCGGTTTCCCGTTCCCGGCTGAAAAGTCGGAAGAGAAGGAGGCGGCGTGAGCCGCTAGAAGAGGAACTTAAGTCCAATGGCGAAACTGAGTTCGATCAACAAGAACGAGCGTCGCAAGAAGCTCGTCAAGCAGTATGCGGAAAAGTTCGCGAAGCTGAAGGCTATCGCTGACGATGAAAGCCTCGACGAGTCCGAGCGCCTGATGGCCCGGCTCAAGATGGCGGAACTGCCGCGCAATGCGAACCCGACCCGGGTGCGCAACCGCTGCTCCACCACCGGCCGCCCGCGCGGCTACTACCGCAAGTTCGGTCTCAACCGCATCGAACTGCGCGACCTCGGCAACAAGGGCCTGATTCCGGGCCTGACCAAGTCGAGCTGGTGAGGTAAAGACAGATGGCTATGACCGATCCCCTGGGTGATATGCTCACCCGCATCCGCAACGGGCAGCGCGCGAAGAAGGACAGCGTCCTTTCGCCTGCGTCGAAGCTGCGTGCGAACGTCCTCGAAGTGCTCCAGCGCGAAGGCTACATCCGTGGCTACAGCGAAGACGCTTCGGGCAAGCACGCGCAGCTGCGGATCGAACTGAAGTATTTCGAGGGCGAACCTGCGATCAAGCATGTCGCTCGCGTCTCCAAGCCGGGCCGCCGCGTCTATTCGGGTTCGAAGGAACTCCCGATCGTGCGCAACGGTCTCGGCATCACCATCGTCTCGACGCCCAAGGGTGTGCTTTCGGATGCCGAAGCCCGCACCGAAAACGTCGGCGGCGAAGTGCTGGCGGAGGTGTTCTGATGAGCCGCATCGGCAAGAAGCCGGTCGCGATCCCGAGCGGGGTCGAGGCCAAGATCGATGGCGACATGCTTTCGGTCAAGGGTCCCAAGGGCACCCTGACCATGGGCCTGTCGGACCTGATCGACTACAAGCTCGAAGACGGCGCGATCTCGGTCAAGCCGGCCAACGACACCCGCGCCGCGCGTAACCACTGGGGTATGCAGCGCACGCTCGTGTCGAACCTGGTCGAAGGCGTGACCGAAGGCTACACCAAGGTCCTCGAGATCAAGGGCGTCGGCTACCGTGCGCAGGCCCAGGGCAAGAAGCTCAAGCTTCAGCTCGGCTATTCGCACGACGTCGATCTCGATGTTCCCGAAGGCCTCGAGGTGAAGACCCCGGACCAGACCACGGTCGAAATCTCGGGTATCGACAAGCAGAAGGTCGGCCAGTTCGCTGCCGAAGTCCGTCGCTGGCGCAAGCCCGAGCCCTACAAGGGCAAGGGTATCGCCTATCGCGGCGAATACATCTTCCGCAAGGAAGGGAAGAAGAAGTAAGATGGCAAAGCTCTCTCTCTTTGAACGTCGCCGTCGCCGCGTCCGCACCGCTCTCAAGAGCGTTTCGGGCGGCAAGCCCCGCCTGTCGGTGCACCGCACCGGCCAGCACATCTATGCGCAGATCATCGACGATGCTGCCGGCAAGACCGTTGCCGCCGCCTCGACGCTGGGCGTGAAGGGCTCGGGCGCCAATGTCGAAGCCGCCAAGAAGGTCGGCAGCGACATCGCCGCTGCTGCCAAGAAGGCCGGCGTGACCACCGTCGTGTTCGATCGCGGCGGCTTCCTGTTCCATGGCCGCGTCAAGGCGCTGGCCGACGCCGCTCGCGAAGGCGGGCTGGAGTTCTGATGATGGCTGACGAAACCAAGAACGAAGAAACCGTGACTGCCGAAACGGCGAATGCGGTGACCAACGAGCAGCCGGCCGTGGCGGACACGCCGTCGGAAGCTGCCGACAACCAGTCGCCCGCCCAGGGTGCCGAAGGTCAGCCCCGCCAGGGCCGTGGCCGTGGTGGCAATCGTGATGGCGGCCGTGGCCGTGGTCGCGGTCGTCGCGACGATCGCCGCCGCGAGGAAGAAGACGACGGCATCATCGAGAAGCTGGTCCACATCAACCGCGTCAGCAAGACGGTGAAGGGCGGCAAGCGCTTCGGTTTCGCGGCTCTCGTGGTTGTCGGTGACGGCCAGGGCCGCGTCGGCTTCGGCAAGGGCAAGGCCCGCGAAGTTCCGGAAGCGATCAGCAAGGCGACCGCCGCTGCGCGCAAGAAGATGATCCGCGTCGCGCTGAAGGAGGGCCGTACCCTCCATCACGACGGCAAGGGCCATTTCGGTGCCGGCAAGGTCACCGTCCGCACCGCGCCTCCGGGTACCGGCATCATCGCCGGTGGTCCGATGCGTGCCGTGTTCGAGAGCCTCGGCGTCGCCGACGTGGTGACCAAATCGGTCGGCACCTCGAACCCCTACAACATGATCCGCGCCACCTTCGACGCGCTGCAGGACCAGACTTCGCCGAAGTCGGTTGCGCAGCGTCGCGGCAAGAAGGTTGCCGACCTGCTCGGTCGTGGTGGCGCATCGGAGGCCGAGGCTGAAGCCGACGCCGCAGCTATCGCGGAGTAAGATCGATGGCCAAAGCGAAAACCATCAAGATCAAGCAGATCGGTTCGCCGATCCGCCGTCCCGAAAGCCAGCGCCAGATCCTCATCGGTCTGGGGCTGAACAAGATGCACAAGGTCGTCGAACGCCAGGACACCCCCGAGGTGCGCGGCGCGATCGCCAAGGTCCCGCATCTGGTGGCGGTGATCGACTGATCGATCGGACCTTTATCGGATAGAAGGGCCGGGCAGCGCAGAGCGTTGCCCGGCCTTTTCTATTTCGGGCTCCGGGTCCGGCAATGTCCGTAAACCAGCACCTCGATATCCCAGCCCTTCATCATCGGTTCCGATGCCAGCAGCATGCAGTGCTTGCGCTCGTAGGCACGGACCAGTTCGGCGGTATCCTGGTTGGTCACCGTTGTGGTCCGGTCGACGATCACGCCGGGGCGCAGCGCCAGCAGGCGTTCGACTTCGGACAGGGTGGCAATGTGGCTGACGTCGCGCTCGGACGCCTGGTGCAGGTGGTTGGGAAAGGCGAGTGGAGTGGGAAAGCGCGCGCCCGTCAGCGTGTAGAGCAGCGGCGGACCGTCGTAGACAAGCAAGGGCCCACCGTCCCGGCCGCGCTCGACCGCGTCCACCAGCCTTGCCATGGCGGCCTTCGCCTCGCGCGTGTCCGCGAAATCGAAGAAGGAATAGAACAACACGGGGATGACGGCAGCCGAGCCGAGTAGGAAGGCCCCGGTTCGCGGCCAGGCAAGACTGGCGGGCGCCAGCGCGCACAGGGACACGAGCAGGGGCAGCGCGTAATGCAGGTAGAAGGCCGGAACCGAAAAGAACCCGACCAGCGCCGCGAGCACCCATCCGCCGAAGAACAGGCGCGTGGGTCCGCGGATGTTCAGCAAGGCCACGCCGCATGCGGCGAGCAGCGGCAGCGCCATCAGGCCGAGCACCCACAGTCGCTGCAATCCGCCATTGTCCTCCACCGGCTTGCGCAGGTTCGACAGCACCATCGCGGTCCAGTATTCGTCCCAATAGCCGTGCAGCGCGTACCATAGCGCGAAGACAGCGGTGGGGGCGGCGCCGAGCGCGGCCCAGCTCGCCACGCGGATGACGGTCGTGCGACAGAACCCGACCGATCGGATCTGGAGCGCCGCTGCGTACAGGCCGAGGAACAGCGCTTCGAACACGGCGGTGGTCTTGATCGTGATCGCCACCCCCGCCAGCAGCATCGCGGCGGCGACGAGGAACCCGCCGCGCCGGCTGTCGAATCGGGGCAGGGCGGCCAGCAGCACCGCGGCCGCGAGCGCCATGAAGAGATTGTAGAACACCGGGCTCTGTCCGCCCTGGCCGTTGAACAGGCAGAGCGACAGAAGGTAGATCGCGCTGCCCGCCAGCGCCTGCCAGTGCGCAACGAGAGTGCGCGCCAGCGCGTAGACCGCCAGCGCGGTCGCCCCCGCGAAGAGCATGGCGGCGATCTGATAGGCGAGATAATTGTCCGAAAACAGCGCGATGGCGGCGAACAGCAGGAAATGCCCGGGTGGCTTGCGGTCCCACACATCGACGAAGGGAATGGCCCCCTTCGCCACTTCGACCCCGGAAGCGAAGTAGAAGGTCTCGTCGACATGCAGATCTGGATGGCCGAAGGTCGCGAAGCGGGTGAGGAAGGCGAGGGCCAGGAGCGCGACGGCGGCGATCGCCCATTCGCGCGCGCCGATCCTGCCGACCGCGTCAGCTTGTGCCCAGCGACGGTGCTGCCGAAGCATATTCTCCAAGACCCTGCCCTATGCTCGTGAAACCACCGCCTTTGCCGGCCCGATTGGGGGGTCGACAAGCACGGCCAAACAGACTATCGGCGCCCACTTCCCAACAGCGCGTACCCCGTGAAGGGGCGTTAGAAAGCGAAAGCGAGTGCACTATGAAACTGAATGATATCCGCGACAACTCCGGCGCACGCAAGGACCGCATCCGTATCGGTCGCGGCATCGGCTCGGGCAAGGGCAAGACCGGCGGCCGCGGCCAGAAGGGCCAGAAGGCACGCTCGGGCGTCGCCATCAAGGGCTTCGAAGGCGGTCAGATGCCGCTGCACATGCGCCTGCCGAAGCGCGGCTTCAACAACCCGTTCGGCAAGGACTATGCGGAAGTGAACCTGGGCATGGTCCAGAAGTTCATCGACGCCAAGAAGCTCGACGCCAAGGGCGTTCTCGACCACGAAGCGCTCAAGGCTGCCGGCCTCGCGCGGGGCGGCAAGGACGGCGTCCGCCTGCTCGGCAAGGGCGAGCTCAAGACCAAGGTCAGCTTCAAGGTTGCCGGTGCCTCGAAGGGCGCCATCGAGGCGGTCGAGAAGGCTGGCGGCAAGGTCGAAGTGATCGCCGCCGACAAGCCCGAGCACGAAAAGAAGGCTGCTCGCGCCGAAGCCAACAAGGCGAAGAAGGCAAAGTAAGCGGGAAAATTCGGGGGGCGGGGTTCGACATTCCGCCCCCCGCTCCCTATCTAGCCTTCCTGTGCCGGGAGGGACCGGCGCCAATTCAGGATTGAACAGATTCCCATGGCATCACGCGCCGATAATCTCGCGAGCAATATCAGCCTCGCAAACTTCTCCAAGGCCACCGAGCTCAAGAACCGCATCTGGTTCACCATCGGCGCCCTGATTGTTTTCCGCTTCCTCAGCTTCGTTCCGCTGCCCGGCGTGAACCCGCTGATCCTGAGCGATCTCTACAATCAGACCCGGGGTGGTATCCTCGACCTGTTCAACACCTTCTCGGGCGGCAGCCTTGAGCGCATGAGTCTCATCGCGCTCGGCGTCATGCCCTATATTACCGCCTCGATCGTGGTGCAGCTCGCCGCGGCCCTGCATCCCTCGCTGGCTGCGCTCAAGAAAGAGGGCACCGTCGGGCGGCAGAAGCTCAACCAGTACACCCGCTACGGCACCGTCTTCCTCTGCGCCATCCAGGGCTGGTTCCTCGCCTCGGGCCTCGAAAGCTACGGTGCGCAGAGCGGCCTGCAGGCGGTTGTCGATCCGGGCATCATGTTCCGCATCGGCGCGGTCATCAGCCTCGTCGGCGGGACCATGTTCCTGCTCTGGCTCGGCGAACAGATCACCAGCCGCGGGATCGGCAACGGCGTTTCGCTGATCATCATGGCCGGCATCGTCGCCCAGTTCCCGACCTTCGCCTCGAACATGGGTTCGGGCTACGCCGAAGGCTCGATCAGCACCGGCGTGGTCGTCGGCTTCATCGTGATGGTCGTGCTGCTGATCCTCGGCATCTGTTACATGGAACGTGCCCAGCGCCGCCTGCTGATCCAGTATCCCAAGCGCGCCACGCAGCGCGGCATGATGCAGGCCGATCGCTCGCACCTGCCGCTCAAGCTCAACACCGCCGGCGTGATCCCGCCGATCTTCGCCAGCTCGCTGCTGCTGCTGCCGCTGACCATCACCCAGTTCGCGGGCAATTCGGTCGATACCGAAAGCACCGTGGGCGGCGGGCTGCAGACGGTGTTGCAATATCTCCAGCACGGCCAGCCGCTCTACATGGCGCTCTATGCCGCGGGCATCATCTTCTTCAGCTTCTTCTACACCGCCATCGTCTTCAATCCGGAGGAAACGGCGGAAAACCTGAAGAAGAACGGTGGCTTCATCCCGGGCATCCGCCCGGGCAAGCGCACCGAGGAATATCTCGATTACGTGCTGACCCGCATCACCGTGATCGGTGCGCTCTATCTGACGATCGTCTGCGTCATTCCCGAATGGGGCATTGCGCAGACCGGCGTTCCGCTGTTCCTCGGCGGCACCAGCCTGCTCATCGTGGTGAATGTGACGGTCGACACGATCAGCCAGATCCAGTCGCATCTGCTCGCCCACCAGTATGGCGACCTGATCAAGAAAGCGAAGTTGAAGGGACGCCTGCGTTAAGGCACAGCACGGGCGAAGGGGACTTTACGCAATGGATATCATCCTCCTGGGCCCTCCGGGCGCTGGCAAGGGAACGCAGGCCCAGCGCCTCGTCGAGCACCACGGCATGCGCCAACTGTCGACCGGCGACATGCTGCGCGAAACGCGCAAGGCCGACAGCGAGCTGGGCCGCAAGGTCGCCGACATCATGGATTCGGGCGGCCTCGTCTCGGACGAGATCGTTTCGGCGATGATCGACGCCAAGCTCGCCGAGATGGGCCCCGAAGTGGGCGCGATCTTCGACGGCTACCCGCGTACCGCGGCGCAGGCCGAACAGCTCGACGCGATCCTCGCCAGGCACGGCCGCAAGCTCGACCATGTGATCGAACTCGAGGTCGACGAGGACGCGCTCGTCGAGCGGATCACCGGCCGCTACACCTGCGCCAAGTGCGGCGAGGGCTATCACAACGTCTTCAAGCAGCCTGCGGTTGCCGGCGTGTGCGACAAGTGCGGCTCGACCGAGTTCAAGCGCCGTCCCGACGACAATGAGGAGACCGTGCGCACCCGCATGCAGGAATATCGCGGCAAGACTGCGCCGATCCTGCCGGGCTACGAAGGGCGCGGAATCGTCAGCCGGGTGGACGGCATGGCCTCGATCGAGGACGTGACCCACGCGATCGACGCGATCCTGACGCGTTGAGGCGCCACGCAGCTTCCAAAGCCCGTCGACATCGCCTAGGACCTCTCTCCACCAAGGGGAGAGAGGAACCATGCGCCTAGCCGTCACCGTCCTGAGTGCTGCCGCGCTCGCGGCCGCGACGCCGTTGTCGGCCAAGGTTGCGGAGTCGAGCGCCACCGGCTTTTCGACGCAGGACATGGCCGATGTCGCCGCCACGCCGATGGAGACCTGGTTGGCGCTGATCCGGCCTGGCGCCTGGTGGACCGACGCGCATACCTGGTCGGGCGATGCTGGCAACATGAGCCTGACCCCACAGGCGGGCGGCTGCTTCTGCGAACGCGTGCCGGGTGAGGATCGCCCGGACGGTTTCTCGCTCGACGGCAGCGTCCAGCACATGACGGTGATCCAGGCCTATCCGCTCAAGGCCCTGCGCATGCGCGGCGGGCTTGGGCCGCTGCAGGGCGAGCCCGCCACCGGCGTGCTGACGATCTCGCTCGAGGAGATCAAAGGCGGCACGAGGATTCGCTGGGAATATGTCGTCGGCGGCTACATGCGTTATGAGGTTCCGACGATCGCCAAGGCGGTCGATGGCGTGATGAGCCAGCAGCTCGCGTCGCTGCGCGACCACCTCGGCGCCCTGGCGGGCGAAGCGACACCCGATAGGGGGTCGGACGAGCGCGAGGCAGGAGAAGAGCCGAGCATCGAATCGCAGATCGACGCCTTGCAGGATACCGAATAGCACAGACTGAAGAGCGCCCGGGACAAGGGCGCCGGGGTCGTGATGGTCAACTGGCCCGCAAGGGTACGAGGGGAATTGCGACATGGCATCCGTTTACGACAGGCACGTGGACCTTCCGACCTTCATGGAGGGGGTGAAGAAGCGCAATCCGGGGCAGGACGAGTTCGTCCAGGCGGTCCAGGAAGTGGCGCAGGACGTGTTCGACTTCATCGAAGACAAGGAAGAATACCACGAGGCGCAGATCCTGCGCCGGATCGTCGAGCCCGACCGGATCGTCAGCTTCCGCGTGTGCTGGGAGGACGACAATCACTGCGTCCGTGTCCAGCGCGGTTGGCGGGTGCAGAACAACAATGCGATCGGGCCCTACAAAGGCGGCATCCGCTTTCATCCCAGCGTCAACGAAAGCGTGCTCAAGTTCCTCGCCTTCGAGCAGACCTTCAAGAATTCGCTCACCGGCCTGCCGATGGGCGGCGGCAAGGGCGGGGCCAATTTCAATCCCAAGGGCAAGAGCGACAGCGAGGTGATGCGCTTCTGCCAGAGCTTCATGACCGAACTCTATCGCCACATCGGGCCCGACACCGACGTGCCTGCGGGAGACATCGGCGTCGGCGCGCGCGAGATCGGCTACATGTTTGGCCAGTACAAGCGGATCACCAATCGCTGGGAAGGCGTGCTGACGGGCAAGGGGACCGAATATGGCGGCTCCAAGATGCGGCCCGAGGCGACCGGCTACGGCGCGGTCTATTTCCTGCGCAACATGCTCCAGCATCAGGAGCAGGACGTCGAGGGCAAGACCGCGGTGGTCTCGGGATCGGGCAATGTCGCGACGCATGCGGCGGAGAAGATCGTCCAGCTCGGCGGCAAGGTGGTGACACTGTCCGACAGCGGTGGCTTCATCCACGATCCCGACTGCATCGACCAGGAGAAGATCGACTGGGTCAAGGCGCTCAAGAACGAACGGCGCGGGCGGATCAGCGAATATGCCGACCATTTCGCCGGTGCCAGCTTTCACGAAGGCAAGCGCCCGTGGAACGTGCCCTGCGACGTGGCGCTGCCCTGTGCGACGCAGAACGAGCTCAACGAAGCCGAGGCGCGCGAGCTGGTCGGCAACGGCTGCACGGCGGTGGCCGAAGGTGCCAACATGCCGACCACGCTCGATGGCGTGAAGGTCTTCCACGATGCCGGGATCCTGTACGGCCCGGGCAAGGCCGCCAATGCCGGAGGGGTGGCGGTCTCGGGCCTTGAGATGAGCCAGAATTCCGAGCGGATCAGCTGGAACCACGAACGGCTCGGCCAGATGCTGACCGAGTTGATGGAGGGCATCCACGAGAAGTGCGTCGAATATGGCGAGAAGGGCGGCCATGTCGACTACGTGCGAGGGGCCAATATCGCGGGCTTCAAGAAGGTCGCCGATGCCATGCTCGCCTTCGGAGTCATGTGAGGGCTTTGACGTTTCCGACGCTCTGCGCTACAAGATGACCAGCGACTGGCGGTCGCCGCTACGGCGGCTCCGTCGTTTTGCGTGCGCTGGACGGTTGACGCGTCCCGCGAATCCGCCTAAGCGCGCGGTTCATTCGACATTGCGGTGAGTCCGGCAGGCGGCAGCCTATGTGCGCCATCCGGGCTTTTTGCGTTAGGCAAGTCCCGCCAGTGCCGGTGAATTGAGCGATGAGATAGGGGATCCCGACTGTTCGGCCCCTGTGGAGCATGGAGATTTAAGTGGCTCGTATTGCCGGGGTAAACATCCCCACCAACAAGCGCGTGATCATCGCGCTCACCTATATTCACGGAATCGGTCGGACCAAGGCCGTCGAGATCGCCGACAAGCTCGGCATCGATCACAAGACCCGCGTCCAGGAGCTCACCGACGAAGAGCTGCTGCGCGTCCGTGAAACGATCGACTCCGATTTCACCGTGGAAGGCGACCTTCGCCGCGAAACCGCGATGAACATCAAGCGCCTGATGGATCTGCGCTCGTATCGCGGCCTGCGTCACCGTGCCGGTCTGCCCGTACGTGGCCAGCGCACTCACACCAACGCCCGTACCCGCAAGGGCAAGGCCAAGCCGATCGCCGGCAAGAAGAAGTAAGCTTCGGTTTCGACCGAACGCTTTTCCCTTCTTGAGAATATAGAGGAAACTACACCATGGCACGCGAACCCGGCCGTATCCGGCGCAAGGACAAGAAGAACATTTCTTCTGGCGTTGCGCACATCAACGCCAGCTTCAACAATACCATGATCACCATCACCGACGCGCAGGGCAATGCGATCAGCTGGTCCAGCGCCGGCATGATGGGCTTCAAGGGCAGCCGCAAGTCGACTCCCTATGCCGCACAGGTCGCCGCCGACGACGCGGGCCGCAAGGCCGCCGAACACGGCGTGCGCACCCTCGAAGTCGAAGTGAAGGGCCCGGGCTCGGGTCGCGAGAGCGCGCTGCGCGGTCTGGCGGCGGTGGGCTTCACCATCACCTCGATCCGCGACGTGACGCCGATCCCGCACAACGGGGTCCGTCCTTCCAAACGTCGCCGCGTCTGATCCGTACCTGCCTGGCGGCTCGCTAGCGGGCCGCCGACACTCCTCACGGACCGGACGCTCTCGTCGAAGAGCTCCGGTCCTGCCCGCATCCGAACCAGGGGATTTTCATGTCCGTCAACATCAAGAACTGGCAGGAACTCAAGAAACCCAATATCCTTGATATCAAGGATTCCGGCGACAAGGCGCGCAAGGCGACCTTCGTGGCCGAACCGCTCGAACGTGGCTTCGGCCTGACGCTCGGCAACGCGCTGCGTCGAGTGCTGCTCAGCTCGCTCCAGGGCGCCGCGATTACCTCGATCAAGATCGAGAACGTGCTCCACGAATTCAGCTCGCTCGCCGGCGTGCGCGAGGACGTGACCGACATCGTTCTCAACGTGAAGCAGATCGCGCTCAAGATGGAAGGCGAGGGCATGAAGCGCCTGCAGCTTTCCGCCACCGGTCCGGCCGAAGTGAAGGCCGGCGACATCGCCGTTTCGGGCGACATCGAGGTGATGAACAAGGATCTCGTGATCTGCCACCTCGACGAAGGCGCGACGCTCAACATGGAGCTCACCGCCGACACCGGTAAGGGCTATCGCCCGGCCGTGATGAACCGTCCGGCCGATGCGCCGATCGGCCTCATCCCCGTCGACAGCCTGTATTCGCCGGTTCGCCAGGTGAGCTACAAGGTCGAGAACGCCCGCGTCGGGCAGGAACTCGACTACGACAAGCTCTCGCTGACCGTCGAAACCGACGGCACCGTCACCCCGGAAGACGCCGTGGCCTATGCCGCGCGCATCCTCCAGGACCAGCTGACGCTGTTCGTCCACTTCGAAGACGGCATCCCGCAGCCCACCTCGGCCATGATCGGCCAGGCCGCGGAACCGCAGGAAAGCGACACCAACCAGCTCAACCGCTACCTCCTCAAGAAGGTCGACGAGCTTGAGCTGTCGGTGCGTTCGGCGAACTGCCTCAAGAACGACAACATCATCTACATCGGCGACCTGGTCCAGAAGACCGAGGCCGAGATGCTCCGCACGCCGAACTTCGGCCGCAAGTCGCTCAACGAGATCAAGGAAGTCCTTTCCTCGATGGGCCTGCGCCTCGGCATGGACATCCCCGGCTGGCCGCCCGAGAACATCGAGGAAATGGCCAAGAAGCTCGAACAGGAGCTGCTGGGTTAAGACCTCGCATGGGGATTGGGCCGGACCCCTTATTCCGGCCCGTACCGGGCTACCTGGAACGGGCCCCTTACGAACGAAGGACAAGTTGAAATGCGTCACAAGATTTCCGGCCGCAAGCTGCAGCGCAAGACGGGCCACCGCAACGCGATGTTCCGCAACATGGCTGCCGCGCTGATCAAGCACGAGCAGATCATGACCACGCTGCCCAAGGCGAAGGAAATGCGCCCGTACATCGAAAAGCTGATCACGCTGGCAAAGCGCGGCGGCCTGTCGAACCGTCGCCTCGCGCAGAGCCGCCTGCAGGACGAAACGCAGCTCAAGAAGCTGTTCGACATCCTTGCCGAGCGTTATTCGGACCGTGAAGGCGGCTACACCCGCATCATCAAGGCCGGCTACCGGGGCAGCGACGCCGCCCAGATGGCGATCATCGAATTCGTCGACCGCGACGTCGATGCCAAGGGCCAGGATTCGGGTCCGGTGATGACCGAGGAAGAATTCGAAGACGCCTGAGCCTCTCGATGGAAACAAGCGGGGCCGGGAGGGAAACCTTCCGGCCCTTTTGTTTTGCGCTGGGCGCGCGGCATGCCACAAGGCGCGCATGATCAGACATGCCTTCGCAGCCGTCGCGCTGCTCGCCGCCGCCCCCCTTGCCGCCCAGTCCACCACGCAGGACCAGCTCGACGACCGCTACGACCGCGCCCTTGCGGCAGGCTACAAGGCGCTGTTCCTGTGCAGCGCGATCGCCAATGCCGAACGGATTGGAGCAACGAGAACGCCGGAAAGTGTCATGCGGTGGGAGTTGAGTGGCATCCAGGCGCCGCTTGACGAGATCGTAGGGGAATTGCCTTACGCCATCGAGCGTTCGCCTGATGGCCCTGTTTCCTATGTTTCTGTCACCTTCGACAATGCCGGTTCGGTGCGCTATGCTGTGCACGACCCGAATAAGGGATGTTCGCTTCGTCCGATATCCTACTCCGCTGCGGCCGCAGTAGCGGAAGAGGCTGCTGCCGCGGCGAAATCAGGTGGCGATGACGACGCTGGCCGGAAGTCCTTCGCGGTGGTCATCGATTCCCAGGGGAAATCGCCGGTCGCGCATGTCTCACCTTTGGGTGCTGTTTTCACGGATGCATTTGCAGACAGCTATGGACCAGGAACCCGTACGACAGTTGTCTTGGTAAGGCGCGACGGCGAGACGTGGGAACGGTATCCAGCAGAGTGGGAAGGCGTTCCCCAGCGAACGTGGTCGGTTGCGAAGAGCATCGCAGCTACCTTGGTAGGCGCTGCCGTACAGCGCGGCGACGCTGATGTGGCGACATCCGCAGGTCTCGGCGGGGGGGCTTTGCCGGACCCGCGCGACGAGATCACCATCGACAACCTCCTGCGCATGGCGTCGGGCCGCTATTCCGACACCCCGGGCAACCGCACCGACCCGCTCTATTTCGGCGGTTCGACGGTCGCGGAGACGGCGCTGCACTGGCCGCTCGTGAACCAGCCGGGCACGGTCTACCGCTATGCCAACAACGATACGCTCGCGGCGGTGAAGGCGATCGGGGCCTCGCTGGAGGATCACCCGCCCGCCGAATTGTTCGCCCAGCTCGGAATGCGCGACACCGTCGCCGAGACCGACTGGCGCGGCGATTACATCCTGTCGAGCCAGGTCTGGTCGACCGCGCGCGACCTGGCGAAGCTCGGCCAGCTCTATCTCGACGACGGCGTCCTGCCCGACGGCACGCGCATCCTGCCCGAGAATTGGGTGGACTATGTCGCGACCCCTTCGGGGCCGCAGCCCGACGGCCCCTTCGGCTATGGCGCAGGCTTCTGGCTGCTCAACAAATCGGATGGTGTCCCTGCCGACACTTTCGCCGCCATGGGCAATCGCGGGCAGTTCATCGTCATCGTGCCCAGCCTGAACGTGGTGATCGTGCGCCGGGGCGAGGATCCAACCGGTTCACGCTTCGACATCGCCGCATTCACACGCGATGTGCTTGAATCGTTGGGAAAATAGACATTCAGAAAAGTGGTCATTTAACTGAACAACTGCTGTAAGCGGGGTTCAGCGTCATCTCAGTGCGACTCCTCTAGAACCCTATCCAGAGCCGGGGCAGTCCCGCCGCGGCCCCGATGAGGAGGACCTCGAGATGAAACTTTTGACCAAGACGTTCGCGAAGGGTGGGATCGCAACGGCAGCCGTCGGCGCAATGGCGCTGGCAGGCGCCACTCCCGCCCAGGCCCGCGACCGCCACGACGACGGAATTTCGGTCGGCGACGTGATCGCCGGCGCAGTAATCATCGGCGGCATCGCCGCCATCGCCAGCGCGGCGGGCAACGATCGCGACTATGACCGCGACGGCCGCTACTATCGCGATGGCCGCTACTATCGCAACGGCAACGACTATCGTCGCAACGCCTATGCCTATCGCGGCAACCCGCGCGCCGCCGTGCAGCAGTGCATCAACGCCGCCCGGAACGACGCGCGCCGCTATGGCTATCGCTACGCTCAGGTGACCGACATCCGCGATGTCGACGACAAGCGCTACGGCTGGCGGGTCAAGGGCCGGATGGTCGTCGATGGCAACTATCGCGGCGGACGTTACGACCGCAACGGCTATCGTGACCGCGACAATCGCTACCAGCGCTGGAACGACCGCGACAGCGGCAGCTTCACCTGCGATATCCAGCGTGGCCGGGTGACCGATCTCGATTTCCACGGGATCCGCGGCCTGCGTTGATCGCTTCCGCAAGGAGTAGAATGGGCGGTTCAGCTATCATTTAGCCTGGACCGCCTATTTTCATGCAATCGACAATTGCGGGCCTTGGTGGAGGCTCGCTCAGAGGGGTACCGGACCATGCCGTCCATCAAGCAGCTTTCCACCGCGCCGGCACTGCTGGCGCTCGTCTCGCTCATCGCCGTTCCGGCGCAGGCTGCCGAACTGCCGCGCCCTGCCGCACCGACCGCAGCGCGCGTCGCCGTCGCCTGGGCGCCGGGCGACGATGTCGCATACGATCACCGCTATTATCGTTACCGCCGCCACCGTGGCGTGAGTGCCGGCGACGTTCTCGCCGGGGTTCTCATTCTCGGCGGGATTGCCGCCGTGGCAAGCGCGGCCAAGGGGACGCGCGACCGTTACCCCGGCGATGCACGCTATCCCGAACCGCGCCGGGGCGACTATCGCCATGACGACGGT
Source organism: Qipengyuania sp. (assembly GCF_048550555.1). Lineage (GTDB taxonomy): Bacteria > Pseudomonadota > Alphaproteobacteria > Sphingomonadales > Sphingomonadaceae > Qipengyuania. Next base: position 11,587 of record NZ_JBLYYF010000025.1, on the reverse strand, counting down.
CGCTATGACGAAGGCCGCGGGATCGACCGCGCCGTCTCGATGTGCGTCGACGAGATCGAGCGCAATGCACGGGTCGAAACGGTCGATGCGGTCAACCGCAATGCCGACGGTTGGAGCGTCAGCGGTTCGCTCTACGACGGGCAGGGCTTCACCTGTTCGATCGGCGAAGACGGTCGTATCGAGGCACTGGATTACGGGCAGGGCACGAGCGGCTATTCGGGTGCCGATGCCGGCTATGGCGCCGATCAGGACCGTCAGTACGACGATGACTATTATGCGGCCGCCCGCGCCCGCGCCGATGGTGCGCAGCCAGACTATCCCGGTGGGCCGCTCCCCGGCGAGGACGAGGGAGAGGTCGACGCCGATCTCGAAGTCGGCACCGGCTACCAGGGCCGCTCGATCTAGTCCCGCTCGTAGGCCGGTAGCGCCAGGTTCCATTTGATCGCGGCGAGGCGCAGGCCGAACCCTGCGCCCGTCGCGGCCAGCCACGCCCATTCGCGCTGGAGCCCGGCGAGGTCGCCCAGCACGGTGACGCTCGCCGAAAGCGCTGCCGCGGTGACGTAGAGCTCGGGCCGCATGAGGATCGAGGGGCGCCCGGCGATGACGTCGCGGATGATCCCGCCCACGCATCCGGTGATCACCCCCATCAGCATGGCCGGGGTCGGCGGGAGCCCGTATTCGAGCGCCTTGGCCGAACCGAGCACGGCATAGGCTGCGAGGCCGAGGCCGTCGGCGATCGAGAGGAACCGCCGTCCCTCCCACCAGCGGGTCGGAGTGAACCAGGCGAACAGGGCCATGGCGAGGCAGATCGCCGCCACCCAGGCGTCGTGAATCCAGAATACCGGGGCGCCGATCAACAGGTCGCGCACGGTACCCCCTCCGACACCGGTCATCAGCGCGAAGAAGGCGAGCGTGACGAAGGTCTGGCGCTCCTTGGCCGCGACCAACGCGCCGGTCAGCGCGAATATCGCCACGCCGGCGAGGTCGAGCCAGTCGAGCACGGGGGTGAAGACTTCGGCGTTCACTTCGGTACCACGCGCGCCTTGCGGCGGCGGAACATGAGAACGCAGCCGAGCAGCGCGCCGATGACCGACAGCAGGGCGAAGACGATGAGGATCGGGTGATGCGTGTCCTCACGCGTCTGCAGATCCATGATGTGCAGGCCCCAGACGAAATCGAAGACCCGCCACCAGCGCGTGCGCACCGCTTCGATCCGGCCGGTGTCGGCCCCGACATAGACGTGGGTTCCGTCTTCCAGTGCCACCTGCCAGACGGGCATGGCACGGCGGAAATCGAACGGGACGGCGTCGGCGTCGAAGCGTGTGCTGCTGACGACCTTGTCGCCACCGTTGATGCCCTCGGCGACGATCAGGCGCGCTTCGACTTCGGAAAGCGGCCCCATGGCGCTGCCATCGGGCCGGAAGCGGGCGTTGGTACCGTCCATATAGGCGATGCGCGTCACCGTCTCGCCGCGTTCGACCTGCGTGGTGACCGATCGGACGGGCCTGGTGCTTTCGGAAGGCAGCGAAACCGCAATCTGGGTATCGGCGGGCAGGGCGCGCTCGGGCACCTCAATGCGCAGGTGGTTGCCGCGCACCTCCTCGATCGGCTTGGCGACCATGACGAGACCGGTGACTGTCCACATCAGCACCGGAAAGCCGACCAGCCAGCCCAGCCAGATATGCCACTTCGCGAAGCGTCCCATCGTGCGCTGCTGGGCCATTTTACCTTGCGAACCTCTATCCGTGCAGAATGAGCCCGATCGCCTCCGCCGCGGCAATGCAATCGAGGTCCGCCCACCTGCGCGATATGACCTGCATCCCGCAAGGCAGGCCGTCGGTTTCGCCCACAGGAACGACGGTGGATGGAAGGTTCGGATAGGTCGCCAGGCCCGCCCAGGCGAGGCCGTCGGCGAAGGCGCTGTCCTTGCCGTTGATCGTGATCCGACGCTCGCCGATGGGCGTCGCGTCGTGTTCGAAGGCGAGGAACGGCAGCGGCGGGGCGAGCACGAAGTCGTAGGTTTCGAACAGCGCCTGCCAGGCATATTCGCAGCGCGCCTGCCGGTCGAGCAGCAGGTAATAGTCGGCCAGCGCCATCGCCGTGCCGTCGGGGGCCGGGCGTCCGCGCGCCATCGCGACATTGAGCAGGCGGAGATAATCCTCCTGCTGTTGGATCAGGTCGGGCACCAGCTCGCTGCCGCGATCGACCGTCGCCCCCGACGCCGCAATCGCCTCTAGCGCGGCCTCGATGGGATTGCGCACGGCAGCGTCGACCTCGCTCAGCGGATGGTCGAGCAGCGCGAGGAAGCGGCATTGCTCGATCGGCTTGTCGCGGGACGTCATCTTGTGTGTGGAGGTGACTTCGAGCAGCAGGCGCAGGTCGGCGGCGGAGCGCGCGAGGGGGCCGACCACCGAGAGCGGCCCGTCATGGACGTCGCGGCCTCCGGCCATCGGATGGGTGTGTCCGCGCCGGCTGACGAGGCCGAAGCTGGTCTTGTGGCCGAAGATCCCGTTGAAATGCGCCGGGTTGCGGATCGAACTGCCGATGTCGCTGCCGTATTCGCACGGGACCATGCCGCTTGCGACGGCCGCCGCGCTACCGCCGGAAGAGCCGCCGGCGACGCGGGTGTGATCGTGCGGATTGTTGGTCCTGCCATAGAGCGGATTGTTGCTCTGCAGATCGGCGAGATCGGGCGGAACATTGGTCTTCCCCAGGATGATCGCCCCTGCCGCCTTGAGCTTCTGCACGACGTCTGCGTCTTTCTCGGCGATATTGTCGGCAAACCGCTCGTGCCCGAAGGTTGTCGGCAGGCCCGCGACGTTGAAGCTTTCCTTGACCGTCATCGGCACGCCGAACAGCGGCTGGTCGCCCTGGGGGCCGCGCTCGGTCATGGCGTGTGCGGTCTCCAGTGCGCGGTCGAAATCGGTCACGACAACCGCGTTGATGTGCGCGTCGAGGTGCTCGATCCGCGCCATCGCCGCCTCGACCGCCTCGATCGGCGAGATTTCGCCGCTTGCGATCTGCGCCGCGGTCTCGATGGCACCGGGTTTGTCGGTCAGTCTCGGATAGGCCATGCGTGTTCCCCCTTGGTGGCAATGTCGGCCATGCCCGCGCCGCGGTCAATCGCGCACTTGCGCGGGACACATCACCGCCGCATGGCGTTTCACCAGCACGATAAGAGAATTTTCGGAGGACCCTTCATGCGCCGCGCCATCCTGCCCCTTTTGCTCGTCAGCACCGCCTGTGCCCCGATCGCCAGCGAGACCGATATCGCCTCGACCGAGGCCCCGCCGCCGGCGCAGGACAGTTACGATCTGGCGGCGCAATACGCCAAGCTGGCCCGGATCGAGATGGCGCCCGACACTTCCTATCTCAGCGAGGAGGAGCGCGATGTCGTCAACCTGCTGATCCAGGCCAGCGGCTATATGGACGAAATCTACCTGCGTCAGCGCTTCGCCGCCAATCCGCAGATCCGCAGCGCGATCGAACGCAGCCGCCGCGGCGACCGCGACCTGCTGCTGACAATGTTCGACCGCTATTACGGCGCGTGGGACGACCTCGAGGAATTCCACCCCTTCTGGGGGAGCGACCCGTTGCCCGAGGGGGCGGGCTTCTATCCCACCGACCTGACGCGCGAGGAATTCGACGCCTATCTCGCGGCGCATCCCGACCAGAAGGGCGCGCTGCTGAGCCCCTACACGGTGGTCAAGCGCGAGGGCGACCGGCTGGTAGCGGTGCCCTATTCGGTCGAATATCGCGAGTTCCTCGTGCCCGCCGCGCGGCTGCTCGAACAGGCGGCGCAGCGCACGAGCAACCCCAGCCTCAGGAAGTTCCTCTCGCTGCGCGCGGCGAGCTTCCTGACCGACGACTATTACGAGAGCGAGATGGCGTGGATGGACCTCGCCGACACGCCCATCGAGGTCGCGATCGGCCCCTACGAGGTCTATACCGACCGGCTCTACGGCACGAAGACCGCCTTCGAAAGCTTCGTCACCCTGCGCAATCCGGAAGAGAGCGCGGCGCTGGCGAAATACAAGCACTACCTGCGCGACATGGAGGGCAACCTTCCGATCGAGGACCGCTACAAGAACTTCCAGCGCGGCTTCGAAAGCCCGATCGCGGTGGCCGATCAGATCCACGGCGGCGGCGACAATGTCCCCGGCGTGCAGACCATCGCCTTCAACCTGCCCAACGACGAGCGCGTGCGCGAGGCCAAGGGCGCGAAGAAGGTCATCCTCGCCAATGTGCTGGGCGCGAAATACGAGCGCATCCTCGATCCCATCGGCGACGTCGTCCTCAAGCAGGAGCAGGCGGCGCTGGTGGCGAAGAAGTATATGGAACTCGAGACGCTGTTCCACGAGCTGTCGCACAGCCTCGGGCCGGGCACGATCACCGTCGACGGCCGCGAGACGACGGTCAATGAGGAGCTCAAGGAGCAGTATTCGGCGCTCGAGGAGAGCAAGGCCGACGTCATGGGCGTGTGGAATATCCTCTACATGATGGAGAAGGGCGAGATCCCCGCGGCCGAGAAGCAGCAGCTCTACGCGACCTATTTCGCGGGGATCTTCCGCGCGATGCGCTTCGGTATCGACGAAGCGCACGGCAAGGGCGCGGCGCTGCAATACGGCTACCTCAAGGAGAAGGGCGCCTTCACCTGGGACGCTTCGGCCAATCGCTATGTCGTCGACTACGCGAAGATGGAAGGCGGCCTCAAGGACCTGCTGCACGACCAGCTGATGCTGCAAACCAATGGCGATTACGATGGCACCAAGGCCTTTTTCGTCCGCTACGCCAAGCTCGACGACTGGGCGCGCGGGCGCTTCGCGGCGATGGAAGACATCCCGGTCGACATCCAGCCGGTCTATCCCGACGAGGTCTGACGACGGGCGGGGGGCGGAGATTGTCTCCGCCCTTTCCGCCTATTCGCGAAGGGCGCGCGTTTCGTTGCCGTTCTGGTTGAGCGTGAGCGATTCGATCGCGCCCGACGAGTCGCGGTTGAAGACGATCTGCGCATCCACGACCTTCAGGAAGAACCGGTCCTCGCCTTCGGCAAAGACGCGAAACGCGTCCTGCCCGGTAGCCTGGGCCAACAACGCCCCGTCTTCGACGCGGAAGGCGATCTTGAATTGGTCCGATACCGCATAGGTGCCGGCGTATTCGGCCAGCCTGTCGGCCGGCAGGTCGATCGCGGCGCGCTCTGCAGTCAGCTTCACGTCACCTCCGCGCGCGAGCTTGACGAGCGATTGCCCAAGCGCATTTGCGGCGCCGCCATTGAGGTTCGACAGGACTACGACGCTGATGGCGCGATCGGGATCGTGGCCGAGCCAGGCATTGAAACCTTCTATTCCTCCGCCGTGCCAGATCAGCGTGCCTTCTTCGTTGTCCGTCCGGATCAGGCCGAGCGCGTAGGTGGAGGCCTGCATGGCATCGACCCCCGGCGCCGTCATGGCGGCGAGGCTCTCCTTCGTGAGGATTTTTCCGCCGAACAGTCCGCGCTGCCATTTGAGCAGGTCCCCCGTCGTCGAATAGAGCGCGCCGGCGCCTTGCGGGATGCCCATATCGACATAGTCGGCATTGACGATGCCGTCCTTGGAGGGCGCATAGCCTTCCGCACGGCGCGGAATGATCGCGCTGGTCACATCCATGCCGGTGTCGGTCATGCCCAAGGGCGCGAAGATGTTCTCCTCGACGAAATCGCCATAGGGCTTGCCGGTCACCTCCTCGATGATCGCCGAGAGCAGCAGGTAACCCGAATTCGAATAGCTCCATTTCTCGCCGGGGGCGAAGTCGAGCTTCTTGTCCGAGAAGCGCGCGATCAGCGCAGCGCGGGTGGTCGGCAGGTATTTCCAGGTGCCGAAATCGTCGAAATCGGTGAGGTTGGGGATGCCCGACGTATGCTGGAGCAGGTGCCGCAGGGTGATCGCATTCCAGCTCGCCGGGCTGTCGGCGAGGTAGGTGCGAACCGGCCGATCGATATCGAGCTGGCCGCGTTCCTGCAGCAGCAGGATCGAGGCGGCGGTGAACTGCTTGGTGACCGATCCGATGCGGAACTTGGTGTCGCTGGTGTTGGCGATGCCCCATTCGAGATCGGCCGAGCCATAGGCCTTGTCGAGCAGCACGTCGTCGCCGATCGCGACGAGCGCGGCACCCATATATGTCTTCTCGGCGGCCGACGCGGAAACGACCTCGTCCATCCGCGATGCGTCCTGGGCGATCGCGGCGGTGCCCGCGAACAGCAGCGCCATCGGTGAAAAGGCCAGCGCGGCCCGGCGGAAAACGGTCATGGATCCTCCCTGTGTATTATTTCTATAATACAGCATCGGGGCGACTGTTCAACCGCGACGGTTCCCGGCTCGGGTCGCCGGTCGATTGCCACCCATCGCCAGTCCGATGGCGACGCCGTAGCCTAGGATCGGCGCAGCTCCGTAGCCGATGAGCACGCTGGGGTAATTGGAAACCAGCGCGGCGAGCGAGAAACCGAACAGGCTGCCCGCCAGCGCATGGCGGACGGGCTTCGGTGCCGCGATGGCATGCGCCATCAGGAAGAAGCTCGCGAGGAGGGCAAGCGCGAGCGCAAGCGCGGCAAGCGGAATGTCCATCGCGAGATGCACCAGGATACGTTCGACATAGGGCTGGGCGGGCAATTCGCCGCGGAGCCCCGCCACCATGCTGGCGAAGAAGGCGATCCCCGCGACGGGGACGAGCCGCCAGTCGCGCGTCGCATCGTAGAGCCCGACCGCGGCGAGCATCACCGCGAGACCGAGCGCGGCGTCGGGCTGGAGCGAGGCGGCGAGCAGCGCGGCGAGCAGGATCGGCGGGGCGTAGTCCTCGTCGCGCGCCGCGAGCACGGCGATCGCGGGAAAAAGCAGCGCGCCCGAATGGAGGATGAAGCCGCCGAGCGGCAGCCACCGGGCCACGCCGTTAAGCGAGGGACCGCTGGCGAGCGGAACGAACAGCACGGCAAGGAGCGCGACCACGAGCACGCGCCTTGCCCTTTCACTCTCGATGCCGCGCAGGACGAGGATCGCCGCGATCGCGAGAAGCGCGGCCAGTCCGTTGATGACGAAATAGGCCCGGGGTGCGCCGGCGAGCGCGAGGTAGGCAATACCCGCCAGAACGGGAAGCGCGAGCGACAGGATCGAAATCCCGCGCCCGCGCATCTATCGGGCCATGCAATCGGTGATGGGGCCCGTGGGTTTCATCATGTCAGATGTGGATCGGTTTGCCCTGGACCGCCATCGCCGCTTCTTTGATCGCCTCGGAATGCGTCGGATGGGCGTGGCAGGTATAGGCGATATCCTCGCTCGTGGCGCCGAATTCCATCGCCTGCGCGGCCTGCGCGATCATCGTGCCGGCGACGCTGGCGATCGCCCAGACGCCGAGCACGCGGTCGGTTTCCGCATCGGCGATGACCTTCACGAAGCCGTCGGGCTCGTGATTGGTCTTGGCGCGGCTGTTGGCCATCATCGGGAACTTGCCGACCTTGACCTTGGCCTTGTCGCCCAGCTTCTCGATCGCCTCTTCCTGCGTCAGGCCGACACCGGCGAATTCGGGCCAGGTGTAGACCACGCCGGGGATGACATCGTGGTTCACGATGCCGGTCTGCCCGGCGATGTTCTCGGCGCAGGCGATGCCTTCGTCCTCGGCCTTGTGCGCGAGCATCGGGCCGGGGACGACGTCGCCGATCGCCCACACGCCCCCAACCTCTGTGGCGACCTTGGTGCGGAAATCGTGGTCGGTTTCGATCTGGCCGCGCTTATTGAGCTCCAGCCCGATGTTCTCAAGGCCGAGGCCGTCGGTATTCGGCCGCCGCCCGATCGAGACCAGCACGCAATCGGCTTCCAGCGTTTCCTGGTCGCCGCCCGCCGCGGGTTCGAGCGTCAGCGTCGCCTTCTTGCCCTTGACGGTGCAACCGGTGACCTTGGTCGACAGGCGCAGTTCCATGCCCTGCTTCTTGAAGATCTTGGCCGCTTCCTTGCGGACATCATCGTCCATGCCGGGCAACAGCTTGTCGAGATATTCGACCACGATCACTTCGGCGCCCAGACGGCGCCACACCGAACCCAGTTCGAGCCCGATCACGCCGCCGCCGATGACAACCATCTTCTTCGGGACCGAAGCGAGTTCGAGCGCACCGGTCGAATCGACCACCACCTGCTTGTCGTTGTCGACCTCGACATTGGGCAGCGGGGTGACCGATGATCCGGTGGCGATGATCACGTTTTTGGCGGTGACCGTCTCGTCGCCGACCTTGACGGTGTGCGCGTCCTGGAAGGTGGCGTGACCCTTCTTCCAGTCGACCTTGTTCTTCTTGAACAGGAACTCGATCCCGCCGGTGAGGCCCTTCACCGCATCGCGGCGCTGCGCGTGCATCTGGTCGAGGTTGAGCTTCGGCGTCACCTCGATACCGAGTTCCTTCATCGCGCCGTTCTTGGCCGCGTCGAAATACTCGGATGCGTGCAGCATCGCCTTGGAGGGAATGCAGCCCACGTTGAGGCAGGTCCCGCCCAGCGTCTCGCGGCTTTCGGCGCAGGCGGTCTTGAGCCCCAGCTGCGCTGCGCGGATCGCGGCAACATAGCCACCTGGGCCAGCGCCGATGACGAGGACGTCGTAGTCGTATTCAGCCATTTTGGCCTCCGTTCCGCGTGGCCTTCGACAAGCTCGGGCCGAGCGGTTCTGGGTTCAAAGCGTCAACGCACATCATCCGCTCATCCTGAGCCTGTCGAAGGATCATGTGCGACGTTGGAGTCAAAGGTCGATCAGCATCCGGGTCGGATCCTCGATCGCTTCCTTGATGATCTTGAGTGCGGTCACGGCCTCGCGGCCGTCGATCAGGCGGTGATCGTAGGAGAGGGCGATATACATCATCGGGCGGATGACGATCTCGCCGTTCACCACCACCGGGCGGTCCTCGATCCGGTGGAGGCCGAGCACGGCGCTCTGCGGCGGATTGATGATCGGGGTCGACATGAGCGAGCCGAACACGCCGCCGTTGGAGATGGTGAAGGTGCCGCCCTTCATGTCGTCCATCGTCAGCGTGCCGTCCTTGGCGCGCTTGCCGAAATCGGCGATGTCCTTTTCGATCCGCGCGAAGCCCTTGTCCTGCGCGTCGCGGATGACCGGGACGACGAGGCCGTTGGGCGCCGAGACGGCGACCGAGATGTCGACATAGTCGTGATAGACGATCTCGTCGCCCTCGATATAGGCGTTGACCGCGGGCACGTCCTTCAGCGCGAGACACGCGGCCTTGGCGAAAAAGCCCATGAAACCAAGCCGGATGTCGTGCTTCTTGGCGAACAGGTCCTTGTACTTGTTGCGTGCCTCGATCACCGCCGACATGTCGACGTCGTTGAAGGTGGTCAGCAGCGCGGCATTGTCCTGCGCGCCCTTGAGCCGCTTGGCGATGGTCTGGCGCATGCGCGTCATCTTGACGCGCTCCTCGCGGCGTTCGCCGCCGTCGGAGGCGGGGGCCGAGGATGCTGCGGGTGCGGATGCCCCGCCACCCGACTTCTTCGCTTCGGCAGCGGCGATCACGTCTTCCTTGGTCAGGCGCCCGTCCTTGCCGGTGCCCTTGATGGTCGAAGGATCGACGCCGTGTTCGAGCACGGCGCGGCGCACGGCGGGCGACAGCGTCTGCGAGGCGTCGGCCGAAGCACTCGCTTCCTTGGCCTGCGCGGGGGCAGCCTTCTCGACGCCCGCGTCGGGCGCGGCGGCCTTGGGCGCGTCTTCGCCCGAGGACTTCGCCGGAGCGGCGCCTTCCTCGATCACCGCGATGACCGCGTCGACCTCGACCGTGTCGCCGACGCCGACCTTGAATTCCTTGATCACGCCGGCGACGGGCGAGGGCGCTTCGACCGCGACCTTGTCGGTCTCGAGGCTGATGATCGGCTCGTCGACGGCGACGGCATCGCCGACATTCTTGAGCAATTCGCCGACGGTCGCTTCGGTGACCGATTCACCCAGCGTGGGAACCTTGACTTCGGTGGTCATAACTTCGTTTTCCCGGATTACTTGCAGTCACTGCGGACGTTCGGCGCGTGGCCATTCAGCCCGAGCGCGATGTTGACGAGGGCCTCCTGCTGCACCTGGTGGCGGCTGGCATAGCCGGTGGCGGGCGAGGCGGCGACTTCGCGGCCCGCATAGCAGGGACGCATGCCGGTCTTGCCCGCTGCCTCGGCGGCTTCCTCGATCGCGCGATCGACGAAGAACCAGGCGCCGTTGTTCTTGGGCTCTTCCTGACACCAGACGATCTGCTCGAGATTGGTCATCCGCTTCAGGCGCGCCGCGAGCGGTTCGCCGGGGAAGGGGTAGAGCTGTTCGATGCGGACCACCGAAACATCCTCGAGCTCCGCTTCGTCGCGGCGCTGCATCAGGTCGTAGGCGACCTTGCCGCTGCAAAGCACGAGGCGCTTCACCTTCTCGTCGGCGATTTCCTTCATGTCGGACTTGATCCGCATGAAGTGATGATCGCCCATGAATTCCTTCGCCTCCGACTTCGCCAGCGGGTGGCGCAGCAGGCTCTTCGGGGTCATGATGACCAGCGGCTTGCGGAAGCTGCGCAGCATCTGGCGGCGCAACACGTGGAAATAGTTCGCCGGCGTGGTGATGTTGCACACGCACATGTTGTCGTTGGCGGACAGCTGCAGGAAGCGTTCGAGACGCGCCGAGCTGTGCTCGGGACCCTGGCCCTCGAAGCCGTGCGGCAGCAGCAGCACCAGCCCGTTCGCGCGCAGCCACTTGACCTCGCCCGCGGCGATGAACTGGTCGATCATGATCTGCGCGCCGTTGGCGAAGTCGCCGAACTGCGCTTCCCACAGCACCAGCGTCTTCGGGTCAGCCATGGCGAAGCCGTATTCGAAGCCGAGCACGCCATATTCGGACAGCGGGCTGTCGTAGACCTCGAACTTGCCGTGCGGCAACGTGGTCAGCGGGATGTACTTGTGCTCGTCCTTCTGGTCGACCCATACGGCGTGGCGCTGGCTGAAGGTGCCGCGGCCCGAATCCTGGCCCGACAGGCGTACGCCGAAGCCTTCGGTGACGAGGCTGCCGAAAGCGAGCGCCTCGGCGGTGGCCCAGTCGAAGCCTTCGCCGCTGTCGAACATGTCGCTCTTGGCCTTGAGCACGCGGCCCAGCGTCTTGTGGATTGTCAAATCGTCGGGGACGGCGGTGAGCGTGCGGCCGAGGCTGTCGAACAGCTTCTTCTCGATCGCGGTTTCGACATTGCGGCGCGCGGTCTCGGGATCGGCGGGCTTGTTCATGCCCGACCAGCGTCCGCCGAACCAGTCGGCCTGGTCGGGCTTGTAGTCCTTCGCAGCCGCGAATTCCTTTTCGAGCAGGTCGGTGAATTCGGCGCAGAGCCCGTCGGCATAGCCGGCCTCGATCACACCCTCTTCCTGGAGGCGCGCCGAGTAGATCTCGCTCACCTTGGGGTGCTTGCGAATCTCGTCATACATCAGCGGCTGGGTGAACTTGGGCTCGTCGCCCTCGTTGTGGCCGAAGCGGCGATAGCACCACATGTCGATCACGATGTCGCGGCCGAAGGTCTGGCGGTATTCGACCGCCAGCTTGCAGGCGAAGGTCACCGCTT
>NZ_JBLYYF010000024.1:0-11612 GCF_048550555.1 Qipengyuania sp. | reverse complement strand
TCAAGGAAGACATCATCGACATCTGCCAGAAGTCGGTGCGGCTGGAAGACAATTTCATCGACCTCGCCTTCGAAATGGGCCCGGTCAGCGGCATGACCGCGAAGGAAATCAAGAAGTACATCCGCTACATCGCCGACTGGCGGCTGGGCCAGCTCGGCCTCCAGCCGATCTACATGGTCGAGGACCACCCGCTGCCCTGGCTCGCCCCGCTCTTGAACGGCGTCGAGCACGCCAACTTCTTCGAAACGCGCGCGACCGAATATTCGAAGGGCGCGACCAAGGGCGACTGGAACACCGTGTGGTCGAGCTTCGACAAGCGCAACAAGGCCAAGGCCGCGAACGAGGAAGAGGCGAGCGTCGACGACGGCCCGGGCCTGTTCGGAGATGAAAGCGGAGCGCAGGCGGCGGAGTAAGAGAAAATGGTTTCTGGTGATTTGGTGCAGCTAAAATCTGGTGGCCCTGTCATGACCGTGGCGTGGATAAATAGAGAAGACGTCGGTTGCACATGGTTCGACGAAAAGAACGAGCTGCAAAATTCTAATTTCAGGGCGCCGCAATTGAAGGTCGTAGATGATACCGATTGACCGGAGGTTGCTCCAATTTCTTTGCGGGATTTTCGTAGTCTGGTCGGGCTTTGTAGTGGCCAGCGGACTTGGCTGGAATCCACTTAATACCTCTTGGAACTTCACAAATACCGGCGCTTTCGGAGATTCCTTTGGACCTCTGAGTGCAGGTATGGCCTCTGTCGCGGCGCTGAGCGCAATCGCGACATATCGTGCTCAAAGCACAGAGCTTGAGCGCACAAAGAAGCGCGATCGAGAGACAGACAAGCAAAACGCAAGGTTGGCTTTCGAACGCACCTTTTTCCAATTGCTAGACCATCACCGCCAAAATGTCTCAAATATTGATCTCGACGGCTCGGGCCCACAGCGGACAGGGCAAGACGCGTTCCGTTCCATGGTCTATTACCTCCGCAATCACACCGCCACTGGTATGAGAAGCGCGTGGGGGAAGACCTTCAGCAAATACCAGAACGACCTCGGCCACTACTTTAGGTTTCTATACCACTTCGTTCGCTTTATCGATCGCTCCGGGGTTCAGGATGCCTATTTTTACATCCAAATACTAAGGGCCACCCTATCTGAATCGGAACTAATCCTGCTGGGTGCGAACTGCGCGTATGGTGAAGGTGCAGAAAAGTTTCGAGATCTCGTCGAACGATATTCATTGCTTCACAATCTAAGCAGTAAAGCAATTGACGAATTTGAGATCAGGGGCGCGTTTGCAGAAACCGCCTTTCAACGGCACTGATTGCCCGCCAATCAATCACTGTCTTTCCACCGCCCTCGGAGCCGCATAGCTACCCGCCCGCCGCTCCAGTTTTCTTCGTGCCACTACACATTGTCCGCATTTATCGTCGAGACAAGGTGCCGTGAGTTGTACTGAGATCAAGGTTGAGCGGCGTGGACGATGACCTTCTCGTCGCTCTCGATGTCCGCATTTGAATATTTGACCTACCGCCGATTTGAGTGGAGGGAGTCAAGCGAAATCTAAGCGGGGGATTGGTTGTGAAATACGAGAAAATAGCCTTGATCGCGACTTTAGCCTTTCTCGCAGGATCTCACGTCGCGCCACCGGACGCCCAAGCGGCTTTCGGATATTGCACGCAACCCATGGCTCCGTCGGCATTTCTTCACAAGCCGAACAAACCCTATTGTGCAGCCGCTCGAAATTGCAGCGAATGGGATGTGCAACGCTACCGGAATGACGTCGATAGCTATTACGAGAGTCTCAGGCGCTACGCACGTGAAGTAGATGATTATTACGATGACGCTGCGCGCTACATTAAATGCATGAGCGACCTCGATTAGTATTTGGGCTGGATCGAATTGGCTTTCGTTGAAAGCGAGCGCTGGTCCTCAATGCCAAATCCAATGCCAACTTAGCTCCCAAAGCCAAACTGTGCTATGAAATCGGCAGGGTCGCGATCCGGATGGGGAGAGCGACAGTGACGCAGGCAGATCTGCTTCTCGAATTACACGAACGGCGACTTCGCGACGGCGACGTCATCCTGGCCATGTCCAGCGAAGTGGCGGCCGAAGAGTGGCGCATGGGCACCACGACCATGGGCTTTGCCGCGCTGGCCTTTGGCGCATTCGCGCTGCTTCTTTCGACCACCGGCGCGCTGCCCCCGGCCTATTTCGCCCTTGCCGCCATCGCGGGCTTCGTGGTCGCCATCTTCGGCGCGCTGCGCCTCAAGGCGACGCTGGCGGGTTTCAAGGCCGACATGCGCGCGCATGTCGAACGCTGGGAGACCGCGGAAACGGAGCGTTATGCCGGTCCCGCGGACGATGCGGGAGAGCGGCCATGAGCACCCGGCTGGAAAGGATGCGCGTTTTTCACGAACGCGAGAAGCGCCGTCTCGAGCAGAAATTCGACGCCGAGGTGCGCGACATTCTGGGCGACGAGGGTTTCAACAACTTCGTCATCGGCATGGTCATCGCGGCGGCGCTGTTCGCCATCGCGCTGATCGTCGCGCCCGAGCCGGTCACCACCGCCATCGGCGGCGCGCTGGCGGCCGGACTGATCATCGTGGTCGCGGCGGTGATGCTGTCGTGGGGCGTCGGACGCCTCTCGACCGACCAGGTCAACGACGCCACCGAGCGCTACGGCAGGGACGAGGAAGCGGAAGACAACCGCTACCTCGACCGCATCGAACAGTTCGGCTGAGGGCGGGGCACCAGCTCGCCAACGCTTCCTTCATGTCTTCGGCACTAACCTGCGCCACCATGCAGGAAGTCGGCGCCTTGCTCCCTATCCCGTTCGCCCAGTTCGCGGCGGCCTGGCTCATCGCCATCAACCTGCTCGCCTTCCTCGCCTTCGGCTGGGACAAGGCACGGGCGCGGAGCGGCGGGTGGCGCATTCGCGAGGATACGCTGACCGGCTTCGTCGTCCTGGGCGGACTGCCGGGCGCGCTCGCGGGCAGGGCCGTGTTCCGCCACAAGACCCGCAAGCGCAGCTTCGGCGAAAAGCTCTGGGGCGCGGCCATCGCCAATGTCCTGATGGTCGCGGGCGGCTGGTATCTCCTCGGCTAGGACGCCGAACCTGCCGATCCGCTGGACCGCGCCCGGCGTGCCGGAGACCTGCCAGCGGGGCGCCGGCCCACCCCACTGCGACTAGGCGCTGTGCGCCAAGTCTCGTAACCCCCTCCCGCAGGCGGGAGGGGGCTGAGCGGTGCTGGAATCCCCCCTCCCGCTTGCGGGAGGGGTTGGGGGTGGGCGCGGGGCGCTCTGCCAGCCTCGCTTCCCTCCCTCCTTCGACAAGCTCAGGATGAGCGGGAGGGAGCTAGTGGCGCAATTCCTCGACCTTCAGCCGGATCGCCCGCGCCACCGCTTCGGCATCCTCCATCACATCGTCATTGGTGAAGTGCAGCACCGTGTACCCGCGCGCCCCGAGGTCGGCGTCGCGCGCCGCATCCCGTTCGGGACGGACATCGTGGCTGAAGCCATCGAGTCGACCACCAGCCTGAGCTCGCGGCAGAGGAAGTCGGTGTACCAGGGGCCGACCGGCATCTGTCGGCTGAACTTCGCGCCGAGCTGGCTGCGCGCAAGGTATTCCCGCAGCCGCCGCTCGGCCGGGGCCGCGGCATTCCGCAGGCTTCGCGCCCGGCGCGTGTTGCGGGCCTTCCAGTCGGGCATCGGTGGAGTGTGGCCCACCCCTAACCGCTGTTCCTTCGGAACGCCTGCGGCTCCAGGGGGACGAAATGGATCGAGTTCGGCGCCATCTTCCCCCCTCCCGCTTGCGGGAGGGGCCGGGGGTGGGCGAGTCAAACCTCCCCACCATTTTCCTACACGCGCAAAACCTGCTTCACCCTTGCCGATGAAGCACTATCCGCCGCCCGCTCGCTCCTCCGCCCCGCCGCCGCCGCGCATCCCGCGCTTCCATCCCGTGCCCGTGTCCCCGCGCAGCGACGGGTGGACGATCGAGCGGCAGGCGCGATTCATCGGCATGCTCGCGCAGACGCGCTCGGTCGCGGCGGCGGCGCGCGCCGTGTCGATGGGGCGCGAGAGCGCCTATCGCCTGCGCAGGCGCGTGGGGGCGGCGGGCTTTGTGGCGGCATGGGACGCGGCGCTCGGAAAGCCACACCGCGCCGTGGACTTGGCATCGGACAAGGCCACGGATCTCGATGTCGGCTATCGCTACCGCGCCGGGCTGGTGCGCACCGTGATGCGCGCGGGCCGATACGTCCTCAGCCGGCGCGAACCCGACCATGCGGCGCACCGGCGCTACCTCGCCCGGCTCGACCGCGCGGCGGGCCTGGGGGGCGGGGACGCGTGAAAGTCACGGTTTCGCAGAATGCGGCGCGCGGTCCACCGAAGGCCACACATGCGAGCACGCCGCGCCGCGCCACGCTGCCGCCCGCGGCGGAGGAGGTGGGCGGAGGGTTCCTTAACCCTTGCGCGCTATGGCTGCGGCCATGTTCGGGCCGCGCCTCACCACCGTCTTCGCCAGCCGCTGGCGCGCGCTGTGGTTCGCGGGCGCGATCCTGCTGACCGCTTATTGCAGCGTCCCCGCGCCCGAGGAGACCGACCTGCAGCAGGCCGAGGCGCAGGCGCGGACGTCCGCGAAGGCGCATGCCGCCAATCCCTGGGCGCTAGACGAGGCGGGCTAAACCCGCGCTTCCCGACGGGCGCCGCGCGTGGCATAGCTGCGGGCGGTCGCGCCGCGGGGGAAGGACAGCGCATGACCGTGGGACTGGGGCGCCTTGCGCGCAGCATCGAAGAAGTGGGCATGAACCTCGGCGCGATGCAGGCGGTCCCGCGACCGGGCTACCGCCCCTACGCTCCGCAGCCGGGCGATGTCTTCATCGCCTCCTGGGCCAAGAGCGGCACCACCATGACGCAGCAGATGTTCCACCAGCTGCGCATGCTCGCGGCGACCGGCGAATCCGACATGGCGTTCGACGACATCAGCCGCATGACGCCGTGGGAAGACACCGCGCGGGTTCAAGTCGCATCGCGAATACGAGCGGCTCGCGCCCGGCATGCGCTACATCGTCACGCTGCGCGACCCGCACGAGACCTACCATTCGCTGTACTGCTTCTTCTCGGGCTACCTCTTCGAGCCAGGTTCGGTGTCGATGGAGGACTTCCTCCCGCTCTGGCTGATTGGCGGGCCGGGCGGATGCGACTACTTCACCCATCTGCTGAGCTGGTGGGCGCGACGCGACGAGGCCGATACGCTGCTCGCCACCTATCGCTGGGCGGTGACGAGCAAGCGGGCGATGATCCGCCGTATGGCGGACTTCCTCGGGATAGCGGTGGACGAGGCCATCGTCGGTCAGGTCGAGGCGCTGACCGCGCGCGACTTCATGTACGCCCACAAGGACAAGTTCGACGATGCGATGATCAAGGCGGCGATGGCGGAGCTGCTCGGCTTGCACGATCTCGAATCGAGCAAGGTCGGGGCCCATGGCAGCGATGCGCGCGAGGTTCCGCCCGCGATCGCCGAGCAGATCGACGCGCTCTGGGCCGAGCGCGTCGCACCGGTCACCGGACACGCCGACTTCGCCAGCCTCGCAAGCGAGGTCGACGCGCGGGCGTGAGACACGAAAAGGGGCGGCGGGATCGACCCGCCGCCCCCGGTGCGGCCGCTGGGCGGGGCTAGGAGGGGATCACCCGCCGCGGCCTGTCGCGAAGGCGGGATCAGCCTTCGGGATCGGTGTCGGCTTCGGCCTTGACCCCGGCATCGACCGAGGCGTCGACGCCCGGAGCGCTGACCGAACCCCTGCCACGGGTCTTGGCGTCGGTCTCGATGTCGGTCGCCTCGTCGGCGCGGGTCTGGGCCTGCTCTGCGGCGATCTCGACCTTGTCCTGCGCGGTGGCGGTGGCGGTCTCGACGCGGGTCTTGGCCTGGTCGGCGGCGCGGGTCGCGGTGGTGCCCACGCGGTCGGTGGCGGTCTGCGCCTGATTCAGCGCGGGCTGCGGATTGACGCGGGCCTGGGCGGCGGCATCGACCGTCCCCGTGACGGGACCGGCGAGCTGCGCGCTGGCGCCCGTGGCGCCGGCGGTGGCGAGAAGGGCGGCGGCAATTGCGGTAAACCTGGTCATGTGTGCGACTCCTTTGTCAGTTACCGAGACCCGGAATACGGCTAGACGCGCGCCCGGCTCCCGCAAATGCGCCGGAATGTGCCCTCCGATGGCCGAATTGCCGCCGTTCACGCGGCGTTTATCGGAGGTTTAGCCGGCGTTCAGCGAGCCGCGCCGCTTAACCTTTGCCTCGCGCGCCCGGCGCGGCTATTTCGCCGGCGATGAGCACCACACCCGATATCCACGCCAAGGCCGAAACGCTGATCGAGGCGCTGCCCTATTTCCAGCGCTATGCGGGGAGGAGCTTCGTGGTGAAATACGGCGGCAACGCGATGGGCGACGAGCGCGCCGCGCGCGAATTCGCCGAGGATGTGGTGTTGCTCAAGGCGGTCGGCATCAATCCGGTGGTGGTCCATGGCGGCGGCCCGCAGATCGGCGCCATGCTCGAGAAGCTCGGCGTCGAGACCAGCTTCGTCGACGGCTTGCGCGTGACCGATAAGCAGACCGCCGATGTCGCCGAAATGGTTCTCTCGGGCGCGATCAACAAGGCGATCGTCGGTTCGATAGCCCGCGCCGGCGGCCGCGCGATCGGCATTTCGGGCAAGGATGGCGGGCTGGTCACCGCGACCAAGCTGCAACGCACGCAGAAGGACCCCGGCAGCCTGATCGAGAAGGCGCTCGACCTCGGCTTCGTCGGCGAGCCAGCCAAGGTCGACACCACCATCATCGAAACGGTGACCGGCGCCGGGATGATCCCGGTGGTCGCGCCGATCGGGGTGGGCGAGGACGGGCATACCTACAACATCAATGCCGACACCATGGCCGGCGCGCTCGCGGCCGCGCTGGGCGCGGCGCGGCTGTTGCTGCTGACCGATGTCGCCGGCGTGCTCGACCAGCAGGGCCAGCTGCTCACCGATCTGACCCCCGCGGATATCGCGCGCCTGCGCGACGACGGGACGATTTCGGGCGGGATGATCCCCAAGCTCGAAACCTGCGTCCAGGCGGTCGAATCGGGTTGCGAAGCGGCGGTCGTGCTCGACGGGCGCGTCCCTCATGCGATGCTGCTCGAATTCTTCACCGCGCGCGGCGCGGGCACGCTCGTCAGCCGCGGGGTGTAACCCGACGGATGGGGGTGGCGCGCGGCCTGTTGCGATTGTAGGACGCGCGGCAGGAAAAGCTTCAAGGGAACGCTCGACCAGATGCAGGCGCTCAGCACCGTTTACCAGATCATCTCCATGCTCACCAACGTGCTGGTGATGCTGATCATCATCCAGTTCATCATCGGGCTGCTGTTCGCCTTCAACGTGGTGAACCGCTCGAACGATTTCCTCGCCAGCTTCTACATGGCGATCAACCGCTTCCTCGAGCCGGTGCTGCGCCCGATCCGCAATGTCCTGCCCAATACGGGGGCGATCGACTTTTCGCCGCTGGTGCTGATCATCCTGCTCAACATCATCCTGATCGTCCTCGGCAATGTGATCTACGGCTGATGGCGGCAGAGCGGATCGACGGGAAGGCCTTCGCCGCCAGACTGCGCGGCAAGGTCGGCGAGCGGGCGGCGACCTTCGCGGAGAAGGCGGGGCGCAAGGCCGGCCTCGCGGTCGTGCTGGTGGGCGATGACCCGGCGAGCCAGGTCTATGTCCGCAGCAAGCACAAGGCGACCGTGGAAGCGGGGATGGAAAGCTTCGAGCACCGCCTGTCCGCGGATACCTCCGAAGCCGACCTGCTCGCGCTGGTCGCGCAGCTCAACGCCGATCCAGCGGTCGATGGTATTCTGGTCCAGCTGCCGCTGCCGGGGCATCTCGACGAACAGGCGGTGATCGCGGCGATCAGCCCCGACAAGGATGTCGACGGCTTCCACGTCACCAGTGCCGGGCGCCTCGCGGTGGGCCAGGAAGGCTTCGTGCCCTGTACGCCGCTGGGCTGCATGATGCTGCTGACCGACCGACTCGGCGACCTCTCGGGTCTCGAGGCGGTGGTGATCGGGCGATCAAACATCGTCGGCAAACCGATGGCGCAGCTGCTGCTGGGCGCCAATGCCACCGTCACCATCGCGCACAGCCGGACCAAGGATCTGCCCGGTGTGGTCCGGCGCGCCGATATCGTCGTGGCGGCGGTTGGCCGCGCCGAGATGGTCAAGGCCGAGTGGCTGAAACTCGGCGCGACGGTGATCGACGTCGGCATCAACCGCCTTCCGCCCGAACCGGGTTCGGAAAAGGGCCGGCTGGTCGGCGATGTCGATTTCGCGGGCGCCAGCGAAGTCGCCGGGGCGATCACCCCGGTTCCCGGAGGCGTCGGCCCGATGACCATCGCGGTGCTGCTGCGCAACACGCTCGTCGCCGCCCATCGCAACGAGGGGCTCGACCTGCCCGAGGGCGCGCTGTGAGACTGGCGGTGGCCCTGCTCGCGCTCGGTCTGGCTGCCTGTGCCTCGAATCCGGGCCCGCGCGATCGCTATGCGCGTCTGCTGACACCGAGCGCCAACCCTTCGCGCGTTGTCGCCACCGAACTGGCCTTCGCCCGCGCGGCGCAGGAGGACGGGCAATGGGCCGCCTTCCGCGACTACGCCGCCGAGGGCAGCGTGATGTTCGTGCCGCAGCCGGTCGCCGCGCGCGACTGGCTCAAGGACCGCGCCAACCCCGCGCAGGCGGTGAGATGGCAGCCGCACCACGTGTGGTCGAGCTGCGACGGATCGCTGGCGGTCACACGCGGCGCCTGGCAGCGCGCCGACGGCTCGAACGGCTATTTCACCACCGTCTGGCAGCGCCAGCGCGACGGCGAATATCGCTGGACGCTCGACCAGGGCGATGGGCTCGAGACGCCGCTGGAGGCGCCCGAATTCGTTCGCACCGATGTCGCCGATTGCCCCGATGGGGACATGGCGGCGGAGTTGCGCGCGCAGGCCGAACGTTCGCGTCCGGTCACCGGCGGCACCTATTTCGATCAGGTCAGCGCCGACAGCAGCCTGTTCCTGACCTTCGTCGTCTCGCCCGACTTCTCCCGCCACTGGAAGCTGCTCCTCCACAAGGACGGCAAGATGGTCGATGCCATGGCGGGCGACGTAGCCGCGCCGGCCACGGAGTAGCGCGTTGACCCAGCTCTTCATCTCGGCCTTCATTACGCTCTTCGTGGTCATCGACCCGCCCGGCTGCGCGCCGATCTACGCCGGCCTGACCAAGGGGGCGACCGCCGCCCAGCGACGCAACATGGCCATCCGCGCCTCGATGATCGCGGCGGCCATCCTGCTGGTTTTCGCCCTCTTCGGCGAGGAACTGCTTGGCGCACTTCATATAGAGCTCGACAGCTTCCGCATCGCGGGTGGGCTGATGCTGTTCTGGATCGCCTTCGAAATGGTGTTCGAAAAGCGCACCCAGCGTCGCGAGAAGCGTGCCGAGGAAGTCGCGGCAACGCCCGAGGTCGAAGACGTCTCGGTCTTCCCCATGGCCATCCCCATGCTTGCCGGTCCCGGCGCGATCGCCGCAATCATGCTGCTGATGAACGAGGCGCGCGGGCTTGAGCAGGACCTGACCGTGCTCGCTGCGCTGGCGGCCGCGCTCATCCTTACCATGCTGGCGCTGATCGCGGCGGGCCCGATCATGCGGCTGTTCGGCGACAAGGTCGAGGCAGCGATCACCCGCGTCTTGGGCGTCCTGCTGGCCGCGCTCGCTGCGCAATATGTCATCGACGGGCTGAAGGGCAGCTTCTTCGCCGCCGGAGCTATTGCAGCGTAACGATCTCGTCGCCGTCGTCGCGCAGCGCGAAGAACTGCATCAGCTGGATCATCACTTCGCAGCGGGTACGCAGGTCCTGCGCTTCGAGCAGCGCCTGTTTCGAGGCGGGGTCGAAGGGCGCGATCTGGGCGACGCCGTTGATCAGCGTCTCGTCGTCGAGGCGGGCGACCGAATCCCAATCGACCGAATAACCCTGCATGTCGGCAAACCGTCGCGCCTCGAATTCGAAGCCCGCCCGCTCGACATGCGACAGCGTTTCGTCCTCCGGATCGTCGAGCAGCTCGGCTTCGACCTGGCGGAAGGGCGTCGAGGTCTCGAGCTCGCGCAGCACGCGGAAGCGCGCCGCGCCGTCGAGGACGATATTGTAGCGCCCGTCTTCCAGCGCCTCGACATCGCTGATCTGGCCGACGCAGCCGATGGCGTAGAGCGGAGCCCCCTCAGCCGAGCGTTGTGGCTGGATCATGCCGATCCGCCGATCCTTGGCCAGTGCGTGGCCGACCAGCGCGCGATAGCGTGGCTCGAAGATGTGGAGCGGCAGTTGCAGCCCCGGGAACAGGATGGCGCCGGGCAGGGGGAAGATGGGAAAACGGTCGGCCAAGGAGCCCCCTAACCGAACAGCAGGCGCGAGAGGCGGCGGCGGGTGGCGACCACCCAGGGATCTTCCAGCCCGACCGCTTCGAACATCTGCAGCAGGCGGGTCTTGGCGGCGCCGTCGTTCCATTCGCGGTCGGTTTCGAACATCGCCAGCAACTCGTCCGCCGCCGCGTCGCGCTCACCTGCGGCGAAGGCGGCTTCGGCGTAATCGAAGCGGGCCTGCATGTCGCCGCCTTCCGCTTTCTCCTTGAGTGCGGCGAGTTCGCCATCGTCGACCTTGCTTCCGGCCAGCTCGAGCGCGCTGCGCGCCTGGGCGATCTGCGGGTCGGCGGCAATGGCGGGATTGGTTTCGGCGGCTGCCAGCGCAGCCTCGGCACGTTCGACATGGCCGGCCTGGACCAGCGCGCGCACCAGCCCGGCCTGGGCGGCGGCATTGTCGGGCGCCATTTCGACGACCTGCGAGAAGATCCCGGCGGCGCGCTCGGTATCGCCTTCGGAGAGCACCTGCTCCGCCATCGCGACGAATTGCGAGACGTCCTGCTGCGACTGGCCGCCTGCACCGCCCTCGTCGCCCTCGATCGGCAGCTGGGCGAGGATCTGGTCGAGCGTCTGTGTCAGCTGCGATTCGCTGCGCGCATTGGTCAGGTCGGCCACCGGCTGGCCTTGGAACAGCGCATAGACGGTCGGGATCGACTGGACCTGGAACTGCGCGGCGATGAACTTCTCCGCATCGACGTCGATCTTCTTCAGCACCACGCCCTTGTCTGCATAGTCCGCCGCGACCTTTTCGAGCATCGGCGCCAGCGCCTTGCAGGGGCCGCACCAGTCGGCGTAGAAATCGAGGATCACGAGCTTCGTCATCGACGGCTCGACCACCTCCGTGCGGAACCGGTCGACCGCTTTCTGTTCGTCGATGCTCAAACCCATGCTCGCCACTGCCAAACCCTTCTTGCTGGAATTCCTTGCGCCCCATGTGGGCCTTTTCGCACAAATGTGAAGGAGCAGGCGGGCGCGAACAAGGGAAGCGAAATTTCCCTATTTTTTGGGCTTGCGGCATGCCGGACTCGCTGCTAGTTGGCCGCCTCCCCACCGGGACCACACGGTTCCGGTAGCGCCAGTGAGCGGGCGTAGCTCAGGGGTAGAGCACAACCTTGCCAAGGTTGGGGTCGGGCGTTCGAATCGCCTCGCCCGCTCCATTT